>CAISEW010000037.1 GCA_903884455.1 uncultured Chloroflexota bacterium | reverse complement strand
TTTAGTATCTTGGGGAAAATCATAACAATAACGCCGAAAATAAGGCTTGCTATCCCCATCCATAGACCTAAAGCTGGAAATGTAATTGCTGGCATTAGAATTTTACCTCCTTTCTAAAATGAAGGGTGTTAACCCTACTATTTCTTGCTCAACAATGTGAGTATGCCCCAGACTATAAGGAAAATACCGACTATCCATACCAGTAAATGAGGAACTATGAGTATAAGTAAACCGGCAACAATTGCTATGACACCTAAAACTACGTTGCTCAAACCAAACATGCTGTCTCCTTTCTTTAGATTCAAAAAAAATTGGGTGAACCTTGTCTCACCCTAAAAAATAAAGGCCAAATCTTACCCGGCTTTATACTGCGCGCTAGAACCTTTTCCACCAACTCGTTTTCTTTTTTCCCTTAGATTCATTTGGGGTCTTGTAATGCTTAATAATTTCTTTGATAGCTTCCTCGTTGTTTTTCTTGTTGTGTTCGATTCTGTAAACCTCAACGATCTTATCCTCTTCGTCTGATAATTCGATCTGGACTCTTACTGTCATGCTATTTACTTCCTGTAATTACTATTAGCCGGGATTTCCCACTTCAATTCGCAACTAATCGGTTATCGCTCTTAAATGACATATTATATACCATAGCTATACAGCTGTCAATACCCCCTCCGAGCTATCCAGTTCTACTGGAGTGTCCCCTTATCCGGGGGCTGTCACCCACTAAATAGATACTAGTGATGTGTGGCCGGGTAACAAACCGCTATAATGTTAAGTCACATTCTGAGTGAACGTGACCTTAGGGACATAAGACGTCAAAACGCATGATAAGAAATCTCTTTGTCTTCTATCTAACGGAAAACGAGTGTGACTGGGAAGCCCCATCGCGATGATTGCTGGGGCGAGTTATAGCCACGTGACCTTTATATTGGATACGAGAACGAGTTTTACCTGCAACCTGTGATAAACAGTTGACATCGTGGGTGGGAATGCTATATCGTTTGTAATCAAAAGGAGGTGGGCCAATGCAAGCTTATTGTGTTAAGTGCAGGACCAAGAGGGAGATGAAAAATCCCAAGGCCATAATCATGAAGAATGGCAGACCGGCAACTCGGGATATCTGCCCGGCTTGTGGCACCAAGATCTTCCGCATCGGCAAGAGCCACCTAGTCAAAGATTAGTAGGCGATCTTTTTGGTGGCTTCCATGCTAATCTATGCTCTTTGAGGGTATTGAGTGTCATGGAGCCGTTGCAGTGTGATGGCTATCACACAAGTAAGAGCTGACATTTATATAGTGTCAGTATACTTACTTGTGACACAGAGCGTCATTTCGAAAGTAAGATAGCTCACCTTAGGCACCCGCAATCGAAGCCACAAAACCCCAGGTTAGATGAAGTTGATTGTGTTGGTCACTTTAGCCATTTCCAATACCTACGAGTTCGTTGCGATGTTTAAGGTCAAACCCCGGAGGGACAGGTGAGGCCAGTTGACATGACTGCAAATAGTTTTTATCATGGGTTAACATACATCCCGATGTTTTTTCCTGGTAATAATCTATCTTCGCTTTGCCCTCAGTGCTATAATTTTTGAAAGTAGCCAGTACTTCTAAAAGGAGGTATTCATGGAACCAGTGTGGATTGCCATTTCAATCGTTGCCCTGGTCGTTATTGTGGTGCTTTTGCTTATAGCCAGGGGAAGGCAATATCAACAACCCTCAAACCTCGCTATACTTGGTATGTGCTTAGTGGTTCTGGGGATTATTTTCGGTGATTCTCGTCGGATAGGTTACCCTCTCATAGGTGTCGGAGTTCTTCTTTCAGTAATTGAAGCTATTAGAAACAGAAGATAGTAATTTGAGGTAGGCTTTCTGTTAACGTTGATGGTGACTAATCAATATTGCCAGGCTGTGGGATGCTATGATGCGATAGAGGCACATAAGAGGTATAGTCCAGTGGACAATATCTGAAATTATTTCGAAGCTTCTCCATAACAAGAACGGCATCGAGGCTTATTAATAGTGGTTATTGACTCTCGACCACATTCATGACAGTACTTTGCTTCTTGCCAGTTATCGTGTGCCCACTTAGCGTAACATGCGACGCAATATGGCCTATACTCGTCGAAATCAATCTTTGTTCTGCAACCTATACAGAAGGCGTTATTTCTACCGAAAAATGCTGAAAAAACATTGGATGGGCCCCTGCGCCAAGTACCCTCA
Organism: uncultured Chloroflexota bacterium; assembly: GCA_903884455.1. Lineage (GTDB taxonomy): Bacteria > Chloroflexota > Dehalococcoidia > GIF9 > AB-539-J10 > RBG-13-51-36. The sequence goes on along the minus strand of CAISEW010000037.1, from coordinate 142,762 downwards.
GGCTCATTTATTCCTCTCTGTTTTCGCAGGCGGGCCTTTTTCTGCTTAGCAACTTGTGCACTTAAATCACACCGGTCAGCCAGAGCAATTATCATCCCCGATTCTCGGATTGCTCCATTGTAGACGGCTTCGTCCTCCTGTTTAGTTACCAGTACACCCATTTCCCGGTTGTTTACCTCGGAAGAGTCGTATAGATTCAGGGAGGTTATCACCATCGACCTTTCGTTGAAATAGCACTTGGCATGTAGATTCTCAAGGAAATATAGCCTTGCATTTCTCAACTCCGTAAGCCGTTTTGATGTTTCCGGCTCAAGTTGACTCTTGCCGTATACTATCGATATTCTTACACCTCGTTGGTCAGCCGCTTTTAGATTTTGGAATAAGCTATCAGGTATCTTTATAAATGGAGATATCAATGCAACACCATCTACCGCATTGTTGATAATCTTCTCTAATTCAGATATGGTGCCTCGAGTTGTCAAGAACGTTGCCACGCTTAATAGTTTAGAGAGTCAATCCCAATAGTGCAAGCTTAGTAAGGAATTTATGGCATAAAAGAACTATTGATGATTTGGTGAGGTCACATAAGGGGTTTAGTCTCTTGCATGGATTAATAAACCAAATCTAAGCATAGAAGACATCTATTACACTCATTTATTACCTAACTTTTGTGAAATAGTAGCATTCAAGTCGTGCAAAAAATCTCTACTAAAGAAGTCCTGCACTATTGCACCCTTCAAAAGTTCAAGTAAGGCTTTCTCACCAATCATGGGAGAATATTGCCCATATCTCTCCTTGCCATCAACATCAACCCAGGTAATCCAGTATGGGAACCAGAATTCATTCTTATCGCCTGAAGGTGGAACATCCCACTCAAGTTTAACCATTGTAGGGTTGAAAAGGGCCCTCCCTTTGTCTTTGCTGAAGCATTCTACAGGTTTATTAAGTCGTACCACTTTTCTAACTGTATAATTACCCCATTTTGTTGCCTTACTACGGTATCCTTCTTGAATCATTATTCTTTACCCCCTTAGATTTTGGCTTATTCAAATAAGACAAATGCCCAGTAGTGAGGAGTATCTCTAAACCAAGATGTATTATCCGCTATATTCTTGATAGCTTTTAAAGCTTCTGTTAATTCGTCTTTTTTCTCCATGTTTACCTATTGTAGCATTCAAGACATGAATTAGTCTCAATGTTATGTTATAATACTTTCGTGGACAAACAAACGCGGAATTTATCCTCTCTTACACAGAAAGAATTGCAGCACTTATGAAGCGACTTCTGAGATTGAGTGAATTGATTTAAAGGAATCGAAATGAGTTTAAAGACGGGCTTAGCTGAACCCCTATGGGCTGCAATTGAGGCTGCGTATGAATCCGGTAACTATACCGGCGCAATACTAGATGCCATGTACTATTTGGGGGACTGTATCAGAGAAAAGGCAGGCCTCCAAAGTGACGGTGTTGCATTGGTTGGGCAAGCTCTCGGCGGCAAATCACCGAAATTGAAAGTCAACAAATTGCAGACAGAATCCGAGCGCAGCATTCAAAAAGGAACGGAGAACTTATTGTTAGGGTTGTATCAAAGTATCCGCAATCCGAGAAGTCATGGAAAGCATGTTGACACAAAGGAAGATGCTGATGCGATAATTTTTTTCATCGATTATCTTCTGAGAATAATAGGAGGCGCCAAGGGTGCATTCTCCAAAACTGAGTTCTTGGACAGAGTTTTCGACCCCTCTTTTGTCGAAAGAAAAAGATACGCAGAGTTACTCGTGCAGATAATCCCTCCCAAGCAGAGGCTGGATGTGATGATAGAGGTTTATAGAAGAAAAGAAAAGGGAGAAATCAGAAAACTAATACTATTTGGTGAGGTTCTTGTAGCAAAGCTAGAAGAAGATGAGATGTCAAAACTAGCAGAAGTCGTGTCGGAGGAATTGAATCGCACCGACTCCAACGATTCGGTGCGATTCTCAACGAGAATTTTTCCGATTGAATTCTGGACGCGTTTAGATGAATCAGCGAAATTGAGAAGTGAGAATAGGTTCCTCCAGTCAGTTGCTGAAGGAGAGTATATCAAGTCCTCTGGTAAGTGTATCAAGGGAGCATTCGGAACGTGGTGCAACGAACATCTGCACGTATTCCTCATGAAAAACGATTTCATTTGGGCACTTCTGAAAAAACTTAAGTCTTCGAATAGGAATGAGCAAGACTATGTATTTGAGTACTTCAGCGACCCATTATTGTCCACCCTGAGCGAAATGCAAGGCACAGCTTTGGCGAATCTAGCTGTAAGTACAATTGACAAGTATTTGAAGGCGGGCGACAAACGCTTCTATGAGCTTGCAGATTATGCCGTGCAAATTTATGAAGGATTCTGGAAGGATTCTCTAAAAGAGTCGATTGACAAGTTTCAAGAAGTCGAGCCAACCCCGGAGCCGACAGACATACCTTTTGAGAATTAGAGAATCTGTGTCTGAAAGGTGCTCATAGAGCAAAAGCAGAATACTCAACGTCTTTTTCGCAGAACAACCATGAACAAGACTTTGATTCAGCCGTTAAATCTATTCAAAATCATTATACCGTAACATACGCATGAAATGACACACATCCCAATGTTTTTCCCTAGCCCTTAGTCGCTGGTTCGAATCCAGCCGCTGCCAGCTTTTATATCAGAGGCCCGGAACCAGAGGGTTGGCATCTGGGGCAGAAGCAGGTGCCACGGCCCTGTGTCTATGTAGCAGAATATTCTTGACTGGCATAGATTAATTTTAGTAAAGTTCTTGAACCACCGAGCAGGAGGGGAGTAATGATGAATTATCTACTACAGCCCAAAAAATATAAAAGCCTTGTGGCCGACAAGGGATCAAGAGCCATCATGAACAAGACTATTGCCTTCTTCGAAAAGATGGGCAAGGCCAGGGTTCTCGATGATTACGACAAGAAGGTCTGGTACAGTGAGTTTGTCGAATTCATCGGCAAGGAGCAGATCTTTGCCAAGCTGCTGACGCCCAAGAAATATGCCGGCGGAGATCCCGACTATCGCTGGGACACGGCCCGCAACAGTGAATATGCCGAACTCCTGGCTTTCTACGGCCTGGGCTACTGGTACTGCTTCCAGGTGAGCATCCTGGGCCTGGGCCCCATCTGGATGAGTCAGAATGAAAAGGCGAAAAGGAAAGCAGCCAGGCTCCTCAAGAAGGGGGCGATTTTTGCGTACGGCCTTTCTGAGAGGGCCCACGGCGCAGACATTTATTCGACGGAAACCTCACTCACGCCAATGCCTGACGGTACATGGGTGGCGAACGGGGAAAAATATTACATCGGCAACGGCAATGAAGCGGAAATGGTGTCCACTCTGGGGAAAATCAAGGACGGCACTGACGACTACACTTTCTTCGTCACCAACTTCCGCCACAAGGCCTACGAGCTCAAGAAGAACGTCGTCTCCCACCAGGAATACGTGTCCAACTTCGCTCTGCACGACTATCCCATCACAGAGGATGACATCCTCTCCCGGGGCTCCTATGCCTGGGACTGTGCGCTCAACACCGTGAACATCGGCAAATTCAACATCGGTCCCGGATCCATCGGGATTGCTGAACACTGCTTCTACGAGGCCATCACCCATGCATCCAACCGCATCCTCTACGGCATACGGGTCACGGACATGCCCCACGTGCGGAAGAACTTCATGGATGCCTGGCTGCGCCTGGTGGTCATGAAGCTCTACCAGCGCCGCGCCACTGACTATTTTAGGAATTCCAGCCAGAACGACCGCCGCTACCTGCTCTACAACCCCACGAGCAAGATGAAGGTGACCCTGCAGGCCGAAGAGGTGGTCAGCCTGCTCTGGGAAGTGATCGCAGCCAAGGGATTTGAAAAGGACACCTACTTTCACATGGCAACCGCCGATATCATGGGCCCGTCCAAGCTCGAGGGAACGGTCCACGTGAACATCCAGCTCATCCGCAAGTTCATGCGAAACTACTTCTTCAACCCCGCCGAGTATCCACCAGTAGCTCCGGACCTTTCGGAAAAAGACGACCTGTTCCTCTTCAATCAGGGCCCCACCAGGGGACTGGGGAAAATACAGTTCCACGATTATAAGCCTGTCTTCGAGGCCAATAAGGGCCTGCCCAATGTGGCTGCCTTCATGAAGCAAATAGATATTTTCAAGGAGATGCTGGAAAAGGCGGGCCCGGACGAGGCCCAGGATAGGGACCCCTCGTGGTCTCTACCTGTGGGCGAGATGTTCTCCATTGTTGTGTACGGCCAGCTCATCCTCGAGCAGGCCAGTATCAGCGGAATCGATTCAGCCATTCTGAACCAGATGTTTGATTTCATGGTGCGTGACTTTGCTCAATTTGCCATGCAAATCTACGGCAACCATAGTTCCAAGGATGCACAACGAGATTATTGTGTCAAGATTATGCTTATTAAGGCAGTGCCAAATTCCGAGCAATATAACAGTGTATGGGAGCAGTATGTTTCCGTTTTGAACGGCGAGTACGCCATGAATGAGTAGGCTGGCGATGAGCGTGAAAATGTGGAAACATAATCTGTCGGACCTCCTCTTGAGATGTTGTTCAAGACGAAGGAATAACGGCTGAAGAAGCCGCTATTCCCTGCAATTTTTGAAGGCACAACGCTCTCGATGCTTGTTATCACAGCGTGAATTCGAAGACGCTATGTAATTCAGCTTTCGAGCCTGGCTGTCATAAGCCTTTAGTCGCTGGTGCAAATCCAGTCGCTGCCAGCTTTTATATCAGAGGCCCGGAATCAAAAGGTTGACATCTAGGGCAGAAGTAGGTGCCGCGGTTCTGCACGGGGAGCCGCTCGATGGTGCTGCCGCAAATGGGGCAGGGCTCGCCTCCCTTATGAGCAACCTTAAAATCGAAATGAGCTGTGCCCAGCTCGCCCTCGGGGCGGACGTAGGTATCCACGCTGGCGCCTTTGCTGCCGATGGCTGCCTGAAGAACCCTACGAACGCAGTGATGTAGGGTCTGCACTTCTGCAGGCGACAGGGCGTCTGTTTTTCTCAGAGGGTGAATCCGAGCGGCAAAGAGGGCTTCATCGGCATACATATTGCCGATTCCCGCGACGATACATTGGTCGAGAAGCGCGGCTTTTACGGGGATGTGATGCCGGCTTAATCTTTGCCCCAGAATACCCGGGGTAAAGCTTTCCTCCAGCGGCTCGGGGCCCAGCTTGCCGACCACAGTACTGGCATCGTCTACCAGCCACATTACCCCCAGCCGGCGCCGGTCGCTGAAAACAAGGCGGTGCCCACTGGAGAAGTGAAAAACCGCCCGGGCATAGCGCTCAACTTCCTTGGGATTCAACAGCAAGCTGCCGGTCATCCTGAGATGTATAACCAGTGACCTGCCATTTGACAGGTGGAAGATGAGATACTTTCCCCGGCGTCCCAGGCTTTCTACCTTCTGCTCGATTAACCCGCGACGGACTTCTTCAGCAGAACTACCACACACCAGCTCGGCATCAAAGATAGTAACTTGAGTGAAGCTTTGCCCCACAACCCAGGGCGAAAGCTCGTTCTTAATTGTCTCTACTTCAGGGAGTTCGGGCATTTTCTTAGGCGTCTCTACTGAGACCGGTTTATCGATATACTTCCCGTCGATGGCCTACAGCAAAGACTGTAACCACATGTCCCTTGTCATCGATAGTATATAAGACCCTATAATCGCCCGCTCTGAGACGATATTCTTCACGACCGCTAAGCTTCTTTGCGCCTCTGGGCCTGGGATTGTCTTCCAACAAGAGGATTTTTCTACTGATGTGTCTATGAATTAGTGCTGGAAGCTTATCCATCTCCTTCTCAGCGGAAGGGATGATTCGGACCTGGTACTTCACGCCTTACGAGCCCGCTCTTTTCTGTCAGCTAGGTATTCTGTAAAAGGCCTGGATGGCTCTCCTTGCCGCTGCTGGATAAGAGCTAAATCGAGAATATCTTCTCTGAGCTGAGGATCTTCCAACAAACGGACAATGACCGCCTCCTTCTCTGCCTTGGAAAGCGATTGTAGCGCCATCAAGTAAATTTCAGTTCTCGATTCAACTGCCTTCATTACCTGCCTCCCTTACATCATAACATAAAAAATACCGACAATTCCTTTATCCGAACTTTTGTTGATGTACACCCAGTTTTGGCCTTTGAGTTTTGAATTTGCTTAGGATTTAGATATTAGGATTTGGGATTTATTAATCTATCCCATCTCGGCCCAGTTTTTGCCCAGCTTGATATCTATCTTAACAGGGACACAAAGCTGGAAAGCCCGAGGCATAAGTTCACTAACCAGGGATTTCATTTCCGCCACTTCCCCTTCGGGCACCTCGAAGAGCAATTCGTCGTGTATTTGTAACAACATCTTGCTCTTAAGATTCCGCCTCTCCATTTCCCGATGTAGATTTATCATGGCAATTTTAATGATGTCGGCAGAACTGCCCTGCACCGGAGCATTTATAGCCATGCGCTCCGCAGCCTCCCTGACCATCCGATTGGCAGAATTAATTTCGGGCAGGAACCGCCGCCTCCCCAACACCGTTTGAACATAGCCCAGCTTGCGGGCTTGCTCCCTGGTGGCCTCGAGATATTCCTTCACTTTGGGATATTTCTCAAAATACAGGGCGATGAATTGAGCGGCTTCTTCCCGGCTGAGATTGGTGGCTTGCTCTAATCCATAATCGCTCATGCCATAAATAACCCCGAAATTGACCGTTTTGGCATTTCGGCGCATCTCGAGAGTCACTTCATCCCTGGGAATGCCGAAGAGTGTAGAGGCAGTCGTGGCATGGATATCCTCGTCCTCGGCAAAGGCGGCAATGAGGCCGGGGTCCTGAGAAAGGTGAGCCAAAACTCTCAGGTCAATCTGGGAATAATCGCCGCTTAAAAGGTATGCCCCGGGCGGAGCTATAATGGCTTTCCTTATCTTATTCCCCATCTCACTCCTTATAGGTATATTCTGGAGGTTGGGGTCGCTAGAGGAGAGCCGGCCGGTAGCTGTGCCGGTCTGGTTAAAATTGGTATGCACCCTCCCCGTCTTATGGTTAATAAGCGCGGGCAGGGCATCAACATATGTTGACTTGAGCTTACTAAGCTGGCGATATTGCAGTATAAATTCAATTACGGGATGAACTCCTCTCAACGCCTCCATGACCGAGGCTTCAGTGGAATAGCCGGTTTTCGTTTTGCGAGACTGGGGCAGCCTGAGGTCCTCAAAAAGCACCCTGCCTAATTGCTGGGGCGAATTGATATTAAATTGATGCCCGACGCTGCCGTAGATTTCCTTCTCCAGTTTCAGCAGTTGCTGACCCAGTTCCCGAGACATCTCACGGAGCAGGCCGGTATCCAAAAGAATGCCATCCTTCTCCATAGCCACCAGAACTGGAATCAAAGCCATCTCTACTTCAGTGAAAAGTTGCCACAGCCCCTGCTTGCGTAGCTCGGTTTCCAAACTCTCCCTTAAACTCCAGACGATATCCACGCTGGCGCAGGCATGGTCGGCAACTCGGCTTACCTCGAGCAGGGACAGGGAGCTTTGTTTCTTCCCTGTGCCGGTTAATTCAGCGGGGGTTACTATTTCAATGCCCAGCTTGTTAAAGGCCAGCGCTTTAAGCCCCAGGCTTTTATCACCAAGGAGATAAGCAGCGAGCATGGGGTCGAAATTCAGATTCACAAGCTTCACTCCACAACCAGCCAATACCGCCATAACATGCTTGCCGTTGTAGGCAATCTTGCCTACAATGACATTTTCTAAAATTGGCTTGAGCCTGGTTGCGACCCGGGTTAGCGGCAACTGCGGCGGCTGATTTAATCCCTGGTGCCCCAAAGGTATATAAAACGCCCTTCCCCGGGCTGGTGATATTGCTATGCCTACCAAATCGGCCATCATAGCCTTTTCGCCTGTAGTTTCAACCTCGATGGCGAGGCCCTGTGCTTTTTCCAATTCGCCTGTAAGTTGCTCCAAGGATGTTTCGGTGTTCACCATGTGACAGCTGACTGCCGAGGGCTGATAGCTCTCGGCCTTCGTTCCCGCCTGCCAAAGTTGTACGGCGGGCAGGTGGGGCAGCCTGGGAAGCAAATTGATGAACTCAAGCTCCTGGAAAAGCCTGGCCACCTCATTCCGGTCGTAGTGGCTTACCTGGCAGGTTTTCAAATCCAGCTTGATAGGAACATCTTTGACTATTGTGGACAATTCTTTGTTCCGGAAAGCCTGAGTGCGATATTCGCGTAGCGTGTTCTGCAACTTGCTCGGCGTTATATCTTCAATATGGTCGTAGATTCCCTGGAGGCTGCCATACTGCTGAAGTAATTTAGTGGCTGTTTTTTCACCAATGCCTGGCAGGCCAGGTATATTGTCCGAGACATCACCAGCCAGTGCTTTAAGGTCAGCGAGTTGTTCTGGTTTGATGCCATATTTTTGCTCCACCGCTTCTTCATCGTACAGGATGGTATCAGTGAAGCTCCGCCGGGGGGCAAGAGTTTTCACCCGGGGCAAGACAGCCTGCAGCATGTCATTGTCTCCGGTAACAATGATGGTCTCAATGCCCTGCTCATCGGCCTGCTTGCTTAAGGTGCCCAGGACATCGTCGGCTTCGAAGCCATCGATTTCAAAAACGGGGATATGGAAAGCCTCCACTAACCGGTGAACCTTTTTTATCTGGCCTTTCAATTCCTCGGGCGTGGCCGGGCGCTGCGCTTTGTATTCCTCGAACATTTCGTGCCTGAAGGTCGGGGTGGGACGGTCAAAGGCCACAGCCCAATGAGTGGGCTTAAAATCAGCAAATACTTTGAGCAAGGTACTGGCAAAGCCATAGACGGCATTTACCAGCTCCCCGGTCTTGGGTTGGGTTAGCGGGGGCAGGGCGTGAAAGGCGCGGTGCACCAGGGCATTGCCGTCAAAAAGCAGCAACAGTGGCTTCTCTTCCCTTGCCATAGCCTTATTATACTATGGCGCCACCAAGACCCTAAACAAAAGAAAGGAGAAATTTAATTCCTCTCATCGAAATCTCAATGACCAAAACATGATAAAATCAGGCCAGAAAGCTTAACAAATGGCGGGCAACACTCAGATTAATACAACCGGGCATAACCGTTTCTGGGAGATAGACCTGTTGCGCACCGTCGCCATAGCAATGATGATAACTTTCCACGTGCTCTATCTACTTAACTTCTTTGATATCCACCCCACTAACGTATATCATGGGTTCTGGTGGTGGTTTGCCAGAGTAACCGCTGGGACTTTTATCTTCCTCGCCGGAGTATCGCTCACAATCACTTATTCCAGGTCAAAGAGAATGTCGGGATTTCTGCTCAGAGGCCTGAAAATATTCGGGTGGGGCATGGCGATTACTCTGATTACATTGCTAATCTCCAGAACAGAGTACGTCCGATTCGGCATACTTCACTTCTTCGGGATTACGTTCATACTCGCGCCTTTCTTTTTAAGATTCCGCTTCATCAACCTGATACTGGGCATCGCTCTGCTGGCAGCAGGTATTTACCTGTGGGGCACTCCTTTCAACTTTCCCTGGCTGCTCTGGCTGATGCCATACAGCTTTGCGACGTGGGATTACTTCCCGCTGCTGCCGTGGTTCGGCCTTTTTCTTGTGGGGATGTTTTGCGGCAAAATGCTATACCCGCAAGGAAATAGACGATTCAATATACCTGAATTCAACGACCCTGTTACCTCAGCGCTGACTTTGCCGGGAAAACATCCGCTGGTGATATACCTTGCCCAGTGGCCGACAATTATCGGGCTCCTGCTCATCCTGTTCCCTGCCAATGTGCTCCCCTACTTCCCCCCCTTCCCATTCTAAGCAGAACGCAGAACTGCACCGAGTCCCTAGGAATTGGTAAAAAAGAACATCATTACGTAGATGCCGAAGTGTATAACAAAACAGGGCAAAAACGACCTCGTTCGGTATGCCACGTAACCAAAAATAAAGCCGCCGGGGATGCAGGCCAGCGTCTCCAAAAAGGGCTTGCCCAGATGAAGCAGCACGAAGGGAATGGCCTGCACAAAGATGGCGCTTTTGCCTATCGATTTTTCCAGACCGAACAGCATATATCCGCGGAACAGAAATTCCCAGGCAAACATGTATAGTGCGGCGTCGAGCAGCAGCTCGGACCAGTCTATGTGAGACTCGTGGTAGTAAGAGCGAAACTCAGGCATTTTACCGACCCTGTAGAGAATCAGCGCCATGGCAGCAAGGCAGACTACGGCTAGAATTATCGCCGATTTCCAGCGGCCGATGCGGATGCCATAATCCCAGGGCTTATCCCGAAAAAGCAAAAAACTTGCCGCCAGCGGGACCAGCAGGTAATAAATGAGCTCCGTTGCCCGGGGAAAATCGATGTTTAAATGATGATAACGTTCCAGGACTAATACCAGCGTGGATATGCTGACCACCGCCACAAGGTTAAGGTCATAGCCCCATAATATCCTGTTTTTGATGTACTTTGGCATTCCAGTTGCGACGGATTACGCCTTTTTATTAATCCATGGTTCCCAAACTGCCTTCTAATGGCATTAGTGTACCATAAACGACTATTTAGACAATCCGTTCAAGCAGCAACCATGCAGCGTTAGCAGTGATCTAGTTCAGATAGATGGGTGACACTTCATAAATTTGCAACGTTGGACAATGACCTCCCTGTCATTGCGAGGAACGAGATTCCTCGCTTACGCTTCGGAACAGGCTCCGCAATCCCCCTTCTGTCATTGCGAGGAGCCGAAGGCGACAAAGCAATCTCGGTGGGGCATGAGATTGCCACGCCCCGACAGGTCGGGGCTCGCAACGACAAAAAAGGGTGTCACTAATCATATGAACGAGTACAAGCAGTTGACATTCGAAGCAGAAATCTGCTATAATTAACTTTTAAAGGTTTGTAATCCGGGGAAAAGTTTCCTGACGTCTTTCTTCTAATGACAAAATACCATCTGCAGCAATTTCCAGGGTACCGTAACAGCCAGGCTTTTAAAAACCTGTGCGTATAAGTTTGTAAGCAATAGTTGTTGGCATTTAGTAGATACGTACCATAAAGGAGGTGAAGGTTATAGAGTAAATATAGTTCTATGAGTTTTATTATGCCTTTTTATGTAAAAAGCATCTAAAAAGGGAGGAGGAAAAAATGGCTTTAAAGAAATATTGCATTATTGCTCTTTTGGTAATCATGGCGATGGTGTTACCTGTGGGGAGTTCTATTGTTGTCGCCGCGCCCCCACCTGAGTACACACACGGGCTTCACACGGGTTGGATGACGGAGACCTCTACTGTAAATAGCAGTTGGGTTTTTAACCGCACATTTGAATACTATATCCCGTCCAGTTGCAACGTCACAAACAACGCCACGCCGGTTCCCCTGTTGTTTTCGTTTCACGGCCTGGGCAGCAGCGGACCGGGACAAATCGATCTAACCAAGTTTGATGCACTCGCCGATGCAGAAGGGTTTATTGCCGTGTATCCTGATGCCACAGCATTAGATGAACATGATTCGAGGTGGAGTGACTGCATGACTGCCAACAATTGGACTTTACCAGGCTTGACTGGTTCTAACATCATGTGGAATTGTGGTGCCATCAATGGAACACCAATTGCTCCCTTGCAATATTGCGCAGGTGTTGATGATGTGGGATTTACTGCGGATATAGTTGACTGGTTTGAAGCTAACTATGCGATTAATACAAGCCGAATCTATGCCACGGGAATGTCCAACGGCGCCATGTTTTCATATTACCTGGCCTTTAACCTGGCGGGCGTGTTTGCAGGCATCGGACCAGTTACTGGACCAATGGACTTAAATCTGGGGAACGCCACTACGACTCCGGCTCCAACAACCGTGATTGCGATACGGAGCCCAACAGACCCAATCATTCCAGAGGCAGGGGAATGCACCCCCGAGGGCCGCCCTGTTCACATGTGCAATAACTTTGGTTATTCTACCCCTGACACTATCACTTACTGGCGTGAGGTCAACAATACAACCACCGGCCCAGTGACAACCGTATGGACTGATGATGACATAGACGGAAGCACAATTACCCGCTCTGTTTACAGCGAAGGAACGAACGGGACCCGGGTGGTACTTTTTTGGGAGACGGGCAGCGTTGGGGGATATGACATTGGGCATACATGGCCCGGCGGACCTCAGTATACAGTCGCGTATTATATTGGTAGCGTCTCCTATCAAATCGACGGCAGTGCACAAATATGGAAGTATTTACCGCCGCTTAAATATTGTCTGACGATACACAGCAGCTCTACCATGGGCTCGGTAACTACTCCCGGCCACAATGCATTCACCACTGCCTCGGACCCTGCAACCGGCGTCCAAATTTCCACGACTACTTTGTTCTTTTCTGCCGGCACTGGTCCCACCGTGGTCAACCTCACAGCCACGCCAGCTAGCGGCTACGAGTTTGTCAACTGGACTGGCGACGTGAGCACTATCGCTGCTGCCACTGCCGCCACAACCACTATCAATATCACCGCGAACACAGACTATGTTATCAAAGCCAAATTCCAGATTAAGTCAGAAACACCCCCATCCGGCGGGTGCTTCATCGCCACCGCAGCCTACGGAACTCCCACCGCTAAACAGCTCGATGTGTTGCGAGCGTTCCGAGATGACGTGTTGCTGAAAAGCACCGTGGGCTCTCGACTTGTCGACCTCTATTACCGAACCAGCCCACCTATCGCAAACTTCATATCAGAACACAACTTTGTGAGGACCCTGGTCAGAGAGCTCCTGGTTGACCCCATTGTTGGGGTACTTGAAGCTACGAGAGCTATATGGTGAAATTAGGGTAATGTAGAGTGCTGGGTCATAGGGAAAAGTTTACCCACTGGTATAAGGGTGATACACCACCCCCAGAGGGGTGTCGCACTTGTTATGCCAAGAGCCGACCGTGCCAGACACGGTCGGCTCTTTTATTAGAGTAAGGTATTGAGGAAACTAAATTATTACCCTCGTGGTCCCAAGACGAGGGAAGGAGGTAGGAAATGCAAAAAAGGAGATACAAAGTGTGGCTGCTGGTGGGGACAGCAGTAATAACCCTGATGCTCACCTTTGCTGGCTGTGGCTCAACTGGTATTAGCCGTGAGCAAGCAATCACAATCGCCACCCAAGAGGTGGTAGATGACGGGGTAATGTCTCTGGATGGCCGTGATACCGTGGTCGTGGAGGAAGCAACTTATTGGCACATTTCTTTCCCATATTCCTCGCCTCTACTGCGCGGTGGTGAGCCTCATGTCTGGGTGGACAAGACGACCGGTAATGTCACCAACATCTACTACACCGAGTAAGTGAACCCCAACCAGATACAGAACAGCTTGAAATGTCAATGGGAAAAGGAGGAAATGTGAAAGCTAGTTGGAAATCATGCATAGCCTTATTGTGCGTGCTAATAGCCTGCATTGCCTGGAGTCCAGCCGTGCTGGCCGTACCTGCTGTCGCGCAGACGGCCATTGGTCCCATTGTCGCTGCCGAGATTGGCCCTCTGGGAACCAACAAAACTGCGGAGCAGATAGCCAATGACCCCACTGTCAAGGCAGCGATTGGTGCGGCCTGGAATGATTCAAATGCAGACAATGCTACTACCCGGCATGAGGAAGGGGGGTGGATCTATGAAGATGCGGATGGCAATCTAACAGTTGGGCGCTGGCCTGCCGGCAATCGTAGCGGGATCAACGCTACTCCCCCTATGCCGCCAGTGGGTGGGCAAGTGGTTGGCGAGTTCCATACTCACCCCAATTGGCACCCACCAGATGGCAAAGACGAAGCAGGCACAGAGTGGAAGCAGGGACCCAGCGACAAAGATAAGAATGCCAAGACTCCAGGTACCACTGGTATAGTTAAGGACAGGTCTGGTACAACGTCTTATTAGACGAAAATGGCAGGAAGTAGGAGCAGGGGCCCAGCGAGGCCGATGAGAATTTTGCCAATAATCATGGCCTCCCTGGCAGAGTGGTGAATGCTGGGGGTAACCAGTTTTACGGTCCAGGCAGCTGAACCTGAACATAGCGAGTGCAAGCTCTTGGATAATCCCGAGGTCGTTGCCGGCTAGCCGGCAACGACCTCGTCTTCATCAGCAGGCTGTTCATTTTTGATTTTCCTTTCGCTTTCGACATTCTAAAAGCTTCCTGCTTCCACATTCTTCTAGTTGCCTGATTTATCAGGCACACCTGGTCATCACAAGCCTTCCATTTTTTGTCATTGCGAGCCCCGACTTGTCGGGGCGTGGCAATCTCAGCCCACAACAGCCCCGCCGGGATTGCTTCGTCGCTTCGCTCCTCGCAATGACAAAAAGGAGAGGACTTCTCACAATGACAAAGGGAGAGCCCACCGCGCAATAACAGAAGGAGGGAGCCCAATAAATTCTCATCCAACCAAATCTCTGATTTAGTTGGAAACCCAGGGTCCCCACAAAATCCATAGATTTTGTGGGGCAAAAGAAATTGGGCAACTACATTATTTAAACGGCATTGACCAAAACGGAGAAGTATCCGATGGTTCCTACTACTCAGGGCAATGACCTGGAGCAGCTTGTATCACAGGCTTGGGAAACAGGGGTATAATAAAGGAGGGGAGGAGGCGAGCAAAGCATGAAAAACAGCGAGGTGGCTAAGGTATTTCAGGACATTGCCGACCTTCTGGAGCTTAAAGGGGAAAATGTCTTTAAGATTCGTGCCTATCAGAAGGCAGCCCGGGCTATCGAGCACTACCCCAGGGAATTAAAGGTTATGATTGAGGAAGGGGAGGACTTGCAGAGTATTCCCGGCGTGGGTGAGGCCATAGCCAAGAAGACCACCGAGCTGCTAACAACCGGCAAGCTGGGTTATTATGAGAACCTGAAGGCGGAGTTTCCCCAGGGGATAACCAATCTCCTGGCCATACCAGGGATTGGTCCCAAGACAGCTAACAAGCTTTCCAGCGAATTGGGGATAAGCTCGGCGGATGAATTAGAGCGAGCAATCAATGATGGGCGAGTGGCTCAGCTCTTCCGCCTTGGCGAAAAGACCGCTGATAATATCCTCCACCAAATCCAGGCATTGCGCCGCAAAGACCAGCGCATCCCCATCGGCGAAGCTTTGCCCGTCGTCGAGGAAATTATAGTTGCCCTCCGCTCTATCCCCGGCGTGAAAAATCTCACCGCCGCCGGCAGCTTACGGCGCTTTCGGGAAACGGTGGGTGATATTGACCTGATGGGCACTGCCGATAATCCCAAGGAGGTTATAGATGCTTTTGTGACCCTGCCTCACGTAAGAGAGGTGCTGGCCCAGGGGTCAACCAAAGCCAGCGTTATTGTCAGCGGCGGGTTGCAGGTTGACTTGAGAATGGTGGAGCATGACTCCTTCGGTTCTCTGCTTCAATATTTTACCGGCAGCAAACAGCATAACATTTCCCTGAGAGAAAGAGAGCATAAGCAAGGGTTAAAGCTGAGTGAATACGGGATAACTGTTGTAGCTACCGACAAGCTGGAAAAATTTGCTACGGAGGAAGAATTCTACCACCGGCTGGGGCTTCAGTGTATTCCGCCAGAACTCAGAGAGGCTCAGGGTGAAATAGAAAAGGCCGAGCAGGGAGCTATACCCAAGCTCGTGGAGTTACCCGACATAAAGGGAGACCTTCATACGCATACTGAATGGAGCGATGGGCATGATTCCATCGAGGAACTGGCTCTGGCGGCCCAAGAGATGGGCTATCAATATATCGCAGTCACGGAACATTCCGGTGGACGCGGTATTGCTCATGGTCTCGATGTAGATAGACTGAGGCAGCAACTTGCTGAAATCAAAGCTCTTAACGAGTGTTTAACCGGAATTCATGTGCTCACGGGCATCGAGGTGGATATTCGGGCGGATGGTAGCTTAGACCTGCCACACGAAATTCTATCTGAACTGGATATGGTGATTGCTGCTGTGCACTCCGCTATGAACCAAAGCGAGGAAAGGATGACCCGGAGGGTAATAAACGCCATAGAAAATCCCGATGTGGACATGATTGCCCACCTTACTTGCCGCCTCATAGGAGAGCGTGAGCCCGTGGCTATAGACTTAGAAGCCGTCTTCCAGGCGGCAGCTAAGTATAATAAGATTATGGAAATTAACGCCATGCCTGACCGCCTCGATTTAAAGGATATCCACGCTTTCCGTGCCCGAGACTTGGGGGTAAAGCTCGCCATCGGGACCGATACTCATAGCATTGCCCATCTGGGCTTTATGCGATTTGGGGTTGGCGTGGCACGGCGGGCCTGGTGTGAGCCGCAGCATATATTAAATACTTTGCCCCTAGCAAAATTGCTGGCCTTTTTAAATAGGAAGCGATGATTGGCACTGTGGCCCTTCTTGACTTAGATGGTGCTTTGTCCCTGGAGGCACAGGGAAATCCCGGAGAACTGTCAGGTCCTTGACAGGCTACCAAATAATTACGAAAAAAGGAGGTTCAATAATGGCAAAACAGGACGTACTCTACACCAAGGAGGATAGCATTGGCATAATAACGCTCAATCGTGCCGAAAAACTGAATGCTCTAACACACGAAATGCTCCACAGAATTAATTCAATTATCGAAGACATTAAGAAGGATGACAAGGTGAGAGCCGTCATACTGACGGGAAATGGTCGTGCCTTCTCTGCCGGAACCGATATCTCAGGCGAAGTGCCACAGACAGCGGAGGTAGAGATAAACTTTATGAAAGAGAAGACCTCCACAGAGTACCGCCAGTCACTTTGGTTCTTCAACAGTATTCCCAAGCCGGTGATTTGCGCCATCAACGGGGCCGCCGTAGGAATCGCAGCCGAATTTTCACTACACTGCGATATCAGAATCGCTGCGGAAAGCGCCCGGTGGGGACAGGTGTTCGTCTTGAGAGGCATGACCCCGGACACCGGCGCAGGGACTTATCTTCTACCTCGCATCGTGGGCTTATCCAAAGCCTGTGAACTGGTATTCTCAGGAGATATCATCGACGCTCAAGAGATGCTGCGAATAGGACTGGTGAGCAAAGTTGTGCCTGACGCAGAATTGCTGCCCACAGCTAGAGAAATGGCCAAGAAGCTAACCAGAGGTGCCCCTTTAGCAGTACAGATGGCTAAGCAACTGATGTATAGAGGCCTTGAGCAAACCATGGAAGCTCACCAGGAGGCTGCGCGCTACTGCTTCCAGTTGAGTACCAAGACAGAGGACTCCCGGGAAGGCATCGTATCTTTCTTTGAAAAGAGGGAGCCTCGCTGGAAGGGCAAATAGCCTGTCACCTTCTGCACCGAAACAGAGGACCATCTTGAAGGCTCGCGGGCTTTCGTGGGAAAAAGAGAACCTGTTTTTAAGGGGAAATAGGAACACTTATGCCTGCGTGAATGTGCGGGATTAATCGCTTAAATGTTATAATCAGAACAAATGTCAGAAGGAGGAAAGACGATGTTTAAGACACGCATAACTGAGCTTTTAGGTATCAAGTATCCTATCACCCAGGGCGGAATGATGTGGATTTCTCGGGCAGAGCTGGTAGCCGCAGTGTCCAACGCCGGAGCGCTCGGTATCCTCACGGCATTTACATTTCCAACCCCCGCGGAACTGGCCGCTGAAATCAAAAAGACCAGAGCGCTTACCGATAAACCCTTCGGAGTAAATATAACACTGTTGCCCACTCTTCGCCCTGTGGATATTGACGGCTATGTAAGTGCGGTTATCGATTCCGGAGTAGGGATTGTGGAAACAGCCGGCAGAAGCCCGGAACAATATATGGAGCGACTTAAGGCGGCTGGAGTAAAGGTAATACACAAGTGCACCGCAGTTCGCTTCGCTCGCACCGCTCAGCGAATAGGCTGCGATGCCGTCAGCATTGATGGTTTTGAGTGCGCCGGAGCCCCCGGCGAGGAGGACGTTACCTCCCTCGTCTTGATTCCGTTGACTGTTGATGCTGTGGATATTCCCGTTATCGCTTCTGGAGGCTTTGGCGATGGGCGTGGTCTTGTTGCCGCCCTGGCACTGGGAGCAAGCGGGATTAATATGGGCACTCGATTTATGGCGACGCAAGAGTGTGCTATCCATCCCAAGGTGAAAGAATGGTTGGTAAAATCATCAGAACGCGATACTATGCTGGTAATGCGTTCTTTACGTAACACCGAGAGAGTATTGAGAAATGCTACTGCTGAAAAGGTGGTTGAGATGGAAAAAAGGAGTGCTACTTTGGAGGAATTAGCATCGCTCCTCAGTGGTAAGAAGGGGCTGGAGGTTTACGAAACAGGTGCCCTTGACCGAGGATTAGTGGGTTGTGGGCAGGTAATAGGCCTTGTCCATGACATTCCCACGGTCAAGGAGTTGTTAGACAGGATAATCAAGGAAGCTGAGGAGGTTGTCTCCAAGATAGCTGCCCACGGCGTTTTCAAGCCGCTGCGCAAACCGACTGATGTCGCAAAGCAGTAAACCTGTCAATTATAGATAGACTCATAACGGCAAGGGCTACCGTTTTATTAATCATACAAGAGGATGCTGCCTTGAGTCCGTGAGCTGATGGAGATATAATATAATTTTCCGGAATAATCGTGGAGGTGGCTGGAGTGTCTACTCGAGATACTCAGACAATCCAAGGGCTGAAAAATGCTATTGCTGAAGGCAGGAATTGGTATGTGGCCCTGCTTGAAGCCGTTCGTCTTTGGAGTAGTACTGAAGAGGACTACAACGGGCGACATTATCAGTATCTTGTTGACAACGAAGCTTTCGATTGGCTAGTTTTGGCAGAGAGGTTATGTGAAGAGCTCGATGGACTTATTCCTGAGGAGGAGCTGATTAACCTTCTCTTCTTCGACAGACCACCGATAGAATTATCTAAGGAAGAGCTCAAAAATTTCATCGGCGCCCCGAAATACAAGGCTTACCTAAATTATCTTTATGGCATTCTTGTGGAAAAGTTTCTCCTTTTGTCTGTAACTGAAGAGATACGAAAGAAAAAGAGAGTTTTAGGTTTGAACAACGATAACGGAGTAATTGACGAGGCCTACCAGCGCATTTATGGTGCTCCTCAATCTGCTCTTTTAAAGCAGTTCAGAAAAGAGAGACATTATCCTCAGCTCAGGTCTATAAACCTGAGCGAGCTTAATGAATTTACCTATTGGCTATTTAAATATCGGATAAAGACTCTCGATAAATCCCGCGTGGCTAGCGATACCAAAAAAGCCCTGACCAAGTTGCATGAGATACTAGACCTCAAAGCCAGGCCAGTTTACCCTTCCGCCCTTGAAGGCTGAGAGCTGTCAGCTATCAGCCGATGATGAGTTCAGTTGAGATAATTCCTGGTGTAACCTCTTCAATTTATCTTCAAACATAGCAAGCTTTTGTTTCTCTTTTTCAACAACCTGAGCCGGCGCTTTGCTTAAAAAGGCCTTATCTCTTAGTCTGGAATCAATTTGAGCGATTCTTCCTTTGATTTCCTCGCTTTCCTTTACCAGCCGTTGTTCTTCGGCAAGTCGGTCCACCATGCCCGCCAAAGGCACAACTACCTCAGCTTCCTTCAACACTAAAACCATATCTTTATCTTTAGTGGATTCCCTTTTCTGGCGACCGAGTATTGTTAAGGGCCGGACTTTAGCCAGTGTTTCTATCATACTTGCTTCAGCGCTAAGACTCGAAAGGAGATCACCAGTATAAACTCGGGCTTCAATCCATTTGCTTGGCTTCACCTTATATTGAGCCCGAACGTTACGGATAGAGCGGACAATCTCTATTACGGAATCCATCACCCGCTCCGCTTCCGGAGCAAAAGCCTTATCATTAGCGATAGGATAAAGAGCTATCATTATGGAAGCCGGCATTTGGCCTTTGTCAGGTAGACGTTGTTTTAAACTTTGCCAGAGCTCCTCGGTAACGAAAGGCATGAAAGGATGCAAAAGGCGCAGTGATTTCTCCAATGTATTGGCCAGGAAGGGCAAAGGTGAAACATCACCAAAACCCTCTCCAGCCGTGGAGAGGGCAGGGTGAGGACGAAGTCGTATTTTAGCAATTTCAATATACCAATCACAGAACTTCGACCAGACAAAATCGTAAATCTGCTGCTCGGCCTCACCAAATTGGAACTCTTCCAGCAGTCTGGTAACATTTTTGATAAGGCGGTTTAACTGGCTATCGATCCATTGGTCTTCTATTATGTGCGGTTGGAGTTCTATTGCCTGAGCTTTTAGCCCTTCAGCGTCCAGGCTTTGAAGGATAAATCTGGTGGCATTCCACAATTTATTAACAAAGTTGCGGCTGGATTCCAATCTGCCCTTGCCCAGATTTATATCATTCCCCGGTGAACTCCCGGTAGTTAGAGCAAAACGGAGGGCGTCAACACCATACTTGCTTATTGCTTCAGAGGGGTTTATGACATTCCCTCGCAATTTGCTCATCTTCTCTCCGCTCTCATCCCGAATCAGGCCATGGAGGTAAACGGTGTGGAAAGGTATTTCGCCGGTATCCTCTAGCCCCATCATAATCATCCTGGCGACCCAGAAGAAAAGGATGTCATAGCCTGTTTCCATTACCGAGCCTGGATAGAAATAGCGGAGGTCATCAGTGTTCTCTGGCCAGCCCAGCGTAGAATGTGGCCATAGCGCCGAGCTAAACCAGGTGTCAAGGACATCAGAGTCCTGGATGATTTGTTTTGAACCACAATGAATACATGCTGTCGGTTCATCCACCGCGGCAGTTACCTTAGCACAGTCCTGACAATACCATACCGGGATGCGGTGCCCCCACCACAATTGTCGGCTGATGCACCAATCTTTGATATTTTCCATCCAGTCAAAATATATCTTGGTGAAGTGTTCCGGAATTATCGTGACCCGGCCCTCTTTAACAACCTCGATAGCGGCTCTAGCTAAGGGCTGTGTTTGGACAAACCATTGCAGGCTGACTTTGGGTTCAATCATTGTCTGGCAACGACCACAATGTCCTACCGAATGAGAGTAGGGCTCGATTTTCTCCAGAAGTTTTTTGTTTTGCAGGTCAGCCAATACCTTATCTCGACAGGCAAACCTTTCCAGTCCGTGATACGGACCGGCGTTCTCGTTCATAGTGGCATCGGGATTCATGATATCTACCAGGGGCAAATTATGTCTCTGGGCTACTTCGAAGTCGGTGGGGTCATGGGCGGGAGTTATCTTCAATGCTCCGGTGCCGAAAGAAGTATCAACAGCATCATCAGCGATTATGGGGATTTCCTTATCTATAATAGGAAGTGTGACACTCTTGCCTATGAGATTCTTGTAGCGCTTATCTTGGGGATTTACCGCCACAGCCGTGTCGCCGAGGAAAGTTTCCGGTCGGGTAGTAGCTACGGTGACGAAGCCCTTACCTCGAGTCAGAGGATAGCGAATATAATAAAGGTGTCCGACAATATCTTTATGCTCTACCTCGAGGTCGGAGAGGGCAGTCCGGCAGCGGGGACACCAGTTTATCATTCGCTCCCCACGATAGATTAACCCCTTATCGTACAGACGTACGAAGGCAGTACGCACTGCTTTGTTCGGACCCTCGTCCAACGTGAATTTCTCTCTAGTCCAATCGCAAGAAGCTCCCAGGAGTTGATGTTGACGCCTGATATTCTCCCGACTCTTATTAGCCCATTCCCAGGTTAATTTAGTGAATTTTTCTCTGCCAATTTCATCCTTAGTTTGCCCCTGTCCAGCCAGTTGCCGCTCCACAACCACTTGTGTGGCGATGCCGGCGTGGTCGGTCCCCGGTAACCACAAGGCAGGCTCCCCTTTCATCCTGTGCCACCTGACCATGATATCCTCCAGCGTCGCAGTCAGAGCATGTCCCAGGTGTAGTTCGCCGGTAACATTGGTAGGTGGCATGATGATGACGAAGGGCTTCTTTTTGGGGTCTATTTTTGGAGTAAAGTAGCCTTGCTTGAGCCAGAAATCATACCATTTCTTTTCTATCTTGCCTGGCTCATAGGCACTAGGTATTTCGGACATTAACTCTAAACCTAACTTCGCTATTGGCTGTCAGCTGAAAGAAATCTTGATATCTGAACAAATTCAAATCTTGTTTGGTCGTCGGGATTTTGGCTTTGGAAGGAGCTTCGCCACCCTATCCAAAACCTTATCCGCCACCTCTCTTTTGCGCAAGAGAGGCAAGCTGTCAATCTTGCCTTCGCGGTCAATTATGGTCACCCGATTGGTGTCAGTGCCAAATCCACTGTCGCTAGCGGTAATATCATTGGCCACGATAAGGGCAAGCCCCTTTTGCTTTAGCTTCCCTTTGGCATTTTCCACCAGGTTGCTGCTTTCAGCAGCGAAGCCTACTTTAATGAAATTTCCCTTAACAGTGCCTAAAATGTCCGGCGTGCCTTCCAGCTCTAAGGTTAACCCCACTTTTCCTTTTTTAATCTTATCTTTAGCTGCCTTTATCGGGCGATAATCAGCTACGGCGGCGGCCATAATTAGAGCGTCAGCCCGGAGAGTTACATTCTCTACTGCTTGACGCATTTCCTGAGCTGTGCCGACTTGGATGACATCAACACCTACAGGCTCGGGTAACGAAGTAGGTGCTGTAACCAATGTTACTTTAGCTCCCCGGTCACGGGCTCCCTCAGCCAGGGCATATCCCATCTTCCCCGATGAGCGGTTGCTGATGTAGCGAACCGGATCGATAGGCTCTTGAGTACCGCCAGCGGTAACCACGATATGCCTGCCCGCCAGTTCGCCACCCCTACCCAACACCTGGCAAATGTTGCCTATAATATCCCTAATATCGGCGAGTCGCCCCAGACCTTCTTTGCCCGAGGCTAACCAGCCCATGGCTGGACCGATAATCACAAAATCGTGAGCTTCAAGCTTAGCCAAATTATCCTGGGTGATTGGATTATTATACATATTGGTTTCCATAGCTGGGGCTATGACCACCGGCGCCTTGGTAGCCAGCACCGTGCAGCATAGCATGTCGTCAGCAATGCCAGCCGCCAGCTTGGCAATAATATTAGCGGTAGCGGGGGCAACAACTACTATATCAGCGGCTTCCGCCAGGGAGACATGCTCAATACTGAATTCAGAGGCTAAATCAAACATTTCGGTAACTACGGGTCTACCTGTAATAGCCCGGAAGGTAACAGGTGAGATGAACTGGATGGCCTCTTCAGTCATAATTACATTCACCTTGGCCCCCGCTTGAGTCAACTGACTGGCAATCTCTGCTGCTTTGTAGGCAGCAATGCTCCCTGTTATTCCCAGAACTATGGTTTTGTTTCTAAGCATTACTGCTCCTTATTCATTTCATAAATAAGACGCAATCCAATTAAAGTTAAATCAGGATTTACTACCTCTATTGCCGGTATTTCCTGGGCTAAAAAGTAAGCCTGGCCGCCGGTAGCTACCACCTTCGCCTTAGTTCCCAATTCCTGTTCTATCCGTTGGATCATGCCCTCAATAAGCCCAACGTAACCAAATATTATACCTGATTGCATAGCCGAGATAGTATTTTTGCCGATGACCTGCTCCGGGCGGCTTAGTCTGATTCGCGGGAGCGCAGCAGTACGAGTGTATAAAGCTTCGGTGGCTATGAAAATCCCCGGGGCAATAGCACCACCAAGGTAATCCCCTTCTTGGGAAACAACGTCGAAGGTGAGGGCGGTGCCAAGGTCAATAATTATCACCGGCTTTCCGTAGAGATTTTGGGCAGCCACGGCGTCGACCACGCGGTCAGGACCAACCTCCCTAGGATTATCCAGACGGATGCGCATGCCTGTCTTGACGCCAGCTTCGACCACCAAGGGTTTAGTATTTAAATATTTCCCACACAATTCCACGAATGTAGGCAACAGCGGTGGCACGACACTGCACAATGCTACTCCGGTCACCTTTGAAGGCAAGACCTTTTTTCGCTCCATAAGGTTAAGCAATACCCCACCATACTCGTCTGAAGTGCGGTGAATGCCGGTAGCTAAATTCCAGGTGGCTTTTAGCTCATCACCATCAAATATACCAATCTTAACGTTGGTGTTCCCAATATCAATTGCTAATAACATAGGTGTTTAGCTTTATCTTTAGCCTCCTAGCTTTACGGGCTGAGTATAGCACTACTATCTCATCCGTGCCACTATTGAAGCTCTGGAAAGACGGGCATTAGGTAGAAGCCCGATTTTCGCCACACTTCCCTTGCAAGTCTTGTAACTTCTTGCCCAGGGCCTGCCAGTGTGTGCCCGGCCAGTAGATGCGATGGCAGGCGGGGCACTGCGAATATTGAGTTTGAGTTTCAAACACGCGAGCGGGGACCAGATTTTTCACCTCTTCTTTATCCCGAGCTATTAATGCCCGATTGCATTCCAGGCAAAGCGAGAAAGGTTTGAAATGATAATTTAAATTCAAAGTTTCCACTACTTCCTGCACCTGGAGTTTAGAGTCATCCTGTTTAATGTGTATAGTTTTGAGTTTGCCGTTTGTGACCAAGCGTCTTTTCATAAATTGGGCATCTTTAGTCAAAATCACCCTGTTCTCGCTAAGAGCTATTTTAATCATTTGACCATCGTCTTTTTGCTTAAACAGCAGAGTATCATAGCCAATCAGCCTTAACCATCGAGCCAGTTTGCCCACGTTGTTATCCGCAATGAATTTAATTTCCATAGCTTACTTAGGATGATATACGGGAGGTGGATTAGCTTACTAGCCACTTCAAAACCACAACCGCCGACGGCGCAGGAAGAGAATCATAGCAACAACAATACCCACCTGGGCAACAAAGCTGAGCACAAACAATAACGGATTATGCAACCAAGACTGTGGAAGCAGGTTCGAACCTTCTATGCTGGCTACTACCTCGACGGGCATTATGATGGCCATGAAAATAGTCAAAATTCGCATTACCTCCTGAATCCGGTGCGACGTTAACCAATTGCTGGTGTCAGCAAGCCCATCTATGACCTCTTTGCAATCCTCCAGCCCATCCCAGATTTTGCGAATGTGGTCAGCAACATCACCAAAATAGACTTCCTGCTCCTCCTTGAAGAAAGGATATTCTTCCCTCTCAAGAGTCTCAATTACCGCAATCTGGGGATGAATGACACGGCGAAAGGAAATAAGGTCACGTCGAATCAGGGAAATCTCGCGGACAGTCGCCGGAACGGGCTTGGTGAGGATAATTTCCTCAACATCATCAATGTTTTGGGTAAGTTTATCAAGTATAGGGAAGCAAGAGCTAACCATTCTATCAAGGATGTGATAGAGAAGAAATCCTGAGCTTCGCCCCAAGTAACGTTCGCGGCTTTCCTTGTCAGTCTCGCATTCCTGGAAAAATTTAGCCAGTGGCTTGAGGTCACCGGAACAATGAACGGTGACGACATAATTCTCACCAATAAAGATATCCATTTCACTGGGCCTGGTTATACGATTTTGTTTATCAAATACCGGGAAATGCAGCACCATAAACAAGTAATCTTCATACTCATCAATTTTGGGACGCTGTATGCGGCTGAGGACATCATCCAGATCAAGAGGATGGAAATGGAAACGCTGAGCTAAGAATTCAACTTCTTTAGAAGTAGGCTTTTCAATATAGAACCAAGTCAGCTTGCGTTCCGTAATTGAGTGGATATTCTCTTCTTTTCGTCCCACAGATGACATATTACCCTTCTGAATAACAATTTTTATCTATTTTAGCATTAATTCCGTGGTTCAAGTAGCTATTACCCTTCATCTCAGAAATCAATAATATTAAATTTACCTGATGTAGTTTGTTGACAAAAGACGAATTTTTCCATATCATCCTTTGGTTGCAAAATCTTTTAAGGAGGTTAGAGAATGCCAGTTAATATGATTGTTTGCTGCAAGCAAGTGCCTGATCCTGAGGCACCACCGGCTGTGTTTAAGGTGGTAAACAACAAAATGACCTTGCCACCAGAGGTAAAACCTGTAATCGGTCAATATGAGGAATTTGCGCTCGAAGCTGCCCTCAAAATCAAGGATACCGCGGGGGGCAAAATTACTGCGCTAAGCTTAGGTAATAACTTTGTTCGAGATGTGATTAAGAAAGCGCTAGCCGTAGGGGCTGATGAACTCGTCCTCCTCGAGGACAAAGCTTTTGAAGATGGCGATAGTTGGTCAACTGCCAATGCCTTGGCCGCGGCAATAAAGAAAATAGGGGCATACAACATTATCTTCTGCGGCAGGCAATCATCTGACTGGGATGCAGGGCAAGTGGGTCTAGGCATTGCTGAGATTTTGGGAATCCCAGCTGTAACGTTAGCTCGCAAGGTAGAGGTCAGCGATGGGAAGGCAAAGGTTGAGCGAGTTATCCCCGACGGCTATCAAGTTGTCGAAGTGACGCTTCCCGTCCTAATTATAGTAACCAGCGGGATAGGAGCACTGCGTTATGCCACCTTGAAAGGAATCATGGCAGCAGCTAAAAAACAACCCGCTGTTTGGAAACCAGCCGATATTGGGCTCGAGCCTTCAAAACTTGGCGCTGCAGGAAGGCGCAGCAAGCTAGATAAACTCTTCCAGCCAGTCAAGGAATCCAAATGTGAAATAATCGGAGGAGACACTGCTGCGGAAGCTGGTGCTAAACTGGCCGCAAGGCTCAGGGAAGCCAAATTACTTTAAAGTTAAGGAGGAAACAATGGCTGAATACAAAGGTATATTAGTTTGTGGTGAGCTAGCAGACGGGAAGTTAGCCTCCATTACCACTGAGTTACTAGGATGTGGTAGGAAGCTTGCTAATGAGTTAAAGGAAAACTTATCTTGCCTGCTGGCCAGCGATGCAGTTGGCGGAGCTCCGAAAGAAGCAATTGCCTTCGGAGCAGACAAGGTTTATGCTGTAGAACACCCCGCTCTCAAAGAATACCAAGCTGATTCCTATATGCAAGTCGTGGGAAAATTGGTCAAGGATATTTCCCCTCGCGTGATACTTATAGGACAAA
Source organism: uncultured Chloroflexota bacterium (assembly GCA_903884455.1). GTDB lineage: Bacteria > Chloroflexota > Dehalococcoidia > GIF9 > AB-539-J10 > RBG-13-51-36. The sequence goes on along the minus strand of CAISEW010000037.1, from coordinate 115,848 downwards.
CATCCATGGGCAGAGACCTGGCTCCTCGCCTAGCCTTCAGATTAGGTGCCAGCGTGACAACAGATTGTCTCGACTTACGCATAGACCCCGGGACAAAGCTGTTGGTGCAAACGCGTCCTGTTTACGGCGGCAACGCTCAAGCTGTATTCACCAGCGAGTCTATGCCTCAGATGGTTACTGTTAGGACCAAGGCAATGTCACCGTTGGAGCGTGACGCCTCAAGGAAAGGAGAGGTCATACCCACTAAAATTGACATAGATACGTCGAAAGTAAGGACAAAGATATTAGAAACTGTTAAGGAAGAGGCGGTCGGCATTAAGCTTGAGGATGCCCCTGTGATTGTCTCTGGAGGCAGGGGAATGGGTGGTCCCCAGCCCTTCCAGACTATATTGAAAGCACTAGCTGATTTGCTGCATGGTGCGGTAGGCGCCTCACGCCCTCCTGCTGATAATGGCTGGGTGCCAGAGGGGCTGCATATCGGCCTTACTGGAAAAATTGTTGCCCCCGATATCTACATTGCTATAGCTATTTCAGGTGCTAGCCAACACACAGCTGGATGTTCAGGCTCCAAGCACATCATAGCCATCAATAAGGACCCTGAGGCAAATATATTCAGGGAGGCGGAATTTGGAGTGGTGGGCAAATATGAAGAAGTGGTGCCAGCCCTTACTAACAAGCTAAAGGAATTATTAGCCGGCTAGGATAATCTGAGATAGCAGACTTATTAGCTGACCAAGATAGCGCACGAGCTTTCAGTTGATAACTGTTAGCTACTCCGCCTTCTTCTTGTCAGCGATGATTTTCTGACTGAGATGAGCGGGCACTTCTTCGTAGTGGTCAAATCCCATAACAAAGCTGCCGCGCCCTTGCGTCAGTGACCTTAAATTTAGGGCATAACGAAGCAGCTCTGCATAAGGTGCCTGGGCTTCAATGACATTGATGCCATTAGCGGGATTCATTCCAAGCACGCGTCCCCTCTTAGTATTAAGATCGCTAGTAATATCCCCGGTATACATCTCAGGCACGGTTATAGTAAGGTTCATTATAGGCTCAACCAATACCGGCTGTCCCTGAGATAATCCCTTTTTTAAGGCCTGTGCTCCCGCAATCTTAAAAGCAATGTCTGAAGAATCTACCGCATGGAAGCTACCATCATAAAGGCTCACTTTTACATCAACTACAGGATATCCGGCTAGAACTCCTTCCTGCTTGGCCTCATTGACTCCCTTTTCCACAGAGGGAATATAGTTGTGGGGTATTGCTCCTCCGACAATCTTCTTAGCAAACTCAAATCCCCCACCCCGAGGCAAAGGCTCCAACTCTAGTAAGACATGCCCATATTGACCGTGTCCTCCGCTCTGCTTCCTATGTTTATACTCTGCCTTGGTTGACATAGTAATAGTCTCTTTGTAAGGAATCATTGGCAGATCTAATCTCACCTCTACTCCAAATTTGCGACGTATTTTCTCCCTGACTATCTCCAGATGGTTATCACCAACTCCGGAAATAATAAACTCGTTAGTATCAGCTTCGCGACGTGTTTGGAGAGAAGGGTCCTCCTCACAAATCCTGGGCAAAACGGTGCTCATCTTATCTAAATCGGTTTTCTCCTGAGGCTGGATTGCCATGCTGAAATTCGCCTTGGGAAATTCGATACCAGGGAGTATCACAGGATGTTCGCGGGCACAGAGAGTATCCCCGGTAGTGGTTAAACTCAACCTAGCCACTGCCCCAATATCTCCGGCAGTGACCTGTGGCACTGTCTGTTGATTTTTGCCCAGCATGGTAAAAAGTTGACCAATCCGTTCCATGCTATTCTTGTTGGCGTTCCAAACCTGGGAATTACTGGAAATAACACCTGAATAAATCCGAAAATAGCTGAGCTTGCCCACATAGGGGTCGGCAGTGGTTTTAAAAACAAGACCGGATACGGGGGATTCAGAATTAGGTTTGATCTCCTCTTGATTACCAGTGGAAACATTCTTAGCGACAATGGCATCCTTTTCTTCGGGCGAAGGCAGGTAGGAGCAAATACCATTGAGAACTTGCTGGGTGCCGATGCCCTGCAAAGCAGAGCCAACAAAGACAGGCACCAGCTTGCCAGCAATGGTAGATTTTTTTATGGCAGCAAAAATTTCCTCGTTGTTTATGGGCTCACCCCCCAGATACTTGTTAATGAGTTCATCATCAACTTCCACGGCAGCCTCTACTAATTTCTCACGGCTAGCCTCTGCTTGTTCCCGGAGTGTTGAAGGTATTTCGGCTTCCTGCGAGGCAGCGCCAATATAAGCTTTCATAGCCACCAAATCTATAATGCCTTGAAAATCACTTTGTGAACCTATGGGTAATTGAAGAGGCAAGCATTTCGGTGACAACTTAGCCTGGATTCCTTTCAAAGTAGAGAAGAAATCAGCATTATCACGATCCATCTTATTAACAAATATTAACCGAGGCAAATTTGCTTTTTCAGCATCGTTCCACATCTGCTCTGTGCCTACCTCCACACCCGAAGCAGCGCATATTACAATTATTGCTCCCTCGGTTACCCTCAATCCCGACCTTACCTCACCAATAAAATCAGCATATCCCGGGGTATCAATGAGATTCAGCTTCATCCCCTGCCACTGAATTGGCAGCAAGGACAGGTTGATGCCCATATGACGTTCTACCTCAAGCGGGTCATAATCTGAGGTAGTAGTGCCATCTTTAACGTTACCTAAACGCTGAATAGCACCTGAGGTAAAGAGAATAAACTCGGCAAGCGATGTTTTCCCTGCCCCTTGATGAGATAGCAAGACAACGTTTCGGATTGGCATGGCCCTCCATTATAATCTTGCCCCCGAAGATAAGCAACCGCTGTGACATTACGAAGCGTAATGCTATAATGTAATAGTTACGCTCAGATGAAACTGAGTTATGAACAGGTGAGGCATATTGCTTGGCTTGCTCGCTTGGGCTTAAGCGAGGAGGAGGTGGGGAAATTTAGCCTCCAGCTATCCAATATTCTGGAGAACTTCGAAATACTCAAGCAAGTAGATACAGCCAATGTGCCACCAGCGACCCATACCATCCCACTACAAAATGTCTTCAGGAAAGACGATGTAGCTGAGTCATATTCCCAAGCTGAGATTTTATCAAACGCACCAAAACAAGAGGGAAACTGTTTTAAAGTTCAGGCAATACTAGAGTGAGCCCATCAGGCAAATGATTAACAACATAGTTATCGCCATCATAATTGGCTACCTCCTTGGCTCTTTTCCTTCAGCATATCTTGCCGGTCGTCTGAGAAAAGGGATAGACATCCGAGAGGTCGGAAGCAAAAACATGGGCGCTATGAATGTCTTCTACGAGGTCGGACCAATGGAGGCTGCACTAGTAACCTTAGCTGACCTGGGCAAGGGCGTAGCGGCAATTCTCTTGGTGAGGTGGTTATTAGACACCACTCCAACTTGGCCGTTTGATTTTCTTACCGGTGCGGCCGCCGTGATGGGTCATATCTTTCCCATCTTCCTCAAATTCCATGGCGGTAAAGGAGCAGCCACCGCCATCGGGATTCTCATCTTCTTGATGCCCTGGGCAGTTCCGTTTCTCGCCATTGTTTTTTTTATAGCTGTACTTATTACTCGTAATCCCACCTTTAGTTATAGCCTACTCCTTATTGTTTTCCCGTTTGTTGCGGGGTTTATTTACCACGACCGCTACCACGAGCCCTTGGCTTTAGTCTTCTACTCCATAGGCTTGGGAGTATTTCTAGGCATACAATACATCCCCAGGATTAAAGAGATGCACAGCAAAACTGGTGGCGACTGGCTCAAAGTTATCAGGCGTCGCAGCCTCAAAGAAAGGTACTAAATATGCCGGCGAATGAACTACACCAGCTAACCATTCATGAAGCACACAAGCTTCTTAAACAAAGGAAAATTTCCTCGACGGAACTGACAAAATCTGTACTGAAGCGTGTCGCTGAGATAGAAGGGAAAGTTCACGCCTGTGTCACTATTGTTGAAGACATCGCTCTGAAAGAGGCAAAGAAAGTCGATAATTACATTAAAACTGCCCATGAAATTACCCCTTTAACCGGCATACCTACCTTAATCAAAGATGTCATATGTACCAAGGGGATAAGGACTACTTGTAGTTCAAAGATTCTGGAAAACTTCGTCCCTCTCTATGATGCTACTGTAATAGAGAAACTGAAGGCACAAAAGGCGGTAATAGTCGGGAAAACGAATATGGATGAGTTCGCCATGGGCTCTTCTACAGAGCACTCCGCCTTCTTCCCCACCCACAATCCCTGGGATTTAAGTCGTGTCCCTGGAGGTAGCAGCGGTGGCTCAGCAGCTGCTGTAGCTGCTGATGAAACTATTTATGCTCTGGGCTCTGACACTGGAGGCAGCGTCCGCCAACCAGCCGCACTTTGCAGCGTGGTGGGACTTAAACCAACCTATGGTCGGGTCAGTCGCTTCGGCCTGGTGGCTTTTGCCAGCTCTCTCGACCAAATTGGACCAATAACCAAGGATGTTACCGATTGCGCCCTAGTAATGAATGCCATTGCCGGTTATGACTCCAGCGACTCAACCTCAGTGCCTTACCCTGTCCCAGATTACACCCGGCAACTAATTCCAGACATCAAAGGACTAAGAATTGGCATTCCCAGGGAATACTTTGTCGAGGGCATGCAGAACCAGGTAAGAGCAGCTTTAGAAGCAGCCATAGATAAGCTACGTGAACTCGGTGCGGAAATAGATTGGGAAGTCTCGCTACCTCACACTAAATACGCTCTGGCTGTTTACTATGTACTTGCTCCGTCCGAAGCCTCAGCAAATCTGGCTCGCTACGATGGAGTAAAATACGGCTTTTCCGAGCGAGATGCCAGTAATGTGATCGAGACAACGGAGAGGACGCGACAATTTGGCTTCGGTCTTGAGGTTAAAAGGCGCATAATGCTCGGCACTTACGCTTTATCCGCAGGTTATTACAACGCTTACTATCTTAAAGCACAGAAGGTGCGCACACTGATAAAACAGGAATTTGACCAAGCCTTTGAAAAATATGATGCCCTGGTCACCCCAACTTCGCCAATAGTGCCTTTTAAGCTGGGTGAAAAGTTAGAAGACCCGATGCAGATGTATCTAAGCGATATATGCACCTTACCCATAAACATAGCTGGAATCCCGGCTATTTCCATACCTGCCGGCTTCGCTGACAACCTACCTATAGGTATGCAAATCATGGGCAAGCCTTTCAGCGAGGAAATACTGCTGCGCATCGCCTTCGCCTATGAGCAAGCCACCAACTGGCATAAGAGAAAACCTCCATTATTATGAGAATAGTGCAGAAGGTAACCTGAACGCAGGCTTGCCAAGGCTAGCAGACGGAGTACTTAGGAAATATAGCCATCCCTGATAAGGAGTTCGGCGACAAGAACTGCGCCTTTGGCTGCTCCCATCTTGGTGTTGTGGGATACCAGAAGGTACTTGATGCCGTTTTTCAGGACGTTGTCCTTCCTGATTCTCCCAACCACGGTAGCCATGCCATCCTCAGCATCACGGTCGAGCCGTGGTTGAGGTCGGAACGGGTCTTCATGGACTATTATCATGTGCTTGGGGGCTGAAGGCAGCTCAACTTCGTTGGCTGAGCCGCTATATTCCCTCATGGCCCTGGCAACGTCACTCACCTCACAGGCTTTCTGGGTGGAGACGAAGACTGATTCCGTATGCCCTTCCCGAACATTAACACGGGTGCAGGTGCCGCTTACATTGAACTTAGCTGGATTGACTGAATTACCTGCGAAACTGCCCAAGATTTTCTGTGTTTCACACTGCACCTTTTCTTCCTCTCCGGCAATAAAGGGAATAACGTTGTCCAGGATGTCGAGGCCTATTACTCCCGGGCTCCTGCCTGCGCCTGACAGGGCTTGCATGGAGGTCATTATAACGGCGTTAACACCGAACGATTCGTAAATTGGTTTTAGGGTTATCACCAGGCCGGTGGTGGTGCAGTTGGGAATGGGTGTGATGAAGCCCTTCCATCCCCGGGCTTTTCTTTGCACATCAATTAATTTGGCGTGCTCGGAGTTGATGCCCGGAATTAAGATGGGCACATCCTCATCATAGCGGAAAGCTGAGGCCGTGCTTATAACCGCTTTATCTCTGGCAAATTTCGGTTCCAGAATCTTCGCCTGGTCGGACTCTATGGCAGAAAAGACGATATCCAGGGCGGAGACATCCATCTCGGCGGCATTCTGGACGGGCATGGCCATAACCTCCTCTACCGGAGGCTCCTGGCAGAACCAACGCAAGGCTCCAGACTGGGCATCGGTTATGGCTTCCTTATAGCTGCGCCCTGCTGACCTCTCGGAGGCAGCAAGGGCAGCAATTTGAATCCAGAGGTGACCCTTCAGGGCAACGAGAAATTGCTGACCAACTATGCCAGTGGCTCCTACGATTCCAGCTTTTATCATGGTTTCCCTTTACTCTGTTTTTAATTTAAGGACAAGCGGGCACTATAAACTACATACTTATTTCCTGTCAAATTTCGTGCACCTGCTGACACCTTACCAGGTGTCGCCTTGGTAGCTCCTCTTTACCGAGCTAATCGGGGCGAGAGGACTCGAACCTCCGACCTCAGCGTCCCGAACGCTGCGCGCTACCAACTGCGCTACGCCCCGTTTGTCTATGCTATTATATGATGCTTTAATTATTGGGGCAAGGATGAAGTATTGCGTTTTAATAATTGATGGGGCGTCAGGCTGGCCGTTGGCTGCTCATGGTGGAAGGACTTGCCTGGAGTTGGCGCATACTCCAAACATGGATGCCCTGGCAAAAGAGGGTGCTGTCGGGCTGCTCCGCACCGTGCCGCCGGGGATGGAACCTAGCAGCGCTTGTGCCTGTATGTCCGTGTTAGGTTATGACCCTCAGGTATATTATCGGGGCCGGAGCGCCATCGAGGCTCATGGTATGGGCGTTCCTATTAACGAAGATGAGGCCGTTTTTCGTTGCAATTTGGTAGCCGTGCGCAACGGGAGGATGTGGAGCTATAGTTGCGGGCATATCAATACTGGCGAAGGCCAAGCTCTTATCGCTACTTTGAATGAAGAGCTTGGCAGCAATGAAGTGCATTTTTATCCCGGCGTGAGCTATAGGCATTTATGCAAAATAAAAGGGAGGGAAGATACACTGCTGGCTAGCTGTACCCCTCCACATGATATCCCAGACAAGCCTATTGTTGAATTTCTTCCCAAAGGGCCAGGGAGTGACCTGTTAAGAGGGCTTATGGCGCACTCTGAGATTGTGCTTCGTGACCACCCTGTGAATATAGAGCGAAAAGCACGCGGCGATATTCCCGCTACCATGGTCTGGCTTTTTTGGGGTAGTGGTAAAATACCTGATATGCCAGCTTTCAAAGAGGCCTATGGGCTTGGTGCTGCCGTGACATCCGGAGTCGATATTATGCGAGGCTTAGCCCGAATGACGGGGGTTGAGGTATTAGATATTCCTGGTGTGACCGGTGATCTCAACAATGATTACGCTGCCCAGGCAAATGGTGCCATGGAAGCACTGGTGAGATATGATATGGTGGTTATCCATGTGGAAGCAACCGATGAGGCGGCCCATGCCGGCCTGGTTAAGGACAAAATAGAGGCTATTCAGAAGGTAGATAAAGAGATTGTGAGTCGACTTCGTTCCTGGGACAGGAATGCCATTCGGGTGCTAATTTTGCCTGACCACTCCACGCCGATCGAGATTCAAACCCATGTTGCTGACCCCGTTCCATTTATCCTCTGGGGGCCAGGATTCACAGCTAGTGGGGCAAAGAGATTTACCGAAACAGAGGCTAAAGGCACAGGCGTTTTTATCAAGGAAGGATATAATATTATGGGCAAGCTAATAGAGTAAATAGAGGGGAAGAGATGGCACTGATAGTTCAGAAGTATGGTGGCAGCTCGGTGGCTGATTCCGAAAAGATCAAAAATGTAGCTCGCCGTGTTGCTAAAGCGAAAGACGAAGGAAGTCAAGTGGTGGTTGTTGTTTCGGCCATGGGAGACACCACTGATGACCTACTTAAGTTGGCTTATCAGATCAGCGAGCAGCCAAGTGACAGGGAGTTCGATATCCTTCTGTCCACCGGGGAGATAGTTTCCAGCACCCTTCTAGCCATGGCACTAGGGAGCTTAGGGTACAAGGCAATTAGCCTTAGTGGCGCTCAGGCGGGCATACATACTGATTCCAGTTACAGTCGAGCTCGGATTCTCCGGGTTGACACTAAACGAGTGGTCAGCGAGTTGAGAAAGGGAAATATTGTCATTGTAGCTGGATTTCAAGGAGTGACCGGGAAAAGGGATATTACTACTCTAGGTCGCGGCGGTTCTGATACTACGGCGGTTGCTCTGGCTGTTAGCCTGGGTGCTGAGATCTGCCAAATATACACCGACGTTGAAGGCGTTTATACCGCTGACCCTCGTCTTGTTCCCCAAGCAAAAAAGTTGAAAGAAATTGGCTATGAGGAGATGTTAGAACTGGCTACCTACGGAGCCAGAGTAATGCACAATCGCGCAGTAGAACTGGGCTGGTTATATAACGTGCCCATATTAGTGGCTTCTAGCTTTAGCGACAGCCCTGGTACTACTATTTGTAAGGAGGCTTCCATGGAAGTAAAAAACAAGGTAAGGGGCATTGCCCATGATACCAATGTGGCTAAAGTCACCGTCGTCGGCGTTTCCGACCATCCTGGCATTGCTGCGGCAATCTTCGAGCCCCTGGCGAGAGCCAATATAAGTATAGATACCATTGTTCAGAATGCCAGCATTAATAATATTACCGATCTCACGTTTACGGTGGCTCGGAGTGATTTGCTTAAGGCGATGTCCATCGTGGAGCCAGTGGTTAAATCCGTGGGAGGCAAGCAATGTGTCACCGATTCTACATTGGCCAAAGTCAGCATCGTAGGTACTGGCATGCAAAATACACCGGGCTATGCTGCCAGAATGTTTCGCGCTCTTTATGAGCATGGTATTAACATCCAGTTAATTACCACTGCCGAGATAAGGATAACCTGTATTATTTCTGAAGATAGAGTTACGGACGCTGTTCGGGCGCTGCATCAAGCTTTCGAGCTGGAGAAGGAAACTTGACAATTTTGGCCTGACATCGTTAACTAATAAGTTTTATGGAAATGTATATAGCCTCTTACCAACAGGAAGAAGAAGAGAAAGCTCGATTAAGACAGCGCCTGAGCAAGGAAGCTATAGATTTAGCCCTTCAAGGCAGATGGGAGGAGGCCGAAGCAATAAACAGGGACATAATTGAGAAATTTCCCTCTGATGTCGAGGCTTATAATCGCCTTGGCCGAGCTTTGACAGAGTTAGGGGATTTTGACGGAGCTAAGGAAGCCTATCTTAAGGCTCTGGAGCTTGCCCCTGAGAATGCTATTGCTAAGAAAAATCTTGCCCGTTTAACTAGTTTGTCAGAGTCTATGGCAACCTTGAGTAGCAACCCTCATAAAACTTCAACCTCGAAAGCTCAAGCTCCAAGAGTTGCTCTTGACCTTTTCATAACTGAGGTGGGGAAGGCTGGGGTGGTGAATCTTCATAATGCGGCTTCGGTCGACGTCTTAGCTAAGATGGGATTTGGTGACCAAGTGCACTTGGAAGCAAGAGGACAACACTTGATTGTGACAAATGAGGGTGGAGAATATTTGGGCGAAGTGGAGCCGAGACAAGGATTGCGTCTCATTAAATTAATGCGAGGTGGAAATAGATACGATGCGGCAATTCTCAATGTAGGAGAAGATAAAGTGCAGGTGCTTATTAAAGAGGTATATCAACATCCCAGCCAAGTGGGACGTCCCTCCTTTCTTGTCAAAGCTACAGAGCACCTGCGCACGCGTATTAAAGAAAGCCTTCTCAGGCGAGGAATCATCACCGACGAAAGTGAGACCTCGTCTGAGCCCGAATATTTTGAGGAAGAAGAAGAACTTGGCCCCGAAGAGGAATCTTTGCCTGAAGGTTTCACCGTCGTTGGTGAAGATGGCGAAAGAGGAATTGAGATTTGATGGAAGCCGCAATAGTAAAGCCTGTCGATATCGAAGAGGAGATGAAAAGCTCCTATCTGGACTATGCTATGAGCGTCATCGTCTCCCGAGCCTTGCCTGATGTGCGTGATGGCTTAAAGCCAGTGCAGCGACGTGTATTGTACGCTATGGACGGCTTGGGGTTACGATACAACAGTCCATACAAAAAGAGTGCCCGCATTGTTGGTGAAGTCATGGGGAAGTATCACCCCCACGGAGATGCCCCCATATATGAAGCCATGGTACGCATGGCTCAGGATTTTTCTCTGAGATATCCCTTGGTTGATGGGCAGGGTAATTTTGGCAGCGTTGACAATGACCCACCAGCGGCAATGAGGTATACCGAAGCTCGCCTTTCCAAAATTGCCGAAGAAATGCTAGTTGACATCGAAAAAGATACCGTCGGCTTTGTTCCCAACTTCGATAGCTCTCTCCAGGAACCCTCTGTCCTGCCCGCCAGGTTGCCTAACTTACTAGCTAGTGGTTCTTCAGGCATAGCTGTGGGAATGACGACTAACATCCCTCCTCATAACTTAGGCGAGCTATGTGATGCTATTGCCTACCTAATTGACAATCCCCAAGCTACTGTAGAGGAACTACTGGAGTGGGTCAAAGGCCCCGATTTTCCCACTGGCGGGATAATTTGGGGGAAAGGGGGCATAGACAACGCTTATACTACTGGGCAAGGAAAAATTATACTTCGAGCTAAAGCCAAAGAACTGACTACCAAGTCGGGCAAGAGACAAATAGTTATTACTGAACTTCCCTATCAGGTAAATAAGGCAGCTTTAGTAGAGAAGATAGCCGAGCTGGTTAAAGTGAAGAAAATTTCGGGGATAGCCGAGGTGCGTGATGAGTCGGACAGGGAAGGCATGCGCATTGTTATCGAACTCAAAAAGGAAGCACAACCTCAACAGGTACTTAATAACCTCTACAAGTATACCACGATGCAATCTGCCTTTCACATCAATATGGTTGCTTTGGTTAATGGACAACCTAAAGTAATTAATCTTAAAGAGGCGCTAACTTCTTACATTGACTTTCGTTTTCAGGTCATTACCAGGAGGTCTCAGTTTGAACTTGATAAGGCCAAGGATAGGGCTCATATCCTCGAGGGCTTCAGAATCGCCCTAAACAATCTGGAGCAAATAATAAAGATTATTCGACAGTCTCAAACCGTAGAGTCCGCTCGTGCCAATTTAATGGCAGCTTTTACTATGTCACAGATTCAAGCGCAAGCTATCCTTGATATGCCGCTTCGGAGATTGGCTAAGTTAGAGCAAGACAAAATAACTGAGGAATATGCCACTGTGATAAAAAATATTTCCTATCTTGAGGATTTGTTAGCTAATCCTCGGAAAGTATTATCACTTGTTGCCCAGGATGCTGAGGAACTTAAATCCAATTATGGTGATCCTCGGCGAACCGTAGTGAAAGCAGAGGAAATCGAAGAATTTCGTACGGAAGACCTGGTTCCTCATGAAGCAATGATAGTTACCTTGACTAACAAGGGGTTCATTAAAAGAATTCCTGCCAGCACTTATCGGCTGCAACACCGTGGCGGAAAAGGCGTCATGGGAATGGTAACCCGTGGTGGCGATACAGTGAACCATATCTTGGTCGCCGACACGCATGATAATCTCTTTTTCTTTACCAGCGCTGGTAAGGTTTACTGTCTTAAGTGCTACGAGGTTCCCGAGGATTCCTCCCGCATTGCCAAGGGGATAGCCCTAGTTAATTTATTACCTGTTAACCTAGAAGACGAAGTAACTGTGTTATTAGCCATCGCAAGCTTTCCTTCGGACAAGTTCTTATTAATGGCTACTAAGGGTGGCGGGATAAAAAAGACTACCCTGGGCGCATTTGCTTCGATAAGGAGGAATGGCATTATTGCCATGGGGCTCAGAAATAAAGATAAGCTGATCTCATCCGGTGTAGTTGCTGATGAAGATGAGGCCATCTTGGTGAGTCGAAATGGGAAGGCCATTAGATTTAAGGTCAAAGGCTTGAGGACTGCGTCTCGAACTAGTGGCGGTGTTCGTGGCATTCGTCTTGTTGATGATTATGTTGTTGGTATGGGCATTGTCCTTCCCGACGCTTATGTGCTCACAGTGACCGAAAAAGGGTTTGGCAAGCTGACCCCGATAAAAAATTATCCTGTTCACAATAGGGGAGGCAAGGGAGTGAGGGCTTATAGGGTTGGCCCGAAAACGGGTAATCTAGCTGTATCCAAGCTTGTTTCCTCACAAGGCTCCCTAGTGATGTTATCAGTCAAGGGCAACGTGGTGAACATTCCTATGGAGCAGGTCTCAATCCAAAGCAGGAACGGACGGGGAGCCAGGCTAATGGGCTTAGACGAAGATGATAGTGTAGCTTCGGCCACCTGGGTGTTCCGGCAGAATTAAATCTTGCGAAATCAGCTTTAGCCCCTTTGGGGAAATACAAAACCTAAACTCTAAATTATAAACGGATTTGAGTTGAGAATTGAGAAAGTAGGATTTCAGGTGGGATGATGGAGATTATTCGAGAATTAGCTTTGACCTTCGTCCCTCTTTTCTTCGCCATGGATGCCGTGGGGAATTTGCCTATCTTTCTTGCTTTGACGCAAGAAGTAGGGGCTACGCGTCGTAGACAGACAGTAAATTTGGCTACACTTACTGCCCTTGGTGTAGGTCTGGGATTTGTTGCTGTTGGCAAAGCTATCTTTTCGCTTTTGGGTATTGAGGTGGCTGATTTCTTAATGGCTGGTGGCATCATTTTGCTGATTTTGGCCATCAGGTATTTAATCACCGGTAAGATTGTAGAAAACCAGGATTTATCAGCCTCTGAGACGGTAGGCGTTGTACCTTTGGGCACTCCTCTGGTTGTCGGGCCAGCGGTACTTGCTACCTTGCTATTGCTTATTGGCCAGTATCGTATCCCCATTGTGCTGTCTTCCTTTATTCTTAATCTAGCGATACAATGGGTACTTTTCAAACAAGCTGACCGAATTGTAAATTTCTTAGGACGTACCGGCGCGAACGCTGTATCCAAAATAGTTATGTTACTTTTAGCTGCTATTGCGGTGAAGATGATTCGCGAGGGTGTTTTGACAATTTTAGGCTGAGTTTCGGAGTCTCAGGCTATTGACATATTCGTAATATGTAATATAGATTTAATGCAAGGAGGTGAATATGTTCTGCTCTAAATGTGGTACGGAAAATCCTGAGGGGGCTAAGTTTTGCTCCAAGTGCGGCGCTGGACTTGGTGCGGCGGTGAAGCCGACTGAAGGTGCAGCTAAACCAGAAGCGGAGAGTAGCACAGGTATGACAGCCAATGTAGCCGGGCTTCTTTGCTACGTGGCGGGGTGGATAACGGGAATAATATTCGTAGTGCTGGAGAAGAAGAGTAAATTTGTTAAATTCCATGCCTGGCAATCCATTATAACCTTTGGTGCGCTGACTGTGGTTCAGATTATTCTGTCGATCCTTGGTGCCATCGCAGTGTCTCTCTTTTCGTTCGGGCTATGGAATTTTGCACATGTCCTGGGCATTATTGTCTGGGTGATAACTGTCGGCTTGTGGATTGCCCTCATACTTCTGGCGTACCAGGGCAAGATGTGGAAGGTTCCCCTGGCAGGTAATTGGGCTGAGAAGCAAGCCAACAAATAGAGTTTTTAAGGACACGGTGCCCCAAGCCTGATAAATCAGGCAACTGCAGCTAGCCCTTGAGTGTCGCCGCTATCGAGTTCTGTCGCGGGAAATTCTGCTACTTTTACGCCCTTGTACTATAAGCCGCTGTGTGTGCTGTAAAAATTGATATTTTACCCGTGATTTGGCACAAAAATCTCCTTTGGGGATTGGGTGGAGGGGTGTATAATAAGAGCATATGGGTTCTGAGGTTTTCTACCGCAAGTGGCGGCCACAAACCTTAAGTGAGGTGCTGGGACAAGAGCCTGTGACTCAGACTCTGCGTCATGCTGTGGAGGGTGGGAAAATAGCTCATGCTTATCTTTTTTGCGGTCCACGAGGTACAGGCAAAACCAGCATGGCACGCATCTTAGCCAAAGCAGTCAACTGTCCTAATCAAGCAAATGGTGAGCCATGCAATGCCTGCGATATGTGCCGTTCAATCACTGAAGGCAGGGCTCTGGATGTAATAGAGATAGATGCCGCCAGCAATCGTGGCATTGATGAAATCCGCAGCCTGAGGGAAAAGGCGAATTACGCCCCTAGCCTTGCTCGCTACAAGGTATACATCATAGACGAAGTCCACATGCTTACCGAGGCGGCTTGCAATGCCTTGTTGAAGACATTGGAGGAGCCACCGCCACATGTAATCTTTGTTTTAGCTACCACAGAAGCGCACAAGGTGATAGCCACCATAATATCGAGATGTCAGCGGTTTAATTTCCATCGCCTGCAGCAAACCGAGATAATGAATAAACTCAAGCTAATATGCAAGAAGGAAGGGATTCACATCGAGCCTGGTGCTTTAGAGCTTATTGCTCGTGCTGCTACCGGGAGCCTTCGAGATGCTGAAAATATTTTACAACAGATGATTGCTTACTATGGCAACCAAATTGAGCTTGACCAGATTCAAGCGGAGCTGGGCATTGGCTGGGATTCACGGGTTAGACAACTAGCACGATGTGTGGTCAGCAAGGATGTGGCTGCTGGGCTAAAAGTCATAAATAGCCTCAATAGCGATGGTATTGACCTTCATCAGTTTAATGTGGGCTTGATAGAATACCTTCGAGGATTACTGCTGGCTAAATCTCAATGCGAAGAGGCCCTGGATGTCACCAGTGAAGACTTAGTTGAAATGAGAAGCCTGGCGACCAATGCTACCCTGGATTATCTGCTTAAGGCAGTTAAGTCTTTCTCTAGCATAGATTTTCGCAGTGATAATTACTCCGCTTTGTCCTTAGAATTGGCTTTACTGGGTTGTGCTTTGTCTCCATCCGCGGGACAAGAGCAGCCAATTACAACTAAACCTTCGGAGGTAGCGGATGCTACTGAGATAACCGAGTCCTTAGAGGAAGCTAAGGTTCCTGTGGCATTGGATAGCATTGAGGCTCCCAGCGAGGTTCCTGCAGCACTGAACCCCGACAGAGTCGGGACTGAGGTTCCCGGCAAAGAGATTTCTCAGGACATTGATTACCTCCGTGACCGCTGGAGGGAGTTCATTAAATCTTTGCGAGGGGAAGGTTCCAGTGGCAATTTGGATGCTTTTTTGCGTAGCGCCTGCGACCCCGTAGCTCTTGAAGATGATACACTAGTGTTAGGTTTCTATTATTCCTTCCATAAGGAGAAAATCGAAGACGCTAAATATCGACATCTGGTGGAGAAAAAGCTTCAGGAGGTCTTTGGTCGGCCCTATAAGATACGGTGTATTTTAGTTGATTCTAAAAGGGAAATCCCGTCCCAGACAAGGACACAAAACCCGGTAATTAAAGCTGCTCTGGAAATGGGAGCCAGGATTAGTGAGGAGGAGTTGTAGTCCTGAGTGAAGCTGAAGGAAAGGAACGAAATGGATAAATCAATATTGCGTCAAGCCCAGCAACTTCAGGCAAAGCTGGCTAAAGCCCAAGAGGAATTGGGCAGCATTACCGTGGAAGCTACCAGTGGAGGTGGTGCCATCAAAGTGGTGATGGATGGACACCAGAGGGTGCATTCCGTGGAGATATCTCCCGAAGTGGTGGCAGCAGGAGATATTGAGTTACTGCAAGATTTGGTCATGACTGTTGTTAACGAGGCTATTACCAAGTCGCAGGAGCTTGTTAGTAAGCGCCTCAGCAGTTTGACCGGTGGTCTCAATATACCGGGGTTACTTTAGGCAAAAGTCTGGAGATTCTTTGCTGCTCTCAGAATGACAATACGATAAAAAGTCAGGGAAAATGAGACTTGTTGCTGAGCCTATAGCTAGATTAATTGAGGAATTAAATAAGCTGCCTGGAATTGGGCCCAAAAGTGCTAAAAGGCTGGCTTATCATCTCTTACGCAGCTCTGATGAAGAAGCCAAGGCTTTAGCCGAGGCAATTTTAACACTGAAGGAAAAGATAAAGCTTTGTTCGCTTTGTTTTAACAACACTGATTGTGACCCTTGCCGCATTTGTCAAGATAAAGAGCGTGACCATTCTAAAATTTGTGTTGTGGAGAAACCTTCAGATATCCTTCCTTTGGAGCAGACGGGGAAATATAACGGTGTTTATCATGTGCTTCACGGAACTATAAACCCGACACAGGGTATAGGGCCTGAAGAGCTCAAGATAAAGGAGCTTCTGACCCGTCTTAAAGATGGCTCAGTAACCGAAGTGATTGTGGCAACCAATCCCAATGTAGAGAGCGAGACTATGGCTATGTATCTGCAACGGATTATCACCCCTCTGGGCGTTCGCGTCACTCGCCTGGCTCGTGGCTTGCCCTTTGGTGCTGAGCTGGAATATGCTGACGACCTAACCCTGGGGCAAGCACTGGAAAACAGGCGAGAATTCTGATAAGGTATACATAGCGGCACCTCGAAGATAAAACAGAAATCCTGTAAGAGGTAAGGCTTCCCAAAACCTGATGGAGTTTCTCGTTTATCAGGTCAGTATGATTAACAAAGGAGGAACAGAACATGGCAAATCTAAAACAAATCGATGAGGCGTTGACTTACTATGTGCGTCCACAAACTTTTCCACTCGCCATCCGGATGTGCGAATCCGAAAAAGAACTTCCTGACAAGACTAGGATACCCCAAAAAGACGTGGGAATAACTGTTTCGTTGTGTCACGCAATTAATATGGCGCGGCGCTATGGCTGGACTATAGCTGTTGACAAGTTTCAGAGCTGTTACGTTGCTGGCATAAGTATGGGATTCTTACCTTTGTTGCCAGATGTCGCTGATGGGAGCTTCCAAGAGTCCCTTGGGTTATGGGGGATGAGCAAAAAACAGGCAGCGGCGGCTATTCAAAACATTCCCAAATTTGAATATGGTAAGTACAAGAATGTACTCATGGCTCCTCTAAACAGAGCTACCTTTGAACCACATCTTATCCTGGTTTATGGCAACCCAGCTCAAATATGGATACTTCTTACAGGCTACCTCACTGGAACAGGTAAGACAAGTCTAGACGCTACTTTGGCTATAGGGGCCGGATGTACAACCTATATCACTCGGACTATCGAAAAAGACGAGTGCCAGTTCACCTTGTTAAGCCTGGGGGAACGGCTGATTCCTCACACTGAAGATTACGAGTGCGCCTTTTCGATACCGATGAGCAAGATTGAGAAAACGGTTCAAGGTCTGGAAATAGGTCATAAAATTGGTGTTTTCAGGTATCCGATTCCTACGTTTTTGAGATACAACTCACCGCATCCACCTGGGTATGACAAAATGCTGAGTCATTTGCTGGAAAAAGAATGTTAGTGAGGCGGGGCTCAGCCCTTATCCCCCGATTTACTGGCTTTTTGCCAATCCGAGAGAGCCTGGAAATTTGCCTGCCAGTGCGGCGCGAGCTATACTATAGACCACATCAGTTCGCGAATAACCAAACTATTAAAGCTTTAGTGATCATTAAGCAAGGAGGAAAAAAATGAGAACAAAGAAGCAGTATATACAGGGGCTGGCAAAAATGAAGCGAAACGTTTACTTCGATGGCGCGCTAATCGACCGCACTGACGAGCTACAGATGGACTGTATAAATACCATCGGCACTACATTTGACGAGGCTGCCAAGCCAGAGAACCAGGACCTGTGCACCGCTATCTCTCATCTTACCGGCGAGCGCATCAGCCGCTTCACCAACATCCACCAGAGCACCGATGATCTGCACAAGAAGCAGGACATGACCCGCATGCTCTGCCAGAAGGTGGCCGGCTGCATCCAGCGATGCATGGGCATCGACGCCACCAATGCCGTCTACAACGTTTCTTACGAAGCGGACAAGATGAACAAAGGCGCCACTCAGTACCACGAGAACTTTAAGAAGTGGCTTATTCGCTTCCAAACCGAAGACCTGGTGGGCTGCTGCGCCCAGACTGACGTCAAGGGCGATAGGCTGCTGAGGCCTGCTGAGCAGCCAAACCCGGATGCCTACGTACGGATTAAAGAGAGGCGCAGTGATGGCATCATCGTCAGCGGCTGCAAGCTGCACATCTCCGAGGCATCAGTTGCCGATGAGGTACTGGTAGTGCCGACACGAGCGTTGCGTCCAGAGGACAAGGACTACGCCGTCGCCTTCGCCATCCCGGGCGACTGGGAAGGACTGAAACAGATTACTACTGTCCATAACCTCAGACCCAGGGAACACTTCAAGCGTGGCTTCCTGCCCGGAGCTACAGACTCTTACATGATATTTGACAACTGCTTCGTGCCCTGGGAAAGAGTCTTCCTCGCCGGCGAATGGCAGCATGGCGGCGTGGTGGCTCTCCTCTTCGCATTGTTCCATCGCCATTCCTACTCTGGCTGCAAACCCGCTCTTGGTGACGTGCTTTTGGGAACCGCAGCACTGGCTGCCGAGGTGAACAACATCTACAAAACACCCAACGTCCGGAAGAAGCTGGCTGAAATTATCATGGTCACCGAGTTGGGTTATGCGGCGGGATACACAGCCTCTGCCCTGGGCAAGCCAGAGGTGTACATACCCGGGATAGGATTTGTGCCCTATGGCCCCGGCTCCTATATACCCAATTCGATTTACTGTAACGTCGGTCGCTGCCTGACAGGTGAGGCCGTCTATCATGAAACGGAGATGCTCTGCGATATCAGCGGCGGCGTGGTAGCCACCTTCCCACACGAGAAAGATTTCCTGAACCCCGAGACCCGTGACTTTCTCCTTAAATACACAAAGCGCAATCCAGACATGCCGGTGGAGGACCAGGCACAGCTATGGCGTTACCTGGGTGACGTGCTCTGCTCAGCGACTGGAGGCATACACAATATCGGCAGTTACCATGGCGGCGGCTCACCTATCATGGAGCAAATCGCCATCACTACCCAGTACGATATCGAGTCCAGGAAAAAGCTGGTTAGGCACATCGCCGGCATGAGCGGTGGCGACCGTGATGCCCTGAGCAAAAAGATGACTTCGCCAGGCAAGACACTCGCCAAGGCAGCCAAGCGGTAACAGGTAAGTCTTTCCCAGAAACCTGAAGGATTTTCTGGCTCATCAGCCTGCTGTAGGCAATTTGCAAAACGGCTGGCGATATAAATCTGCTTAAGCTGGACGTTAGTATGTTGTTCTAGTCAAGTAAATTATGTCAAGTAGACCAGAACTGCAAATCCCCCGTGGTTGGGCTCTGCCGATGGTTTCGCAAAATCAAACTACCCCTACCGGGTCGACATCTATAGTCCAGCCCCGCGGCAAAGTGAGCCGGGATAACATCCGAGTTGAGTCAGGACCGCGGAGGAAGAGTTGCCAGCGATACCGGCCCCTGGCTCTGAAGGCAAAAGCGGGCACAGGACCAATTACATTGAAATCAATTATGTCCTTTCTCGCCTTTTCATCAAGAATTAGACGATATACCCTCTCTACCTCACGGCGACATAATTCTTCATCGGTGTGGCTATAAACCAAGCGGACTAATTGGCTAAAAGGAGGATAATTGTATTGGCGGCGATAATCTATTTCCTTATAATAAAAACCAAGATAATCGTGCTTGGCCGCAGCTTCAATAATGTAGTTGTCGGGGGAGTAAGTCTGGATGATAACTTTTCCGGATTTAATCCCACGCCCTGCCCTGCCAGCTACCTGACACAGGAGTTGAAAAGTACGCTCGCTGCTTCGGAAATCGGGAAAATTAAGACCAATATCGGCACTGATTACCCCAGCCAGTGTCACTTGAGGCAGGTCTAATCCTTTGGCTATCATCTGAGTGCCAATAAGCACATCCGCCTTATGGTCACGAAAATTCTTCAGCAACTCCTCATGCGCATATCTCCTGGTAATCACATCTTTATCCCAGCGAAGCATTCTTGCTTCAGGAAAGAAATGCTTTACCTCCTCTTCTACCCTCTGTGTGCCAATGCCCAGAAACCTGAGATGGCGCTGAAAACACCGGGGACAGTTCTGAGACACTGGAACAGAATAGCGGCAGCGATGGCAAATTAGCCTTTTCTCCACCGAATGATAAGTAAGGGCGATAGAGCAGCGGGGGCAACGCAAGACAAAGCCACAGTTACGACAGCGAACAAAGGTAGCTGTGCCTCGACGGTTAAGAAAAAGAACTATCTGCTCGCCCTGCGCCAGAGTTTCTTTCATGGCAGCCAATAAGGAACGACTAAACAAGCTTGTGTTTCCGGCTTTAAGTTCTTCCCTTAAATCCACTATGCTTACCTCGGGGAGAGGGGAATACCCACGAGGAGTAATTCTTTCCCTTAGCTCTACAAGCTGATATTCGCCTTGCTGTGCCTTATGGAAACTGCCAATATCAGGGGTAGCACTGCCCAGGACAACAACCGCATCACTGAGTTGAGCCAGTTTAATAGCCACGTCGCGGGCATGATAGCGAGGCGATTTATCTTCTTGCTTGTATGTCCACTCATGCTCTTCATCAATAATGATAAGACCGAGGTTGGACAGGGGCGCAAATAAGGCACTCCTCGGCCCAATGACGACATCGCAATTTCCCTCCATTATCCATTGCCATTCGTCGAACTGCTCTCCCGGGGAAAGGCCGCTATGCAGTACTGCCACACGCCCGGGGAAGCGATTAGCAAATCTCTCTACTGTTTGTTGGGTCAAGGCGATTTCCGGGATAAGGCAAATGCCTCTCTTACCGGCAGTAATAACCTGAGCCAAGGCTCGCAGGTAAATCTCAGTCTTGCCACTGCCAGTAACGCCGAAAAGGAGGAAAACCGGTGGCTTGCCAGGTTGCCTCGTCTCCTTCACAATGACATCTTGGATCGATCCCCAGGCAGCTTGTTGAGATGAAGTGAGAACCGGAGCCGGAGAAGTTGTGAGGCTGAGGTGAGATAAGGGGTCACGCCTTACTCTGAGCCTTTCCACTGAGACTAAATGGCGGCTCTCCAAGACTTTGATAGCGGCAAGAGAGCAATTGAGCCGTTCCCTCAGTTCGCTAATTGGAATAGGTTGAGTCTGCCCGGTCAGAAATTCTAAGAGTTCTGCTTGTTTATAAGCTCGAGACTTATCCAGGCGAGCCTTCGCCACTTCGATTTCTTCTCTGTCAGCTATTAACTTAATATAAGGAAGCGTTTTGGGCTTTACCCTTGCCTTTTCCAATTCCAGAGTTTGTGTAATTAGCTGATGGGCCAGCAACTGGTCGGTGATTTGCCTGGCTTTTTTTTTGCCAATTGCTTTCTCCAGCTCAGGCAAGCTTATCTCCTTTTTCCCTTTTATAATATGAAGGACTTGCCTTTGTTCCGCTGTTAAGGGCAAATCTACTTGGGAATCCGTTAGCTGAAAGCAAGTAATAGCCCGCCTCTCAAATCCCGGAGACAGCATTAAAGCCAGGGCATCGAAAGGGGGGGCAAAATAGTGTTCACTTATCCACTGGGCAAGCTGTATTTGTATCGGGGAAAGCAAAGGAAAATCAGCAACAATGCCAGCTATTTCCTTAGTTTCTTCAACCGATGGCTCGTCTGATAATCGGAGCGCAATCCCCTGAATAACCCGCGTGCCAAAGGGCACCCATACTGCTTGCCCGGCACTAATATGGAGTCCTGGCGGTATGGCATAGCAAAAAGTTGACCGGCTCCCCGGTGAATTGACCGCCACCTCGGCGTAGTTCATTCAGAGGACTGTTCTTCTTTGCGAGGTTCTTCCTCTTGAGGCATGGCTTGCTCCAGTGCCTTCTCTCGCCTTTCCTTAAGTCGGGCCTGTTTCACGCTGAGCCTGCGCATATAATAGAGTTTGGCCCGGCGCACCTGTCCATGCCTGAGCACCACCACATTTTGCACAGAAGGGGATTGAAAAGGGAAAGTGCGCTCCACGCCAATGCCGTAAGATACCCTCCTCACCATAAAGCTTCCACCATCCACGCCCTTCCTCATTTTAATCACCACTCCTTGGAAGTGTTGCAGTCGCTCTTTATCCCCTTCCATAGCCTTCAAACTAACCTTGACCGTATCGCCAGGGGAAATTTGAGGAATGTTGGGGTTCATTTTGGGTTTAACAAATTCTCTAACATCCATTTTCTTTCCTCATCGCAGATATTGCCCTTCTCCAAAAGGTCAGGGCGTCGTTTCGCCGTTCGCAGGATAGCCTGACGGCGTCGCCATTGAGCAATTTCGCCGTGATTCCCTGAAAGCAAAACCGAGGGTACTGACCAACCTCGATATACCGGAGGTCTGGTATATTGGGGATATTCTAAAAGCCCGTTGCTATGAGAATCACTGCTGGCGGAATCCTGTGAGCCAAGCGCTCCCGGTATAAGCCTAACGATAGCATCCACCACAACCAGGGCAGCTAATTCCCCCCCACTAAGTACATAATCCCCGATACTGATTTCATCAGTAGCTAAGTGCTCACACACTCTCTCGTCTAAACCTTCGTAATGGCCACAAATTAACATCAGATGAGGATGGATGGCCAGTTCCTGAGCCACAGATTGAGAAAAAAGCCTGCCCTGGGGGGTGAGTAATATGATAGGCATCTCACTTACACCAAGTTGCTGTTTTATCGCCTCTGCTGCCTCAAAGATAGGTTCAGGCTTGAGCACCATACCAGGTCCACCGCTGTAAGGACAATCATCCGCAGTATGATGTTTGTCATGGGTGTAGTCGCGAATATCATGAATCATGATGTCCACCAATCCCTGCTCCCGAGCACGCTTGATGATGCTCTGGTCGAGTGGAGAGGCAAACATTTCAGGGAAGAGACATAAAATATCAATACGCATGGATTCCCTCAATAAAAACCTTCAAAATGCATATCTTACCATGCAGGCGGTGACAAAAGAAAGTCTCGTGCTTCCCGGTGACCTTGGCTCTCAGAGAGCAGTGTATCCCGTGGGCTATATTTAGCACCACTCTATTTTCAATCTCCAAGACGAAATTTGTTCAAAAATTCAAAAAAGCGCCAAAAAGTATTGACAAAATAAGGATATGGTTTATAATTAGGTTTGTGGGGAAAAGTGGGGAAAAAGGGTAGACAGGGGTATGATAGACAAGATAAGCGCGGCAACAGTGGGGGGTCTTAGGGGGAACTGAGGTAAATAAAATGTTTTTCGGTGAGTATCCATATAAGGTTGATGAAAAGGGAAGAGTCCCTCTGCCGCCAAAATTCAGGCGAGAGATGAAGGAGGGCGTGATATTAGCCAAGGGAATGGGAGAGAAATGCATCACCGTTTATACAATAGTAGAATGGAAAAGGCTGTCCGACAAGCTTGCTGAGAAGGCAGTAACTCCAGCTAACTTAAGGAAGTTGAATCGCGCCATCTTTGGCTCCGCCTTCAGTGCCTCATTTGATGGGCAAGGCAGGATAAAATTGCCAGATCCTTTGCGTGACTACGCTAAGATTGCTGACACAGCGATTGTTGTCGGCGCCAATACCCGTGTTGAACTCTGGAGCGAAGAGGGATGGCAGGCTGAGAAACCATCGTCCGAAGAGCAGGCATCACAGATAATTGAGAGTGGAGTATAGTACATGAGCGTCACCACTTCCTTGCCCGTCCACGTGCCTGCTCTGCTTGATGAAGTTATAGCAGGGCTGCAGGCTCAGCGAGGAGGTTACTTCATTGACTGCACTGTCGGTCTGGGGGGACACGCAGCAGCCATATTAGAAAAAATTTCACCCTCAGGAAGGCTTTTAGGCATTGACGCGGATCCTGAAGCCATCAAAATAAGTCAAGATAAACTTAACGACTATGGCGAAGCAGTTACTTTGGTTAATGACAACTTCGTTAACCTTGAGGTCATCTGCAGAAGATACCATTTTCATCCAGTTGATGGTATCCTTTTCGACCTTGGTGTTTCTTCTCTACAACTGGATACAGCCGAACGTGGCTTCAGCTTCCACCTCGATGCTCCCCTAAATATGAGGTTCGATCCTGGGCAAGGGTTAACCGCATCGGATATCGTTAACAGCTTCTCTGAGCAAGAGTTGGCTAAGCTCATAGAACGAT
Organism: uncultured Chloroflexota bacterium; assembly: GCA_903884455.1. Taxonomy (GTDB): domain Bacteria; phylum Chloroflexota; class Dehalococcoidia; order GIF9; family AB-539-J10; genus RBG-13-51-36. The sequence goes on along the minus strand of CAISEW010000037.1, from coordinate 91,729 downwards.
ACGGTGAAGAGCGTCACAGCCGGCGAATAGCGCAGCACATCGTTCAAAATCGTCCTATCGCTACCACCGTGGAGCTTGCCCGCTTGGTAGAGCAAGTTTTAGGCGGCAAGCGTGCCAAAATTCACCCTGCCACAAGAACCTTCATGGCGCTTCGCATCGCGGTCAACAGTGAACTACAAAATCTGGAGCTGGCTCTCAATCAAACCCTTAACCTCCTTCGCCCCGGGGGGAGATTAACAGTCATTAGTTATCATTCTCTGGAAGACCGTATAGTTAAGCAATTCATGCGCTACGCAGCCAGCAGCTGCCTATGTCCCCCGGGAACAGTAATATGTCGCTGTGGGCATGTGCCCGCCTTGAAGCTCATTTCACGGAAGGTTATTAAACCTACCTCGTTGGAGATAGAATCCAACCCACGCAGCCGCAGCGCTAAATTAAGGATAGCTGAGCGACTCAACTAGGCAGTATTCTCACCAAAAAGGAGGTGAAAATGGCAAAGAAAATCATTTCAGCTATTGATGTGGGCACAACTAAAATAGCCACTCTCGTGGCTAATGTCAAAGCAGAAGATGACATTGAAATTTTAGGAGTGGGAGTCGTTCCCTCTCACGGCCTACATAAAGGCATCTTAGTTAATATGGATGAAGCCAAACAATCCATTGCCACATCGGTAAAGGAAGCTCAAAGAGTTAGTGGCATACATATAGATTCTGCCTATGTTGGGGTTACCGGCAGACATATAACTAGTCTGAATAATCGGGGGGTAATATCTATCCCGCGAGATGATCGATTGGTGCGCACTCAGGACCTTAAGCGGGCGCTATCTGCGGCTCGTAATGTCACCGTCGCCGAAGGAAAGAAGGTGCTCCATGCTATTCCTCGCTCTTACTCACTGGATGGACAGGAAGGAGTGACACAGCCGGTAGGCATGCATGGGCGCAGGTTAGATGTAGAAACCCATATCATCACTGCTTCAGTGAGTTCGATACAAAACCTGGCTAAATGCATCCGCAGTATCGGTATTGACGTTGAAGACCTCATCCTTGAGCCCCTGGCTAGCGGAGAGGCAGTATTGACTCCGGAGGAAAGAGACACGGGTGTTATTATGGCTGACATAGGGGGCGGGACCACGGATATAGCGGTATTTAAGAATGGCAGCATCTATCACACCGCTATCATTCCAGTAGCCGGTTATCAGGTAACCAGCGATATCTCTATAGGCTTGGGCCTGCCTTTTGGTATTGCGGAAAAGATGAAGAAGAGATATGGCAACGTCACCCCCACTTTAGAGCTTGACGAAGCGGCCCAAGTGGGTCTCGAAAATGGTCATAGCGCCTCTTATAAAGACCTATGCCATATCATCCGGGCTCGCATGGAGGAGTTGCTCCAACTCATATTAATGGAGATGCCCACTAGCGATTACAATGCTTTGGCGCCTTGTGGTTTAGTGCTCACAGGTGGCACAACTAACCTACCCGGGCTTGACGAGTTAGGACAGTCAGTTTTGCGAATCCCGGTACGCAAAGGTCGACCTTTGAACACAGGCATCTATGGCATTTCCGATATCCTTCAGGACCCGGCTTACGCTACTACCGTGGGATTACTCCTATGGCCGATACGAGGCAAAGAGGGGGCTTTCCAAGTAAAAAGCGCTGGTGTCTGGGGCAACTTTGTAAGTCTATTTAGAAGGCTGTTTCGTGCCTGATTTGTGAAAGGAGGTTAGAATGGCAAAACAAATTTATACTCCAAGTCCAGCAAGAATCAAAGCTATAGGCATTGGTGGCGGCGGCTCCAATGCTATTACTCGTATGGTCCGTGAAGGCATAAAGGGCGTTGACTTCATAGCCATGAATACCGATGGTCAAGCACTGGCTCTGGCCGAGGCCCCTACCAGAATTCAACTGGGCGAGAAATTGACCAGGGGTTTGGGCGCTGGTGGTGACCATAAGGTTGGAGCCAAGGCAGCGGAAGAAAGCATCGACGTAATTGAAGACGTTGTTAAGGGTGCTGATATGGTGTTTATTGCCGCCGGCATGGGCGGTGGCACAGGCACAGGTGGCATCCCTGTAGTGGCTGAAATAGCTAAAAAGAGTGGCGCCCTCACCATCGCAGTGGTGACCAAACCCTTTACTTTTGAGGGAACGCATAGAAGCCTAGTAGCCGAGGAAGGGCTGGTTGAACTCACGAACAAGGTTGATACACTTATCATCATACCTAATGACCGCCTTCTTCAGCTCTGTGATGCCAAGACGAGTGTGGACAACGCATTCAAGCTGGCTGACGATGCTCTTCGTTTGGGGGTTCAGGCTATCTCCGAAGTAGTTACCGTCCCGGGACTGATCAACCTGGACTTCGCTGATATTAAATCGGTAATGAAAGATGCTGGCCCAGCCTGGATGTCTGTGGGTAAAGCCAGCGGGCAAAATCGCGCTACTGAAGCGGCTAAGGCTGCTATGGCTAGCCCGTTGCTCGACGTATCCATAGCCGGAGCCACAGGGGTGCTATTCAATATTACTGGTGGCCCAAGTCTCTCCCTGTTTGAGTGTAATGAGGCTGCCCAAGTAATTGGCCAAGCAGTGGACCCCGAAGCCAACATAATCTTTGGCGTGGTCTTTGACCCCAAGATGGATAGCGATGTTCGAATCACTGTTATCGCTACTGGCTTCGCTAAGTTAGCTGGCACAGGAGTACGCAGCTCCGAGGAGCTTCGTCGCCTGATAAGAGGCGGCAGCAATGCTCTCGATATGCCCTCTTTCATGCGCCGTACTCCCCGTTTTCCAGTTGCCCATCTGGAGAGCAAGTCCCAAACTACTACAACGGTTAATCCACAACCGACCAAAATTTCTCGACAGTAAACCTAAGCCTCATATTAGGGGAAAGGGGTAGCTTCCGCTACCCTTTTCCTCGACGTTACTGCAGCAAATTCCTTTTTGCAAAGGTCTAAGGAGGTCTTAAGGACAATATTCCCTGATTCTCACCGCCCAACAGCTGACAGTTATTGTATCCAGGTAAAAGTTGCATTGTTTTTATAATTGTGTCATAATAATTAATTAGACCTTTAAATCAGCCCAGTGAGGCTGGTAAGGGGGAATATGCTTAAGCACACCCCACTAGAAGCACCAAGTGAGACCTCTTGCCAGTTTGAAGGCAGGGGGTTTTTTGATGCCTGAAAAGATTCTCCTGACCTCAAGGGAGATAGAGCGGGCATTAGCTCGTATTGCCCACGAGATTGTAGAAAGGAATAAGGGTGCGGAAGGTGTTGTGCTCGTAGGTATGCGAACTCGGGGAGTGCCTCTAGCCAAACGCATAGCTGAAATAATCGAAGGCTTCGAAGGAATCCCGATTCCCGTGGGGGCTCTGGACATTGGCCTTTATCGCGATGATATTTCACCTTCGGAATCAAAGCCGGCGAACCACAGCCCTACTGACATCCCTACTAGTATCACCGATAGGCAACTAATCTTGGTTGACGATGTTCTCTATACTGGACGGAGCATTCGCGCCGCTATGGATGCCCTGATGGACTTGGGCCGCCCGAAGGCTATCCAATTAGCTGTGCTTATTGACCGTGGCCATCGAGAACTTCCTATTCGGGCCGATTATGTCGGTAAAAATATACCAAGCTCTAAAGATGAGGAGATACAAGTTCAACTAGCGGAGGTCGATGGCGTAGACAAGGTGGTAATTGTGAATCTATCCAAGGGATAACTAGAGGAAATTGAAGAGGGGAAGCAATCATGAATCTGTCAAGTAGAAATCTGGTGACTATAGATGATTTATCCAACGGGGAAATCGAAGCATTGTTTTCCTTAGCAGACGAGATGGCGAACTCTCCAAATGAGCAGGCCGGACTATGCCAGGGGAAGATTATGGCCAGCTTGTTTTTTGAGCCAAGCACCAGAACAAGACTGTCTTTTGAAGCTGGGATGCTCAGACTCGGAGGTCGTGTCATAACTGCCGTCGACATAGGAGCAAGCTCCCTGGCCAAAGGCGAAAGCATTGCTGATATGGCGAAAGTGGTCGGAAGCTATGCCGATATAATTGTTATCAGACATCCCTGGGAAGGAGCAGCCAGGGTGGTTGCCGACTACGCTGGCGTCCCTGTGATAAATGCTGGCGACGGGAGCCATGAACACCCCACCCAAACCTTATGCGACCTCTACACCCTTAGAAAAGAAAGGCAGACTATTAAGGGGCTCAGAATTGCTCTGTGGGGAGACTTGAAACACGGGCGAACAGTCCATTCCCTGATCTATGCCTTAGCCAGGTTTGGTGCCACTATCCTTTTCTGCCCCGGCCCCGGGCTTGAGATGCCGGAGCATGTCCTAAGGAGACTAAACACAGAATATAAAGGCGAGCTGAAAAGATGTAGGAATCTGAACCAAGAACCTGAAAGGAGGCTCTTCCCTATCGATGCCATATACTTGACTCCCAGTAGCCCACATCAACTTGCCATGTTGCCTGACCTAAGTATCCGAGTGGAACTGAAGGCAGGGGTTGATGCCCTTTATGTCACCAGGCTTCAAAAGGAAAGACAAGCGCCCACGGTGGAGGAACAAGAGTTGAAAAAAGGCTACCTGGTGGTAGATAAAAAACTCCTTAAAGGAAAGGAGTTTAAGAAAACATTGGTTATGCATCCGCTGCCCCGTGTTGATGAGTTGGCCCATGATGTGGATGCCGACCCCAGAAGCATGTATTTCAAGCAGGCAGCTTACGGGATGCCCGTCAGAATGGCGCTCTTGGCTCTCTTATTGGGCGCCAAGGAAGTCACAATTCCTGAAGAGGAGGATTCCTTTATCAGGAAGGTAGATTATCCCGTTTATAAGCGAGATTCCGGGGGCAAGTGCCCCAATATAAACTGTGTCTCAAACCAGCAAACCGAAGTAAGATACATAAAGCCTGAGTTCAAAATAGTAAGTCGCGAGCCTTTAACGTTGCGGTGTATCTATTGTGACCATGAGCTTCATCCTCAATATGTCGCCAGTTCAGATTGGCATGAAGGGAGGTTGGAGAACAAGAGATATCACAGCGCTGATAGCCACTTGGCCCGGAAGATTAAACCCGAGAATCTGATTATTTTTGCTTCGGAAAATGAAGCTCAGGCTCAGCATTTCAAACCCAGCAGCTTTATCAGACAATGAATAAGGAAGTTATCTCTCTGCTTATCCGCGGCGGCCATATAATTGACCCCAGCCAGGGCATAGACCAGGTTGGTGACTTGCTTATTGCTGAGGGCAAGATTGTGCAGGTAGGGGGCACTGTCATTTCAAGCAAGGCGCAGAATTTAGATGCCACGGGACTAATTGTCTGTCCCAGCTTTATAGACCTCCACTGTCATCTCCGGGAGCCAGGTTTTGAGGATAAGGAAACAATCGCCACAGGGACAAAAGCAGCCGCCATAGGTGGTTTTACCACTGTCTGCTGTATGGCAAATACCAATCCGCCCCTAGATAGCCCATCTGCTGTAGCCCGGGTGAAGCGAAAAGCGAGCAAGGATAGTTTGGTTGCCGTTCTTCCCATAGGCTGTATCACTAAAGGTAGGAAAGGCGAGGAATTAACCGATATGGCTGGGCTGGCTGAAGCCGGGGTGGTTGCTTTTAGCGACGATGGCGACCCCGTGGCAAGTTCACAGCTTATGCGTCGTGCCCTGGAGTATAGCCGAGACCTGGGCTTGCCAATCATCGACCATTGTGAGGATAAGGCGCTGAGTGACAATGGAATCATAAACGAAGGTCAGATGTCTGCTAAGTTGGGACTAAAAGGAATTCCCGCAGCCGCTGAGGAGGTTATGGTAGCCCGTGACTTGATTCTGGCAAAGTTGACCAAGGCCAGACTTCACATTGCCCATGTAAGCACCAAGGGCTCTGTGGAGCTTATTCGCCGTGCCAGGAAAGAAGGGATTCCGGTAACCGCCGAGGTCACACCTCATCACCTGACGTTAACCGAAGAAAGAATTGCGGGCGAGTCCCCCAACAAACCCTTTGATACCAATGCCAAAGTAAACCCGCCCCTGCGCACCAAAGAGGATGTCCAAGTCCTAATCAAGGGACTTAAAGACGGAACAATCGCTGCTATCGCCACCGACCATGCACCGCATACCCTGGCGGACAAAAATTGTGGGCTAGAGCTAGCTGCTTTTGGCATCAGTGGCTTTGAAACTGCTTTGGGCTGCCTCATGAGCTTGGTGCACCAAGGAGAAATAAGCCTTACTCAACTGATTTCTAAGCTAACCTGTGAGCCAGCAAAAGTCATTGGTAGAAATGATGAACTAGGCACCTTAAAGACAGGCGCCCCAGCTAATATCACCATACTTGACCCTGACCGGGAATGGATAGTGAATAGCCGCAATTTCGCCTCCAAAGGCAAAAATACTCCTTACGATGGCTATCAGTTTAAGGGCAAGGTAATGGCGACCATAGCAAATGGTAGGATAGTTTATGTAGATGATTCTTTGTTATCCCTTGCCCTCTCCCCTGAAGGAAGGAGGCATAAGTGAGGGTAAAAGAACCTCATGGCTAGGAAAGCGATTTTAGTCCTCGAAGATGGGTCGGTTTATGAAGGCCATTCCTTTGGCGCCAAGGCTACTACCTATGGTGAGGTAGTATTCAGTACGAGCATGACCGGTTATCAGGAAATGCTCACCGACCCGTCCTTCGCTGGCCAAATCCTGGTCCCTACTTATCCTTTGATTGGCAACTATGGCATCAACGAATCCGATTTTGAATCCAAGCAAATTCAGGTCAGAGGTTTAGCTGTTCGAGAATATTGCCCTCGCCCCAGCCACTGGCAAAGCACCCGGACTTTGCACGAATTTCTGCTGGCCTACGGCATTCCTGGCATCAGCGGCATAGATACCCGTGCCTTGACTCGTCACTTACGCTTGCAAGGAGCCATGATGGGAATGGTCACTTCGGAAATGACAGTTGAGGAGGCGTCAGAAGAGCTAAAAACCTTACCCAGATATGATGTTACTGATTTTGTTCATCAGGTTAGCACCGAGAAGGCATATGAGTGGCAATCCCATGCGCCTGCCACTGCGAATTTGATTTCCTCTCCCTTGAAGGGAGAGGATAAAGGTGAGGGCGAAGCGAAGCAATCTCATATCGCGGTTATCGACTATGGCTTGAAATACAATATACTGCGCATTTTGAGTCAACTGGGCTGCCAGGCAACCGCTATCTCGTGCACTACTTCAGCAAAAGATGTCTTGGCCTTAAATCCCGATGGCATTGTCTTATCACCTGGCCCTGGCGACCCTGCCCTCCTTGGTGACATAGCGGAGACGGTAAGAAATCTTATAGGTAAGAAGCCCATAATGGGCATATGCCTGGGGCATCAGCTTATAGGCAAAGCCTTGGGAGCCCAGACCTTTAAGCTCAAATTTGGGCACCGCGGCGGCAACCATCCTGTGCGTGATTTAGCTACCAGCAGGGTCTATATTACCGCTCAGAACCATGGCTATGCTATAGACGCCGATACTCTAAAAGGAGGACTCGAAGTCAGCCACATCAACTTAAACGATGGCACGGTGGAGGGCCTTCGCCACCAGGACTTGCCCATCCTGTCCATTCAATATCACTCCGAAGCTTCCCCGGGCCCGCTGGACAACATGTATCTATTTGAGAGATTTCTGGAGATGGTGAGAGGCTAGAATAGAAAAGAGAATATATGTCCAAACTATCTAAAGTCTTAGTCATTGGCTCGGGGCCGATAATCATTGGGCAGGCGGCGGAGTTCGATTATTCCGGGACTCAGGCCTGCCGGGCACTGAGGGAGGAAGGCGTGACCACAGTCCTGGTGAACTCAAACCCGGCCACAATTATGACTGATGAGGAGATAGCTGACATTGTCTATATCGAGCCGCTCACGGTGGAAGTCTTGGCTCGCATAATTGAAAGAGAGCGTCCCGATGGCTTATTGCCTACCCTGGGGGGGCAGACAGGGCTCAATCTGGCGGTGGAGTTAGCTGATGCCGGCATACTCGATAAGTATAATGTGCGGTCTCTGGGCACACCTATAGAAACAATAAAGAAGGCCGAGGAAAGGTCTTTGTTTAAGCAGCTTCTTCTTGATATTGGCGAGCCTGTGCCTAAGAGCGCCACGGTGAAGTCGGTGAATGAGGCGAAAGAATTGGCAAGGTCCATAGGTTTGCCTCTCATCGTCCGTCCTTCGTACACCCTGGGGGGCACTGGCGGCGGCATCGCCTACACTATGAAAGAGCTTGAGCAGATTGTTGCCAATGGCTTGGATTCCAGCATGAGCCACGAAGTTCTGGTGGAACAGTGCGTTTTAGGCTGGAAGGAAATTGAATACGAAGTTATGCGGGATGCTGCTGATAACTGCATTACCGTGTGTAATATGGAAAACATTGATCCTATGGGGGTGCATACCGGGGATAGCATCGTGGTAGCCCCTAGCCAAGCTCTCACCGACAAGGAATACCAGATGCTCAGGTCGGCCAGTCTGAGAATCATAAGAGCCTTGAAAATCGAGGGTGGCTGTAATATACAGTTTGCCCTTACTCCACATCCCATAGTGGCGGGAAAATGGGCTCCAGACCAAAAGGGAGTCACAAGAAGCGAATACCACGTAATCGAAGTCAACCCACGTGTCAGCCGTAGCTCAGCTTTAGCAAGTAAAGCCACTGGCTATCCTATTGCTCGGGTGGCTGCCAAAATAGCCATAGGCAAGAGGCTTGATGAGATCCCTAATAAGGTCACAGGCAAAACGCTGGCGTCTTTCGAGCCAGCCCTGGATTACTGTGTAGTCAAGATTCCCAGATGGCCCTTTGATAAATTTGCTTTGGGTGACCGAAAAATTGGCAGCCAGATGAAAGCCACTGGTGAGGTAATGGCCATTGACAGGTGTTTTGAGGCTGCTATGCAAAAGGCAGTGCGCTCCCTGGAATTCGGCAAACGCACCCTGCTCTGGGAAGACCCCAGTTGGAGTAAAGAGGAAGGGCTTAAGTCCTATCCCCTTCACCCCAACGACTTAAGACTATGGGCGATTATGGCGGCGCTGCGAAGGGAAGCCACGCCCGAAGAGCTCTCCCAAGTCACCGGCATAGACCCCTGGTTTATTTATAAGTTCCAGAATATTGTGGACATGGAGAGGAGGCTTCTTTCCGAACCGTTGACACCGGAGCTTTTATGGGAGGCGAAGAGGCTCGGCTTTTCCGATGAGCAAGTGGGCACTTTGGCCGATAGGTTGCCGGAGCAGGTAAGACAGGCTCGCCATGAATGGCGAATTCGCCCGGTGTACAAGATGGTGGATACCTGTGCTGCCGAATTTGATGCTGAGACCCCTTATTTCTACAGCACCTATGAAAAAGAGAACGAAGCCGCGCCTTTGGAAGGGAAGAAAGCTGTGGTCATCGGCAGCGGGCCTATACGCATCGGGCAGGGAATTGAGTTTGACTATTGCTGCGTCCATTCAGCCTGGGCGCTTCAAGAGATAGGAATAAAGAGCATCTTGGTCAATTCTAATCCTGAGACAGTTTCCACTGATTTTGACACCAGTACTCGCCTCTATTTCGAAGCGTTGGACGAGGAAAGCATCCGAAATATACTTGAGAATGAGAGTAATAACGGTTCTGCTCCACCATCCATCGTCCAGCTTGGTGGACAAACACCCATTAATTTGGTTGGGGTCCTAGCGCGCAACAATCTACCAATACTCGGCTCGAGTGCCGAAGCTATAGACATAGCTGAAGACCGCCGTCGCTTTGAAGATTTCCTGGACAGATTGGGGATTCCCCAGCCGCCGGGGGCTGGAGTAACATCCGTTGAAGAGGCATTAAATGTAGCCAAGTCCTTAGGTTATCCCGTGTTAGTGCGCCCTAGCTATGTTCTAGGGGGCCGGGCTATGGAAATCGTGTACAACGAACCTGAGTTAATCCGCTACCTGACACTAGCTCTGGAGATGGACAGCCAGCATCCTGTGCTTGTTGATAAATATTTCCAGGGTAAAGAAGTCGAGGTAGATGCCATTTGCGACGGGGAAAAGGTTCTTATTCCTGGCGTGATGGAGCATATTGAAAGAGCTGGTGTACATAGCGGTGATGCCTTGGCTATCTACCCGGGAATCAATCTCACTCAAGACGAAGTAAATGCCATGGTGGATTACACCATCAGAATTGGACTGGCTCTGGGAATTAAAGGGTTGATGAACGTCCAGATGGTAATCATGCGGGAAAATGGTCGCTCAACGGTATATGTTTTTGAGGTAAATCCCCGCGCCAGCCGAACCGTGCCTTTTATCTCCAAGGTAACCGGCGTGCCCATGGTAAGAATTGCCACTAAGGTCATGGCTGGGATTAGCCTCAAGGAGCAGGGCTACGAAGGCGGGTTACGGAAGAGACAAAAGTTGGTAGGTATAAAAGCTCCCGTTTTCTCTATGTCCAAATTAACTGGAGTAGATAGTTACCTTGGTCCTGAGATGAAATCCACAGGCGAGGTTATGGGGATTGACTACACCTTTGAGGCAGCCTTGGTTAAGGCCCTTTTAGCCTCTGGATTGATGCTGCCTCAAGGAGGTAGTCTGCTACTTAGCATCGCCGACAAGGATAAAGCTGAAGCCGAGCCTCTGATTAAGCAATTGCATTCCCTTCACCATGAGCTCTACGCCACGGAGGGGACCGCAGAGATGATTGAATCTATGGGGCTCCCAGTAAAAATGGTGACCAAGAAGCTAAGCGAGGGGCATCCTAACGTTATTGATGTTATTCAAGATAATTCTGTGAGCGGAGTGATTAATACTATCACTGGAGGGCGCATTCCGCTAAAAGACGGGTTAGATATCAGGCGTGCCGCGGCAGAAAAGAGGATACCATGCTTCACCTCATTAGATACTGCTCGGGTAGCTATAGAGGCGCTAGCAAGTAGTAGCCAAATCTTTAACGTTCAACCACTCAGAGAGTATTTAAAGAGCAGAAAATGATGGGCAGAGTATAGGATAAATCCTCAGCATGAAACAAATCTTGTGCTCCATAACTTCTAATGCGGAGGTCATGCCCGGCATACACCTCATGTGGATTGAGGCATCAGATATAGCCTGCTCAGCTCAGCCGGGGCAATTCATCACATTGCGGTGCGTAGGTTTCACATTACGTCGCCCTTTCAGCGTTCATCAAGTTGGGAGCAATAATGTCATTGCGAGCGAAGCGAAGCAATCCCACATTGCCTTTCTGTTCAAGGTAGCGGGCAAAGGCACCCTCTGGCTGTCACAGCGACAAACAGGCGAGAGACTAGACATTCTTGGCCCCTTAGGTGAGGGGTTTACTATCGAACCAAAATCAAAACACTTGCTGCTGGTGGCTGGAGGAATTGGCATTGCTCCGCTCGTTTTCTTGATGCAGTATGCTTCATCTCAGCACCAGATAACTTTAATTCATGGGGCGAGCACTGCTGCTCAGCTCTATCCTTTTTCTTTGGCCGTCAAAAAGCGAAGCAAACTCTCGCCTTTACCAAAAGGAGTTCAATTTATTCCCGTCACTGAGGATGGTAGCATGGGTCAGAAAGGCAGGGCCACGGATATTCTGCCTGATTTCTTAAACTGGGCTGACCAGGTGTATGCCTGTGGTCCAGTAGATATGTATAAGGCGATGGCAAAGATGTCATTGCGAGCAAAGCAAAGCAATCTCAAACTAAGGAAATGTCAGGTTTCCCTCGAAGTGCGGATGGGGTGTGGTTTTGGAGCTTGCTACGGCTGCACTATAAATACCAAGAAGGGTTTAAAACATATATGCCGTGATGGACCAGTATTTGAGTTGGACGATATCATATGGCAGGAGGTAAGGATATGACTGTAGTCACTAAAGACATCACCCTTCAATCAAGAGGCAATTGCGACATTATCGATATAACCTCTCAGGTGGCCAATAATGTCAAGGAATCTGGGATTAATAGCGGAATAGTCACTTTGTTTATAGTCGGTTCAACGGCCGGAATAACCACCATAGAGTATGAGCCAAATCTACTTTCCGATTTTAAGAATATGTGGGATAGGGTGATACCCCAGAATATTCCTTACGAGCATAATAAAACCTGGGGGGACGGGAATGGCCATTCCCATGTGCGCGCCTCTACGCTCGGAGCTTCACTAATAATACCTTTTGTGAATAAGAAGTTAACTCTGGGCACCTGGCAGCAGATAGTTCTCGTAGATTTTGACAATCGCCCCAGGTCTCGAAAGATTACTATTCAGATATTGGGTGAGTAAGCATATATCAAGTGCCGGTTAAGTTACGTCTTCTAATTGTCCCATTCTCCTGAAGCTGCACAGCTACCCCGGAGGCAGATACCTTATAAGACTTCATTTTGCTTTGGTGAAAATCTTCACATCGTAAGTCAGATATTTACACCTGATATCATGCCATTCTTTATATTCAGCATTCTGTGCTAACCTGCCCAGATGTTTTAGTATCAAGTAATATATTCCCATGACAGGCTTCGTCCGAATACTAAATTGATTCGATGTGACAAAGATACCGCTATTTTTCATGATTTTGGTTATAGATCTTAGATAATGTATCAAACTCAGTTGAATGAACAATTTAGGAAACAAATAGTAGAGCAATTCACTTTGGATAATAACATCAAAGGTATTTTCTGGAAAATGGTCCTGCTTGAATAATTCTATTATATCTGCTTCAACAATGTTTACATTCTGACAATATTCGCAGTTTTGTTTTGCCCTCTTAACAGCAAATCCTGATATATCTATGCCCAATATGCTGGCTTCTGGAAACGCTCTTGCTAGCATCAGCGTATGAGCTCCCTCGGCGCATCCTATTTCGAGAATATTCTGAGGGTGAGGAGAATATTGTTTGATAGCCTCTATTTGCCTAATGTATTTCCTATTTTCATATTCACACGAGAAGTATCTCCAAGGATCTTCTTTCTCAAATCTTTCTTCAAAATATCTTTTACCGAATATCATCTTGACATCTTCGTAATTTGAGAGTTATGCTGACTAGCCTTGTGTCGCTCGATATAAGGCGACTTCCTTCAATGTTACAAATCTTGTCCCTCTGGTACGCAGATAGCTTATTGTCCTGTCTAGCCTATTTAACGCCTTATCCCCAGTGGCAAATCTCAGGTCGAATCTGACATTCGACATTTTAACCAGCTCCCAGGGATGATAATCCAGGACGACCAAGGGCAAGAAGCAAAGACATAGACTTAGCACTTGCCGGGAAAGCCAGATGGGCAAACGAAGAAAGCTAGATGGTAAGGTATTAGGAATTTCTACAAGGCTGGAACCACTCCGCCTCGGGGCCTGTTTATAACTCGCTTTCGAAGCATCGTAGACGTATCCAATCTCCTCTAAGATGGCAAGGGTTTGCACGGTCAGTTTGAAATTCGGTGCTCTGAATCCCAGAGGCTTTGTCCCTGTTATCTTTTGCAAAATCTCTGTTGCCTTCTGAATCCGTTTCCGTTGCTCCTCTACAGCCAACATATCAAACCTTTCGTGCTCATATCCGTGACACGAAACTTCATGCCTTTGAGAAATCTCAGCAATAAGTCCAGGAAATCTTTCTGCAGCTAGTCCCGTTATAAAAAATGTAGCTGGCACATCATGTTTGGCAAGAACCTCTAGCATTAATGGTAACCCTTTCTCTACACCCTGCCATGTGTTGAGAAAGGGCGGAGCATCCTGCTCAACGTCAATAGTGAGAGCGACTTGAGGCTTTTTTTTGTAACACTTCTTCATAAACTCGGATCGTCTGCTTGGCAGCCGTCTCCCAGGTAAATCTGCTAGCGGTTTCTACGGCGTTTGCGCCAATCGTCTTTGCTAGCTCCTTATCTTGAATCAGACAAATTATTGCCTTTGCCATAGCATTATCATCTCCCGGGGGATATAGGAGCGCATTGAAACCATCTTGAAAAACTTCGGGAACTCCACCTGCATTTGAACATACTACTGGCACACCCGCAGCCGAAGCTTCCAGCAATGCCAGCCCAAAGGATTCCATTTTAGAGGGTAAAGCAAAGACATCAGCCGCTGCCATGAGCTGAGCAACTTTTTCTTTCGCCAGTCCTCCCAGCATGAATACTGAATTTGTAATGTTTAAGCCCTTGATCTGGCGAGACAGATTATCCTTTTCCCGACCAGAGCCGGCGATAACCAGCTTGGCATCTGGAACGACTTTTAATACCCTGACAAGGGCTGATATGAGCAAACCTGGGCTCTTCCGCTTGATCAGTCGCGACGCTGTCACTACAAGAGGCTCGTCACCAATGCCCAATTCTTCTCGCATTAGGGAAGCATCTATGTTCCCATTGAAGCACGATAGATCAACACCATTTGGGACAACAGTTATTCTTTTTTCGGGACAGCCCAACAAATGGGAGAAGCGCGCCGCTGCCTGGCTTACAGCTATTAGGCGATCAGACCTGCTTAGTGCCAAGCCCATGGGGCGTTGCAGGAATATTGAAAAAGGCGACTCAATCACTGTGTGGCAGGTTATGACACAAGGAATTCGGTGTCTGTGTGCAAAAAGAATCACCATTTGCGACATAGAGGAATAAATGTCCAATCCCTGGACCACATCGAATTTTCCATCCTGGATATATTTGTGGCAGCGGCGAAAAAGTAGTGGCGAGACAGCACGGTGGGGATCACTTAGCACCAAGCCTTTCACTCGTTTGATTTTAACCCCAGCAATTTCCTCCTCTTCAGGTTGGCCAGGATGCACATGGGTGATCACCACAACTTCTACACCTAACTTAACCAACTGAAGACTTAACTCAAAAGCATAACGAGCAGCACCACCTATATCAGGGTAATATTCGTCGCCAACTAATGCTACACGCATCTTTGTTTAGTTTTGAACTTCAGGCTTTGCTGCCATCTTGATTCCCAGATAGGAGAAGACTCCAGCCCCTACTATAGTGCTCAGAACAAACGAGATTCCTCGCTCGATCACTGTTGCTGCCATCGCCAGATTTAGAGGAACACCGAAAAGGGCAAAAATCGAAATTAATGACCCTTCAACAAGAACTAAGCCTCCTGGTAGAAATGGAATAAGACCAACGATAGGCGGAAGTGAAGAGGCAACTAAAAGCATGGAAAATTTGGGATGATAGCCTAAGGCTAGGAATATAGTGTAAAGTCGAAAAACGTCAAGCACCATATATAATACTGTCAAACTCCCTATCAACAATATCTTCTTCCATTTGTCTATCGTAGCATAAGAACTTGAATAGAAAGCCTCAATTCCTTCTATTATTTCTTGAACATTCCCGCGCTTTCCAAACCAACCCAGAACACGGTTTGTAATGCTGCTTATACCCTTGGCTGCAATCCTTTTCTTGAAAAAGAGGCGGGGGATAAAGACTGTTCCGAGAGAGGCTAAAGCCCATGCTGCTATAAGAATCAAACTTAACTGGAGTGACCCCTTCCCAAATTGCAAAAACAAGCCCGCCATTAAAAACGAGACAATAACCAGGGGAGCAAGAGCGTGCTCACCAATGGAGGAAGCCATACCCGACGAATAACTCGTATTCTCCAGCCTATGTAGCATATAAACTCTTCCGAATGGGTCGCCACCAACACGTACGAAAGGAATAATATTATTAAGGAAAATGGCTGCGCAAAGTATCAGGTAACGAATACGGAAGCTTATTTCACAGTTTACAGAAGAAAGTGCAGCTTGCCAGCGGGTGGCCCAAAGCCCCACGCTAAGAAAATATATGGCTATGGCTAATGCGATAAGTAAGCGGTTGGCACTCCTGACAGCTTCAAACATTTGATAAAAATTCTCATGCACTAGAAGCCATCCAGCTACTGCCATGAGAACAATAGCGAGAGCCACCAAGAAAACCGACTTACGCAGGTTTATCTTCAGCCCATACTCATTCATGCTGACACCGAACTTGCCGCCGGCACCGAACTTTGGCAACAGCCCATCAAAAATATGAACAACATGCAACTCTAAATAGAGCTCGAAACAACGACCACCACTTGAGAGCTAACTTGTCATTGTGCTTGCCAGTTTTAGTCGCCAAAGCTATTTTGAGAAAACTCATCCTAAGTCAGGTATTCTAGCTTGTTTCAGTGTTTTGTGGAAGGGGGCGAATTAAATCATCCACTCTAGTTCTTAAAGGCCTGCTTTTGCCCTCGTTCCCTCTGGACTATTAATTCTTCCCTTTTCAATTACCTGAACGTCTCGCTTCTTCCTTGTCTGAGTTGTCAGCATGAGTGAAAACTGCTAGATTTATGTCAAATGTCATATCATCGCATAGTGGCTAAATTCGGCACAAGCCTCCTTACCTCGGGCACTGACCATCTCGACTTGCAAGTTATGTCAAGTTTGGTGGAGCAGATAGCCCGACTCCATGGCCAGGGGAAGGAGATAGTGATAATCTCTTCCGGAGCTATTGCCTCGGGAAGACAGAAGCTTAAGAAAGTTCCAGAACGCAAGAACACTCCTTTTAAACAGGTACTGGCTTCGGTGGGCCAAAGCCACCTCATGTATACCTATGAACAACTTTTCAGCCAGTATGATATAACCGTAGCCCAAGCATTGCTCACCAAGGGAGACCTCTCTGACCGCAGTGGCTACCTTAACGCTCGTAATACTTTACTGGCCCTTATCGAGCTAGGCATAATCTGCATTGTCAATGAGAATGACGTTGTCGCCATTGATGAGATTGAAGAGCTCAAATTCGGGGATAACGATAATCTTTCCGCCATGGTGGCTAACCTGGTTGACGCTGACATTTTAGCCATACTCACTGACATTAGCGGCTTATACACTGCCGATCCACATTACAACCCTGAAGCTCAACTTATTCGCCGGGTGGACAAAATTGATGCCAAAATCAAACGCATGGCTAGTGATACCGCCAGTTGCCAGGGAACTGGCGGCATGACCACCAAGATTGAAGCAGCTAAGTTAGCTACCTCTTCAGGGGTAAACGTAGTCATTGTCGATGGGCGAGAACCTGACATACTGGTGAGGATTAGCCAAGGAGAAGATACAGGCACTTTCTTTCCTACGCCGGTAAATAAGATGGAGAGCAAAAAGAGATGGATGCTCAGCGGGCTGGCTTCCAAGGGCAAGGTCACAGTGGACAAAGGCGCTGCCTTAGCCCTCAAGGAGCACAATAAGAGCCTGCTCCCTGCGGGGATTATGAAAGCGGAGGGCAAGTTCCAGCGCGGCGATATCGTGGATATCCTGGATGAGAAGGGCAAACACATTGGCTGTGGTATTTCCAACTATAGCTCTTCTGATTTAGCTATCATCGGAGGGAAGCACTCCGATGAAATCCTCAGCCTCCTTAGCTACGATTATGGCAACGAAGCAATTCACAGAAATAATATGGTGATACTATAAACACTAAGGGAGGCATGAAAGGATAGTTACTATGAAATCAGCCATAAAAGAGCTAGAGGAAAAAGGAAGGGCGGCTAAGGCAGCTTCGAGGAAGCTGGCTTTCCTTTCCGCCGAAGTTAAGAACAAGGCTTTGCTCAATATCGCTGATGCTCTTATCGATAAGCTGAATGAAATCCTGGAAGCTAACAAAATTGATTACGAAAAAGCCAAGGCTTCGGGCATGAGTGAAGCCATGCTCGACAGGCTTATGTTGTCACCGTCTCGCCTGGATGACATAGCTCAGGACACAAGAAACGTGGCGGCGCTGCCCGACCCGGTGGGCGAGGAGTTCGAGATGCGAACCTTACCCAATGGTTTACAGATAAGCAAGAGGAGAGTGCCCTTGGGAGTTATCGGTGCGATATATGAGAGCCGCCCCAATGTTACCATAGACATATCCGGCCTGTGCCTCAAATCGGGCAACGCCGTCATCCTCCGCGGTGGCAAGGAAGCCATAAATTCTAACAAAGCCTTGGCGAAGGTAGCTCAAGAAGCTTGCAACCAGGCTGGAGTGCCCCAGGGGGCAATCCACCTTATTGAGTCCACGGAGCGGGCTTTGGTCAACCACATGCTCAAGATGAAGGGAATAATTGACTTGATGATTCCCCGCGGCGGCGCTGACTTGATAAAGCTTGTCTCGGAGAATGCCACTATGCCGGTAGTTACCGGCGGCATCGGTGTCTGCCATACCTATGTGGATAAGAGTGCCGACCTGGATAAGGCTGTCGCCATTGCCTACAATGCCAAGGTCCAGCGCCCTACCGTGTGCAATGCCTTGGATTGCATCCTGGTTCATAATCAGATTGCTCAAGCTTACCTGCCGACTATTGCCAAAGAGTGGGCTAAAGCTGGAGTGGAAATGCACTGCGACAAGCGAGCCATGGCTATCCTTAAGGCCAACAATGTCATTCTGAACGAAGTGAAGAATCTCTTAGTCCCGGCCACAGAGGTGGACTGGGGTAAGGAATACCTGTCGCTGAAGGCGGCTATTAAGGTGGTTGACTCGCTGGACGAAGCCTTGGAGCACATCGAGAAATACGGCTCGGGACACTCCGAAGCTATCGTTGCCGAAGACCATTCGGCAGCAATGCGCTTTCTCAACGAAGTGGATGCTGCCTGTGTTTATGCCAATGCCAGCACTCGTTTCACCGACGGGGGGCAGTTTGGCTTAGGCGCTGAGATAGGCATAAGTACCCAGAAATTTCACGCCCGTGGTCCTATGGCTTTGAAAGAGCTAACCAGCTACAAGTGGATTATCGTGGGCAGCGGCCAGGTTCGCCCTTAGCCTTCGTGTCATTAAGACAGAAGCATCCTGACTATCGAAGTAGAAATCAGTGTGCTGCCCCCTGCCACATATTTCACTCACTAGCTGCTACGCCTTCTTTGTAGGGCTTTCCGAGCATACATTCAGAAACAGCTTGTATCTCAGAGTCTGTGAGGGTGGGCAGAGGTGGAGCCGCTCTGACAAATTTGGCTAACTCAGGTAACCGCAAGACTGGTAGAGTAGGCTTGCGGAGCTTCAACTCCACCCGGGGATTCGTAAATACGCAGATAGGCCTAATCGGTATACGGAGATTGAGCTCTCTACGTATCAGGCCACTCAAGTAATTCGCGTTGTTAGTTGCCTGTCTGCTGACGCTGCGTATCTCATAGAGCCTGCGTTCTCCTTTTTTACTCCAACGATCCCCCTCGCATCGAACATCACCAGTGTAGTTCTTAGTCTCGATAACAAATATGCCCTTGGGGCTCAGCAGCACATGGTCAATATTGCCCCTCTTCTCGCCTACCATGATGTCGTTGATTAGATAGTAGGAGTCATCTAGCTCTTGGAGGGCTTCCACCACTGCTTTCTCGCCCTGAATGCCGGCCCTATACGAAAGCGAGCGACTCAAATATGTCACCCCAACGCCTAACAATATCAAACCTACAAACAAGACTATCAATTGAGCAAGGTAAGCTCCCAAGATAAATGCAGGAATACTCGCGGCTGAGAATATAATGCACCACTTTCTGTTCCGCTTGTACTTTGCTTGCAAATAGGTATATTCGCTTTCCTTCAGAACTTTCATCTGCTCCGCCGTTAAGCTTAGGTCACATTTTTCTATCTATCAGCTTCGGAAAAGGCAAATCTGCTCCCCGAGTAGGGGGAAATCCGAACTTACTGCGATGTCTGGTTTATCGTCGGATTGGCAGTAAAGAAAGGTATCACCCACTATCTCCGGCCTGCAGCTCGCAAGAACTCGTCATCTTCAATTTCAAGCTGCTTGAGAATATCGGAAAGCAAGTAGGGGCTAATGGTTTTAGTCGGATGAATCGGGACAGGAGACCTGCGACAATCTTCGTGATGAAATATAGCGTGACTACCCTTTTGTCGAATCCTCTCAAACCCCAATGCTTGAAGCCCCTTAATCACCTCCCTGGCTTTAAAGGGAGGTAGCCTTGTCATATGGCGACAATAACCTTCTTTGTGTCAATTTCCTGCGGGATTTCCTCACCCCGCTCTTTTCGGCATTCAAGGCAAAGCCCAAGCACTTCCTTGATATTAGCCAGACACTCCTCGTATGTTTCACCCTGAGCCTTCGCTTCTGGAAGCACAGGACAACTGGCTATATAGAATCCATCAGGTGCCTTTCTCATGATAACGGTATATTCCATTTATTGCCCCTGGCTCTGATTATAGCACAGTGGCAGAGGAAGCACTTGCCCTAGAGGGTGGGGGAAAATCCGAACTTTTGTGGACTTCTGGCTATTCGTCACTTTACCGATCGCTAACCAGAAAAAGCCTACCTATCAATGCGTCTAACTTGATACGTATAGCCCCCGGTGACGGAACACAGCTTAGGCATTGTCGCTATCCTCCGTTAGCCGAAGTGCTGTCTTCAACCTCTTGATCATACACGATCAGCTTACTTAGAAAATCTGAGGCGGTCTGATAGTGTTGGAATGCTTCTTCTATTCCCGCTGATGAAGTCCCTCGTGATAACAATTGTGGATGTGGAATGAGATCCTCTTCCGTAATCCTGCTAGGCAACTCTTTGAAATCCAAATCTGGAAGTCCCAAGGGCTCTGCATATTCCTGGGAGGAATGAAGGACTGAATTTCGGTATTCAAGGAGAGCACGTACCCTTTTGAGTAGTGCTTTATCCTGTTTAATCTGGGGGCAAAACTCACATGCGAATTCAATTTTTTGCCTCACTGAAAGTCGTGAGTATTTCGTTACTAACATGCCGAAGAATCTCCGAACATTTTCATCCTTAACGAACAGAATAGGAATGCTAATAAACAGGTTTAGCCCCGCTTCGACAGCTGCGGCAGAGAATATACTAGCCACGATAGCATGGTCAAGTTTGAGATCCCCGGGCACAATAATTGTCTTTGAGCGAGACTTCGCAATATAGCCCAAATGTCTCTTGGCTATCGCAAGCAATCTTTTGACTCGATTATCCGAGGCGATAGTAAACGATTTTGACATATCCGATCCTGTCTAAGCTTTATCGGGCTGTGAAGCCAGCTCTCCTTCATCACTCCAACAGACCCTAGTTCGGGCTATCTTGTATCTGTCCAAGTTCGGAACCCCAAAACCTGCTCCCCACGCAGGCTTCGAAACCTGCCCAATTGTCTACCTACCCCTCGATAACCTCTTTAGTGCTGGGGACTCTGCCCAGAATGCGCTCGTCAATGCGGGTGGCTGAGTCCAGGGCTCGGCCCAGGGCTTTGAATAGGGCTTCGGCTTTGTGGTGGTCGTTGATGCCGCTGAGCACTTTGGCGTGGAGGTTAATTTTAGCTTCGGAGGCAAGGGAGACCAGGAAATGGCGGACTAAATCAGCGTCCAGGTCACCTATGTTGGCTTCGTTAAAGTCGGCCTCGATTGTGTTGTAGACCCTGCCCCCGATATCCACAGCCACCGCTGCCAGAGCTTCATCCATAGGCACGATAGCATGTGCCATACGAACAATGCCTTGCTTTTTTCCTAACGCCTGGTTAAGAGCTTTGCCCAAGGAAATAGCCACATCCTCCACTACGTGGTGCTGGTCGGGACCCGAGGCTGAGATTTTTATGTCAAATACTCCGTGCTGGGCTAGCTGGCTAAGGAGGTGGTCGAACATCCTTATGCCGGTGGTGATTTGAAATTGTCCGCTGCCGTCAATGTTGAGCTCCACCCTGACGGTCGTCTCGGCAGTCTCACGAACTACTTTTGCTTTTCTTTCAGTCATGTTTAACCTCCTTTAATGCCTTAACCAGAGCATCAGTATCCTCAGGTCTGCCTACGCTGATTCGCAGGCAATCTTTTAGTCCAGGAGTATCAAAATAGCGAACAAAGATGCCTTTCTTCCGCAGTTGTTGCCAGATTTCTTTGGCTTCTCCTTTGGGCAGAGAACAGAGGATAAAATTAGCCTGGGAGGGGTAAGGTCTTAGCCAATTCAGTTCCTTCAGTTTGCCGAATAATCGTTGCCGTTCCATGACCATCTTCATAACATTAAGACGAAGATACTCTACATCGGCCAGGGAAGCCAGCACCGCAACCTGGGCTGCGGCATTGGTATTATAGGGCTGCTTAATCTTCATCAGATAATCAGCAATTTCTATCGGGAAAAAGCCGTAGCCTATCCTTAAGCCGGCTAGCCCGGCCCATTTGCTGAAGGTGCGTAAAACTATCAAGTTAGGGTAAGAGGGCACCAGGTTAGCCACAGTCACATTGCTGAATTCAAAATAGGCTTCGTCCACGACAATAATCTTCCCCGTATCAACAAGCTCCATAATTTCCCTCTCAGGGGTACTGTTGCCGGTGGGATTATTGGGCGAGGCAACAAAAATGACCTTTGTTCTCCTGGTCAATGCCTTCTTTATACCGGTCATATTAAGGGCAAAATCTTCGCTTCTGGGCACATCAACTACCCAACCTCCACAAACATCGGTGCTAAAGAGATACATGCCAAACGTCGGTGGACAATTGATAACCTCGTCTCCGGGCTTGAGGAAAAGCCTGAGGATAAGGTCAATAAGTTCATCACTGCCCATGCCGCAAACAATGTGCTGGCGTCCTAAACCCGTATATTCTTCTAAAGCCTTCCGTAGCTCCCTCTGCTCCGGGTCGGGGTAATTATGATAATGAGGATAAGTGGCTAGAGCTTGATAGACCGTGGGGGAACAGCCATAAGGATTCTCGTTGCCATCAAGCTTTATTACTTTATCCGAAGGCAATTCGGCTTGCTGGCTCAAAACTTCCGTAGGCTCGATTGGGGTGTAACTCTTCATGGTCACGAGCTCAGGCCTAATAAGTTTTTCGATGTTCATTTCAGCTTTTTACCCTCACTCTCTCTCATCGAGGGAGACCTTCGAGATTGCTTCCTCTTCGTTTTACTCAGAGTCGCAATGACACGGAGGGCTACAGCCTGGGCGTGGGCATCGAGCCCTTCAGCTTTAGCTATTACCACAGCGGCCTGGCTCAGTTCCCGCATGGCAGGCTTGTCCAAGGCAATGATATTGCTAACCTTGAGGAAGTCCGCAACGCCCAGAGGAGAACCGAAACGAGCGCTGCCTCCGGTGGGCAAGACATGGCTGGGACCGGCAACATAATCACCGAGAACGACAGGCGAGTTCTCGCCTACAAAAATACAGCCGGCATTGCGAATTTTGGGGACTAAAGCCGAAGCGTCGGATGTCATAAGGGAGAGATGCTCAGGAGCGAATAGATTGACCAACTCTACTGCTTGGGCCATGTCATCGACAAGCACAAGCATTCCGGCATCAATAGCCTTTCTAATAATAGAACGCCGCTTTAATTTCCCCAGTTGTATCTCAATTTCTTTGTCTACCTGGTCAGCCAGGTCAGCCGAAGTGGTGATTAAAATTACCGAAGCCAGCGGGTCATGTTCAGCCTGGGCCAGGAGGTCGGCGGCACAAAGAGCAGGGTTGGTTTTCTCATCGGCGACAATTATTATCTCGCTGGGACCCTTGAGACCATCAATGTCCACTGTGCCATAAACCATCTTCTTAGCCAGGGTCACGAAGATGTTCCCCGGACCGCAAATTTTATCCACTCTGGGTATTGATTCAGTACCAAAAGCTAATGCTGCAATAGCCTGAGCACCGCCAAGCTTAAAAATGCGGTTGACTTTGGCAATGTCGGCGGCGACTAACGTGGGGGCCGGAATCCGGCCATCCTTACCGGGCGGTGAAACCATAATGATTTCCTCAACACCGGCCACTTTGGCTGGTATAGCCATCATCAGCACTGTAGATGGATAGGCAGCACTGCCACCAGGCACATATAAGCCGACCTTTTGTAAGGGCAGAATCTGTTGCCCTAGGTGCCTGTCGATAGGAATTAGGCCGGTTTTGTACTCACAGGCAAGATGGAAGTCCCATATTCTTCTGGCTGCGAATTCGAGGGCCGAGATAACCTTCTTATTTATTATGTCATAAGCGGCAACAACTTCCCGTCTATCCACTTCAAGGGAATCCAGTCGCACCCCATCCAGTTTTTCGGTGTAATCAAAAAGGGCATTATCACCTTTATACCGAACTTCCCCGATGATACGGTCGACCACTTCTTGAACTGAAAGCGCTTCGCCAAAGACCTGCTTTATTTGAGCTCGTAGTCTTGGTGTGGTGGTGAAAGACTCCCAGAAATTTTCCCTGGTCAGTAATCGCCTTGCTTTATTGAATCCTTTGACTCTTTTCATATCAACTAAAACCAAAAGTCAAAAAACAAAACTTTTTTATTTTTGCTCTGTATTTTCGACTTTTGCATTTTACCTTTTTACCTACTTTAGCCCCGCCCTCAATTTCTGTGTCAGAAACTTCATTTTCTCTTTTTTATCGGAAGATGCCAGACTATCTTTGTTGGCAATTAGACAAGCCGAAGACCGAAATAGCACATCAATAATCTTTAATTGGTGCTGCTCCAGAGTCTTCCCTGTCTGAGTGTTATCAATAAGCATATCGGCGTCCTCGGGTAAAAAAGCCTCGCTCGCCCCCCATGTTGGAATTAGCTTGTAGGGGTTAATGTGATTGTCCCGAAGGTACTTGTCGGCAATATTTATGTACTCCGAGGCTACTTTTAGATGAGCGAACTTATTGCTCTGAACAAGCGACCTTAATTCATCAATGTCGGTTGCAGGCATTTCCTGGCTCACGGCAGCGACGATTTTGACGGTGCCCAAGCCGAGAGCAAACAACTTTTTCACCGGGCTTGAGGGGAAGCGACAGAGGTGTTCCCGCAGCCAATCCTCACCGGTTATGGCTAAGTCGAAATTGCCATTAGCTACCTGCAGAGGCATATCCTGAGGCCTGATTACTTTAATGCCCAGCCAGTCTAAATCAGCGGAGGGTCGGCGGCTCACTCCCTCTTCAGAATACCCCTGAAGTGTCAGCCCGGCTTGCTTCAAAAACTGCGCAGTAGATGCTTGCTGGTGTCCATCAGGCAAAGCCAAGTTGATTTCCTTTGCCGGCCACGAGGGACGGGGAATCTTCAGTTCCTTACGGATATTAAGCTCATTTTCTATTGGTGTCTGCGGCTCAGCGCTAAGCTTGGAGTCAAAACACATCAATATCTGGCTCAAATCCTTGTTCTCCAGGCTTTCTCGATTTGCTATTAGAAAGGCAGTGACAGGGAGTAACTTTTCGAGAGGAATCAAGCCTTGAGTTGCTATATGTGCTCTACTCCTTCCCCAGAGCACTGCCAAATCGGCATTTTCCGGGGGATAAGCTTCAGCAGCCCCCCACACCGGGAAAATCCTGAACCTTCTCATTCTGAGATTTAAGGCAAAAGCCTCAGACAGATTAGGGTACTCACTCACGATACGACAATCATTTCTCCGGGCTGCTAATTCATCGAGACTGGTTATCCCCGCTTGAGCACTGGTAACCACATGTACGCTGCCTTCTCCGTAATTGAGACTCGCTATTTTTACCAGAGCTCCTGCAGGATATTTCACCAGGAATTCTTCAACCCAATCCAAACCACAAATACCCAGGTCGTAATTCCCTACAGCTACCTGTATAGGAATATCCTTTTCCTGAAGTATTTTAGCGGAAAGACTAGGAAACCTTGCCGAGCGCAGGCGATATTGCTTTGCTTTATCGCTATAACCCTCAAATCCCACGTCTATCTCGGCAAGCAAGCTAGCGGTAGGCGATAGAAACCTGCCTTTAGGGAGGGCGAGTTTGATGTAGCTGGCTTGGTAGTCCTTCATCCTCCTCTTACCACTTTAAGAATCTCCGCCATAGAAGCGGCATCCCGCCGTCGCTTTTGTATGCAATCCTTGAGCACAAACGGAGAGGGTTCCTTTCCCGAAATCAAGATGACCCACCTATAATTAGATTCTTCTTGACCTGTGAAGCCAAGCTCTGCCGAGTGTCCGGCATCACGAAGCGATTCCGCCACAGCAAAGCACGCCTTTATTATCTCCGGAGCCAATTCCTTACCTTTAACTAAAATTCCAGATTTGCCCTTTTTCTCTTTCTCCAGTGCCAGCAATTTCATTATAGGGTCCACATATAAGGCAAATCCGCAGGCAGGGATGTCCTCTCCATTCATAAGGGGCACAAGCTTATCATATCTTCCTCCGCCACCTATCTTTTCCCCAGCAGCCAGGAATTGAAAACAGATCCCAGTATAATACTCAAAACCATGTATCGCTGCGATATCAATTTCATAGCTGCAACTCAGATTATCCAGTAATGTGGTAATGCTTAAGAGGTCCTCCAGGCTGGACTTGAAGTCCCGCGAAACTTTGGGGAATGAAGCTTTTACATTGTGTAGAAAGCTGCTCGATTTCCCCTTGAGGCCCAATAATGCAGCCATGAGCCTGTCGACTTCGGGAGTAGTGGATTTCGCCTTGGTCAATGCTTGCCAATTTCCTTCTAAAATGCGGTTCGTCATCTTAGCTTCTTCAGCGGGGCTGAGATTAAACTCTTTGAGCAATGCCTTCACCAGGCCGGCATGGGACAGTTGCAGCCTGACATTGCTGATGCCAAGTCTGCGGATAACCTCTTCAGCCAGCAGAACTATCTCCACATCCGGAGCCAATTTAGCACCACCGAAAAACTCAGCACCACATTGCCATCGCTCCCTGTTCTTTTTCCCGGTTCCTTCGAAAGCGAAGATGTTAGTCACATAGAAAAGCCTGACTAATTCTTGTTCACTTAGATTGTCGATGTAGAGTCTGGCTACAGGAATAGTGCCATCTGGTCTCAAGACGACTCGCTCACCACTCCAGCCATCCCAATCGAGAAAGGAATATACCTTGCTTAACATGCTCGGAGTAAGTGTTCCCGTAGCTGTAAACAAATAGAGATATTCCAAGGTCGGCGTCCTCACTTCCTGGTAGCCCCAGTTACGACAACAAGTCCGGAAGGTATCTTCAATACGACGAAAGCGCAACATGTCCTGGGGGAGCAAGTCCCGCATTCCCTTACACTTTTGGTTTTTCATCTTTAGCCTATTCTACACTAAGCTGTGCCCAGCTTCAACGATGAACTTGAAAATCTTTGTTGCTTTTAATCGCTTAGTTTATAATTAACTTGAGGATAATGCGAGATGCTGAGAACTGGGCTTAAGGTTTTCTTCCTTGCTTGGCTTGTGATGCCAATAGTTGCAGGTTTAGGAGGCAGCCTGATCGCTGCCGCCAGCCCTACTACTGTGGAAGTCCTGACCGTGGATGGCACCATTGTGCCCGTGATAGCTGACTATATTGATCGAGGTATCAGCCAGGCGGAGAAGGATGGCGCTACCGTCTGCATAATTGAGCTAGATACCCCCGGTGGGCTTCTGGACTCAACCGAGAAGATAGTCCAGAGGATTATGAATGCCGACGTGCCCATCGTGGTTTACGTCTCCCCCAAAGGTGCCTGGGCTGCCTCAGCGGGAACCTTCATTACTCTATCTGCTAATATCGCGGCGATGACGCCGGGCACGACTATCGGCGCTGCCCATCCTGTAACTACTGGGGGAGAGAATATATCAGAAGACCAGATGAAAAAAATAGTCGAGTTCTCGGCTAAGTGGATGAAGACCATAGCTGAGGACCGTGGCCGCAATATGGAACAAGCTGAGCTAGCAGTTACGGAAAGTAAATCATTTACCGATGTTGATGCCCTGGAATATAACCTTATCAACCTGCGAGCTAACAGTTTGGAAGACCTTATTTCCCAAATCAATGGTTGGAAGGTTACGTTAGCCAGTGGCGAGGAAGTTACCATTGATACTACGAACTATGGTTCAACTAGAAACGAAATGAACGACATTGAGAAATTTCTGCAAACCATCAGCGACCCCAACATTGCCTACATCCTCCTCACCCTGGCTACCATAGGGTTGATTGTCGAGATTTCCAACCCGGGAATGGTTTTTCCCGGGGTGGCTGGTGGCATCAGCTTGTTCCTGGCGTTTTACTCCCTGGGCGTGCTTAATGCTTATTGGGGAGGTATAGCACTTATTTTACTGGCCATGGGACTTTTTGTCACCGAGTATTTCACCCATAGTTATGGGCTATTGACTGCCGGGGGTGTAGCCTCGCTGGTTATGGGCTCGCTGATTTTGTTCAGCCATAGCCCGGGGATAGAGGTAAATAGGGGGCTAATTGCCGGGGTTACAGCAGGCATCACCGCTTTCGCTATCTTTGTCATCGGCGCCATTATCCGCGGGCAAAGGCGACGCAAGGTTACCGGGGCTGAAGGAATGATTGGAACAATAGCCATAGCCAAAACACTCCTCGACCCTACGGGCACGGTTCTCGCCCAGGGAGAATTATGGACGGCGGCATCAGTAGGCGGCAGAGTAGCACCGGGTGAAGAGGTGATAATATCCAGAGTGGAAGGATTGAAATTATGGGTGGCAAAGAAATCAAAAGAATAGGAAGGTAGCATTCATGGAATACTCTATGCCCACTATCGAAATGACCGGCCCAATTATCATAGCCATAGTCTTTGCCGCCGCTTTTATCATTTTCGTTATTTATGCCATCGTAAAAGGCCAGAGGCGAAAACTCTCGGCTGGTGTAGAGGAGATGATAGGGAAGGAAGCTGTGGTGCAAACGACCCTCAACCCCAAGGGCACGGTTCTGGCTGAGGGAGAGTTATGGACAGCCATAGCCGAAGATAGTACAATAGAACCCGGAGAGGAGGTGATAATAACCAAAACAGAGGGATTGAAATTGTGGGTGGTCAAAAAATCTAAAGAAAAGGAGGAAAAATGAACTTATTTATTTATTTGCTTATCGCAGTAGTAGTAATAATACTTCTGTCGGCAGCTATCAGAATCGTTCGAGAGTATGAAAGGGGGGGCGTTTTCCGCTTGGGTAGATGGGTTGGCCTCAGGGGGCCAGGCCTGGTCTTCATTATACCTTTCATTGAGGTTATGCGGAAACTTGACCTTCGGGTAATCACCATGGACGTTCCCGCGCAAGAGTGCATCAGCGTGGACAACGTTACTGTCAGGGTTGACGCCGTAATTTACTTTCGGGTAGTCGATGCCGCAGATGCTATTCTCAAGGTGCTCGACTATATCAAGGCAACCTCGCTGCTTGCCCAGACCACTTTGCGAAATGTTGTCGGACAATCCACGCTGGATGAGTTATTAGGCCAGCGGGACAGGCTCAACGGAAAGATACAGGCAGTGGTTGATGAAGGCACTAGTCCCTGGGGTATAAAAGTGAGCATGGTGGAGGTTAAGGATGTGCAACTGCCGCAAACAATGCAGAGGGCTATGGCAGCCCAAGCTGAGGCTGAGCGAGAGAGAAGAGCCAAGGTAGTTCATGCCGAGGGTGAAGCCCAGGCGGCAGAAAAATTGGCCGAGGCTGCCAAAATTATTTCTAGTCAGCCGTCAGCACTACAGCTTCGCTATTTGCAAACATTGTCAGTCATTGCCACAGAGAGAAGCAACATCATCGTGTTCCCCTTGCCCATGGATCTAATTCCCCTTTTGGGCAAGGTTAGTGGGTCAGAGAAAAGTAAATAGTAGGACATAACCCGTGTCAATAGCACATGGCGAGAGCGTTTAGTAATTCATTCTGGGAGTCCAAATGAAGTTGGACGACGAAGAATCTTTATACACCATCCTGAGCTATGCGAAGGGCTCAGAATGACACATCATTCTGTCATTGCGAGGCACGACAGTGCCGAAGCAATCTCAGTGGGGCAGAGGATTGCCACGCACCTTCCAGGTGCTCGCAATGACGAAAGGTAATATCTAGACTCGAGAGACTCCATTGGGCAAATTTTCTTAACTCAGGGGGTAGCTATGGCCAATAAAACTAAGCAGGAATGGCGTGAAACTACATTGGCTCCGGCTTTAAAGCGTGCCGCCGAGCGCCAGGAGAAGTTTGAAACCAGCTCTGGCGTGGAGATTGACACTGTTTACACACCGGAGGACTTGCCAGATTTTGACTACATTCGAGATTTGGGTTACCCCGGAGAGTATCCCTTTACTCGGGGTGTCCAATCAAATATGTATCGGGGGAGAATATGGACAATACGCCAGTACGCTGGCTTTGGTACTGCTGAGGAAACTAACCAGAGGTACCTCTATCTCTTAGAGCAAGGGCAGACTGGCCTGAGCATAGCCTTCGACCTGCCCACACAAATTGGTTATGACTCTGACCATCCCTTAGCTAGAGGCGAGGTGGGCAAGGTTGGTGTTGCCATAGACAGCCTACGGGATATGGAGATTCTTTTCCAGGGTATACCTCTAGATAAGGTAAGCACTTCCATGACCATAAATGCCACTGCCCCAATTCTTCTTGCCATGTATATTGCCCTGGGCAAGAAACAAGGAGTCAAGCCCACTGAATTAAACGGCACTACTCAAAATGACATACTCAAGGAGTACATTGCCCGAGGCACTCACATCTTCCCGCCCCGCCCTTCCATGAGGTTGGCCACTGATATATTTGCCTACTGTGCCAAGCAGGTCCCTCGTTGGAATACCATCAGTATCAGTGGTTATCACATCCGAGAAGCTGGTTCCACCGCGGCTCAAGAAATTGGCTTCACCCTGGCTAACGGTATTGCTTATGTTCAGGCAGCTATTGATGCTGGGCTTGATGTAGATACATTCGCTCCCAGGCTATCATTCTTCTTCAATAGCCATATCAACTTTTTTGAGGAGATTGCCAAATTTAGGGCAGCACGACGCCTCTGGGCGAAGATTATGAGAGAGAGGTTCGGGGCTAAAGATTCACGTTCCTGGATGCTTCGTTTCCACTCTCAAACTGCGGGATGCAGTCTCACTGCGCCGCAGCCACATAATAATATTGTGCGGACAGCCATAGAAGCCCTGGCGGCAACCTTAGGAGGTACTCAATCGCTGCACACTAACTCTTTCGACGAAGCTTATGCTCCGCCTTCTGAAGAAGCAGTGACCATAGCTGTGCGGACTCAGCAAATACTAGCTTATGAAAATGGCATTGCTGATGTTGTTGATCCCCTTGGTGGCTCTTACTACATAGAACATCTAACCGACAGCTTAGAAAAGGAAGCCGGTGAGTATATCACCAAAATTGATAACCTTGGTGGTGCCGTAGCTGCCATAGAGCAAGGATATCAACAGAGGGAAATTCAGGACTCCTCTTACCGCTACCAGAAAGAAATTGAAGGCGGTAAACGTACTGTGGTAGGGGTAAACAAATTCGTCTCTCCCTATCCTAAAATAGTGGGGCTGCTGCGAGTCAAGCCCGAAGTGGAAAAAAGACAGAAGGAGAGGACTGCCCAGGTCAGGAAAGACAGGAACAACAGCAATGTCCACAAGGCGCTTAAGCGATTGGAAGATGTCGCCCGAAGCAAGGATAATACCATGCCCGCCTTTCTGGAATGCGTGGAGGCTTACGCCACCTTGGGTGAGATATGTGATGTACTGCGCAAGATTTTTTCTACCCAAAAGGAATTCCTGGTTTTTTGAGAGGCAGCTTTCAAGATTTATGATACTAGCTTTAAAGGAGGTGAAATGGCCAAAAAAGTTGACCACATCGGTATTTTAGTTAGCAACCTCGATGAAGCGATAAAGCTTTATAAGGATTGTTTCGGCGCTGAGGTTGACAAGATTGAAACCCTCTCGGAGCGAGGAGTAAAGGCAGCCATCCTTTCCTTAGCCCAGGGCGCCAATCTGGAACTTTTGGAACCACTTCCCGGCAGTAATATGGCTAACGTCTTGGAGAAAAGAGGGGAGGGCCTTCACCATATAACGTTTGAAGTTGACGATGTAGATAAGGAGCTTAGCCGCCTCTCTAAAAGGGGGGTAGAATTAATTGATAAGAAGGCTCGCCCTGGCTTCGAGGGCATGGTAGCTTTCATTCACCCCAAATCGCTTAGAGGGGTGCTTGTTGAGCTTTGTCAGAAAATCTAGAGAGGGAGCAGACTATGAACAAAAGTAGGATTCGTGTTCTGCTAGCCAAGCCTGGTTTAGATGGGCATGACCGAGGTGCTAAAGTGGTAGCTAGAGCTTTGCGGGATGCCGGCATGGAGGTAATCTATACTGGTATCCGACAAACTCCCGAGATGATTGTCGAGGCAGCTATCCAGGAGGATGTAAATGTTGTGGGGTTGAGCATCTTGTCGGGAGCTCATTTAGAGCTCTTTCCACCAATCATAGAAGGATTAAGAAAAAAAGGAAGAGAAGATGCCCTGGTTATCGCTGGTGGCATAATACCCGAGGATGATATTCCCACCTTACAACAAATGGGCGTAAAAGCTGTTTTTGGCCCGGGCATTTCCACAGAGGACATCATCAGTTTCATCCAGAAGGAAATAACCCAGCACTCAGCGTGCTGAGTGCTGGGCAATGCCAATAAGGTCAGTGAGATTCTCCACCCCATTGTCCAGCATAAAATGCTCTATTCCCTCCAGTATAGTAAGACAGATATCAGGACTAGTCAGGCTGGCTGTGCCAATTTGTATGGCCGTAGCCCCAGCCATAATAAACTCCAGGGCATCCTCAGCACAAGCAATGCCACCACATCCTATCACAGGAATACGGACCACCTTGGCTGTCTCGAACACCATATAAAGAGCCACAGGCTTGATAGCGGGACCAGAAAGCCCGCCTACAATATTCCCCAGGCAAGGCTTTCTTTGGTCTATGTCAATTGCCATGCCCTTCAGTGTGTTAATCAGGGATATGGCATCAGCTCCAGCTTCTTCCACGGCTAAAGCGATTTCCTTAATATCGGTTACATTGGGGCTCAACTTAACGATAACCGGTAAGGTGGTGGCAGCTTTAACTGCTGAAGTTACCCGAGCGGCAAGCTTGGGATCGACACCAAATTCCATCCCGCCTGCGGAAACATTGGGGCAGCTAATATTTAGCTCAATGCCGCTGACCCCGGCCACGCCTTCTAACTTGCTGGTCACAGCCACATATTCGTCTATTGTTTCCCCGGCAACATTAACTATAACCGGAACCCGCCACCCTGCCCATACAGGCGCTTTTTCTTCAATCAGGGCGTCAACACCGATATTTTCCAAGCCTACCGAATTAAGCAGACCACCAGCGGTTTCCACCAGTCGTGGTTGGGCATTACCCTTTTTGGGCATAAGGGTCGTCCCTTTACAGACAATGGCACCCAATTTTTGTATATCAGCAATTTCAGCATACTCTATGCCATAGCCAGCTATGCCCGCGGCTATCATCACAGGATTAGACAGGATTAGTCCCTTAGGATGCCGGGGGGCTAATTGCACGCGGAAGTTGGGCAACTTTCTCATTGCATAAAACTTTATCACTGCTCGGGGCAAAAAAGAAAGGACTACTCAAGGGGCACAATTTTCACCCTGCCCCAGACACCCATTTTGTCGCCCACAATAATAACCACACCACGTAGCCCCTCGATACTCTGGGCTTTTTCAATTGCCCCAGGAATATCATCTGCGTCCTTGACTATATTGCCTAGGGCTGTGGCTGCGGCATCAGCTAAAGATGTCGAGGGTGAAAGGACAATAACGGCGTCAGCGCTGCCCAGGCTTAAAGAATGTCCTACGGTTCCTGAAGACGTACATACGCCCAGTGGTGTTTCTCCGGGCATAATCTCCAGGGCAATTTTTTTGGTAAAAGAGGATTGCCCGGCGTAGATGCCCACCAGCCTTTTCTTAGATATTTTCAGAAAAATATCACCACCATTTTCCACAATTACCTCAGGCGAGAAAGTGAGTAAATCTCTGCCTACCGCTTCAGCAATGGCGCCAGCTACCGCTGCCATAGGACCAACACCTGTTAGCTGAGATACTCTAGCCATCTCTTTGACGATGGCCGGGGCCTCAGCTTCAGCCTGGTAAGTGTCCAATGTGGTCAGGAAAAGAGGATGACGCTCAATATATGCCTCTAGAGAGCCACGGTGCTTTAGCACGGAATCAAGAGCTTTATTCCTTAGATTACGCCGGGAGCGGATGTATAGGTCTGTCTGCTTTACCGCTACCTCAAAAGAAACCAAATCGCTGTCTTTAATCCAGTGGCGGTAGAAACGTGGCTCATGCATGGATTCATCCCCTTCACGGAGCCCGCCCATTTTGTCATTGCGAGTCCCGATTTATCGGGACGAAGCAATCTCGGGGTCAGAAATACACTATCATCGCCCGAGGAGGACAAGCCTTGACACATAGCCCGCAGACAACACATTTATTATGGTCAAAGAGCACTTTTCTGGTTCTTGGCTCCAGAGAAAAAGCCTCGGTGGGGCAAATAGTGATACAAGCTCCACAATGAGTGCACTTGGTTTCGTCACGGACAACGTCCTGGCTTAAGGACTGGATTTCTATTCCGGTCTCGGTGAGGTATTTGACACCCTTATCGTAGTTCTTCTGCTCACCACTTAGCTCCAGGACCATCAATCCTTCTTGTCCTGGTGATATGGAAGCCTTCAGAATATTAAAGGTGAGGCCAAAATCTTTAACCAGGCGGCAAACGACCGGCTGCCCTGTCATATTGGGCGGGAAGTGAAGCACTATTCTTCGGGAGACATTCATCTTTCTTGATTACCCCACTATCGGTCTTTCTTTGAGTGGCTTAGAAGTTATGCCTGACTCCACTCCAGGCAACGGAGCTACGGGCTCGGTAAGCAAAAACTCACCATTTTCTATCCACTTTTTCAAAATATTGGCAATTTCCACAGCTTTAGGATAGCTAGACAAAGAAGCCGTGGGCACATCTTTCCCCTGAACTTTTATGTTGCCACTCTTGAGCTCAGCGTAGCTGACTTCTCCTACTATATCAGGCTCTCTTTGAGGATAAGCTTCGGAATAGTCCACGATGGGAGCCAGGATGTCAGCATCGCTTACTATAGTGTAGCGGAGAATTTCCTCGGAAAGTATGGGTATCGGGACACCTATGCCCACAGTTAATGTGCAGCCGTAACCCAGCATGCTTGTCCCGACCAGCCACTCCGGCTTCATTTGCTTCAAGTCCCCAATCACAGCCAGTGTCCCTGCCCCCCGCCGCGGCACGCCATTGTCTCCCCTGAGAGCAGTGGGATTATGCTGGGTACCATGCCAGGCCACATAACCTATTCCGCCGCCCAGGAAGAGCTTCGTTCCGACACCTATGGTCTTATAGTAAGGGTCATTCAACAGCGGCGAGAGTTGCCCCGCCGAGCAGTAGTTAGCATTCCCCAGATTCGGTTTAAGCACCCCCATATAGGTATAGCGAACCTTATCGGAGAGATTCACCGCCACATTATAGTTCTGGTAGGCATTTCTGACATCAAATAGAATCGCCTCATTTATGTCCTTAATGTTAATCAGGGTCTCCAGCTTCTTCCTGGGGTAGCAGTCCGTTCCATAAGCGGTGGCGGTAAGTATTATGTCCTTACCCGCTATCAGTTCCTGTATTACATGCCCACCACCATAATTGAACTCACCCGGGTAGAACTTATTCCTGGGGTCGTCATCAGGAAGAGCATTTACCCCGATGAAAATATCCACAGCAGCTATTCCGGTATAGACCGGAATATCATTAAGGTAAACCTTGCCGCCGCCCAGTTTTATCCTGGGCTTAGAGTGTCCGATATTGAGAAAGGCACCTGAGGAGCACATTGGACCGAAGGTGCCGGTGGTAACGACATCAATTTCCTCGGCTGCTTTGCGTACGCCTTTTTCCTTAGCGATGTCGATCACTTCCTCGGCAGTCACCACGACAGCCTTACCTTTTCTGATTTTCTCGTTGATTTCAGCTATTGTCTTTGCCATAGCAAATTCAACCTTATTTAAGTAATTCCATAGCCACTCGGGCAGCCTTTTTACCGGATAAAAGCATGCCACCAAAAATGGCTCCCATCCTCGGGGAACCAAAAACGGCGTTCGCCGTCATACCAGCGACCACTAAGCCGGGATAGACTTCCCTGGTGTTTTCCAATATTTCTCTTTCCCCTCTCTCAGCCCACATGGGCTTCTCCCCTATCACCTCCCCTGTCTTCGTCCTTAACTTCGGACCTATTTTCCTCACCACTATACAGCAGACTTCAGCGTCATGCCCGGTGGCATCTACAGCCACCTTGCACCTTATAGTCAGAGGGTCCACATGCAGCTTCGACCAGGAAACAGCGCTCCAATTCAAAACAAGCCCGGTTATCCTGTCACCTTCCCGAATCATCACATCCTCAATGCTAATCAAATTGAAAATCTTCGCCCCGGCTTTTATAGCCCTTGAGCAGATGGTCGAAATAGCTTCCAGCGAATCAGCGACATAGTACCCCTTTTCATATTCTTTAGTCGAAACTTCAAACTCATCCAATATCCGCTTGCCTTTTTCCTGAAGGACGATGCGGTTAAACATCATCCCTCCCCCAGGCATGCCACCGCCCACACGAAGCTGCCTTTCAAATACTATCACCTTTATTCCCTCTTTCGCCAGGTAGTATGCAGCGACAAGCCCAGCCGGCCCCGCCCCAGCTACAGCGACATCCACCTCCATCGCCTCCATGAAGTCTTTCATGTAGCTTTCAACAATAGCACGGGAAATAATAACTTCATCCATCCTTAATCAGCCTCTTCTAGCTACTCAAGCGGCGGCTTTGAAGACGTGCCAGCTAGTATACCCCTGTTGGCAAGCAATGTCTAGCCACTTGAGGTTTTTGTCATTGCGAGCCCCGACTTGTCGGGGCGTGGCAATCCCTTGGCTAAATCCCAAATTCTAATTTCTAAACTCTAAACAAACCCAAATATAAAAATTCAAAATCCTAAACGTCTTGAGCCTTTGTATTTTGGGTTTTGATATTGTTTAGGATTTCGTGCTTGGAATTTAGGATTTCCCCTTCGGGGATTGCTTCGGCTGGCTAAAATCAGCCCCGAAACGACAGAAAGAAGATGTCGATGCAAAAAGCAAAACCAATTAAATCATAACATCTAAATATTAAATTCCTATTAAAGTTTAGGGGGATGTGACACTTTCTTAGTGGGCTAGAGGGGGAAAGAGAATCTTCTCACCACTATCATTGCGCTGGGTGCTCTACGGCTTGTGGTGGTTGATTACATTCTGTGGTATTACGAGGGCCATCGTACCGTTGTACGCAAAGTTCCAGCAGCCGTACTGGTCAGTCAATGCCTCGTCGTACTCGTCTCCGAAATCCATTGGCCAGATGCCCACCTTCTTCCACCGACCAGCCGTTGCATCCCACTGCCACTGGGCGCCAATGCCGGTCAATAGGCCAGGACCGTAGGCCAGATCGTGAGTGGTATGTGCCGGCATTGTCCAGTCTTTCGCATCATATGTATACGTATAGTTATAGCTATCAAGATCATACAACAAGCGTACCTGGGCCTCGGTGAGTGCCGGCTTCCCAGCGGCCTTGGTTCCCGGCCTGGGATAATAGGTAGTGTTGCCAGTCGTGGTCACCCGGGCGTTTGCCGGATCTTCCAGCCATTGAATAATGTCATCAGCCTTTGCGTATGCAGTTCCGTTAACCGCATCGTACCACGCCACTGCTTCAATGGCTGCTTTCAGACTAAAAAGCGCATCATAGGTAGCTGCGGCATTGAGTGGGTACTCTCCTGAGGTAGAGTTCATGAACGCAGTAAGGAAAGGTCCCGTCTTGGTGGTTTGATTTAAGCCCTCCGCCCAGGTATCCAGTATAACTTCATTAGCACAAGCAGGGCCGCCAGGAGGAGGTGTGGTAAGGTTGCCGGCACCCCAAGGGGCCTTTAGCTGGGCCATTACGTTAATACCTACCGACATAGCATTCGGTACATAGGATGCACGCAGCACATCATAGAGAGCGCCAGCATCTGCGGAGAATATGGGGATGATAAACTGGGGATCTAAGCCTGCTATCGAGGTCAGTGTAGATACCATTTCCGCTGAGTCTCCTTTGGAAGATACCCAGAAGCTGCGGGTAAGATTCACGCCTACACTCGGTAGCAGTTTCCCAATAACAGTTACTTGCTCATAGGCCCATGCCAAATTGTCAGCGACTATGGTGGCATTCAGCGTATAATTAGCTGCTACTCCCATTTTCTCTCTGAGCTTTATTGCGACCGCTCCCAGTGTCCTCACAACGCTCTGGCCCAAAAAATACTCATTGGACGGCATGCCCTTGAACCAGAACCGGTAGCTCGCGTAATCATCGACTACGCTGTGCTGTAACGTCTCTGTGGCAGCACCACAGTTGATGAAAATCACCCCCTTCTCCATAGCCACATCTCGGTAGACCTCAACGGCTTCTGGTCGGAAACCGCCGAGGATGAAGTCCACGCCATCTATCGCTGCCGTAAGAGCCGATACGCCAGTGAGACCACTAGGGTCCACGGTTTCTTCACCGGTCTCTATGGGAACCAACTCCAAGATCTGGGACACGCCGTCTATGTCTATCCCACCATTGCGGTTGATTGCATCCTGCGCCAGCATGGCGCCTGCCCACTGCATCGCACCAGCCGTGCAATTCAGTTCCCCGGCTATACCGACATTAATCTTCCCACCTTCAAAGACATAGAGTACTGGCTCGGGTTTTGCTTCACCACAGCCCGGTAAGACAAACCCTATCACCAAAAGAATGGCCATAATCAGGAAAACAATTCTTTTCACTGCGTATCAACCTTCTTCTTGGTTTGCAGCTGTTCCGATTTCATCGGAGCTAGCCACTGGTGCTAGAAGAAACCGGTCAACAACCAGTTGCCTCCAGCAACCTAATCTCTATACACTATAACACAGACCCATCTCCCTTTCTGTTTCGAGTCTTGACATTCTCGTACTTCCCTTATTTATTAGCCAAGCTTCGCCCCCACTCGTTTTTTGTCACTGGGAGCCCCAACTTTTCGGGGCATGGCAATCTCATTACCCCTCCACGAGATTACTTCGGCTGACTTCGTCAGCCTCACAATGACAGAAGGGGAGGGCCAATACAAAACCCAATTACATCATAACATCTAAATATTAAATTCCTATTAAAGTTTAGGGGATTTGACACTTTTTTATAGCGGCTGGAGGGGAAAAGAGAATCTCCACTCCCTTGTCATTGCGAGCCCTTTCCCTTTTGTCATTCTGAGTCGAAGGCGAAGAATCTCACCTCCGCTCAGGGTAAACTCCAGGTGGCAATCCCTTGAGATTGCCACACACCTTTCAGGTGCTCGCAATGACAAAAAACAGGCTTAGCATTCAGCTTTGTTTTCCTCTCATTCCATCCAGTCTGTTGGATGTCTACGGCACTACCCCATTTAAGACTTGTTGACATCTCCGTTTATATGAATTATAATTCATATAAACGGAGATTCATATGACAGTACTGGAAGACCAATCAAGATTTCTGAGGTGTGTTGGGGAGCCGACAAGACTCCAGATACTTAAGCTGCTGGCTGAGGGCGAGAGGTGCGTTGGTGAACTCGCCTGCGTTCTGAATAAGGAACAATCCCTGATTTCGCACCACCTGAGAGCCCTTAAGGAATGTAACATTGTGAAAGAGAGGCAAGAAGCTCAAAAGGTTTACTATAAGCTTACGGATGCCAGATTAGCCAGGTTAATTATTGACTGCGAAGCTCTCATGAAAGAGCTATTGCTGTGCAAATGTCAGGAGGTGAATTATGGAAAAGAAGAAAATCAAAGAGGTGGTGAAGGGGAGATATGCCCAGATAGCTAAGCAAGCCCAAGAGAGCTGCTGCCCAAGTTGTGCCTGCGGGAGCAGTTCTTTGTTGCAAGCTAAGGTTATCGGATATTCGACAGAGGATTTGGAACATGTTCCAGAAGAGGCAATTATGGGGTTGGGGTGTGGTAACCCCACCGCCATAGCAGACCTCCAAGCGGGTGAGGTAGTCCTGGATTTAGGGTCGGGAGCCGGGGTAGATGTGTTCCTGGCAGCTAATAAAGTTGGCCCCACCGGCAGGGTTATCGGGGTTGATATGACGGAGGAGATGGTGGATAAGGCAAAAAGTATCGCCAGGGATCATGGCTACCACAATGTTGAGTTTCGCCTGGGGGAAATTGAGAAACTCCCAGTCGAGGATGAATCTGTGGATGCCATTATCAGCAACTGCGTTATTAATCTCTCACCGGATAAATCTAAGGTCTTCCGGGAAGCTTACCGAGCCCTGAAGCCTGGCGGAAGGCTCACGGTTTCTGATATTGTCTCGGAGGGAGCGCTCCCTAATGAGATAAAGAGTGACTCGAATGCCTGGGCATGTTGTATCGGCGGGGCTTTGGAACACCAGGAATACCTGAGAGAGATAAAGGAATCCGGCTTTGAAAATGTGCAGGTGCTGTCCAGCAAGGAGTTTTATATAGAAGGCGAGGGAAGCCAAGCCCTGACTAAGCTTCTGAGCATCACAGTTAGGGCATATAAATGAATAATGACGTTGCTATCCAGGTAGCCAATTTGAGCAAGTATTATGGTCAACTCCTGGCGGTTGACCACATAAGCTTTACCGTCGGGAGGGGAGAGCTTTTTGGCTTTCTGGGGCCCAATGGTGCTGGCAAGACGACTACTGTCAGGATGTTGACGGGTGTAGTAATAGCAGATGAAGGGAGTGCTTCAATCCTGGAATATAAGGCGGGCAGCCTGAAAGCAAAGCAGGTAACGGGGGTAGTCCCAGAGATGGCCAACGCTTACGCTGACCTGTCAGGCTGGGATAACCTTATGCTGATGGCTGAACTTTACGGAATTCCGGCCAGCGTGGCACGGGAAAGAGGTATCAGCCTGATGCAGGAAATGGGGCTTTACCCTCGAAAGCACAGTCTAGTAAAGACATATTCTAAGGGAATGAAGCAGCGCCTGATTTTGTGTATGGCGTTGGTAAGCGACCCTGAAGTGCTATTCTTGGATGAGCCAACCTCTGGTCTGGATGTGCAGAGCGCCCGCCTTATCAAAGACCTGCTTCAGAGTCTCAATGCCAAGGGTAAGACCATATTCCTCACCACCCATGATATGGATGAGGCAAACCAGCTCTGTGACCGGGTTGCCATCATCGACAAGGGGAACATAGTAGCCATAGATGCCCCGGAAAAGCTAAGGATGGCCACGAGTGGCATGCATTCGGTTGAGGTCAGCTTTGATAATATGGTGAGCCCCGAAGTCCTGGCGAATATTCCTGGCGTGAATGCAGTAAAGAAGCTCGGTGACAAGTACCGGCTGTACACCGCCAACCCCGGGGAACTAGTGGTGTCCCTGGCCAACTACTCCAGCTCACATGGTCTGAAAGTGATATCCCTTAATATACTTGTCCCCTCTCTGGAAGACGCCTTTGTGGCGCTGACTGAGAAGGAGACTGAGCATGCCTGAGACGGCTTTAGTGAGAGAGCAGATGCGCCGCTCCCTGGTAATAGCACGCAAGGATATCCGCATCTACTATTCCAAGGGGCCGGTAATAATCTTCGGTGTCCTCTTCCCCGTTTTCCTATTCCTTTCCTTCACTATCGGCAGACATCTGTCTGTTGATTTCATGATACCCGGACTCCTGGGCATGGTCCTCTTCTTCACCGCTACCTCAATATCGCCGATAGTGGTGCCCTGGGAGGCGCAGGCCAAAACGCTGGAGCGGCTCATGTCCTGCCCAGTGAGGATCGAGACCATTATCGTAGGAGACATCCTCGCTTCCTTTGCCTTCGGGCTAGGTATCTCACTGGTGCCCATCATTCTTGGTCTCTTTCTAGGAATCACAGTAGCAAGCCCTCTCATCTTCGCCATAGCGGTAATTCTGGCGGCCCTTTGCTTTGCCTCTTTGGGCCCTGTTTTCTCTATTCCTCCCACTAACCTGCCAGCTACGATCAACATGATTGCCTCCGTGGTGAAATTCCCGGTAGTGTTCATTAGCGGTATCTTCATTCCGCTGGACGAACTACCTGCTTGGGGGCAGGCAGTTGCCTACATTTCACCCCTGACTTACTTTACCGACATCGCCCGATACAGTATCCAAGGGCGGGGCCATCTGCCCGTAGCTGTGGATCTTCTAGCTTTGCTGGCTTTCACCTCTCTTTTTCTAGTGGTGGCCCTGAAACTACATCAGAAGACAATGCCCAGGAGAATATGATGTGAGTCTGGAGGAAACTGGAGATGAAAATGGGAGCGGAGCAAAAGTACGACCTTCACCATTTCCTAGAATTTATACCTGGTGATAAAGTAAAGAAAGACATATTCAAGGGAAGGCACTTCAACGTAGTGGTCATATGTTTGGACAGTGGATACGAAATACCCCCTCATGATGAGCCTTACGATGTCTTGTTCTATGTAGTATCAGGAAAGGGCACCTTTACCGCCGGCGAAAAACAGTGGGATGCTGAACCAGGCTCGATGATTTTCGCTCCTTCCGGCGTTAGAGGCATAAAATGCCTTAGCCGACTGACTGTTCTGGGCATCCAGGAGCCGCATTAAATAAGATGAGATGGCTTGACAGTCAAGATCTTCCGGGATAAAATGTTTAACCTAATGTGGATATTCGAATATCCACATATAACAAGGCCCAACAATGAGAGATTTTGCGAAGTTGTTTAAGGCTTTGTCTGATGAAACCAGGATAAGGATTTTGAAAGTCCTCCTGGAAAGAGAGTGCTGTGTCTGTGAGGTTATGCAGGCATTGGACATCTCTCAGTCCCGCGCTTCGCGCAACCTGCGTGTCCTCGAAGATGCTGGCTTTATCAAATCCAGGAGAGACGGGCCCTGGGTGGTCTATTCTATCGCCGAGCAAGCGACCAGTAGCTATGCTGCGCCCCTAATTGAACTGCTCCGCGATTCCCTCTTTAATGAGGAGATTATATCTCAGGACAGAGAGAGATTAAGTCACGCTGTGCGAGTCGGCCCAAGGGCTATGCACCGATAGTTTTTGGGTAGTTATTTGTGCTTATGCGTATTTGGGAGGGAAATTCTAGGATATGATATTAGCTATCGAGCTTCTTAAAGGCGGCGTAGCTACTCTCAAGGATTATCTCCTGGTTCATCTTCCCTTTGTGGTGCCTGCTTTCTTCTTAGCCGGGGCACTGTACGCGCTTTTCCCCAAAGATAAAATCCTCCGCTACCTCGGGCCGCGCGCACCAAAGCATATTTCTTATACTATGTCGGTTGCTGCTGGACTCTGCCTGGCTGTTTGCTCCTGTACTATTTTGCCGCTGTTTGCCGGGATACGGAAAAGCGGGGCTGGCCTTGGACCAGCAATTGTTTTTCTCTATACTGCCCCAGCTACCAATATCCTGGCCATCATCTATACCTCAACCCTGATTGGTATAGATGTTGCCCTGGCCCGAATCATCCTTTCTATCGGCTTCGCCATTATCATCGGCACCAGCATGGCTGCTCTATTCCCCGACAAAATATCTGGGAACGCAGCCGATGTGGCAACAGGACAGACCTTCCCCCTGGCTGGAAATAGCCCTACCTCAAAGTGGCTCTGGGTGTTCTTTGGGCTCCTGCTTGCCATCTTGCTGTGGGGGGCTTCCCCTGCGATAACCATTCTTAAAGTGAAATTGATCGGGCTTGCTCCGCTCTTGATAGCACTTATATTTGTAGCTCGGCGTGCATTAAGTCGAGATGACGTGCTGAGCTGGATGCGGGAAACATGGTTTTTTGTCCGTACCATTATTCCCTTGTTGTTGGTGGGTGTTTTTGTGGCAGGTATGCTTCGGGTAGTCATTCCGGCTGAGTTCGTCAGTCAGCATTTCGGAACTACAACGGTGGGGGCCACGCTGGCAGCAGTCTTGTTTGGGGTTGTCGCGTACTTCCCAACGCTGGTGGAGGTGCCCATGGCACGTTTGTTTCTAGACCTTGGCGTGGGGAGAGGACCTCTGCTGGCCTACTTACTTGCTGACCCGGTGATTTCTCTGCCCAGTATGCTTGTCGTCCGGCAGATGATTGGAAACAAGAGGCTTCTCTGGTATGTGGTTATCATAATCGCATGCTGTACTGCAGCAGGATTGTTATATGGTTTTGTCACCAGCTTATGAGGCTTGGGTACTTAGAAAAACAAGTTATTTCTAGAGAAATTGAGAAAGGAGGTAGAAGGATGAACATAAAAATCTTAGGACTCGGATGTGCCAGATGTCACCAGTTGGAAAAGACCACCAGGGAGGTGGTGAAAGAGCTCGGCATTGACGCCAGCATAGAGGAGGTCAAGGATATGATGAAAATAGTGCAGTATCCCATTCTGACTACTCCTGCATTGGTAATCAACGAAGAGTTGGTCTGTGCTGGTCGAGTGCCCACCAAGGCCGAGGTTACTCACCTTATCGCTAACGCCCTAACCAAAGAAGATAAAACCGGGAGATAGGAGATTAATCTTGGTACAAGAGCCATGCAGATAGCAGATATATAAGGAGGTAAAAATGACAGGCGAGAAACCATGCTGTCCAGCAGCCGCGGCCAAGATGATAAAGAAACTGGCCTTGCCCGATGGCTCCCAGGTGGGCATTGTGAACATGGAAAGCATTTTCAAGGAAGTTGCCGACCTTAAGCTAGCTGATAACGAGGCTATCAAAAAGGAGCTACTCAAAAGGGTAAAAATTTACAATTATGTTGCGCCCAGTGCCGAAGCTGATTATTCAAAGGCGCTGCTCAAGGAGTATAAGCGACAATACGGGAAAAGATGAACTACGAGATGAACCGAGTAGTGAGAGAACTTGGACTGGAAAAAACAGCTACCGGATGCTTGCCATCAGGGCCGCTGGGGGTAGTTCCTCCAGGCGCTGGAATTTATGCTAGAGCAAAAATGGAGGTGAGTTATGCTTCTCCAAGACTATAAGGTAACTAAAGTCAGGCGCAATTTATGCAATCCGGAATGGATTACGGTAGCCGCCGAGCTTAGCGATGATATCAGTGAGGTTTTTCCTTACCTTAATGCTGTCGTTAAAAATGCCGTATATACTCCTGAAGCCCAAAACCTCAATTTCAAAATAGACGCAGGGGCCATAAGCCTTATGCCC
Source organism: uncultured Chloroflexota bacterium (assembly GCA_903884455.1). Taxonomy (GTDB): domain Bacteria; phylum Chloroflexota; class Dehalococcoidia; order GIF9; family AB-539-J10; genus RBG-13-51-36. Next base: position 47,036 of record CAISEW010000037.1, on the reverse strand, counting down.
CGCGAGATGAGTGCGGGACAGGTGACATGTGAGGAGGATGCTATAAAGGTTCTGGATTATGTCAAGGAGATGATAAATGATACCTGGGAGAAGCGAGCAAGCATCATCCCTGTGTATGAGAGAAAGGAAGAGATAAAGGCGAAGGATATAGTTGACTTTTTGCCCAAGACCAACTGTCGCGATTGTGGACTCCCCACATGTTTTGCTTTTGCCGTGGCTTTGCTGAAGGGGCAAAAACGTTTGAGAGACTGCCCCGCCTTAAGTAAAGCGGAATTTGCTCAAGATAGGGAAGCACTGGCCAGGCTGCTCCAGACGGTTAGTTCGGAGGAGGCAGCGAAGTGAAAAATGAGCATTAGAAAGGCTCTGAAGTAGGAGAAAGGTTTTATGGCGCAAAAGAACAGGCTTCCCTTATTGGAACGGCTCCTTACACTCTGGATATTCTTGGCGATGGCCTTCGGTGTGGGACTGGGGTATTTTGTCCCCAGAGTAGCCGACTTTATCAGCTTTTTCCAAGTGGGTACCACTTCAATCCCCATAGCCATAGGACTCATCCTGATGATGTACCCGCCGCTGGCTAAAGTGAGGTATGAGGAGATGGGCCTGGTGTTCCACAACTGGCGGGTGCTTGCCCTGTCTCTGGTACAGAACTATATTATCGGCCCGGTGCTCATGTTCCTCCTTGCCATCCTCTTCTTCGGTTTCATATGGCCATATCCTGACTACATGGTTGGTCTTATTATGATCGGCCTGGCACGCTGCATCGCCATGGTCATTGTCTGGAATGAGCTGGCCAAGGGAGATAGAGAGTATGCCGCCGGGTTGGTGGCTTTGAACTCAACCTTTCAAATAGTCTTCTACTCGGTTTATGCCTATATCTTCATCACAATTCTGCCGGGTTGGTTCGGACTGGAAGGGTCAATGGTGAGGGTCACCATGGGTGAAATTGCCAAGAGCGTGCTTATCTACCTCGGTATTCCCTTCTTCGGAGGCATGATTACCCGATTCACATTGATAAAAGCAAAAGGACGCGAGTGGTACGAGGGCAAGTTCATCCCTAAGATAAGCCCAATCACATTAGTGGCTTTACTTTTTACCATTGTGGTGATGTTCTCCCTCAAGGGTGAACTTATCGTGCAAATACCGCTGGATGTGGTTCGCATCGCGGTTCCGCTCCTCATTTACTTTGTGGTAATGTTCTTGGTTTCGTTCTTTATGGCTAAGAAGATAGGCGCCGACTATCCTAAGACAGCGAGCATTGCCTTCACCGCTGCCAGCAACAATTTCGAGCTAGCCATTGCTGTAGCTGTGGCAGTGTTCGGCATCGGTTCGGGGCAGGCATTTGCCGCTGTAATCGGTCCTCTTATAGAGGTTCCGGTTCTCATCGGTTTGGTGAATGTGGCTCTCCTGTTTCGTCGGCGATACTTTCCAGCCGAGATGGCCCTGTCTGAACCAGTTGAAGAGACATCCAGCCAAGAATGAGAGGTCAATTGCGAAAATGGTTACACAAAGGTCATTGCTCTAAACAAATCCAATATAATAGTGGTAACATGCGTGATGCCCTGGATACAGACTTGAACAAAAGAGGCTCAAGGGAGAGAGACTAATGAACAAAAAAAGATATCTAATAATTGTGGGGATTGTGGCGGCAGCAGTGCTACTTTCAATCCTATTTTACACGGTGCTAGCCAACCATCGGCCAGCTATCACCGGCCTGAAAGCCGAGCCGGAGATAGTCCTTCCTTTAGGAAGCTGCCAGATTGTATGTACTGCTTCAGCCCGCGATGGCGGCGAGCTAAGCTATGAGTGGTCAGCCACCGGAGGTAATATTACTGGCACAGGTGCGGTTGTAAACTGGACTGCTCCCCAAGAAGTTGGCACGTACGACGTCACAGTTGTGGTTACCGATGGCAATGGTGACTCAGCTACGGATTCGCTGCCTATTAACGTGTCTTCAGGCCCGGCTGACAGGGTTGAGGTCGTTTACTTTCACCGCACACAGCGCTGCGCTACGTGTATGTATGCCGAAGAACAGACACGCTATACCCTAGAAACCTACTTTGAGGATGAGCTGGCTAGTGGCAAGGTGACTTTCCAATCCATCAATGTACAGGACGAGGCAAATGCTGACATCGTTGAGAAATATAATAACGCTTCATATTTAACCCTGTGCATTAACACTGTGAGAGGTGGCACTGACCACATCGAAGTGGTAACAGACATCTGGCTGGTCATAGGTAATGACGAGGCGTTTGCCGAAATAGTGAAGAACAAGGTCGAGAAAAGCCTCAGCGGAGAGGTGTGATGGATTTGGGCGGCATTACGGGAAACATTCATATCCCCGCCCTCTCGGCGCTGCTTCTGGGGTTGATAACTGCCATCAGTCCCTGTCCTCTGGCTACCAACATTGCTGCCATAGCATATGTTAGCCGCAAAGTGACGGAGCGCAGATACGCTGTCATAACTGGAACGCTCTATACGCTGGGTCGCATGTTTTCTTATTCTATCCTCGGCGTCATAATCATTGTGGCTGGCCTTGAGATTCCCGGACTTGCCTCATTTCTTCAGGATTTCGGTGAGCAAGTCCTGGGGCCACTTCTGATAGTGGTAGGGGTGATAATGCTGACTATAAACAGGATGCCCTTTAGTTTGGGAGGAGGAAGATTGTCTTCAATAGGAGGAAAGGTCGCTAACTGGGGGATGATAGGGGGATTCCTGTTAGGTGCTCTTTTTGCCCTTGCCTTTTGTCCCTATAGCGCTGTTCTATTCTTTGGAGTATTGATACCTTTGTCCCTTAAATCCGTTGGCGGCGTGGCACTGCCTGCGATATATGCCGTTGGCACCGGGCTACCTGTTTTAGTATTCGGCGTGCTCATATCCGCTGGTGTAGCCAGGGTTTCTACCTGGCTTAACGCGGTCACCCGCGCTGAGAAAATCATTCGTGTCGCAGTTTCCATTATCTTCATAGGTGTAGGAATATACCTTGTCGTGCTCTGGATACAGAGTTGAGCGAAAGAGTTATTTTGAGCAAAGCCTAGCTCAAGCCTTGATAAGTAAGGGAGTAAGAACTCGTGCTAAAAGTAAAACCACCAGATGGTTATCCTCCGGAGGAAGGTCGCTATGTGAGGGGCAATGATTATTCTCCGGTAGCAGTGTGTGTAACTCTAGATACCTTTGACTTTGCCATACCAGCGGAATTGAATGAGCTGGTAATGGCTGGTGTAGACTCTGGTGCCGCCCTTTCAGGTATGCTTCAAACAGAGAACATAGGATTGGAGAAGATGGTCTGTAATATCGCGGCTAACCCGAATATAAGATATATTGTGCTCTGTGGAAGGGAATCAGCAGGGCATTTGCCCGGCGAATCGCTCCTGGCACTTAAGCAAAACGGAGTCACTGAGACGAAGCAAATTATCGGCACAAAAGCTCCCACCCCACACCTCTATAATATTCCACTCGAGCTAATAGAAAGATTTAGAAACCAGATCATAAGCGTCATCAACCTACTATGCCAACCTGGAGAAAGGGATACCAGTGTACCCGGACTTAACCCAAAGGTGCTGGAAAAGGCGGTGTGGAGCTGCTACCAGGAAGAGCCAGTCCTATTTATGGGCTATACCCTTTATGACATAGGGTCATATCCTGAGCCAGCGATATGCCATAAGATTGCATCAAAGTTGAGTCAGCCGCAGCAGGATATTCTGCAGCCAGGCAAATCAAAGCTGGATACAGGGTTTATGCTCCTCAAATTCTTACCCAAGACAAATTGCAGGAAGTGCGGCAAGCGAACTTGCCTTGCTTTCGCTATCGAGCTGGCAAAGGGCAAGTGTCGTCTTGAAGAATGCCCCATTTTGGATCAACCAGAGTTTGCCGCCGACCGACAGGCTTTAGCTAAACTTCTGAAATAAAGACGCAGGTGATAAATGTCCCAGGAAAAACAGAGAGGAAGCTTGGAGTTTGGGTTGTATTGCGTGTAGCAGCGACCTGTCTCGATGTAGTATTCTAGGTGGCTGCACGGGGATAGAGCCACCCGCTAATGATGACCAGGACCGTTGTCGCCATAACTAACACGCCAAAATCAAGCGGCAGACCGAACGAGCTACTCCCGCCGCTCAGCATGAGATCGCGTAGCGCATCTACCTGATAAGTCAGCGGATTGATGTGGGCGATTACCTTCAACCAGTCAGGCATTATCGAAATAGGATAGAGTGCATTGCTGGCGAAGAAAAACGGCATGGTCAAGACTTGACCAATGCCCATAAAACGTTCACGTGTTTTCACCAGAAACGCAATCACCAGGGAGAACGCAGTGAATGTCGCAGCCCCCAGAACAACGAGTATCAGCACCCCAATCAAAGACAGTGGATTCCAGTTTATGTTGACATGCAAGAGCAGCGCCAGCACATAGACTACGATGGCCTGGGAAAACGCGCGAACTCCTCCGGCCAGTGCCTTACCCAGTGAGAGAGCTACCCGGGGGGTTGGGCTGGCCACAAACTTGTGGATGATTCCTAAGTCCCGTTCCCAGATAATCGTCATACCACTGAAGATGGCAATAAAGAGCACGCTCTGGGCCAGAACACCAGGAGTCATGAAATCGAGATAACTCAGGTCTCCAGTAGGAATCACGTGTGTACGGGTAAACACCTGCCCAAATACCAGCAGCCATAATGCTGGCTGCACTGCTCGAAAGGCCAATTCAGTAGGGTCATGCCGCATTTTGCGGGCCTCCATCTCAGCGATGGCTAATGTCTTGCGAATAAAGCTGGTCACTATAGCTAAGGGATTTGTTCGCTTCAACGCCTGTTCAGCCGAGTCGTTGAGCTGTCCGCCTTGTTCTGGATGTCTCACGGTAGCTTCCTCCTGATTCTAGTACGTCGCCCGTAAAATGAATGAACGCGTCGTCCAATGTGGCGTCAGCCGCACCAATAGATGCCTTCAGTTCAGCTGGCGCTCCCAAGGCCACGAGCTTCCCATGATGCATGATTGCCACACGGCTGCACAATCTGTCCGCTTCTTCCATGAGGTGTGTGGTCAAGAATATGGTTGTACCATATTCAACACGCAGCTTGTTGATGTGCTCCCATAGCGCTTTGCGAGCCAAGGGGTCCAGCCCTACCGTCGGCTCGTCCAGGAAAAGAACCCTGGGACGATGGAGGATAGACTGGATGATTTCCAGCCGACGGATCATGCCACCGGAGTAAGTGCGCACGAGCTTGTTGGCAACCTCTTGTAGCCCCATGAAGGAGAGCGCTTCCGTCATTCGCGATTTACGCTCGGCTCGGGGAATATCGTAGAGCTTGGCGAAAACCATAAGGTTCTCGTAGCCCGTCAGCGTGCTATCTGCTGAGAGCAATTGAGGCACGTATCCAATGATACGCCGCACATCAACACCATTTTTAGTGATGCTGAAACCAGCAATTCTCGCCTCGCCAGAAGTTGGCCGCAACAAAGTGGTCAGCATCTTAATAACGGTAGTCTTGCCAGCACCGTTGGGGCCCAGCAATCCAAACACCTCGCCAAGCTGTACTGAAACAGTCAGGCTATCCACAGCAGTTAGTTCTCCAAAGCGGCGAGTGAGCTCAACAGTTTCTATGATTGCCATTTGCTTAATCTGCCTTCTGCAAGCTAGCAGCGTCCAGATAATGGACTCCGTGTAATCCTCTAATCATCCTGCCTCGGGCACGACTCCGGGAGATGCAAACTCCAAGTATAACCATCCTCAAAAATAATTACAACAAGATGTACTCGTTCATATGATTAGTGACGCCTCTTTCTTGTCATTGCGAGGAACACAAGTGACGAAGCAATCTTGTGGGGCTGCTGGGGATAGAGATTGCCACGCCCCGACAGGTCGGGGCTCGCAATGACACAGGAGGTTATTACCCAACGTTACAAACATATAGAGTGTCACCCATCTATCTGGACTGTATCACAGGAAGAATGCCCCACCTTAGACCAGCCTGAATTTGCCAGTGACCGACAGTCTTTAGCTAAGTTTAATAAGAGTGTGTATAATACAAACTACCGCTCAATGGCTAAAATAATTGCCGTCTGCAAGAGTGAAGAGAAGGGTACCAGAAAGAAAACTGTAGCCGAAGGTATCCTTAAAGAGGACTACGGTCTTGTTGAGGATGCCCACGCTGACTGCTGTACCCATCGGCAGGTGAGTTTGCTGGCGATGGAAAGTATCGATAAGATGAGAAGACTGGGCTTCGAGGTAGGTCCCGGTGATTTTGCGGAAAATCTCACTACCCAAGGGGTGGAACTCATGTCTCTGCCCGTAGGCACAAAAATCTCTGTTGGAAAGGATGTCCTCCTTGAGGTCACTCAGATTGGTAAGGAATGTCATAGCGGTTGCGCTATCTACCAGGAGATAGGCAAATGCATCATGCCCAAGGAAGGGATATTTGCCAGGGTGACTCACGGGGGTTGTGTCAAGGCTGGAGACCAGATAAGGATAGAAAAGAATGGATAATGAGACAGAGAAGATTTCTATATTGAAGCTTACTGAAAAGGGTAGCAGCAGCATTGAAGATGTAGTGGCCAAAGAGTTTCCCCTCATTATCATCTTAAATAACCACGAGCTGGTAACCTTGCTCTGTTCCCCGGCGAATTTAAAGTATTTGGCGGTCGGGTTTCTTTTCTCCGAGGGATTTCTTAAGAGTAAGGATGAGATAAAAAAGATAATGGTTGATGACCGGCGGGGCGTGGTGTGGGTAGAAACGAAAAAGGGTGAGGAGCCTGCCGATGATGTTTTGTTTGAGAGGTTCATCACTTCAGGATGCGGGAGGGGGACCTCTTTCCACAGCGCCGCTGATGCTCAAGGTCAGGGGAAAGTCGAATCCCAGATTAAAATCTCCGCTCTCGAAGTTCTAGCTCTGGTAAGCGAGTTTCAACATCGCTCCCAGATTTATCGGGCGACCGGCGGTGTGCACAGCGCTGCCCTGTGTGATAATAAGGACATTTTAGTGTTTAGCGAAGATATAGGAAGACACAATGCCATAGACAAAATTTTTGGCGAATGCATCTTGAATGACATAGCGACGGACGATCACATAATAATCACCAGCGGCAGGGTCACTTCGGAGATACTGTTCAAGGTAGCCCGAAGAAATGTCTCCATAATTGTCTCTAAGTCCGCCCCTACTAACTTAGGGGTGAGGCTAGCTAATGATTTGGGCGTGACCCTGGTGGGCTTTGTCAGAGGCAAGAGGATGAATGTTTACACTCATGCCTGGAGGATAACCATAGATGGAAAATAGGGATGCTGGACTGGTCGAGAAAATCTCGGCTCTTAAGAAAAAAAAGAATGCTGTTATCCTGGTCCATAACTATCAACGGGATGAGGTTCAGGATATAGCCGACTTCCTCGGCGATTCTCTGGAGCTGAGCCAGAATGCGGCTAAAACCGATGCCGATGTAATCGTGTTTTGCGGAGTTCACTTCATGGCGGAAACAGCCTCCATCATTTGTCCCGATAAGGTGGTTTTGCTGCCTGATATGAATGCTGGCTGCCCCATGGCGGATATGATTACCGCTAAGCAACTGCGAGCGAAGAAAAAGGAACATCCTCAAGCAGTGGTGGTCTGCTATATCAACTCCTCAGCCGAAGTCAAGGCAGAGTCAGATATCTGCTGTACCTCCGCCAATGCCGTCGAGATTGTAGAGAGCCTGGATGCTCCGGAGATATTATTTGTCCCTGACCAGTATCTCGGGCATTATGTCTCGGCCAGGACAGGCAAAAAGATGATTCTTTGGCCCGGCTTCTGCCCCACCCATGCCAGGATAGAGCCTGAGACGATAAAGGAGTTGAAGCGGGAATATCCTCAAGCTAAGGTGGTAGTTCATCCCGAATGTAAGCCGGAGGTCATCGCCCTGGCCGACGAAGTAACCAGCACCAGCGGGATGTGTAGATATGCCCGGCGGGATGAGGTCAGAGAGATGGTTGTGGGCACGGAGATAGGATTAATACACCGGCTTAGAAAAGAGAGTCCCGGCAAGAGGTTTATTCCTGTTTCCGAGCAGGCAATCTGTCCCAACATGAAGTTGATTACCCTGGAGAAAGTCCTGTGGTCTCTGGAAGAGATGAGTCCTGAGGTGAAGGTCCCCCGGGAAATTCGCCTTAAAGCGATAGCTGCCGTGGATAAGATGCTCCAGGGGAAATTCCAAATCCCAAGCACCAAATCCTAAAATTAGTAGCCAGTAGTCAGAATTCAGTATTCAGAAGATTCCCCTACTGGCTACTGAATTCTGTATTCTTGTTACTACCATTATTTTTGCTTTTTGCATTTCGAAGGGATTTGTTTGGAGCTTGGAGTTTGGCATTTGGAATTTAGCCAAGGGGATTGCCACGCTCCCGCCTGCCAAGCCTTGGCGGGCAGGTCGCTCGCAATGACAAAAAGGAAATGGCTCGTAATGACAGCCCCCTTTCTGTCGTTGCGAGGAGCCGAAGGCGACGAAGCAATCTCTGCAGGAATAGGCGTGGAGAAAAATAGAGTTGACCCCCTTCTTACCCCTTAACAGCATTTTAATATTTAGATGTTACACTTCAAGTAGTAAAAGAAAAAATGACAGAGTAAAGCGCACACAAGGGATAAGGTTGATTGACAAAGACGGGGAGATAAGATATAATTAAAGGAGGTATAGGAAGAGAAAAATGGAGGCTCGGGGGGATCTGGCAGCAATCAAATTGACAACAAGAATCGCAGATAGTCAAAAGGTCGAGTTCCCAACGAATTTATTTGGTCTCCCTTTCCAGGCTTGCCCCCACGGGCAACAAAAAATCGGAAGACCAAAAGCACGAAAGGAGGTGGGTCTATCGGGTAATGTATAAAGACTAAGGTTGCTGGAGGCAACCGGTGTCGACCGGTTTGTTCCAGCAGCGAAGGTTAGCTCCGATGAAATGGGAGCAACCACAAACAAAGGAGGTTGAAGATTTGAAAAGGATTATTTTTCTAATTATTGCCAGTCTTATGGTGATAGGGTTGGTGCTACCTAGCATGGCCAGCGCCGCTACCCCCACAATCAAGGTCATCATAGCCGGGCCAATGGCGTATGTACAAGGGCAAGACATGTTGAGAGGCGCCCTACTGGCAGCCAACGAAATTGGCAGCTTCACCGTCAACGGCACTTCGTATAACTTCACTGTGATTTCATGTGACACCAACGAAATCAGTGACTCTGCCGCGGCGGGAACCAAGCTTGCAGCCAAGCTAGATGCCAACCTAGATTGCAAGCTTGTTATCGGCGGCTTCCGGACAGAAGGCGTGAACACCGAGATACCCATTGTTCTCAATAGGACGCCGATGTTTATGATCGTTGGTGCCGCTACTGCAACCCTATTAATGTATGTCCCATACTACAAAGTCAATCCCGGCACCTACGGGAACCAGAAGTACATCTTCAGAGCCAGCCCATTTAATAGCTCTTTTCTGATAACCGCCTGTTTCCAGATGCTGAAAATGGTCACTGACACCGTACGAAACGCGACGGGATGGGAGCCGTACGTCTATGGAAGCAATGGTACCTCTAATAAGACAGTTAGAATTGGCATATTCGCTGAGAGCCTAGAATGGGCCGCCCCGATGGTAGCGGCATTCCAGAGCCGCATACCTGCGTTTGGGCCGTTATTTGGCTGGTCGCTGGGCGCCATAAAGACAGTTTCTGACACCGCTGGCTCAAGCATAGTTACTCCCGCACTGAATGCGCTTAAAGCCGACAAGTGTGAAGTTATTTTCACTATCATGTCCGGGCCAGTTGGCACTGTCTTCAGTCAGAAGAAAGGCGAGCTGGGGATACCAGCTATTGCGGCAGGCATTAATGTATTAGCCCAGGAGTCAACCTTCTGGGAGGATACCGAAGGTTATTGCGAGTATGAAATTACCATGGGAACCTGGGCACCGGGTCTAAATCAGACCGTGAAGACGCTACCTTTCCTTAGCGCGTTCCAGGCGGCATATGGTAAGTTCCCCTCCTATACCGCAGCTGCCTATGATGTTATGTATAATCTGAAGGCTGCCATCTTAAACAAGGGATGGGATGGTAGTAATGCTACGAGCGTTCAAGCTTCTGTTGATGCCCTTATTCCTTACTTTGAAGACTTGAACAATAAGATGACCGGCACAAGTGGTGTAAACGCCTTTTTCCCGATGTGGGATGGCACCACAATGAGGTGGAACTATGGGACGTATGGCATGTTGCTGCCAGCACTCAACGACACTCAGATAGACTCTTTGTGGGGTGCGACCGGCTACGTTCCTGAGCCCTTTGCTGCATCCAACTACACAATGCCATCATTTAACCCCCATGACTTGGTTTTTGGTCCAAGCTGGGTGACCGGCATATTTATGCAATGGCGGAAGGTGTAAGGGATAAAGGAGGTAATGGAAATGAAAAGAACGATTTTAGTGGTTATTAGTTGTCTCTTGTTGCTAGGTCTGCTAGCTATGGCACTACCTGGCTGTGGTGGAGGAACCACCAGAGAGGTAGGAAATGGCACCCAGGTTGGCGTCTTTCCAAAGGCAGCTTCTTGGCCGTATTCGAACATTATTTCGAGGGCATTCCTTGGTATGAACTGGACTGCCGTCGAGTATGCGGGCACTGGAAGCATGGCCATACCCAGCTGGATGACCGGGAACTGGTCTACCTGGTAATCTAACCTATCTAACCTGGTGACAAGTCCTGCGGAGGCCCCGGCTGAGCCGGGGCCTCCGGTTTTTTACCGGCCGCCTCTTGTCGTTGCGAGGAGCCGAGATTCCTCGCTTATGCTTCGGAACAGGCTCCGCAAGCTCTAGTATAATATAGTGGGTGAGTAAGCAATACTACGTTTACATAATGACCAACGTAAGGAATACCGTGCTTTACGTGGGTGTCACCAACGATTTAATAAGAAGAGTCTACGAGCACAAGGAAAGGCTGGCTGATGGATTCACCAAGAAATACAACATTGTCAAAGTTGTATATTACGAGGTCTTTGAGGACATAGAAAACGCCATTTTGAGGGAGAAGCAGATAAAGGCTGGCTCAAGACAAAAGAAGGTTCAGTTAATTAATAGTACAAACAGAGAATGGCGTGACCTGTATGATGAATTATGAGATTGCCACGCACCTTTCAGGTGCTCGCAAAGACACCCCCTCTTCGTGTCGTTGCGAGGCTGACGAAGTCAGCCGAAGCAATCTCTGTGGGAACAGGGGATTGCCGCGCTCCCGCCTGCCTGCTCGCCGTATGACTCCAGCAGGCGAGCCAAGCCTTGGCGGGCAGGTGCTCGCAATGACAGTTAAGTTTGAGATAAAATTGTCGGAAAATCCCAAGACTCGGGGAAAACCCTTGACAAGGCGGGGAGATGTAATATATAGTATCTGCCAATTGAACGGACAGTGAAGGGTTTGCAAAGTGCCCAGAATTAATCAAACGACCGGAATCACAGACTTTGTAGGAGGGGCGGGGGTTATCCCCGCCTTTTCTTTGGCTTCCCTTTCTTGTTTTGGGGATTAAAGTGCCGTGGCTGCCATAGTTATAACTTACGCGGTGGTGAACGGAGGTATATATGCCCTCCTGGCGATAGGCTTTTCTCTTATCTTCGGCGTGGCCCGCTTGGTTAACATGGCTCATACGGGATTTTTCATGCTGGCAGCCTTCGGCCTGTTCTATTGTACCAAGAAAATTGGCTTGGGCTACATTGAAGCAATCGCCGTGACGATAGTTGTCGTTACCCTTCTAGGTATCTTAGTCTACCGCTTCATTATTGACCGGGTACGCGAGCATCATGCTGCTGTATTGATCATTACCATCGCTTTAGTCATGATTATGGAGAGTGCTCTGCTCTGGCGTTTTGGCGGTGAGACTCGGGGGGTTCCCTCTCTTATCGGAGGATACGTGGACATAGCGGGGGTTCGCATCCTCAACCAGCAGCTATTGACAGTTGGGGTAGCGGCGTTGGCTATTATCATGGTGTTGCTGCTTCTAACAAAGACAAAGCTGGGGATAGCCATCAGGGCTACGGCACAGGACGCCGAGATTGCAGGCCTCATGGGGATAAGTGCTTCCAGGATACTGCTGGTAACCATGGGGCTAAGCGTAGCCCTGGCAGTGGTTGCTGGTATCCTATTGGCACCGCTAGAGGGAGTCAGACCTGGCATGTGGGGGGCGCCCTTGGTGACGGTCATGGTAATTGTGACATTGGGAGGACTGGGAAGCATCAAGGGGAGCATCATCGGGGCTTTCATCATAGCATTGGTCGAGCAAATGGCCAGCTTTCTGATACCTAATGGGGGTTACCTGACAGGGACGATTATCCTGCTGGCTATGGTCATAGTGCTCATAGTCAGACCAGCCGGATTGTTCGGTACAATGTTCGAAGAGGAGAAACTGTAAATTGTTGAGACGGCTGCTCAAGAGTTTCCAATATGGAGTGCTACCAGTTCCCGGCCGACTTCTTGCCATCATTTTCTTTGTCTTCCTGTTTACTCTTCCGCTGATTACGGACCAACGCTTTTATGTGATCATGTTTACCTTCGCCAGCATATTCACTATTTTTGCTGTGAGCTGGGACTTGTTATCTGGTTATACTGGACAGCTGAATTTTGGCCATGCTCTGTTCTTCGGGGTGGCAGCATACAGTTCGGCACTTCTGTACAAATATCTGGGTTGGCAGCCGTGGGCGACGATACCACTGAGTGTTCTGATCGCTGTAGTGACAGGAGTACTCACATGTTTTCCGGCTCTGAGGCTGAGAGGCCCTTACTTATCACTGCTTACCCTGGCCTTTCCTCTCATGCTGGCGGGAGTAGTCGTATCTCTCAGAGAGTATACCGGCGGCGAAAATGGCATAGCTGCGCTTCCTGCTCTTGCCGGCTCGGAGGTGCAGAGATATTATATATGTTTGATAGCGATGACGGTATCGGTGCTTATAATGTGGAAGCTCACCGATGCCGGGAGCAGTAATATCAGGACCGGACTAATCTTCCATGCCATCCGAGAAGATGAGATTGCTGCCCGTGCCTCAGGAATAAACACCGTAAGATACAAGCTGCTGGCTTTTGCCATCGGCGGCCTTTTCGCCGGGCTTGCCGGCGCCTTATTTACCCATGTGATACAGTCTGTCGGCCCCTCCAGCCTTTCCCTCACGATGTCCTTTCAGGCCATAATATGGGTAATATTTGGCGGTATTGTCAGCATTTACGGAGCAGTTGTCGGGGTTTTCATCCTCTATCCGCTTATGGACCTTTCGACGCGCCTCGGGGATATTATCAGGGGCCTTTCAATTCCCAGTACCCCCTTCTTCGTTCCGCTTATTAAAATCGAGCACTTTGTGCTGTTTCTTACTGATCGCCCGATTATTATTCTGTCTGTTGTAGTGATAGTGATACTGCTATTCATGCCTGAAGGGCTTGCCGTGTGGATACGGGATAAGATTGAGCGAGAGTGTCCACGCTGTAAGCTAACTAATGGTTTCTGGCGTAAGGAATGCCGGGCCTGTAGTGCCTCCCTTCACTAAAAAGAAGTTAACTCTATTTTTCCCCACTCCCCCGTCCTCATCAAGATTGCTTCGTCGCCTTCGGGCTCCTCGCAACGACATAGTGAGGGGGTCATTGCAAGCACCTTACTTTTTTGTCATTGCGAGCGACCTGCCCGCTTGCCTTCGCTGAAGCTTTAGCGCAAGCAGGCCAAGGCTTGGCTCGCCTGCTGGAGTCATACGGCGAGCAGGCAGGCGGGAGCGTGGCAATCCCCTTGGCTAAATTCCAAATGTCAAAATCCAAGCTCCAAATGCCGATTTCATCCCGACAATGTCGGGACAAGCCCATGCAAAATGACAGAGCAACAGTAAATAAAAAATTAAACTGCAAAAAGCAAAAAATAGTGGTAGTAACAAGAATACAGAATCCAGTAGCCAGTAGTCAGTAGGGGAATCTTCTGAATGCTGAATTCTGACTACTGACTTCGAGGTGCGAAGGAGAGATTGCTTCGACTGACTTCGTCAGCCTCGCAACGACGGAAGGCAGGGTGGCTATTTACATGCCCAGGTATGTCTTCCTGATAGTCTCGTCTTTGAGCAATTCCTGGGCTGTTCCCTGAGCGATGATGTGTCCCCTCGACATAACATAGTTCCTCTTGGAGAGGGAGAAGGCAAAGCTGATATCCTGCTCAGCCAGGAGTATGGTGACTCCCAATTCATGGTAAATCTCCTCCACGCGTTTGAACAGGTCATCTTTTATCTTGGGGGCCAGCCCGCTGGATGGTTCATCGACTAACATGAATTTGGGCCGGCGCATCAGCGAGCGTCCCACAGCTAGCATCTGCCGTTCCCCACCGGATAAAGTCCCCGATTGCTGCTTTTCCCTTTCTTTCAGTCTGGGAAACAGTTCATAAACTTTGACCAGGCTCTCATCAGCTTCTTTCCTGTTCTTGCACAGGTAGGCTCCGGCGAGGAGATTATCCTTGACCGACATCTCGACGAAAGGCCGGCCCATTTGCGGGCAGAGCTGGAGACCTTTCTTGGCGATTTCAAATGCCGATAGCTTGTCAATCCTTTCCCCCTCAAATTCGATGCTGCCTTCAAAGGTTACATCGGACTTCCTAGTGCCCCTGAGAATTTCCCTGTCCCAGTTTATCAAACCAGCGATAGCGCGGAGGAGAGTGGTCTTGCCCGCGCCGTTGGGCCCGATGAGCCCCACCAGCTCCCCTTTTTCTACCGTCAAGCTGGCGCCATCCAAGATGGTGGCTGTATCGTAGCGGACAATTACATTTTTTACCTCAAGCAATGAGCACCTCCTTGCCGGTATAAGCTTCAATCACGGCGGGGTTTTTGACTACTTCCTGGGGGGTACCCTGGGTGATGATTTCTCCATAATTGAGGACAATCACCCGGTCCACTATTTTCATGAGTTCACTTAGCTTGTGTTCGATTATCAGCATAGCCGGCCCTTCGCTATGAAGCCTGCCGAACCGACCTCCTTTGTGCAATCGTTTCAGGGATTTAGCGACAAGCTCTGTTTCGGCAGGATTAAGCCCCCCGAAGGGCTCATCGAGGATAAGGAGTTCGGGCTCGGTAGCAATGGCCCGGGCTACCTCCAGTCGTTTCAAGTCTCCATGAGACAAGGTGGAGGCTGGCTCACGAGCCCGGTCGGCGATGCCCACGAACTCCAGCGCATCCCGTGCCTTCACCACGGTGGTCTTGGTCCATTCACCTCCCCTGGTTATCCGCGGGCAGAGGCAACCAACCATGACATTGGCGATAATAGGGAGGTGGCGGAACGGCTTAACTACCTGGAAAGTCCCTACGAGCCCTCTCTGGACGATTTTCCAGGGACGCCATCTGGTTATATCCTCGCCCTTAAATCGGACTTTTCCAGACTCGGGCTTGAATATGCCGATTATGCACCGCACGAGGGTGGTCTTCCCGGAACCATTGGGCCCAATCAGACCCACGATTTCGTCCCGGCCTATTTGGAAGCTAACATTGTTGACGGCAACCAGTCCGCCAAAACGCTTGGTCAAGTTTTCTACTTCAAAAAACGGTGCCATTCTATAGCTACTCCTCTCTCAGCTCGCGGCGGGATACCTTGCCGATGTCTGTCTTGGGCACCTCGCCTCGGAACTCCACTATCTTGGGTACCATGTAGGCAGCCAGCTTTCCAGCGCAATACTTTATAATGTCTTCTTCCGACACTTTCCCTCTGGCTTCCGAATCCAGAACGACGATAGCTTTAACTCTCTCGCCAACCTCGGGGTCGGGGACCCCGATGACGCCGGCCTCCTTGACTTGAGGATGAGAAGTGATTACTTCCTCTACCTCTCTGGCAAATACTTGCAGACCCTTGTATTTAATCATGTCTTTCTTCCTATCGTAGAAGTAGAAATAGCCCTCTTCATCCATTCTGGCCAGGTCCCCGGTGCGCAGCCAGGTTTCACCGTCGATTTCCAAAAGCACTTCCTTGGTCGCTTCCGGCCTTCCCCAGTATCCCGGGAAGACATTGGGCCCTTTGAATACCATTTCTCCTGTTTCCCCAACGGGAAGGAACTTGGTGCCTTCCGCCTCCATTATGCCCGCCACGCAGCCAGGCAGAGGTACACCGAAGGAACCGATTTTCGCCCTGCCGTAGGGATTGACCATACCGGTCGAGGTCGTCTCGGTCATGCCCCAGCCCTCGTGGATTCTAGCGCCGGTCCGCTTTTCCCAGCCCTTAGCAGTGTCCTCGAGAAGAGCATCAGCACCGGAGATAAGGACTTTTATCTTCTTCCAATTTACTCTGTCAGTCTTTTCATAGTCCTTGAGATATTCAAACAGGGCGGGAACGCTGTAGAAAATAGTTCCGTTGTAATTTTCTAGTGCACTCAAAATGTCATCAGGGTCAGGAGTGGTGATTAGTATTGAAGTGTAGCCCTGGGTTAATCCTCCCATCATGACCACTGCTTGACCATAGATGTGGTAGAAAGGCAAATAGGCTATTACGGTCTCTTTCCCATCCTGGACGACATCACCCCAGAATTTAGTGCCGATCTCTCGAGCGGCGCCAAAATTGTAATGAGTTATCTTGGCACCTTTGGGCTTCCCGGTTGTCCCTCCAGTGTAGGGAAGAGTTACTATGTCCTCTCTAATATTGAACTTGATATCGGGCGGATTCGGGGGGTATTTCTTAAGCAAGTCCTGGAATCGATAAAATCCCTCTCTTTGAAACATTTCAACAGGCGGGGCAGCCATTTTCTGATATACAGACCGGAGCACGCTGCTGCCCAAAATTTGTTTCATTTTCGGCAGGTATTCGCCGATGCTGGTCAGGATGACAGCATCCAGCTTGACTCCGCTTTTTTCCACGTTATCATAAAGAATATCCAGGCAGACAAGCATTCTCGCCCCGCTGTCTTCAAGCTGGTACTTGATTTCGGGGCTGACATAAACAGGGCTGATTGCCGTTAAGGTAGCCCCGGCTTTCAGGGCTCCCATATAAGCTATGATGAATTGAGGCGAATTAAGCAGCAGGAGGGCAACCTTGTCTCCCTTTTTGATGCCTAAATCATGTAGCGCCGTAGCAAACCTGTCAACCTGGTCTCTGAGCTCTCGGTAGTTCATCTTTCTACCATAGAATATTACAGCGGTCTTGTCCTTCCATTTTTCGGTAGTCTCATTAAAGGTGTCCACCACGGACTTTTCCTCGACTGTAATATCCGGCGACACACCCGGCAGATACCATTTTATCCACGGCCTGGCTTCATATTTAGCTTTGTTTTCATCCTGTGCCATTTCTTACCTCCATTTTATTACAGATAGCGGTTGTATTTAAGCGCAAAACTTAATAATTGAGTGTTCCCAAAATGCAAGCCCATCTTACCCATATTTTATCAAACTGTCAAGCTTCCCCATGCCCCTCCCAGGGATTGCTTCATCTGACTTCGTCAGCCTCGCAATGACATAATAGGGGTTGTCATTGCGAGCCGAAGGCGTGGCAATCCGACGAAGTCGTTGCGAGGGCGAAGCCCGTGGCAATCTCAGGGATTGCTTCGGCACCATCGTGCCTAGCAACGACAAAAAATTGTCACTGCTCATATGAACGAGGATAAAGACTTGACTGTGCAGCGAGAGTGGTATAACATAAACAGGCCATAATTTCGGAAAATGGAATGAAAAATAAAATAATAAAGAAAGGAGACTAATTATATGGAAGAAGCTGTAATTGTCAGTTATCTAAGGACACCCTTTTCCAGATCGAGGCCGCGGGAGCCAGAGAGGGACGTGTTCAACGGTCTGAGAATGGACGACCTGGCTGGCAGGCTGGTCCAGGAAATGCTAAAGCAGACCAAGATAAACCCCGAGGAAATCGGCGATGTAATCACGGGGACGGCCATGCCCGTGCTCGAGCAGTGGCTCTATGGGGGAAAGTCTATCAACTTCCTATCCAAGCTGCCGTTCAATGTCGCAGCTCAGGGGATTGACCGCCAGTGTGCCTCTTCGATGTCCACGATACACCAGGGGGCCATGGAAATCATGCTGGGGTACTCCGATATCGTCATATCCTGCGGAATCGAGCATATGACCCACATCCCGACCCTGGGAGGCGGCGGGCAACAGGTACCGATATCACCTAATCCCAGATTTGCCACCGAAGAGTTTAAAGAAATAGACATAATGACCACCATGAACATGGGCCTGACTGCAGAGAAGCTGCTATCACAGACCAACTTCACCCGGGAGGACATGGACAAATGGGCGATGAAAAGCCATCAGATGGCGGCCAAGGCCCTCCAGGAAGGATATTTCAAGGGGGAGATAATGCCAGTTGAGGCGCCGCAGGCGGACGGGACGAAGAAAGTCATTGACTATGACATGGCCATCAGGGCCGATACTACGCTGGAGGCTCTCACCCAGTTGAAGCCTTCCTTCAAGCCGGATGGGCAGATAACGCCCGGCAACTCCTCTCCGCTCAACGCCGGTGCCAGTGCCATGATGCTGATGTCCAAGAAGAAGGCCAAGAAGTACAACCTCAAGCCCCTGGCCAAGATCATATCCATGGGGTGGGCTGGCGTTGACCCGACAGTGATGGGGAAAGGCCCGGTCCCGGCCAGCCGCAAGGCTCTGGAACATGCCGGCCTCAAAGCGAAGGACATCGATTTCTGGGAAATAAACGAGGCCTTCGTCATCGTGGCGCTCTACACCATGAAAGAGCTGGGTATCGACCCCAACAAAGTCAACGTCAAGGGTGGCGCTACTGCCATCGGACACCCGCTGGGAGCCAGCGGCACCAGGCTGGTTGGTACCCTCGCCAGAATACTCAACGTCGAAAAGGGGAAATACGGCCTGGCCACCGCCTGCATCGGTGGCGGTCAGGGCGCTGCCACCATACTGGAGAGGGAAGCCTAAAAAGGGTCAACTATATTCTTCTCTTCTACATGGATTTGTCGGGGCGGGGACAAGCCCCGCCCCCTCTTTTTTTCATTGCAAACCCTTCGCTTTTTGTCATTGCGAGCACTTCCCTTTTTGTCTTTGCGAGCACCTCGTCTCCTGTCATTGCGAGCACCTGAAAGGTGCGTGGCAATCTCATTATCACCTCCCAGATTGCTTCGTCGCCTTCGTCTCCTCGCAACGACACGAGGGAGGAGATTGCGGAGCCTGTTCCGAAGCGTAAGCGAGGAATCTCGTCTCCTCGCAACGACATAGTGGAGTCATCATTACAAGCCCTTCCCTACATTCCTTGAACACCCTCAATATGATAGAATAATTCCCACAACTTATATTTAGTGCAGGAGAGATGTACAAAAAGAAGAAAGTAGCAGCCTTGAAGCATCGCCAGCGCCAGAAGAAGCTCAAGGAAAAGAGAAAGGCCCAGGCTCCACCAGCTCCAGCAAAGGAATAATGAAAAGGGCTCTCCTGTTGACCGGCAAGCCGGGCACAGGTAAAACTGCTCTTATCAAAGAAGCCTTGGCCAGGACAAAAGTCAAGGGGGGCGGCTTCTATACTGAGGAGATACGGACTGGGGGAATAAGGCAAGGGTTCAGGATTGTCGCCCTTGATGGTCAGGAGGCGATATTAGCCCATGTCAGCATCTCCAGCCCCTACCAGGTCAGCAAATACCGGGTGGACACGGATGCTTTGGAGAGAGTTGGCGTTTCTGTTCTGCGCCAGGCGCTGAAGGAAACCGACCTCATAGTTATCGATGAGATTGGCAAGATGGAGCTTCTGTCGCCCCAGTTCAAGGAAGCCGTGACGCAGGCAATAAACAGTGGCAAGAAAGTTTTGGGCACTATTATGCTTAACCCCCATCCCTTTGCCGACGAAATCAAACGCCATCCTGAAGTCGAAACGTTCCTGGTGACCAGAGACAACCGCACTGAGGTAATGAAGAAAGTTTTAAACTGGCTAATGGAAGGATGAACTGAGGCCTTTGCTCGGAAGGCAGCCGCTATCTACCTCTGCGGCTCAATAATCACTTTTAGAGAATCTTGAGCCTGGGCGACAAGCTGGAATCCCAGGCCTGTTTCCGCCAGCCCCAGCCGATGGGTAATCATCTCCCGCACACGTATTTTGCCAGCCTGTATCAGTTCCAGCGCTGCGGCATAATCGGCAGGGCTGCCACCATAGGAACTGGTGAGCGTTATCTCATTACGCCAGAACAGGTCATTCACCGATATCGGAATGCTAACGCCCAGCTCTGTAGGGGCAAAGAAGAGAACAGTGCCTCCCCGCTCCACCGACTCCAATGCTTGAGCTATCGCTGATGTCGCCCCGCTGCATATCACCACGAGGTCAGCCAGACGACCATCGGCTACCCCACGTAGATAGGCTGGAGTATACTCCCTAGCCTGAATGGCAATATCGGCTCCAAATTTTCGCGCTGCCCCTAAGCGATAATCAACGATGTCCGTCGCTATAATGTAACCGGCACCTGAAGTCCGAGCCAGTTGTATATGGAACAGCCCGGCAACGCCGCTGCCGATAACGAGCACAATTTGCCCCGGCTGTAGACGGGCTAATCTTTGCCCGCGCAGGACACAAGCCAGTGGCTCGACAAAGGTCGCTTCCTCAAAAGATACTTCGTCAGGTAAGGGAAATATGCCCTGGTCGACATTGATGCGCGGCAGCCGCACATATTCAGCAAAGCCACCAGGGTCGAAGTTCGTCTGACGCAAGGTATCGCAAACGGTGTGGTGTCCACTCAGACAATAGTGGCAGGTGTTACAGGGAACATGATGAGCGGCACAAATCCGGTCACCCACTTTATAATGTTTCGCCCCCTTCCCGACAGCCACAATCACGCCGGCAACTTCATGACCTAAGACTAAAGGCGCTTTGTGCCGGCGATACCATTCCAGCAAATCGGTGCCACAGATGCCGCTGGCCTCCACTCGCATCAGTACCTCGCCGGGGCCAATCTGCGGCACAGGCATCTCCTCCAGGCGCACATCCTGGTTACTGTAATACATAGCTACATGCATGGCATTTTCCTCTCAGCAGACCATAAGGCGGGGATAAACCCTAAGAAACACTTCAAAATGCAAAATGAAAAGTGCAAAATGACAGAGCAAAGATTAAAAGTTTTGCGTTTTGAGTTGTCATTTTGATTTTTGACCTTTAACTTTTGAATTTCGTTCGGGGTTTCCCCAATACCGGAGCATACTTACCTGTGGACACAGGGGCTATGCCTTCCCGCCCTTTACACTATCGTATAGTTTCCGGGCCTGCTCAGGAGTAGCGTTCTCATGGATAATGGCGCGGATGGCTCTTATCATGGCCACGGGGTGTTCATCCTGCCAGATGTTTCTACCCAGATTCACACCTATGGCGCCTTTCTGAATGCCGTCATAAACAAATTGAAGTACTTCGTATCCTGTATCTACTTTAGGCCCACCAGCAATGACTACTGGAACGGGGCAGCCCCTGGTAACCTTCTCGAATTTTTCACAGTAATAAGTCTTTACCACTCGAGCACCCAGCTCAGCAGCAATACGACATGACAGAGAAAGATAGCGGTCATCACGCTTTTCCAGTTCTCTGCCCACAGCGGTAACTGCCATGACCGGGATGCCATACCTTTCCCCTTCATCGACAAGCCTGGCCAGATTCAGCAAGGAATCGTGCTCATAATCAGTCCCTACAAAGATGGAGATGCCCACAGCACACGCATTGAGCCGGATGGCTTCCTCCATAGAGGTAGTTATCCCCTCGTGAGCCAGGTCTTTTCCCTCTACGCTGGTGCCGCCCGATACTCTAAGGATAATTGGTTTTGTCTTATCAGGGTCTACCGATGACCTTAAAACTCCCCGGGTAATGAAAATCGCATCGGTGTAAGGGAGAAGAGGTTCGAGAGTTTTACGCGGGTTCTCCAATTTTTTGACAGGGCCCTGAAAATACCCGTGGTCCACAGGCAGAAACAAACAGCGACCATCCGCTTGAATTAATTGTGCCAAACGGTTTTGCATCCCCCAATCCATGAGAACAAATCTCCTCTCTATGAGATTTTAGAACTATTATATCACAGGAACGCAGCAAATCGTTTCCCCAGACAACCCAGAAACTTGCATATTCTTTCTGGAATAGTCTATACTTACTCAGAGAGCTTCTTGGTGACTTTAGCGAAGTGGAACCACCCGTTCCCATCCCGAACACGGAAGTGAAACTCTCCAGCGCAGACGATACTTAAGGGGCAACCTTCTGGGAAAATATGTCGTTGCCAGGAAGCTCTCATTCTAATTAAATCCACCCACGAAAATCTTGCGATTTTCGCTCTCGCTTTCATATGAGAGAGGGACAATCCGTGCCATGCTAGAAAAGCAACGGGATTCGGGAGCACGCTGGGGTTGGAGCGATATCGCCCGCTTCATCAGAACTCTGCTGGCAAGTCGATTGGGCAGGCGGGGCCCGTTTTTTCTCTCACATCTGATCACAGGACGGTGCAATTGCCAGTGCCCGACGTGTATTTGGCGTGATAATGAAGCAGACGAGCTTGAAACGAGCATGATCGAACGGCTCTATCGGGGTGCGAAGGATGCGGGATTTGTGGCAAATGCGATATGGGGTGGGGAGCCTCTCTTGCGCCAAGACCTTGGCCAGCTCTGCCGTTCTTCCCGCGAAAACGGAATGAATACGACTGTGATCACAAATGGATTTCTTCTACCAGACAGAGCACATGAAATCGGCAAAGAAGTCCACTGCATTATAGTCTCTCTGGATTATCCGGAGAGCAAGGAACATGATTCATTCAGAGGCATGCCAGGTCTTTTCGCCAGAGCTGTTGAAGGCATAGAGGTTCTGAAGAGGATGAACTCGCCCAGGAAAATTGTCATCAATTGTCTCCTGCATCGAGGGAACGAGGACATGATAGGGCAAATGGCGGACCTTGCCCGCTCTCTCGGCGTATCGCTTTGGGTCTGCCCGGCAAAGGAAGGGATTTCGAGAGAAACCGGGGAGACAAACAAGGAGACTCTGGCATCACGAGAGTCAGAGCAACAAGTAGCCAGAGAGTTGCTTGGCCTAAAAAAGAAGGGCTATCCAATAAATAATTCCCGAGCTTATCTGCAGAGATACTTGCTGGATATGACGCCTTATGTTTGCCATGCCCCTTTTATTTTTGTAACCGTGACTCCAGAGGGCGACGTAACAAACTGCTTCAACTATGACAGACCTTATGGAAATGTGAGAACCTCCCCGTTCGATGAGATAATGAAAAACTGGGACCGTCGTGAGGCGGCAAACATCACGAAGGGATGCTGGAAATGCAATAATCCAGATGTGGTCGATACATCATACATCTGGGAAATAAGGTTAGAGCCTTCATTAAATTTACTCAAAGCCTTCCTGCCTAGATGAGGGACCCCGGAAATGCTAATGGATAAATCTGACCCCCGAAAAACGAAGTTTTTCAGGGGGTATCTAGTTGTGCCAGGTCGAACTTCAGGCCATCTCTGGCGGCAATGACTGTGATTCCAGTTTCCTCAGTCAATTTCTTAGCTAGCTCCCAGGGTTTAGCCCGCCACATGGTCATGCCAAAATGAGTAAGTATGGCTATCCTGGGCTTTAGTTTCTCAATTATTTGCTTGGCTTCAGGGAGAGATAGATGGTCGATGGGAGCTCCGGGATTCAATCGGACTACATTGATAACCAGCAAATCACCTTCATAGTGATTAGCTAAATCTTCAAAATATCTGGTATCAATAATCCAAGAGAAAGTATGCCGCGGCGTTTGAAAGATAAAGCCGTATGTTTCTACAGGATGCTTATGCTTGACTGGGGTCGCAAAAGAAACGTCGTTTATTGTGTAAGACCCACCTTCAGTTAAGACCTGTATATTCTGGGGATAGGACCGCAAATAAGACAAGATAACAGGGTCCTGATTCAGGGCATCAGCGGGAGCAAAGACCGTGCCGCGCTTCTTTGTACCTCCGTCGGTCATAGCTTCAATCATAATGTTAATATCCCCACTGTGGTCTAAATGTCTATGAGATAAGATAATGGCGTCCAGTTTCGTGGCATCAAGTTTTCTTTTGGCAGCCTGAACCAGGGAACCGGGACCGGGGTCAAGAAGTATTTGAGTGTTACCAAGGTTAAGCCAGGCACCTCCTGAAGCCAGAAATTGGCGAACCACTACAAACCTGGCACCGGCAGTACCCAGAAAGGTGATTGTATCGCTTAATTCGGCCACCAGTGAATTATAGCAAGGAAACCTGTTAAAATTAACGAATAATGGCAGAACTGGAAGCAGAAATTGCCCGGCTAATAAGAGAATACCAAGCCAAAACAGGAAAGTTGCTGACTATCGGCACTGTTGAGTCGGCTACCGGCGGCAGGATAGCTGACAGGATAACCAATGTGCCTGGCAGCTCGGATTACTTCAAGGGCTCTATAGTAGCTTACAGCAACGAAGTAAAAATCGCCTTGCTCGGAGTAAAGAGGAAGACCCTTGAAAATTATGGAGCCGTGAGCGAACAAACAGCCTTGGAAATGGCTCGAGGCGGCAAGAAGCTCTTGAATGTGGACATATGCGTCTCTGATACCGGCATTGCCGGCCCCTCGGGTGCTACCCCTGAAAAACCGCTGGGTTTGTTTTACATTGGTCTTGCAACCAGAGATGAGAGCTTCAGCCAGAAACATGCCTTCCCGGGAAATCGAGAGGGAAACAAGCGAGATGCTGCCGAAGCCGCATTGAACATGCTGAAGCAATATTTGCTGCGGTGCCTCAACGCCAAAGGCTGAAGATAAGGGTGTAAAAATTAAGAGTGAAAGGAGGTTAAGAACAATGACAAGCGAGAAGTTCACCGTAGATGGAAGTCAAGTAGTTGAGAAGATCAAGGAGCTAATACATCAAGGAAATATCAGAAGAGTCCGTTTAATACATAAAGGGCGTCCCCTGATAGACATCCCACTGACAGCAGGTGTTGGTGTAGCTGCGGTAACAGCCCTGGCAGCTCCAGTACTGGCTGCGCTCGGAGCAATTGCCGCACTAGTCACAGAATGCACTATCGAGGTGGAGAAAGTAGGAGATACCCCGGAAGAGAAGGACAAAAAGCAATAGAAAGCTAGCTACTCTCTGGACAATGGTTCGGGTACTGAAAGCGCTGCCGACCCGAACAACTTGCGTTCCACGTAGGGCTATAAGGGTAAGGAGGTGTCAAAAATGAAAATCGAGGAAATAAGGGTTAGAGACAGGATACGAATGCGGGGACTGAAGAACAAAGGTCTTATAGAAATCTCCCAGGATCCTAAGACGGGAAATTTCGTTCTGATCATGGGCAAGGGGATTCATAAGAGATGGTTGCTCTTCAACTTTCCGGAAGGAATGTGGAGAGCCACCTGCCCAAAGGACCAAGTCTTAGACGTAGTGAAGGATTTCTTAACTGAGAGAATTCTGAAGGACTAGAGCCCATCCCTCTTCATTCAGCGGTTGAGCGTAGAATAGAACGGCTTCTTTGAGGTATACTTGACACTATGGCAACCTTCGATACAGGGGAAATAAAGTCTAAGGCAAAAAACAATTTTACCGATGCCTGGATAGCTACGGCGAAGCTTATCCCCACCGAGACTAAAATATCTCTGACGAAGAAAGGCAAACCTCATCTTGTTCGTGAATTAATTCAAAAATCTCGCCAGATTCTCCTAAACCTGGGCTTTGACGAGGTCGAGAATCTCACACTTCTGCCCGACAGCGATGTGGTCAAGCAGTATGGGCCGGAGGCTCGAGTAATTCTCGACAGGGCCTTTTATCTAGCGGAATTGCCTCGCCCTGACATAGGGCTAAGCGAGAAAAGAATAAGCCAGATAAAAGAGATATCTCCAGAAATTGATATCGAAAAATTGCAGACCACTTTTAGAAATTATAAAAAGGGGGAAATCGAGTCCGACAATCTTATCGAAGAGCTCATTGCTGGACTGGGCATCACTGATTACCAGGCCACGGAGCTCCTGGATAAGGTTTTCCCCGAGATAAGAGAACTGCAGCCAGTGCCCTCCAACAAGACTCTGAGAAGTCACATGACGGCTACCTGGTTTCATACCTTGGCAGCATTACAGGACAAGGCCAGCTTTCCAGTCGCTTTATTCTCCGTGGGGCCTAGATATCGCAACGAGCAAAGAGAAGATGCCCGGCATTTGCGAGTCCACCACTCTGCATCCATTGTAGTTATGGACCCTGAAATGTCTTTGGATGCAGGAAGTGCGATTACCAAGGATATTATGCAGCAATATGGCTTTTCCGACATAAAATTTGAGACCAAGATAGCAACATCCAAATACTATGCCCCCGGGCAAGAGCAAGAGCTTTTTGTTAAACATAAAGGCACCTGGCTCGAGATAGCGGACATTGGAATGTATTCGCCGGTGGCCCTAGCGAATTTCGAAATTAAATACCCTGTGTTCAACGCAGGATTTGGCATTGAGCGACTGGGGATGCTTATTTATGAAATAGACGATGTGAGGAAGTTAGCATATCCCCAGTTTTCTGTAACGGAGTATTCTGACGAGGAGATAGCTAAATCTATTACCTATATAGCCAGCCCTCAGACAGCCCGGGGGCAGAAAATAGCCCAGGCAATCGAGGAAACCGCCCGAAAACACAAAGACGAGATTGCCCCCTGCGAATTTTTGGCCTGGAAAGACAAGTCTATCGAGGTAAAAGTCGTCGAAACAGAGGCCGGCAAGAGATTAATCGGTCCCGCTGGTTTCAACGAGATCTGCGTGGCCAATGGCGCTATTTATAGCGATATTGTGCCTTCAGGCATACACACAGGGATAAATTACATGCGTGCTATAGCTATGGGTGCCGCCGCCGCAATAGAAAGTAGCACCGATAAATTAACTTATCAGGTGAAAGGAATAAAGCATCTCTCCGACCTTAATCTACAGATTCCTGAAGCTGTCCGACAACATATTGAAGGACAGCGGAAGAAAATAAAGGTCGGTGGTGCTGTATTTGTGGCCATAGAAGTCAAGAAACTCTAAACGCTAAAGATTTGACTCTGGCTGAGGATGGGTTATAATAATATAAATAGTCGTTCGTAAGAAATATAGCCTGGAGCAGGCGCTATCGGTTAGCAGCCGGGCTAAGTGTAGAGCAGCGGAAGCTAAACCCGCAGGACTAGGCAACAGTCCTGCGGGTTTTTTATTTGGCAATTAGGGACATGGCGAAACTCAAAACTAAAGACAATATTCCCAGTAAGCAGAAGGCAGCGAAAATTTCTATTGCTTCCAATACCACTCTTATCTTGCTGAAGCTGGTTGCTGGGATACTGACAGGCAGCGTCAGCCTCATTGCTGAAGCTATCCATAGCATAATGGACCTTGCCGCAGCCATTATTGCCTTTATTAGCGTCAGGGTGTCCGATAGACCAGCCGACCAAGACCACCCCTATGGTCACGGCAAGGCAGAGAATATTAGCGGTATAGCCGAAGGAGTACTTATATTCGTTGCTTCCGGGATAATCATATATGAGGCAATAAAAAGGTTAATTGCCGGCACAACTCTGGAGTTCCTCGATGTCGGCATTGGCATAATGATAGCGTCTATCGTGGTGAATGTGATAGTTTCCCGTTATTTATTTAAGGTATCTTCTGAACGAGATTCCCTAGCTCTTGAAGCAGATGCTTATCACCTTAGCACCGATGTAATTACTATGTCCGCTGTACTAGTTGCTTTGCTTGTTGTGAGGTTTACCGGGTTCACCATGTTTGACCCGATTGCTGCCACCTTTGTGGCAGTATTTATCGGGAGAGCCGCTTACAAGATCACCAAGAAGTCGTTCGGGGGATTACTTGATATCAGATTATCGCAATCAGAGGAGGATAAAATACGGTCCTGCATTATGGAACACGGAGGTCAACTGGTTGGTTTTCACAACCTGCGGACACGCAAGGCAGGTAGCCAGCGCCATATCGACTTGCACTTGGTAGTACCTAAAAACGCCGATGTGGAAGAAGCGCACCGTCTATGTGATCACCTAGAGCAGGATATTCAACAATGTCTTCCCCAGTCTGACGTTGTCATCCATGTTGAACCCTGCGATAACGAGTGCACTAATTGCTCGGTTTCCTGCACCCTCAAGGATTAGTCATCCTCGTTTACCAAAATAGATATTAACTCCACGCCTTTATGGGCTTGAACCGCCTTGTCCATTGGGATGGAATAGCTACCGGTGCAGAATTAGGTTAATAAGTGAAGTTTATAAGACTTTAGTGAAGAAGTAACATAAAGGATATGGCCTATTCATAGTCCACCGGGAAGTGTGGGGCATTTTATTGCTGATTTTACGAGTACTCACAAGTATTGCGACTTCTCAAGGCTTGTGTCATTATTATAGACATTGTCAACTGTCCGACAAGGAAACCTAGTGAACAAAGGAGGTTCTATGTCATCTGTTTCACGGTTCCTTACATCCCGTTGGGGTCCTATATTCACCGGCCTCGTTGCCGGAGTACTCGCCCCAGTGCTCGTCAAGCTCGGTAATCCCGGAAACATGGGGATTTCTGTGAGCTGTTTCAGCCGCGATATCGCCGGGGCGCTTGGCTTGTCCGGCAACCCCGAGGGGCAGTATATCCGTCCTGAGATAATCGGCTTTGTACTTGGTGCTCTTATTGCTGCGCTCATTTTCCGAGAGTTCAAGCCGCGCACCGGGTCGGCTCCGTTGATGCGTTTTCTCCTTGGCGTATTTGCTGCCTTTGGCATGCTGGTATTCATCGGCTGTCCGTGGCGCGCCTACCTGCGGCTTGCCGGCGGTGATTGGAACGCCATTTTTGGTATTCTTGGTCTGGTGGCTGGAATTGGAATAGGCATCGTCTTCTTGCGCAGAGGGTTTAGCCTTGGACGTAGCCATCCCGCGCCCAAGGCTTTAGGCTGGGTGCTACCAATCATAATGGTGACACTGCTTGTTCTTTTGCTCGCTCGGCCACAATTTGGGACGGATGCCGATGGCAACCCAACCGGCCCTATCTTTTTCTCCACGACGGGGCCGGCCAGTCACTACGCCCCTATAATCATCTCTCTAGTTGTGGCGCTTGTTATTGGTTTCTTGGCCCAGCGTAGCCGCTTCTGTACAATTGCCGCGGTGCGTAACATGCTATGGCTCCGGGATTCACATCTCCTGAATGGCCTTCTGGCGTTCATCGGCGCTGCTTTCATCACTAACCTGGCATTGGGCCAGTTTCATCCTGGCTTCGTAGATCAGCCACTAGCTCAAACCAACGAGTGGTGGAACTTTGGCGGTATGGTCATGGCTGGACTCGCTCTCACTCTGGCTGGCGGTTGTCCTGCTCGGCAGCTCTTTCTTTCTGGTGAAGGAGATGCCGATGCAGCTATGTTTGTTATTGGCATGATTGTAGGTGGCGGTTTTGCCCAGAACTACAGCATAGCCAGTTGCTTGTGTCCCACAGATAATGCGATGGGTGCCTTTGGGCCAGCTGGTGTCATCACGGGTCTGGTAATATGTATAATTGTTGGGTTAGTTATGCGGGAGAAAGAAGCATAGAGAGCTTGTGATGAACAATATTGAGATAATCGATGCTGGCGAGTTGTTATGCCCGCAGCCAGCAATGCTGACTCAGAGGGGTTGCACAAGCTAGCCAAATGATACTGAAGAAATGATATACCTTGATAACGCAGCAACGTCCTGGCCCAAACCGCCGGAAGTTCTAAAGGCTATGACCGATGTCTTGGAGCTCGCCGGGGGCAATCCTGGCCGCTCTGGACATCGTTTGTCCATTGCCGCGGCGCGAGAGGTATACAATGCCAGGGAAGATATTGCCTCTTTTTTTAATGTTGCCGACCCGCTTCGGTTAATCTTTACATCCAACGCTACCCATGCGATTAACGTAGCTCTCAGAGGATTATTAAAACCAGGTGATCATGTTGTCACCAGCTCCATAGAACATAACGCAGTGATGCGACCTCTGCGAAGCTTGGAAAAACAGGGAGTTCATTTGAGCATTGTTCCCTGTGCTGCCGATGGCAGCCTTGACGTCAGAGACGTGGTCAGAGTGATGAACTCCCGCACACGTCTTGTAGCCATCACTCATGCGAGCAACGTGATGGGAACCATACTACCTATTGCTGAAGTTGCTTCTGTCGCTCATAAAGCTGGAGCTTTGCTGTTAGTTGACAGTGCACAAACCGCGGGAACTATACCCATAGACATGCCGGCAATGGGAATTGACTTCTTAGCCTTCACCGGACATAAGGAATTGCAAGGTCCTCCTGGCATCGGTGGCCTGGCCATCGGCGATAATGTTGATATATCAGAGATCGAACCAGTGATGCGTGGCGGCACGGGGAGCCATTCCGAGTCGGAGGAACAACCAGATGACCTGCCAGATAAATTTGAAAGCGGCACGCTTAATCTCGTAGGGATTGCCGGCCTCCACGCTGGCATACAGTGGGTGAAGGATAGGGGGATTGACACAATCCGGGCCCATCTAAAAGAGCTTACCCTAGCACTCATAAATGGTTTATCTGAACTGCCAGAAATCAAGGTGTACGGACCACTTGACACCAATAGCACAGTAGCTGTCATATCCTTTAGTGTTCACCACAAGCGGGTTTCAGAGGTCGGCCTGAAACTGGATGAAGAATATGGTATTCTGTGCCGCGTGGGGTTGCACTGTGCCCCGGCGGCGCACAAAACAATGGGCTCATTTCCTGAGGGGACAGTGCGGCTGGCTCCGGGTGTGTTCACAACCATGGATGATATCAGCACAACAATACGGGCAATAGAGCAGGTTATTCATTCATGACACGATATGGTGTAGTCCTCTTTTTTACAAATTCATCTGTGATGCGTGCCGAGAAGCTCCTGAAGGAGGCAGGCTATTCTACCAAGCTGATTCCAACACCAAGAGAGTTTTCAAGCGATTGTGGGGTTGTTCTGCGCTTTGACTGGACTGACTGTGAACAAGTTAAATTGATACTGGATACGGCACATCTGGAGATTGACACTATACATCAAATGTGACCTCGGAGCTGGACACACTGGTCCCAGAAGTCCCGAGAATCAGATACAAATCAGGGCATCCAAGTTACCGGACTCAGCTTTGACCTTGGAGCCGTGACCCAGCCTCCTATATCTGTCTCCAAAATAGTGTCCTGGGTGAATAATCAGGGGAAATGGGACACGATTGAGGCCAAGGTTAATGGACACTTAGGGCTTGCTCTTGGCCTCCTAGCGCTTCATAATGGTCTATCTAAAACAGATAAAGAGCTCATCACTGAACTCATTTTTATCCGAATTCGCGCCCTAGTTTCTTTTGGATGAATCACTATCAAACACTAGTAACGATTGTCCATTTTGTTTAGCAGTGTTAGCTCAGACACTTTTGGAATCATCCCCCGCCACTGTTGAGCACTTAACAATCAAGGTTAAACATTTGGATTTCTGTCTGATTTCTTGTTAGAATTGGCTAGCTTTGATTCTCGCGTTTCGCAATTGCCTTGAATCCTAGAGGTTAGGAATTTGGATAATGTCATTGCGAGCAACGCAGCAATCTCAGGCTGTATTAATATTTGACTTGGTTGGTTAGCAACTGAAAGTGGTGGGGTAAAAATTGAACAAAAGACGATTTGCTCAGCGCTGTGCCACTCTGCAACCTAATATGCTAGAATACTAAGATCTTGTAATGGCGAGGGAACACTATGGACATTAAAATGTTGCCAGTATATTTTGTGATTGGCGGAGTTGTAGTCTCCGCCGCAACCTATTTTGGAAGTCACGAAAAAAGTCTGCTGGCTGCATTTATTGCTTTCTTACCCGCTATGAGCGTGGTAATTATCTGCAGTATATATTTTGCTAGCGGAACACAAGCTGCTGTTTCCTATGCCAGAGGCATGTTAATACTATTGCCACCTTGGGTGCTCTATGTCCTTGCTGTAATCTTTCTTCTGCCCCGTATAGGCCTGGCGGGCTCGCTCATTGTGGGCGTTGCAGCCTATTCGGGAATAGCATTCCTAATCATAAGACTAACATAGTCTCGCACTGCTCCAGTGTTCCTGAACCCAATTAAAACCACCTATCTGATTTGACTGGATCAGCTCAAACACTTTTGAAATCATCCCCCCGCCACTGTTGAGCACTTAACAATCAATGTTAAACATTTGGATTTTTGTTTGACTTCTTGTTAGAATTGGCTATCTTTGATTCTAGCATTTTGCAACTGGCTTAGACCCTAAAAATTGGATTTTGAATTGGCTCATGACTTAGGATTTCCTCCCAAGGGGAAAGATGGAACAAAAAAGCAGTAAGTCGCTACAGAAGCTCAGCGAGTTGCGCAGAGAACATAAGGGACTTATTAACCTCATGCCTCTACAAACAGGTGGCATTCTGACTGATGCCGCCAGGGTGGCTTTAATGGAATTTGGGGATGGATATTCTGTATGTGATTTTTGCGAGGGTAGTTTATGTAATGTAACCAATCCCCCCATCCGAGACTTCGTCCAGGAGCTTCTACCACCATTCTTAGGCTGTGAAGTTGCCACCATAACCCACGGAGCCCGAGAAGGCAAATTCATGGTCATGCATTCCCTAGCCAAGCCGGGGGACTCGATTATCGTTGATGGCAACAAGCATTATACAACGGTCGTCGCTGCCGAAAGGGTAGGGCTTAATGTAATCGGGGTACCTAACTCCGGACACCCGGAATTTAGAGTCGACGTTAATGAATACGTACCACTCATCAAAAAACATGCCCCCAAGTTAATTTTATTAACTTATCCCGACGGTAATTATGGAAATCTTCTTGATGCCAGAAGGTTAGGAGAAATCGCTCGAGAATACAACATCCCTTATATCCTTAACGGGGCATATGCTGTGGGCAGAATGCCCATAAGTATGGAGGAGATAGGGGCTGATTTCATTATTGGCAGCGGGCACAAAAGCATGGCCTCTGCCGGACCTGCCGGGGTATTGGGAATGAGGAAGAAATGGGAAGAGACAGTGTTGAGAAAATCTGGGACATATAGCAAAAAAGATATTGAGCTTCTGGGCTGTAGTATAAGGGGAGTTCCTTTGATGACACTCATGGCTTCCTTTCCCTATGTGAAAGAAAGAGTTCAGCATTGGGACGAGCAAGTATCTAAAGCACAGTGGTTTTCCGCTGAGCTTGAGAAATTAGGCTTCATACAATTAGGCGAAAAACCACACAGGCATGACTTACTACACTTTGACGCCCCTGCGCTCTACGAAATCTCCAAGCGGGTTCGAGAGAAGGGATATTTCCTCTATAAAGAATTAAAGGAAAGAGGCATTTGGGGACCACAGCCAGGTTTAGCCAGGTCTTTCAAACTCTCCACCTTTGCTGCTGATAGGCAGCAACTAGGGTTTGTTATAGATTCCTTTAAGGCCATCCTGAATAAATATAGTTAGCGGACCTGGGCAAAAAGCTCAGGGTGCATCTGAGCATGGTCTTTTTTCAACTGTTGAAAAGATGCTTGAAATGGCAGAGAGGTAATATTATCCGTGCTCATGATTATAGCGTCCTCTCCATCGCTGGAATAATACTTCAGGCGCCTCCCCACCACTTGGAAGCCATACTTTCTATAAAGTTCCTGAGCTATCACATTAGAAGCACGCACTTCCAAAGTGACTACATGAGCATTCAATATCTGTGCTAGCTCAATGGTTGCGATGAGCAAACCTTCACCTATGCCAAGTTGACGATAACCATTTCTGACACCAATGGCAATGATATGTGCCTCTCCCACCATCATCCAGAAGCCAGAAAAGCCAACTATATCTTCCGATGTGTTAAGATGACGCCCATAGCTGAAGAGCCGTTTGAACCAAGGCACTTTCTGCATCGCTTGTCTCTCGGATTCTGGCACATGCCTCCCCTTACAAGCCACTACATAGCGGACGGATGGATTGTCAAGATCCTGCTTATATGCTGATTGAGAGCGAAACACCCACTCGC
The DNA here is from genome assembly GCA_903884455.1 of uncultured Chloroflexota bacterium. Classification (GTDB taxonomy): domain Bacteria; phylum Chloroflexota; class Dehalococcoidia; order GIF9; family AB-539-J10; genus RBG-13-51-36. The sequence continues at coordinate 13,167 of CAISEW010000037.1, read as the reverse complement.
CAGGGAAAGCCTCTCTATCAATTTGGGCTACCTGGGGGATATCCTCATACTCCATAGGGCGGATGACATAATATATGCCTGGCATCAATTGAAATTTTATCATAGTATCGGGTTTTTTAACCCTGCTCCTCTCTTCCATTTTTCATTTAGCTTTCGCGAAAGCTGTCATCCTGACACATCCTAGGAAGCGCCGACGTGGTAAATTATTGCACTGGTCAGAAAGGCTTGCTAAAATAGCTCAATAGCTGGTAACCGAGTTGTAATATGGTAGATTCTCCTGTTTTAGTGCTTAATCAGAGTTATGAGCCCCTTAACTTATGTCGCACGCGTCGGGCTATAGTGCTAGTGTTTCGGGGCAAAGCTGAAGTACTGGAAAATAACAGGGGTGAGCTTCACTCGGCTAACCACGTATTTCAGATACCTTCAGTAATCCGACTCGTTTATATGGTTAGTCGTCCTCGCCATCAGAAAAAATTAAGCAGATCCGAGGTATTTACCCGTGACCAATACACCTGCCAGTATTGTGGCCGTCAGACTAAGGAGCTTACCTTAGACCACGTTATGCCACGGCGGCGGGGTGGAAAGCACGCCTGGGACAATGTGGTCAGCGCCTGTATTCCTTGCAACAGGCACAAAGGCGGACGTACGCCGGATGAAGCAAGAATGAGATTGCTGCACCAGCCACATCCTCCTCGCAATGATGGTTTCTATATTCCCTATCACCTTCTCAATAACCATAGTGAATGGCAAAAATATCTACCCTCTTTAAATTAACTTAACCCCAATTTGCTCTAAGTTTAATCGGGTTCCTAAGAAAACTACAATTTCTCTTCTGGACGAATTAATTCAGCCAGAGCTATCTCTCTCATCGCCCCATCATCCAATTGTACTGTTACCGTTTCCTTTAGGACGTTAATGCTGATTACCGTGGCTTTACCCCAGGGAGTTGATATTTCTTGTTTCAGCTTAGGCATCTGCTCTTTCACAGCTGCATATTCCTTGCTTTCATATGCCAGGCAGCAAAGGAGCCTTCCACAGATGCCCGATATCTTCATAGGATTCAAAGCCAAGTTCTGTTCCTTAGCCATTTTAATAGATACTGAGGCAAAGCTGGTTAGGAAATTCTGACAACATAAAGGATAGCCGCACTTGCCCATGCTACCCAACAGCTTAGCCTCATCCCTTGCCCCCACTTGCCTTAACTCCACCCGCCTTTCCAGAGCATTGCTCAATTTCCGAACCAGGTCCCGGAAGTCCACCCTCTCCTCAGCGCTGAAGAATATGGTCAGGTGCTCATCCTGGGAATCATAGCGAGCCGCTAGCGGCTTCATCTTTAAACCAAGTTGGGCTGCCATTTCATGGCACTTTATTAAGGCTTCTTTTTCCAGGTTCCGCCGAGCTTCCTCTAAATCCTTTGCCTCTGCCTGGCGTACTACCTTCATTAATTGCTCGCCTGGGTGGGACGGGGCTTCCAGAGTAATAACTTTAGCCACATCCAGACCACGACCCGTATCCACCACTACATAGTCGTTTACTTGCAGGGATATCTCACCAGCGTCACAGTAGACTAATTTTCCTCTAGAGCGGAATTTAACCCCAATTATGTTAGCCATCGACGTGTAAATCCTAAATTCTAATTTCTAAGCTCTAAACAAACTCTAACAAATATCAAAAATTAAAGATAGAAAATTAAGATCACAATTCAGAGTGCAAAAGGGCTTTATTAAACTGATTTTTAAATTTTGCCCTGTCATTTTGCATTTTTACTTTTGCCTTTTGCATTTCTTCCAGTATTTAGTGCTTAGGACTTTCCCTTCTAGGCAAATTAAGCATCAGCCATTCTAATGCTAAACGGGGATTAACATTCTTAGAGATTTCCTCCTGTAGCAAGCAAAGATTAGCAAGAAACCCTTTAATTTCGCTCAGACTTAATCCCCCGGCTTGTTCTTCCAGAGCTATCTCATAATCTACATTGATGACGGCCTCCTGGCAACCACCTTTAATGAGCATCAAATCACGCCACCAGTCGAGCCAAATCTCTATTATTTCTGTCCCGGCTCTCCGGTTCTGGCTAAACTGGCTTGCTAGCTCTTGGGCATAGGCAAACCTCTGCTCTAAGCTCCGACTTGTCGGAGTTAATAAAGAGACCAGCCTGGCTATCCTCTGGGACCGTTGCTCTAATATATCGTCATTTGCCAAAGCGGATAATGCCCAGCCAAGGCGACCATGGCACAATTGAGTCAAAAGCTTCGCTTTATCAGCATCAACGTTATATGAGTTGACGAGTACCTCCTGTACTTGCTCTGATGGCACAGGCTTCAATTCCAGCCGCTGACAACGTGAAATAATTGTCGGCAAGAGGTGTTTCTCTTCAGCAGCTAATAAAAGCCAAACTACCCTGGGCGGTGGCTCTTCTAATATCTTGAGCAAGGAATTAGCCGCCTCAGTAGATAAATATTCAGCGTCATCAATGATAAACACTTTGCACTTACCTTCATACGGTGGCAGGTTGGCTAAGCGTTGCAGCCCTCGAATATCATCAATGCCAATCTCCGTTTTAGAATCTAAGCCAATAGGGGTGACATCGGCATGCTTGCCCTCCAGGATTCGCTGACAGGAACGGCATTGACCGCAAGGCAGTTCAGGGCCATCGCAATTTAGGGCTTGAGCCAAATTGATGGCTAAAGTCCCTTTGCCCACATGCCGCGGCCCTACCAGAAGATAGGCGTGGGCTATAGCATCGGTTTTAAGGCTGTAATCCAGCAAAGATAAAATTTTATCTTGTCCTATAACTTGCCACATGTTAAATCAGGTCCAGACCCATCATATCCTGATAAGTTTCCCGGCGCCGAATAAGACGCGCTCGACCTTCCTTCACCATAACTATAGCCGGCCTGGGCATGGCATTATAATTGCTCTCCATGGGGATGGAATAGGCACCGCAAACTGGAATAGCTATGATGTCACCGGGATGCACTGAAGCCAAATTGATATCTCTGATTAAGATATCACCAGACTCGCAGAGCTTGCCGGCAATGGTAACCATGTCTCTTTCTGCCTCCAAAGCTTTGTTAGCCACCAAAGCCTCATATTTAGCTCCATAGAGAGCCGGGCGGATATTGTCGCTCATGCCGCCATCGACACAGACATATTTCTTTATGCCGGGTATCTCCTTTATCGCCCCGACCTTGTATAATGCCACTCCGGCCTGGCCGACAATTGCCCTTCCGGGCTCGATAATTAGCTGCGGGCGACTCAATCCCAGTCCCGAAATAAGACCGCTCAGCTTGCCAGTTACAGCCCGGGCATAGTCAGCTATTGTGGGCACTTTAGAGTCCAGAGTGTATGGAACGGCAAAACCTCCACCGATGTTGAATTCGCTAAGGTTAAAACCGAATTTCCGTCCCATTTCCCGGGCAAAGCCAAGCACAAGCTCTATAGCCAGTTCATAAGGCTGAATCTCAGATATCAGGGAGCCGAGATGGAAATGGAAGCCCAGTAGGTCGAGGTTGGAGGCTGACAAAGCTTCCTTTACCGCTTCCCCAGCCTGCCCGGTAGCCAGGGGAAAGCCAAATTTGCTCTCTATCGTCCCGGTAGTAATATATTGGTGAGTGTGGGGGTCGATTCCCGGAGTAAGACGAAGCAAGATGTTCTGATTAATACCCTTCTCCCCAGCCAGCTTGTTGAGTAGTTCAAGCTCATAGAAGTTGTCCACCACAATTCTGCCCACTCCCCAATCCAGAGCTAGATTTAACTCCTCCGACGTCTTGTTGTTGCCATGGAAATAGACCTTGTCCAGAGGAAAATCTACGGAATGGGCAATGCTAAGTTCCCCTCCAGAGACAACATCCAATCCCAAGCCATCTTCCTTAAATATGAGAGCCAAAGCCCTGTTAAGGAAGGCCTTGGAGGCATAAATGACCAGTGTATCAGGATAATATTTACCAAACTCGTCTTTAAATTCACGGCACTTATGGCGAAGGGTGATTTCATCAAAAAGATAGAGCGGCGTGCCGAATTCCTCAGCCAGGTCAACAACATCGCAGCCGCCGATACAGAGATGGCCTTGCTTACTTACCTCAGTGATGAGGGGAAAAAGAGTTAGCTTAGGCACAGTCTTTGTGTTCACGCTGATATGGTAGCTTGTAATGCCCTATGAAGTCAAAATAATCGCCGGGTTCAGATTAGCGCTTTAGCTTCGCTATCACAGCATCGGCGACCTGGCTGGTGCCTACTGCGGTGGCGGGGTCAAGTTTCAAATCATAGGTGACATTCTTGCCTTCAGCTATGACCTCAGCTATGGCGCTTTCCAGTCTATCGGCGTTATCTTTTTCTCCGAGATGATGTAGCATCATCACACTCGAGAGCATCATGGCCATGGGATTGACTTTATTTTGGCCGGCGTATTTGGGGGCACTGCCGTGGGTAGGTTCAAAGATAGCTACCTCCTCCCCGATGTTGGCTCCCGGGGCTACGCCCATGCCGCCAACCAACCCAGCACAAAGGTCGGAAATTATGTCGCCGTACAAATTGGGCAGCACGAGGACGTCAAACATCTGGGGCTTCCTGACCAGCTCCATGCAGGTTGCGTCCACAAGCATATCGTTAAATTCTATGTCCTTATACCCTTTGGCTACTTCACGAGCAGTATCCAGAAAGAGTCCGTCGGAGAATTTGAGTATGTTAGCCTTGTGAACCGCAGTAACCTTTTTTCTGCCGTTCTGTCTGGCATACTCAAAAGCAAATTTGACAATTCGTCGGCTCGCCGTTTGAGATATAACCTTCAGGCTTACAGCAGAGTCCTTCCTTATCTCCTTTCCCGTGGCATTGAGGACTAAATCCAACAATTTCCCAGTCCCTGAATCACCTTTGGCAAATTCGATACCGGCATAGAGGTCTTCGGTATTCTCCCTGACCACCACTATATCCACGCCTTGGAACGGCGTTTTTATACCGGGGTACACCTTATAAGGACGGAGACAGGCATAAAGGTCTAAGGCTTGCCTCAAAGCGACATTAACGCTCCTGAAACCTGCGCTTATGGGCGTGGTCACCGGTCCCTTAAGGGCGACTTTGTTTTTCCTTATGGACTGGAGGGCCTGGTCAGGGAGAGGCGTGCCAAACTTATCTTGAGCCTGACTACCTATGATAACAGTGTCCCACTGGAACTTGACTCCTGTAGCTTCCAGCACCCGCCGTGTTGCCTCAGCTACCTCAGGACCTATGCCATCGCCAGGGATAAAAGTTACTTTGTGTTTCATAATAGCCATCACCCTCACCTTAATCCTCTCCCATCAAGGGAGAGAAAAGTTATCTTGTAATGACGAAGCCCTTATGCTTTTGTATATAGGGGATAAGCCCACCCTCTTTAAGGATGGCGGACATTATCGGCGGCATCTTGCTACAGCTTAATGTAATACCAGAGGTCAAATTAGCAATCGTACCACCTGTCAAATTTATCTCCAGTTCATCGCCGTCGCCGATTTTATCAGTGTCGCAAAGCAGGACAGGCAAACCCTGGTTTATGGCGTTCCGGAAAAAGATGCGCGCTGCCGATTTGGCTAAAATAGCACCTACCCCCGACATTTTGATTACAAGCGGGGCATGTTCCCGACTGGAACCCAGACCAAGATTTTTGCCCGCCACTAAGATTGCTTCGCCTCCAGCGTGCAATGACATGTCCCTTACTCTTGAGGCAAATTCAGGCGTAGTATCCTCCAGGACATGCTTGGCGAGTTCAGGCAAGTTGCTCCTCAAATGGGCAAACCTGCCGGGAATAATATCATCAGTGGAAATATTATCCCACAGTTTAATGGCTTTACCCTTTAGCACTAAATCAGTCATTACATAATGTCCCTAGGGTCAGTAATCTCTCCCTTTATGGCTGAGGCGGCGGCAGTTGCCGGGCTAGCCAGGTATATCATAGCCTCGGGGTTGCCCATTCTTCCCTTAAAATTACGATTGGCGGTGGAAAGACAAACCTCGCCATCTCCCAACACTCCCTGGTGAAGACCGAGGCAAGCAGCGCAACCCGGCGGTAGAATAGTTGCTCCAGCTTCGATTAAGCTCTGGATATAGCCTTTTTCTATAGCTCGAATGAGCACCTGCCTCGAAGCTGGCGCTATGAGCAATCTAGTACCGAGATGCCTCTTCTTGCCCTTAAGAATCTCCGCAGCCACAGCTAAATCTTCCAGACGTCCGTTAGTACAAGTGCCAATAAATGCCTGCTGGATTTTGATCCCTTTTACTGGAGCCACTGGACGGACGTTATCCACAGCGTGGGGGAGAGAGAGCATTGGCTCAAGCCAGTCGAGATTCACGGGTATGACCCGTTCGTAATTTGCCCCAGCATCTGGAGATAGCGGCTTGTATTTGTCGCCCCGGCCATATTCTCTGAGGAAGTCTCGGGTGATTTTATCACCGGGAAACAGGCCAACCTTGGCCCCAGCTTCCACAACCATATTGGCGATAGTGAGACGCTGCGACATAGTCATCTTAGCCAAGGCCTTGCCACCAAATTCCAAAGCTTTGTAATTAGTACCATCAGCGCCAATCTGGCCAATGAGATACAGAATTAAGTCCTTGGCGTAAACTCCCCGAGGAAATACGCCACTGAGCTCAATGAGAAAACTTTCCGGCACCCGAAACCAGGTTTTACCCAGGGCTAAGGCTACGGCAACATCGCTGGAACCCATGCCAGTGGCAAAAGCTCCTAAGGCACCAGCAGTAACAGTATGAGAGTCCGCACCCACAATGATATCCCCCGGATTGGCGAAATTTTCCGCGACCAACTGGTGGCATATGCCTTCGCCTACTTCGTAGATGCGACAGCCTGTTTCTTCAGCGAAGCGGCGCAGAAGAATATGGTCATTAGAAAGCTGCTGAGCAGGACTAGGAGCAGCATGGTCCAGAAATATTATAGTTTGTTGCGGCTTAGCCAGAGCTTCAAAACCGCTTTCCTTAAACTGTCTTATGGTGAGGGGGCCAGTAGTATCCTGGACAAAAGCCAAATCTACGTCCGCAATCACGACGTCCCCGGCTTTAGCCTCGCCATGTGATTTAAGGCTCAAAATCTTCTCGGCTAATGTCTTGCCCATTCTTATTGCTTACTATTTTAATCGCTTTCTTTTGCTATAATCAATAACATGCCCGATTACAAACCAAGCAATCTAGGTTCCACCCGATGCGGCAGGAGCATCTTTTACTGGGGCAAGCAGACTTATGTCATGGGCGTGATAAATGTTTCCCCGGATTCTTTCTCTGGCGATGGACTGGCAGATGTTGAAGGAGCTGTATCCCGGGCAAAACGATTAGCCTCTGAAGGAGCAGACATAATTGACATCGGCGGGGAATCCACTCGTCCTGGCTCAAATCCGATTTCAATCGACGAAGAATTACGGCGGGTAATTCCTGTTGTGGAAAAGTTGTCTCAGGAGATCTCAGTGCCACTAAGTGTAGATACCTATAAGCTGGAAGTAGCCCGCCAGACTTTGGCTGCCGGAGCTAACATGATAAACGACATCTGGGCACTGAAGAAGGAGCCTAGGCTGGCCGAGTTGGCAGCTCAAAAAGGTGTGCCAATTGCTTTGATGAGCAATCAACGTGACTCTCCCTGCCACGACATTATGCCTGCGGTTATTTCCGATTTGAAAAGAGTCATCAAGCAAGCGTTAAGCGCCGGAGTGCCCTGGGAGAATATCATCATTGACCCGGGCATAGGTTTCGGCAAGACACAGGAGCAAAACCTGGAAGTTTTGCACCGCCTGGAAGAACTTCAGATGCTGTGCAGGCCTATCCTTCTGGGTAGCTCACGCAAGTCTTTTATAGGCTGGGTGCTCGATTTAACTCCGGAACAAAGGTTGAATAAAGTGACATTCGTTCCACCAGGCGACCAGCGGCTAGAAGGAACGGCGGCCACCATAGCCATCGGCATCGCCAAGGGCGCTGATATTGTTCGGGTACACGATGTCAAGGAGATGGCACGCGTGTGCAAGATGAGCGATGCTATTGTGAGAGGCATGTAAGCGAATTGGCCATTGCCTATCTTTGTCTAGGCTCAAACCTAGGAAAGCGGGAAGAAAACCTCCGCCAGGCTTTGACACTGCTTTCTCAAAAAGTAAATCTTGACGAGGTCTCATCCGTTTATGAAACCGAGCCAGTAGGCTACAAGGAGCAGCCATTGTTCCTCAACTTGGTCTGCCGTATCACCACCAATTTGCCTCCCGAGGAGCTTCTCCACCTCGTTAAAGACATCGAAACCAGAATGGGCAGAGTTCCCAGCGGGCAAATAAATTCACCTCGCCCTATAGATATAGATATCCTTTTCTATAACAACAAGATTATGGAAACCCAGAACTTAACTATCCCGCACCCCCGCTTGAAGGACCGGGCTTTCGTTCTTATACCATTAGCGGAAATCGCCCCGGACTTAGTTCATCCCAAGCTGGGCAAGAGCATTGCCCAATTAGCTAGCGATGTTAAAGGACAAAAAGGGGTGCGAAAATGGTATTATATGAAATGACATAAATACCTGCGGATGGCAAAGGATACCAAAAACAGGAGGCTAGCAATGGGAACTAAGGGAAGAAAGAATGTTAAAAAGCCCAAGCAGAACAAGGAAAAGAAGAAATAGGAAGGAATAGAGATAAATATTAAATACTGACTCCTAAACGCTAAACAATATCAAACGCCCAACACCCAAAGGAACTAAACCGTTTAGAACTTGAATTTTAGATATTGTTTAGGACGCGATATACACAGGAGGTATTAATGTATCAACTATTTGTGGAAGAGCACTTTGATGCCGCCCATTACCTCCCGAACTATCATGGTAAGTGTGAAAAGCTACATGGCCACCGCTTCAAGGTAGTAGCCCGTTTTGAAGCAGCTAGGCTCGATGAGACTGGCTTGGCTTACGATTTCGCCCAGCTAAAGCAGCACCTAAGGGATGTCCTGGCTCAATTCGACCATACTTGCCTGAATGATGTGCCCCCCCTTGATAAGATTGGCCCATCCAGCGAGAATATTGCTGCCACTATATATGATGAGCTCCAGGCTCGCTTTTCCGGGTCTCCGGTAAAGTTGGTGAATGTAGAAGTTTGGGAATCGCCCACAACAGGCGTGGCGTATAGCCCCTGAGTTAAGCTTGCTGTTCCGGCGGCAACAAATTGGGGATCGTATCTACAATAGGGTAGGAATAGTTGCACTTAGAGCAATAAAGAGAACCCGTGACTATTTCTTCCCTTTTTTCTTCGTCCACCTTAAGCTCCAAATCTCCTTTACATACGGGACAGGCTAAGATTTGCATCAGTTCCTTTTTCATTTCAGATTCCAATTATATCATATGAACCGTGAAACTAAGAAGGGGAAGTGCTATAATATTCGGCAGGAGAACAAAATGACAATCCAGATTAAAAAGACTTATAGGGGCTTAAGTCCTGGGATGCTCTGCGCTGAGGTACAGGGCTTGTTGCATAAACAAGGGATTATAGCTGTTGAGACTGAGTCGCAAACATATGGTCTTCCCAGCGGCGACACTCAATCGCGTACCACGTTGGCATTAAAAACACCGGCCGAGCAAGAGAAAGACCAGAAAGAATGCGGCATCGTACATATTCTAGGTTCACCACAGGACGAAACAAAAATGCTCCTTGACATAGATGAAACCCTCTTCCCCCAGGAAAAACTCTCCGCTTTTCAAGGAGACCTCGATTTTATCCTTGGCTCATACGAAATTAAGTGGTAAACGAGCGACTTTCAGACCAGAACCAGCTTGCCAGGAAAACCAAACAAGAACGACGAGAAAGGCGGCGAGCAAAGGAAAAGGCCAGGATTCCCCAGCATGGCAAGAGCCTGGCAAGGGTATATAAGGACGCTGTATCTAAAAGAACCAAGACCACGAAAGACCCCAAACAGTCAAGCTAAAGCCTGGTGGTTGTTATGATAAATAAATTCCTTCTCAGAGGTCCAATCATAGTCTTGATTTGCCTGGCTACTGGCTTCGCCATAGTCTATGGCGGCGAATGGCTGCTCCAGCAACTGGGATGCTTAGGGCATTGATTTCCGAGGCTGCTTAGATTTGAACCCGCCAAAGGCCTAACTTATTTGATTTGTCGTTTTGAGCAGATTATGTAGCACTGCTCGCATTCATCGTTACATGGCTCAGCATGAATGGTTACACTGGCCTCAGAGAGCTTATTTACTATCTCCATCTCAATTTGGTCACATATCTGGTGAGCCTGCTCTAAGTGAATGTCTTTGGCCATTACCAAATGGAGGTCTATATAGTATTGGCTTCCAGCTCGGCGTGTACGTAAGGCATGAAAACCAACCACCCCGGGGCTGTGTTTCACCAGGCAGGCATCGATAATTGCCTGTTGTGAAGGTGGCAGTTTTTCATCAAGCAGTCCTGATATCGGCTTGCGGATTGTATCAACGGCTACTTTTAGGATATAGATAGCAACTCCGATAGCGATTATAGGGTCAATAATATTGAGCTTGGTGATTCGTACTATTGCTAGTCCAACCAATACTGCTGACGTGGAGTAGACATCAGTGGCAATATTGCGTGCATTAGCTTCCAGTGCTACTGAGCCAGTAGTGCGGGATACTCTTAATAGATGGCGAGATAAGAAGATGCTGACCACTATGGAAACTGCCATCACCCCTATTCCGGCGTCGGCTAGTTGGATGCTGTAGCGTTCTATTTCTATTATCCGGTGTATGGATGAATAGATTATCAGTCCGCCAGCAATGAAGATGAGAATTCCCTGTGAAGCGCCGGCGATATCTTCCACCTTACCATGACCATATTGATGTTCTGTGTCAGCTGGCTTAGCCGCAAAGCGAATAGCCGAGAAGGTAATTATTCCGGCAAATAAATCTAATAAGCTGTCGGCTGCCTGGGCCAGTATGCTGATACTGCCGGTCAGCCAGCCGACGACCACCTTAAATATTATTAAACCGACGACTACACCGATCAGTAGCTTGGTAGCCCTGGCTTTGGTCGAAAACATTTTTTCTCTCTCCGGCATCCCCTGATATAAAACTACAGAGAACCAGAAGTTTACAACGATATTTCGACTAAGGCAACTGTTACCTAGTGAGTTGTTTACCAGCCCCTCACCCTTTACTCTTCTCCCCTTCATAAGGGGAGAGGGATGAGATTTTAGAAGCAAAAAAATTGCTTAAAGAATGCCAACCAGGACTAGAAGAATTCTCAGTAAATAAGTTAAACTGGCTGATTATGAATGACCCTGCGGGCAAGGGTACCAGCAAAGGAGTGGTACTTATTGTCGCCACGATAGCCTCGTTTATTTTCCCCTTTACGGGCTCCGCTGTGAATATTGCCCTCCCTTCAATCGGGAAAGAGCTATCACTGGATGCAGTAATGTTAGGCTGGATTGCTACCGCCTACCTCCTATCTTCGGCAACCTTTCTTGTTCCCTTCGGCAGAATAGCAGACATATACGGCAGGAAGAAGATTTTCACCTGTGGCATGGTTATCTATACACTCTCGTCTCTTTTTGCGGGGATGGCAAGCTCTGCCAACATGCTTATTTCTTGCCGGGTTTTTCAGGGAATTGGCGGTGCCATGCTTGCCGGAACCGCAGTAGCATTGCTTATTACGGTATTTCCCGCCAATGAGAGGGGGAAAGTCCTGGGAATAAATGTCGCGGCAGCATACATTGGCCTTTCCCTAGGCCCGGTTTTGGGTGGGATTCTCACGCAACATTTTGGTTGGAGGAACATCTTTTTCCCGAGTGCGTTCCTGGGATTAGCAGTTATCGGCGTCGTTTTATGGAAGCTAAAAGGTGAGTGGACCGGGGCAAAGGGCGAGAGATTTGATTTTGCTGGCTCCGTCATCTATAGCCTTGCGCTTGTAGCGCTGGTATACGGTTTTACCCTCCTGCCGGCGATGTCCGGAGTGTGGTTGATTGTGGGAGGTATCATAGGACTTTCAGCATTCACCAGATGGGAATTGAGAACAAGAAGCCCGGTCCTGGATATAAGCCTCTTCAGAAACAGCAGAGCTTTCACCTTTTCCAACCTGGCAGCGTTGATCAACTACAGTGCCACATGGGCTGTGTCTTTACTCATAAGCCTTTATTTGCAGTATCTGAAGGGATTCAACCCTCAAAGTGCCGGCTTGATTCTGGTCGCCATGCCCGCTATGCAGGCTATTTTTTCACCGCTTGCCGGCAGACTTTCAGATAGGATTGAACCAAGGTTAATTGCCTCAACAGGAATGGCATTGACCACTGTCGGGCTCATCATCTTCATTTTTCTAAATAAAGAAACCCCCTTGGCGTTCATTATAAGCAATTTGATTCTGATGGGTTTGGGCTTTGCTCTTTTCTCGTCTCCAAATACCAACGCGGTTATGAGTTCTGCGCCAAAGACGGCTTACGGGGTAGCCTCGGCGACGCTGGCAACGATGCGGCAGGTTGGCATGGTCTTCAGCATGGGAGTCGCCATGCTGATGTTTGCCCTCTACATGGGGAGAGTTCAAATTACACCCGAATACTATCCTCTTTTCCAAGAAAGCATGAAAACATCGTTCATCATTTTCGCTGTTCTCTGCTTCGGCGGCATATTCGCTTCGCTCGCCAGGGGGAAGGTGCGGTGAGGGCTTTCTACAGTGCCCGCTATACAATCGGTGATGACAGACTGGCTAATCAGTACAGCTTCGTTAGGGTTCTGCTTTCTCGCCCACAGCAACCAGTTCCCTCCTCTGTGTTGGCTTACGCCGTCTTTTCCAGCCGAGCATCTCCAGAAGGTCACCGACAGCTTTGTCCTGCAGCATCTCATCGCGGAGGCACAAATCAGGATTGATCCGATACCTCAGACGTCTGCCTTCTCTTATCTTGGTAACGTAGCCGTCAGTTTCAAGGTCGGTGATTATTCTGTGTATTGCCTTCTCGGTAATGCCTATCGTCAGAGAGAGCTCCCTAATGGTAATCCGTGGTTGCTGAGCAATCCGGCAAAGCACCAGAGCATAATTTGTAACAAACTTCCATCCCGGCATAATTACGCCCCCTTTCCAAAATCAATCTCCACCATTCTCCAAAAAATATTTTTACAAAATTTTTTCATCAAAGGCTAAAACCTCTTGACAACTCCAACAAAGGATGTACAATTAAGTCAAGAAATACAATTCATATAGAT
>CAISEW010000036.1 GCA_903884455.1 uncultured Chloroflexota bacterium | reverse complement strand
CCGTTCGCCCTGAGCCTGTCGAAGGGTGAACGGCCCGTTCATGGTTCGACAAGCTCACCACGAACGGGAATATTACCTCGTTTCTGCTCTTGGGGGATGATAACATCCACAGCGAGCGACAATAATCCCCCTTTATAAAAGAGGAAGAAGCGCAATTCCTTTATCCCCCCTTTAGGAAAGGGGGCAAGGGGTATTACAGAGACCTTTCTGAATGCCCTCAACGATTAAGGATTGCATAGAGCGAGTTTTCACATTAGAAAATACCTTCGCTTCCCTATGCTTAATGACTATAGTGCGAACACGGGAAAGTGCCAGGGTCATTTTTTAAAAGTGGTCGCCAACCAGCAATATATACTCACCGTTTCCACGCGGACGCAATTTGGGCATACGTTGACCTATGTCGTGCATGATATTATAATACTCCCAATGTAACGGGCTATAAAGTAGGGGATAAAGAATGTTGAACAAGGTGATATCGGGCATACTAATATTTTTCGTGATAGTAATAACGATTGTTGGTCTTGTGAACATTGACGCGGCTATCAAGATAGGGGTAAACGCTATTATAGCAGCTTTGGTTATTACTATACTAATAGCTGTATCTCGACCCTTTTTTAAGTGATTTCTGTCAAATGTATAATCGTGAGCCTTTACAAAACCAGCGGCTACATGCGCCTTAGATAGTGGGTAGTTTGAATACAGGCAACCACATTGGGGCGTATGCGCTCTTATCCTTGAATCAGTTTATTCCCTTTGCGGGTACAACTCCTTCATCATTGCGGTCAGAATGGAATTGAATGACAACACCAATAAGTAAACAGGAAAACCGCACAAGAATTGTATGGGCACTTATTTCTGCGCCGACTGTTCTTGTTGCTCTTCTATATCTGATGGGTCGTCAATACATTAAATCGTATTACTCTGCTGCAGGGGTTCAACCTAGCTTCTTGAGATTTCAGACCGCAGACTATCTATATTTCGGTGCAAACTGGGTCACATTAGTGTTCGCCTTCTTTTACGTCGTGCTAGCTTACCACATAGGTCGTTATGTGTTCTACGACTATACCGCCGACCAAGCTACTCAGGAATCGAAAGAGCCAGTATTAAAGCAAATACTGTTCTTCTTTAGTACAGACAAATGGCTTTTTTGGGTTATGGTATTTGCCCTTGGGGCCAATGCCTATACAGTACTGCGTCTGGCAATGCATGAACTATCTCAGCAAACTACCGATTACAACAGTGCTATCGGGGAATGGCTAATTTTTCTATTGATTGGTCTTTTGGGAACAGTGTTCCTCCGCGACACCATCACAGTATCCTTCTTGAAGCGCTCAAGCTTGCTGCGTACTTTGGTTCTAGGTATCTTGGCTGTACTGGTTTTCATGATGCCGTATGTTGGAGTGGCTGGTTAGGGAAGCTATATGGGTGCTTCTGACACGTCAGCAAGCCAAATAGAGAAAGTGTTCCCCACTATTGTATTTACTAGCGACCAGCCAGTTATCCAAGAGTTTGACTGGGAAAGAACAGACCAAGGATTTTTTCAAACTAAAGGCACGCTTTATCTCTTGCTCGAGAACGATGGGAGGCTTTTTGTTCGACCTGATGGAAAAGGAAATCAAACGGTTATCGTCACCGCTGACAGTTTTCCTGCGTACCATCTCAACTTCAAGTCTCCACAGGAATTGCCAAAGACCAAGTAGTAGTGCCTACTGTATCCCAACCTTACCCTGTAGCGCTTCGTGGTGCCCTCTTTCATCAATTGTATCGTCGTGAGTCTTGACAAACATTTTCTTCGCTTTGTCGAAACTACGGCCTAGCTTCGGAGTTGCAACCTTCCTGATTCCCTGCTATCATTTCCCTTGTACGGAGATTATTGTGATCAATTCCCCGGTCCTGGTTCTGAATCAGAATTACGAGCCGCTCGATGTCTGCCGGGCACGGCGGGCGGTGGTCTTGCTCTGGCGGGGCAAGGCAGAGATGCTGGAGAAAAACTCGGGTTCAATCAGCAGCGCCTCTATGACCATCCCTTTGCCCTCAGTGATCCGACTGGTTTACCTGATTAAACGGCCCCGCGTACAGCGGAAGCTGAGCCGGCGTGAGGTGTTTCTTCGAGATAACTACACTTGCCAGTATTGCGGCAAGCAGACCAGAGACCTCACCATAGACCACGTTGTCCCGCGCCGCCTGGGAGGCAAACATACCTGGGATAACGTGGTAAGCGCCTGCCGGGCCTGCAATCAGCGCAAGGCAGGGCGTTCCCCCAAAGTGGCAGGCATGGATCTCCGCCACCAACCATCTGCGCCACCCATAGTTGGCTACCACATAGTGTACCATCGCTTTGACGAACACCCCGAATGGCAGAAGTATGTCCCCATTCGTAACTAAAGTAGATTGTCGAGCACTAGGACATCCCCAGATGATTTTTGGTGTCATTGCGAGCCGAAGCGAAGCAATCTCACAGTTCTTTTCACAACGTACCGCTAGATTGCT
>CAISEW010000035.1 GCA_903884455.1 uncultured Chloroflexota bacterium | reverse complement strand
CCTTTCCTAAACTTGTCCCTGACTCGTTCAGGGAGGGGGCAAGGGGGATTACCGCCCCCCAGAATGCGCAAATGGCGCTAAGCTGACCACAGGCGACATCGTATCCTTCGATGTCGAGCCCAACTGGGGCATCCGCGTCATCCCCTACTCCAAAGCCAAAGCCTAACGGCTTCTCCACAAAAGACCTACCAATAGCTATGCCGCTACGTGCCTTCTCATTCTCATCTGATGTCGTGCGAGGGCATCGGTCACTCCTGAATCAGCTCCGGATAGTTCTTTTTCAGCCACTCTACCACCATAGTATGAAGCTCTTGGGCCAGAGTGATCATCTCTCCTACTTCCTGTTCGGAAACCATGCCAATCCTCTCATAATCGCTGATATTACGTTTCTGGCGGAATTTATTGAATTTTCTAATGGTCTTAGCATCCAGTTGCAGAGTAAACGCCAGAGATTGAATTGTCCAGTAGTGGTGGCCTTCACTGGATGCTCGGTAGCCGCTGGCAGCTAAAGCTGCTATAGATACCATGAGAGCGGCGTTGTATGCAGTGCTAAATCGCCTGTCGGCGCTGAGCGTTTCTGCCTGAGCATCCGCCACATCGCGTTCGAATACAGCTAGAAGCTGGTTAATCTCTTTCTTGCTGGTTTTATGAGTCTTTAAACGCCTTTCATTTAACCAGTCTTGCAAGCTCACCATCGTCTCCAATTAAAAAAATCGTTTCGCCTTCGAGAACCGTCTTAAGGAAATGGTGATTGCTCCGTATTTTTTTTCTGAATTCAGCCACGGGGTAGACCACAGAGTTTATCTCCCTCTGTATAGTCTCCTCTGCTTGAGAAATAGCAGACACCACCTCATCAAAGGTTGTCTCGCCTATTACCATGACATCTATATCGCTTGTTCTTTGTTCCGTCCCGCTGGCGATTGAGCCGAATATGAAAGCGACCTGTATTTTATCCGCTATGGGCTCCAGCGACTGCCTGATGACATCAGCAATGCCGAATGTTTTTCTCACGATACTTTTAAGTTCGTTGAAGAGGGGACATTTCTTATTAGCCCGGTAGTAAACCTGTCTTCCCTGCACTTCGCGGGTGATGATGCCGGCATCTGTCAGGTTTTTCAGCTCTCGCTGTACCGTTCCCCGGCCGATCTTCACCGCATCCAGTATCTGTTTCGTATAAAAAGAGCTGTCCGCCTGCCCGTAGAGGAGCGCCAGCACCGCCTGCCGGGTCTTGCCGAAAAGACCGCCGCATAATAATGTATCATTCATAGTATTTACCCATTTCGGGTATTATCTTACCCATTTTGGGTAACAAGGTCAAGTATTAGACACTTCGGTTTTCTTCAGCCTTGCTCCAAATATTGAGTATATGCTCATTATAATGAGTAAAAGCAGGCAATCAAGTCCATCATGGCTCCGAGCCGACTGAGTCGGACACAAAACTTTGTGCCCCAAAACGTAGGGGCGGGTTTTGAACCCGCCCCATCCCTGTCATTGCTTTGAAAATAAGACACTTAGGTCTAAATGTCATTCTGAGCTTTAGCGAAGAATCTCAGTACTTAGCCCTGCGCTACTATTAGAGATTCTTCGGTCGTCCGCCAGAGGCGGACTCCAACCTGTGTAGGGGCGCACTGCTGTGCGCCCTTGCATTTTCTCGAGTCAAAGGCGTGTCCATATTCTGTAGGGGCGAGGTGTCCTCGCCCAATTCCCCTTTCGTAAAGCACGGGTAGGTCGGAGCACCTGCTCCGACCTCGGCTGTAGGGGCACAAAATCTTG
>CAISEW010000034.1 GCA_903884455.1 uncultured Chloroflexota bacterium | reverse complement strand
CTCTCTCTTCGGTGGAGGCGGTGAGAAAAATCTTTAATTCCGCCCAGGGTAAGACTACCGTGCCAATGTCTCTGCCTGCCATCACTACCTTTCCTCGCTCGGCTAACTTACGCTGTTCCGATACCATTGCTTGGCGTACCCCCCCCTCTTTTGCTATCAGGGGAACTAGTTCCTCTATTTCAGGGTAGAGTAACTTGGATGAGATATCTTCGCCATCAATAAAGAGTGAGAGAGCCCCTTCTTTCGAGGGGACGAAATCGAATTTAGTGGTATTGGCTAGCTTACAAAGCTTTTGTTTATCCTCTGGTGAAATACCTGATTTGAGAACCTTCCAGGTGAATGCCCGGTAAATCATGCCGGTATCGAAGAAAATATAGCCCAATCTTTTTGCTAGCAGTGAGCCTACGCTACTCTTGCCGACTGCCACAGGACCGTCTATAGCAATTAGCTGTGGTTTCAAATTTCCCTCCATAATATCATTCTGAATCAGGTTGTCACAAGCTTTTTACCCCAGGAAACATGGAAAGAGCCAGTAGTGCCTCAAACATGTTTGACGTGATTATACTAGAAAACCCCTTGAATGGAGGTGCCATAGATTAGCAAATTTTAGTGGTAACTCCGTGAGCTTAAGAATTTGCCTTAGTTACGAATTCCGTTTAAAATAACTTTCTTCGCAAAGAATTTGATTCGTGAGGAGGAATTCATATGGGCAGAGTTGCCGACCGGTTGAAGGACCTGAAGGACAGAGAGAGAAAGCTAAAAGCCCTGGGAGGCCCGGAGCGGGTAGAAAAGCAGCACAAATCGGGGAAATTAACTGCTCGTGAAAGGCTCGACTTGCTTTTTGACCCGGGCAGCTTTCACGAGCTTGATTTGTTTGTTCAGCATCGAGCCACGTTCTTTGGCATGGATAAGGTTGTTGTTCCCGCGGAGGGAGTCGTTACTGGATATGGTACGGTAAATGGTCGCCCTGTATGTGCTTTTTCCCAGGACTTTACCTCCATGGGAGGGACACTAGGTGAGATGCATGCTAAAAAAATATGCAAGGTAATGGATTTAGCTATGAAGTGTGGTGTTCCCATAGTAGGTTTTAATGACTCTGGAGGAGCTCGAATTCAGGAAGGTGTTGATGCCCTTTCAGGCTATGGGCAGATATTTTTCCGGAATTCTGCAGCCTCAGGGGTTATTCCCCAGCTCTCAGCAATCATGGGGCCTACCGCCGGAGGGGCAGTCTACTCACCCGCCATGACAGATTGGGTGTTCATGACCAAAGGGACAAGCTACATGCACATCACCGGCCCGGCAGTTATCAAACAGATTACTGGAGAGGAGATCACTTCCGAAGAGTTGGGCGGCGCCATGCCTCATGCCACTAAAAGTGGTGTATGCCATTTTGCCTGCGCTAGCGATGCCCAGGCTATCGAACTCATTAAAAAACTTCTGAGTTACCTTCCCTCAGGTAATAAGGAGGGCCCCCCTTTAATTAAGCCTACCGATGACCCAGACCGTGTTGACCCTGCCCTTGACACCGTAATCCCAGACGAGCCCAGCAAGGTCTATAACATGAGGGATGTTATCCAATCCATTGTGGATAACGGCGAAATACTTGAGCCCCATTATCATTATGCTCAGAACGCTATTATTTGCTTTGCCCGCCTTAATGGTAGACCAGTGGGCGTTATCGCTAATCAACCGATGCACCTTGCTGGGTGTCTTGACGTCAATGCCGCGGATAAAATCACCCGATTTATCAGGTTCTGCGATGCCTTTAATATTCCCTTGCTTACCATTGCCGATGTCCCGGGTTACTTGCCAGGGAAAGACCAGGAATGGCTGGGAATAATAAGACACGGAGCGAAGGTTTTGTGGGCTTACTCCGAGGCCACGGTTCCTAAAGTTACTCTGGTCACTCGCAAAGACTACGGGGGTTCATATCTTGCCATGTGTAGTAGAGATCTGGGCGCTGATTTTGTTTTCGCCTGGCCCACAGCGGAGATTGCAGTTATGGGGGCTGAAGGCGCTACACCGATTATCTTTCGCAAGGAAATAGATGCTGCGCCGGACCCTGAAGCCAAGGAGCAAGAAAAGATTCGGGAATATCGTGACCTACTGTATAATCCTTATATTGCCGCCTCGCGGGGATATGTTGACGAAATTATCCCACCCCGAGAGAGCCGTCCCAAGATAATCAAGGCTTTGGAAATTCTTTCTACTAAACGAGAAACGAGACCTCCCAAGAAGCATGGGAATATTCCCGTGTAAAGAGCTTTAATAAAGGAGCAATAGCTGCCATTACTGCTGCCTGCTATCCCGAACCCAAGCTCTAAATGAAATGAAGAGGCTAGCGGAATGTCTGAATTTCTGGCTACACTCGGAATTTCGAGCACCAAAAAGCTCGTAATGGCGGAAAGGAGATAATTCGTGAATGCACTAAGAAAAAGTTCCATCTTAGCCAAAGATTTGACCGCTGATAAAGTAAAAACGAGGCCGAAAGCTAAAACCCCGGTCAAAATTTGTGACACCACCTTTCGTGATGGGCATCAATCCACATTGGCGACAAGGATGCGAACTGAGGATATGGAGTGGATGGCCCCTGAAATGAATAAATGTGGCTTCTACTCCATGGAGGTCTGGGGCGGGGCAACATTTGACGTAGCCCATCGCTTTTTGGGTGAGGACCCCTGGGACAGGCCTCGCAAGTTGAAGAAACTCATGCCCGATACTCAACTTCAGATGCTTCTGCGGGGACAGAATCTAGTCGGTTACCGAAACTATCCTGACGATTTGGTGGATGCCTTTGTGGAGCAAGCTGCTGAAGTGGGCATTGATATTTTTCGTGTTTTCGATGCTGTGAATGACGAGCGCAATCATGAGCGTGCCGCCAGGGCAATCAAAAAATGTGGCAAGCATTATCAGGGAGCGATATGTTATTCACTCACTCAGCCCAGGATGGGCGGGCCAATCTACAATCTGGAATACTTTGTTAAAAAAGCTCTCATCCTCCAGGACATGGGTGCTGATTCCATATGTATCAAAGACCAGGCCGGACTTATCTCCCCTAATGATGCCTATGAGCTAATCAAAGCCCTTAAGGAAAACTTGGAAGTACCCGTCGATCTCCATACGCATTACACCAGCGGGCAGGGGTCCATGTCTCTGCTGAAAGCCATCGAGGCCGGGGTTGACATCATTGATACCGCTCTGTCCCCCTTTGCTTTGCGCTCCTCACATCCAGCTATCGAGCCCCTGGTGGTTGCTCTGTATGGCACAAACAGAGATACCGGACTCGACGTTGAGCAGCTATTCAAGTGTGGGCAGATGCTAGAGCAGATCGCGCCTAAATACAGAGATTTTCTGGATACATTGGCAATGTCGGTCATAGACACCGGAGCCCTGGTACATCAAATTCCTGGTGGCATGACCACGAACCTGGTAGCGCAGCTAAAACAAATGAATGCTCTGGACAGGCTGGCTGAGGTGCGGCAGGAAACCGCTAGAGTCAGGGCGGAACTTGGTTATCCACCTTTAGTTACACCTACGAGCCAGATCGTTGGCGCCCAGGCAGTACAGAATGTCCTGATCGGGCGCTATAAGCTTGTCTCCAAGGAGGCAAGGGAGTATATATCCGGGGGTTATGGCAAGCCACCAGCTCAAATCGATCCCGACATCCAGAAGGCTATTCTCAAAGACAAGGAGCCTATCACCTGTCGTCCGGCAGACCTGCTCGCTCCGGAATTAGAAAAAGCTAAGGAAGAATCGAAAGAATTTGCTAAGAATATTCAAGATGTCCTTATTTATGCCCTTTACCCTACCACTGGTGCACGCTTCCTGAAACATAAGTATGGTATAGATAAGACCATCCCGGACGATTGGAAGCCACCTTATGCTCCTAAGACTCTTGAGGAAGTGAAAAAAGAGGATGAACTCATCGCTCAGGTTAAAGCTGGCAAGCTGAAGGGAAATTAGAGAAAAAACAATCTCCGTAAAAGAGCAAGAGTTAGAACCTTCAATTTTTTCGCCGGAGATGATAAAGTTAATGTAAAGATTCCCGATAGTCCTCTCCTTTTCGCGAGATTCACGAGACCCTGAAAAAGCCAATTGAAAAGAAGGGAGAAAAGGCAAAAGTCCTGTTCCTGAAGGATGCTAGCTTCACTATGCCCAAGGTAATGGGATAAAGACGTTAGCGTCCAACGCAGCTAGTATCAAGAAGCCAGGATAAGCCGGCACAGAAAGATGAGGGAAATCAAAGCCAGTGATATAACAAACACCGTAGCCCGTTTATTTGAGCATTCCTGCCATTATTTGCCACCGGATGTAGTAATTGCATTGAAGCAAGCAAAAGAAAAAGAGAAATCTCCTGTTTGTCGTGATGTACTGGATAGAATCCTGGAGAATGCAAACATCGCCGGCAAGGAACAAATTCCTCTTTGTCAGGACACCGGTGCCGCCGTAGTCATGCTGGAGCTGGGCCAGGAGGTACACATAACCGGAGGTGACCTTTACACCGCAGTCAACGAAGGAGTGCGCCAGGGGTACGATAAGGGTTATTTACGTAAGTCCATAGTAAACGGGCCCTGTTTTGCCAGGGTAAACACCAAAGATAACACACCGGCTATGATTCATACCGATATAGTCCCTGGAGACAGGCTGAAAATCAGTGTCCTGCCCAAGGGAGGTGGCTCAGAAAATTGTTCTCGTCTGACTGCTCTATCTCCGTCTCAGGGACGTCAGGGCGTGATAGATTTTGTCGTCAACCTCGTTAGCGAGGTCGGCAGCAATCCCTGTCCGCCGGTTATTATCGGCGTCGGCATAGGCGGGACGACGGACAAGACCATGTTTATAGCCAAGAAGGCGCTGTTACGCAAAGTCGGCGAACCCAGTCCTGACCCCGAAGTTGCCAATTTGGAGAAGGAAATTCTGGAGAAAGTTAATAATCTAGGCATCGGTGCTATGGGGTATGGCGGCACAGTTACCGCCTTGGCAGTTCATGTGGAAACATTCCCTTGCCATATCGCCAGCATGCCTGTTGCCGTCAACATGCAGTGCTGGTGTTCTCGCCATGAAGAAGCAATTTTGTGAGGCAATTGAAAGAGTGATAAGAGAATGTATGTAACCATTTCACCCAAAAGGTCACGCCGCGAGTTTGTAAGGAAAGTCAAGGAGCTCAGTGGACAGAACCTTCAGTTATGTTACCAGTGTGGCATGTGTTCGGGAAACTGTCCCGCGGCTTCCAATATGGACATTTCCCCTCGCCGGATTATCGAGCTGGCACGATTAGGGCTGGACGAGGAAATTGCCGGTTCCAAGACTGTCTGGACTTGTGCCTCCTGTCTTGCCTGCGCTGTCAATTGTCCCAGAGGATTTGACCTCTCCAAGGTGATGGAGGCGATCAGGCTGCTCACCTTAAGGAAGAATATTGACCACATACGCCCCGAGGATATTTCACCGAAACAACGCTGCGAGCTTCCTCAAATAGCTATGGTCAGTGGCTTGAGGAAGTTTACCGGCTAGAGAGATAGAAGATGAGCTTAGCTTATTATCCCGGATGTACATTGAAAACCAGGGCCAGGAATCTGGAGAAGCCGGCTGTGGCTTCCATGGAAGCTCTGGGGTTCAAGCTGGATGAGGTCCCCAGGTGGAACTGCTGCGGCGCAGTTTATTCTCTGGCTGACGACGACTTAATCCATCGGGTAGCACCTGTCCGCAACCTAATCCGCGTTAAAAAACAGGGAAAGACTGAGTTAGTTACTTTATGCGCGTTTTGTCTCAATACTTTAAAGAGAGCCAATCTTTTGATGAAGGAAGATGTGGAAAAGAGGGATACCCTTAATGACTTCATAGATGAAGGGATAGATTATAGCGGGGAAGTAAAGGTGGTTCATCTTTTAGAGGTATTGAGAGACGACATAGGATGGGAGGCTCTTTCGCAAAAGGTAAAGCTCCCTCTCCGGGAATTGAAAGCAGCTCCATATTATGGGTGCACCCTGCTTCGCCCCCGGGAGGTAGCTATAGACGATGTAGAGGACCCTACCATCTTGCGGGAGTTCCTTAAAGCTCTGGGGGCCAGTCCCGTTGATTTTCCTGAATCCACGAGATGCTGTGGGTCTTATCAAGTAATAAGCAGTCCAGATGATATTGCTGAATATGCGCGGCCTATCTTAAACTCGGCATTGAGTCATGGGGCAGAAGCCATGGTCCTCACCTGCCCTTTATGTGATTATAATCTGGGCCAGGGGCAGAAAGAGTTGGCTAAGAAACAGAGCGGATTCAGGGAAATGCCGCTATTGTATTTCACACAGCTTCTGGCTCTTGCCCTGGGGCTCGGTCCTCAGGTATGTCACTTCGAGCTGAATCACGGCAGCCCGGAATCGCTTCTGAAGGAGAAGAACCTGCTTTCTCAAAGTAGAAGCGTTCAACCGATTGGGGGTTAACAATGAGCACCAAAAAGAAAAGTAAAAATCCAGCGAAAACAGCGGTCAAGGAGAAAAGACAAATAGCGGCCAAGCTGACCCCGATATATATCATGGGCAAGCGCTATGAAGTCCCCGAAGGGCTTACCATTATGAAAGCCATGGAATATGCCGGCTACATACTCATTCGGGGTTGTGGATGTCGGGGGGGCACCTGCGGCGCTTGCGGTACGGTCTATCGCAAGCCCGGCGACTATAAATTACAGGTGGCGCTCGCCTGCCAGAAGACAGTCGAGCCGGATATGTACATAGCCCAGATTCCCTTTTTCCCTGCCAATCGAGCCCTGTATGACTTTGCCGGACTGACCGCTGCCCCTGAAGAGGTCTTTAAGTTATATCCCGAGATGTTTCGCTGCGTGGCCTGCAATTCTTGCACGAAGGCTTGCCCGCAGGGAATAGAGGTCATGGACGCTATCTCGGCTTTGAAGCAGGGAAATATTGCCGGGGCTGCTCAACTCAGCTTCGATTGCATTCAATGCGGCTTGTGCACCAGTCGCTGCTTTGGAGAGTTAGCCCAGTATCATATGTTCCAGCTGGCGCGCAGAATCTATGGAGCCAGAATTGTCCCCCGGGCCGAACATTTAGCCGAGATGGTGAAAGCAGTCAACGAAGGAAAGTATGACCGGTTTCTGGACGAGTTGAAGCGGGCCAAGGAGGATGAGCTGAAGAAGCTGTACCAGGAACGGGAGGTGGAGCCGATGACGGCCGGGGAGGATTGGAAACCGAAGGATACAAGATACCTGTAGGAGGCAAGATGAGTTACTTAGGATATCCCGACTTCTTCGAGCCCTATATCAAGAAGGTAGAACAGACCAGACCTGCCCGCGTAGAGAAAAGGAAAAAAGAGGAAGAGTTTCCCTTCATGTCCTTGCAGGAAAGACAGGACATGTTGAAGTATCACCCTGACTACAAGGAAGAGGGCAGGAGAGAGATAAAGGTTGGCCCGAGCAAGGGCTACAGAATAGCTCACGAGTTTGTTGACCTGTTGGAAGCCAAAAGCCGGGTTGACCCTGACAAAGTAGATCTATCGAATGTTGATTACGAGACCGATGTCCTGGTTATCGGCGGCGGTGGGGCTGCCACCATAGCTGCCCTTATTGCCGAGGAAAATGGTGCCCAGGTCCTTATAGCGACCAAGCTTCGGCATGGCGATGCTAATACTATGATGGCTGAAGGTGGGATTCAGGCTGCCGTAAAAAGAGAGAAGGACTCTCCGTACTATCACTATCTGGACGTAATGGGGGGAGGGCATTTCAAGAACGACCCGGATATTGTGGCCGCCTTTGTGAAGCAGGCTCCCGATGCTCTCCAGTGGCTGGAAAGCCTGGGGGTCATGTTCTCCAAGTTTCCCGATGGCAGGCTGGAGGCGATGCATGGTGGGGGGACCTGCCGGAAGAGGATGCACTACTGTGCCGACCTCAGCGGCATGGAAATCATGCGTACCGTGCGTGATGAAGCCCGCAACAGAAAGAATATCAAAGTCCTGGAATTCTCTCCTGCAGTGGAGCTTATCCTCAATGAGCACGGGCAGTGTGCTGGGGCAGTGCTCTATAACATGGAGACCGAGGAGTATCTTGTTGCCAGAGCGAAGGCGGTAATTCTGGCCACAGGTGGTGCCGGCCGGCTCCACATTCAGGGTTTCATAACCACCAATCATTACGGCGCCACTGCCGACGGTATTGTTTTGGGCTACAGGGCAGGCGTGCCTCTATCTTTCCTGCACACCGTTCAATATCACCCCACGGGCGTTGTTTTCCCGGAGCAAATAGAGGGGTGGCTCATTACCGAGAGGTTCCGGTCGGAGGGATCGGACGTCTTGAATGTCAACGGTGAGAAATTTGTCAATGAGCGTGAGCCCAGAGATGTTGAATCAGCCCGGTTTATCAAGGAATGCCTGGATGGTAATGGTGTTCCCACTCCTACTGGAAAGGTAGGGGTCTGGCTCGATTCCCCCATGCTTGATATCCTCCACGGTGAGGGGAGGGTGCGAACTGCTTTTGTGGGGAAGTGGAAGGTCTACGACCGCTTAGGAATTGATATCTCGAAAGCACCTATGCTGGTCTATCCCACGCTCCATTATCAGAATGGCGGGCTTAAGGATAATGCCGAATGCGAGACTGTCTTGCCCGGGCTTTATGTTGCCGGGGAAGTGACCGGGGGGCTGCATGGAGAAAACAGACTGATGGGCAACTCGCTTATGGATATTGTAGTGTTTGGCAGAATTGCCGGTAGAAATGCTGCCATATTCGCCAGGGAGAAAGCAAAAGGAGGAGAGCTGACCCTGAAGCACGTAAAGAGCTATCATAAGGAGCTCAAAGAGGCCGGGATTGTAACCGATAGAGTAGCCCCGATGCTCCTTCCCGACTATACCACGCCCGAAGTAAAGGAAAAGCAGCTCACTGTAAGCTACCTGGGGACTATGAGGTAAAAATCGGGCTTGAAGTAAAGAATAGTGGTAAATATAAGTTGAGAGCTATGTCTAAAAAAGTTACGCTTCCGTTAAACGACGAAGTCTTGAAAGACCTCAAAGCCGGGGACAATCTACTGCTCACCGGTGTCATCTACGTTGCCCGCGATGCCGCTCACAAGAGGATGGTCGAGGCTCTCGACCAGGGGAAGACTCTGCCTTTCGATATCAAGGGGGCAACCGTATACTACATGGGGCCCAGCCCGGCCCGGTCAGGGAGGGTAATCGGCTCGGCTGGTCCCACCACCAGTGGGAGGATGGATGCTTATGCCCCCCGCTTGATTGCCCAAGGGCTGAAAGGGATGATAGGCAAAGGC
The DNA here is from genome assembly GCA_903884455.1 of uncultured Chloroflexota bacterium. Taxonomy (GTDB): domain Bacteria; phylum Chloroflexota; class Dehalococcoidia; order GIF9; family AB-539-J10; genus RBG-13-51-36. Next base: position 45,876 of record CAISEW010000034.1, on the reverse strand, counting down.
TTGCGGTCTCAAGCAGTGAAAGATGCCATGGTCAAGCACAAGGCAGTTTATCTGGGGGCAATAGGGGGTGCCGGCGCCGTAATTTCCAAGAGTATCAAGAAGGCAGAGGTGGTAGCCTACGAAGAACTTGGTGCTGAAGCTCTTCGTCGTCTGGAGGTAGCAGACTTCCCCGTCACGGTCATAAACGACATTTACGGCGGCAACCTCTACGAAGAAGGCAAAGCCAAGTACCAGGTCAAAGCTCCCTGATTATAGTTAAAGTTAATTGCAACAATCTCTTTTGTGGCTATATAGAAGAGCGAAGCGAAATTTTTGTGGGGTGCTAGTTAGGGGAGAGCCCGGTAGGTTTGCTGGAGGAGCAGGGCGTCTTGCTCCAAGTATGGGTCGCTCTCGCAAACGACTACTCCCTTTGCCTTCCGTTCCTTCAGGGCTTTGAGTAGGTGGGCATACTGAAGGTCTGAGTCCGGGAGCATCAAGTGCTTGATCTCGCCCTTGTTGCCGTAGGCAATCCCGGAGAGGTGGATATGCATGTTATCCAAGCCACGCCTGCCCAGTTTCTTTTCAACCTGGTCTAACATAGCGAGAAACTCTTGATAGGAGTTAGCCTTTCCCGTCCGGGCATGCCAGTGAGAAAAATCAATGCAGGGGGCAACTCCTTCTATCTCGCTGCTGAGCCGGAGTAGTTCCTCCAGGGTGCCGAATTGGGAGGGCTTGCCGGTAACTTCAGGGGAAATCGTCACCTTGTTTCCCTCTTTCTGTAAAATGTTCACCACCTCCTGCAGATGCTTCTTGACCACGGCGTAGGTCTCTGCGGGGGTGTTTTTGAGATAAAAGGCGGCATGGAAGGTGATGCTTCTGGCGCCGAAAAGAGCAGCAATGCGAGCAGTTTGCAGTATCCTTTCTTTGCTCATGTGCACTTTTTGCGGCTCGACGGCATTCAGGTTTACGAAGTAAGGTCCGTGGGCGGTGAGCACAATGTTCTTCCTGGCTGCTAATTCTCCCACCGAGACAGCAACCTGAGGGCTCATCTTTACCCCCTGGACAAATTCCACCTCCATGCAGCCCAGGCCGAGCTCGGCAATACGCTCAATACCCGCCTCAGTGGAATGGAGTTTAGCACTGACAGGTACACCGCCTGTTCCGAAAAGGAGCTCGTCTATTTCATTTAAATTCATGGCTTCCCTTACAACTTATTATAACTGACCCGACTGCAAACTTCAGAGGGCTTCGCAAAGTTCAGGGAACATGCGTAAAATAAACCATGTGAGGAGGTAATGAATATGTTGGGTAATTACACGGCCAAATATACGAAGATTAGCTCCGGTTATATGGGACAACTTGTGGAATGGCCGGAGGTGATAACCGAGGGAAGAACTCTAGAAGAGTGCCGCGAAATGCTCAACGACGCTTTACGCGAAATGATACTGGCCTATCGACAGCAGAATATAGAAGTCCCTTTTGGACAAGCTCCTTTGGAATAAACAACCGTCGACCCGAAGCGACTCAGCGTAGCGTCTCGTCTACGAGTTTTCTATAAGAAAACAACAAATCTCCGGTTAGCTTGCCGGGCTTGCCTGTACCGATGGGTCTGCCCTCAACGGAAACCAGGGGCATAAGCTCCAGTATGGAATTGGTAACAAAAGCTTCTTGAGCTTCAATTAGCTCGTTTAACTGCACCCATCTTTCCGTGGCCTTGATATTTGAAGTCCGGGCTATTTTTAAGACTGCGTCCCTGGTGATTCCGGGCAGGACGCCACTTTCAAAACAGGGTGTGATGAGTTCTCCATTGCTCATCAGGAAGATATTGGTGCTGCTGCCTTCGGCAAGATAACCCTGTTCGTTGAGGAAGATGGCTTCATCGCATCCGGCAGCTCTGGCTGCCGTGCGGGCGAGGATGTTTTCCATGTAGCAGGTGGACTTCAATCGGGATAAAGGCGATTGGCTATTGCGTCGCAGGAAAGATACAGCTGCTTTAAAACCCGTCTCATATTTTTCGGGTGTTAAGGGAGCAAGGTTTTGAGCAGTGATCAGGATGGTAGGGCTGGAGCAGGTGCCGGGGTCGGGCGTCATGTCGCCTTCACCGGCCGAAACAGTGAGCCTTATGCGGGCATTCCTGAGCTCGTTAGCCTCCATAGTTGCTACACAAGCAGCTTTCAAGGATTGCTTACCCTCGTCTGTGGTCAGGAGGCTATGTGTCAGGCCGATGCTCTCAGCAGAGCAGTGAAGGCGGGTGAGGTGAGAGTCGAGTCGAAAGATATAGCCGTTGTAAGCCCGCATGGTCTCGAATAGCCCGTATCCGTAAAGGAAGCCATGGTCGAAGGGAGATAGCTTAGCCTTGGAGCGAGGGACAAGTTGGCCGTTAAGATAAATAATTTCTGCCATGCTAGAAAAACCCTAAATTCTAAGCACTAAATTCTGAACAATATCAAATGGCCAAAATCCAAAGGGCCCAAACAGTTTTGAGTTTCTGTCATTAGTGCTTTGTATTTGTTTAGGATTTAGGATTTCGTGCTTAGGATTTATCAAATCTTGCGTCTTGCTCCTTTAGCTTTTCGGATTTGGTATTTGATTTTAGCTCCAAACTGGCTGGGTAAAACGAAGGAAGTTGGTCAAAACATCGTGTCCTACTTCGGTGAGGATGGATTCGGGGTGAAACTGAACCCCCTCCACTACATAGTCCCGGTGTCTCACCCCCATTATTATCCCTTCGGGAGTTTTAGCAGTGACTTCTAGACAGGATGGAAGGCCTTCGGTTTCGATAATTAAGGAATGGTAACGTGTTGCTGGGAAGGGATTGGGTAAGCCCTGATAGATAGTTTTGCCGTCGTGATGGATAATGGAGGTCTTGCCGTGGACTGGCGGTGTCCTGCCAATTTTGCCCCCATAGACGTAGCCGATGCATTGATGTCCCAAACACACCCCCAGTATAGGGATTTTCCCGCCAAAGTTCTGCACTGCCTCGTTAGAGATGCCTGCTTCTAAGGGTGTGCAGGGCCCTGGCGAGATAATGATGTGGCTGGGGGCCAGTTCTTCGATTTGAGCTAAAGTAATCTGGTCGTTGCGGTGGACCACCGGTTGCCAGCCCAATTCCCCCAGGTATTGGGCGAGGTTGTAAACAAAGGAATCGTAATTGTCTATTATCAGTACCATTTTTAAGCTTACCTCCCAGCACTAAATTATGCCTCGATTTCACCGTCGTTGACAAATTTGCCTTTGGCGTCTATTCTATTCACAGAGTTCTCACTTAGAAACAATTCTTGGCCAAGAGATGGGCTTTTCACGCAAATATTGAAAGTGGATAATTGGTCAGAGTTTCAAAAGGGAGATAATAATGGAAAAGGTTATCATTTTCGATACTACCTTACGAGATGGTGAACAAGCTGCGGGAACGAGCTTGAACCTTCAAGAGAAGCTGGAGATAGCCAGGCAGTTGGATAAACTGGGCGTTGATATCATTGAAGTGGGTTTTCCTGCCAGCTCGGTTGGTGATTTTGAAGCTGTCCGCCTTATTGCCCGGGAGCTTAAGCGTCCCACAATTTGCGCTTTGAGCCTTGCCAATATTGAAGCCGTAGACAGGGCCTGGGAGGCGGTTAAAGAAGCCGAGCATCCCCGGATTCACGTTTTCCTTTCAGCTTCAGACATTCACCTTGCTCACCAGCTTAAGAAAAGTCGAGATGAGGTTCTAAAGATGTCTCGGGAAACAGTGGCTCGAGCTAAGAGTTATTTAGACGACGTTGAATTCTCACCGATGGATGCCAGTCGTGCTGACGCTGCTTACATCTACCAGATTCTGGAGGCAGTGATCAGCGCTGGAGCAACCACGGTTAACATCCCCGATACTGTGGGCTATGCTACCCCCCAGGAATTTGGCGGTTTAATCCAGGGCATACTGGACAACGTGCCTAATATCGGCAAGGCTGTGGTCAGCGTGCATTGTCATGATGACCTGGGGTTGGCAGTGGCTAATAGTCTCGAGGCAATAAGGGTAGGGGCACGGCAAGCCGAATGTACTATTAATGGCATTGGTGAGAGAGCTGGCAACGCTTCTCTAGAGGAGATTGTTATGGCTCTAAAAACTCGCCAGGATTTCTTCAACCTCACCACCAATATTGATACGACTCAAATTTACCGGACAAGTCGTCTGGTTAGCGAGCTGACTGGTTTTCCCGTCCAGCCTAACAAAGCTATCATTGGGGCAAATGCCTTCCGCCATCAGTCAGGTATCCATCAAGATGGCGTGCTCAAAAAGTCTATCACTTATGAGATTATGGATCCTAAATCGGTGGGCGTCCCCTCAAGTACCCTGGTGCTGAGTAAGGTGAGTGGTCGGCATGCCTTTAAGGAGAGACTATCTGAGCTTGGCTACACTTTAAGCGAAGAAGACTTAAACCGCGCTTTTCAGGGCTTCAAGGGGTTAGCGGATAAGAAAAAAGATATAACGGACAGGGATATTGAATCTCTGATAGCTGAAGAACTGCGCACTATTATCGAAGTGTACCATCTTGACCATGTTGAAGTTTCCTGCGGTGACCATAATATCCCGACGGCAACAGTTAGGCTTATTGGTCCAGACGGACAAAGTTTGGCTGATGCTGCTTTGGGCACAGGTCCTGTAGATGCCGTATATAAAGCTATCAACCGCATAGTTGGGATACCTAATAGACTCACGGAGTTCACTGTTAAATCGGTTACTGAGGGGATTGATGCCATCGGGGAGGTTTTGATACGAATAGAGAGCGAGGGTGTAACCTATACCGGGCGTGGCGCTGCCACTGATATCATTGTTGCCAGCGCCAAGGCATATATGAATGCCCTAAATCGTTTGTTGTCGGCAAAAAAGGGATAAGCAGTGTCGGAGGCAAATGTTTTTGAATTTAGAAGTTAAGCTCTTTGAGATCTTCTGAATGCGGAGGTGATGAATTTGAGTCCTTGGCTAGAAATGATATTGAGATTTTTATTGGCTGCTGGCTTGGGGGCAGGCATTGGTTATCAGCGAGAGCGGGCAGGCAAGGCAGCGGGGCTGCGCACGCATATTTTAGTTAGCTCTGGAGCAGCGCTCTTCACCCTGGTATCTATATATGGGTTTAGTGGTGCCGCAGTGGACATCTCTCGAGTTGCTGCTGGGGTGGTGGTTGGAATTGGTTTTATCGGCGCTGGCGTTATTCTCCGTGGCCAGCGTGAAAAAGAGGTGGCTGGGCTAACCACTGCAGCTACCATCTGGATAACTGCCGCTGTAGGTCTAGCTGCGGGGACAGGAATGTATTTGATCTCCGTTATAGCAGCTGCGGTCACCGTAGGTGTTTTGTTTCTTCCTAAGGTTCGTGGCTAAGAAGGTCATTACGAGCGAAGCAATTTCAAGGGGGACCTTAGTTTAAGAATTTTAATAGCTCTCCTGGCAAAGGGACATTGGTCATGCTCAAAATTTTGCACACCGCTGATATTCACCTCGGGACGAAGTTCTCGGGTCTGGGAAAAATAGAGAGGTAAAAATGAAGATACTCCATACAGCAGATATCCATCTAAGAGAATATGGCGATGATAGATGGAAAACACTCCAAAAACTAATTGAAATTGGGAAGCAAGAAAAAGTTGAGATTTTTGTGATAAGCGGAGATCTCTTTGATAAGGATATTGATGCTGAAAACTTAAGGCCTAAGATAAGGGAGATTTTCTCAGGTACCGGCTTTAAAATCATCTTAGTTCCGGGAAACCACGATAGTGAGTCGTATAAGAGTGGTATGTATTTTGGCGAAGACGTATTCATCTTAACGAATTTCAATGAGCCTTTTGAATATAAAGACCTGAGGATATGGGGATTACCTTTTGAACCCATAGAAGGAGATAAGATTCTCAGTAAGCTCCGCTTGTTAGCAAGTAATTTAGCTACGGATAAGAGAAATATCCTGCTTTATCATGGGGAGTTACTTGATACATTCTTTTCTAGGAGAGATTTCGGCGACGAAGGTGAAGGGAGATACATGCCAGTTAAGCTTTCTTATTTCAAAGATTTAAATATTGATTACGTACTCGCAGGACATTTCCATTCAAGATTTGATGTAAGGAAGCTAGAAAACGGAGGATACTTTGTTTATCCTGGGTCGCCTATCTCGATAACCGAAAGAGAGACTGGACAAAGAAAGATAAATATCTTTGAGGTTGGAAACCCGCCAGAGGAGTATCTCCTTGATACGCCTCATTTTGAGGAAATCAGCATAGAGTTTGATCCTTTTGTGGAGAAAAATCCTGTAGAGGTAATTAAGGAACGTCTCGAAAGAATTCGTCCTGAAGCAAGCATTATCTTGACAATCAAGGGGTATATCGACGGAGAGAAGATTGGAACAAGCGAAGCTGAACTTGTAAAACAAATAGAGGAAATTACTAAGGGGAAGGCTATAAAATCACTGCGTCCTGAATTCAGCGATATCCATATAATACTGGAAGATGACTTGTTCAAAAACTTCATGGGCAAACTCGAGCAACGTAATTATGATGAAGAAAGGAAGAGACAGTTGCGCGATTTGGCAATAAGAGCAACGATGAAGGCAAGAGCATGAAACTAAAGGAATTCTCAATAATGCGTTATGGCCCTTTAGCAAATACAGGGAGAATCCCACTACATAATTTCAATCTATTTTGGGGCAAAAATGAGGACGGGAAAACCCTTACAATAGATGCACTTGTAAAGTTGCTGTTTGGGCGAAACATTAGGGATTTTAAGGGTATAGATCGAGTAGAGGAAAAGCCAGAAGGCTATGTGGTTATAGAAGACGACAAAGGTAAAGAAATCAAACTGCCCGAAAAAGGAGACTTAACAAAAGTCGCAGATTTAACCCCGTCTCTAACCCCGTCAGAATGTCGTAATATTTTTGTAATAAGGAATAGTGACATCTCCATTGCCAGTGAAGGTGAGTTTTATACCAATGTAACAAATCGACTTACCGGCTTAAGAACCGAAGAGATTTCACAAGTAAAGGAACAACTGAGGGAGACAGGCAAAATAACACCAAGTGGCGTGCTCAGGGATATTAAGGGTGAAAGGTTAAAGGAGAGAGTAGAGAAAGCAAAGGAACTGCTTGACGAAATTGAGAGTTTAGCTAAAGAGATTGAAGAAGAAGGGCTTGATGAGTTGGAAGAGGAATCTGTAAGGCAGAAGGAAAAGCTAGAGACGACTGAACAAGATATAAGAAACCTCGAAGATGCAAGGAAAAGAGAAGAGTACGAAAAAGGGAAAGAAGCATTGGATAAGCTCATCGGTGCTTTAAGAGAAATCAAAGGCTTAGAGATTTACAACGAGGGCGATGATAAATTATGGAGGGGCTGTGAGAACGACATCAAAAGTTACGGTGAACAGAAGAACGGTTTCGGTGCGAGAATTCAGGAAACAGAGGGAGCACTCCAGAAGACAAGTGAAAAATTAATAGAGGTAGAGAGAGGATTTGGTATTTTCGATGGGAGAAAGAAAAAATTGGACGACGAAGTTAAGCCAGCCTTGAAGAACTACGAGATGGAACTTGGAAAAGTTAAGAATGAGGAAGCAAAGAGTAGGTTTTATGCAGTAGCGGCAATAACCTCGGCAGTATTATTAGTAATGTCAATATTGGCGGTCATGTTAAATCCTTCACCCATATTTTATGGGCTACTTGCATTTTTTCTAGTCTCAACCATCATCTTTGCAATACTGAGATTTTCGTTCACGCAAAAGAAAGCGCACCTTGCCGCGGTATTCGAAAGGATAAGGTTAACCGCCTCTAAATTTGAACTTGGCGCAGAAAATCCAGAGAAATTGTATTCAAATATTGAGAAATTTGAAGAGGAATATCAGGGGAAATCTGAAGAGCTACGACGTCTGAGAATGGCCGAGGAGAAATTAAAAGACAAGATCAAGGAACTGCAGGATACAGAAATTCCAAATATAGACAATAAGATCGAGGATGCTAAAAAGAAGATACAAGAGATAAAAGAAAAGTCAAAAGAAGAGTCTTTAGAAAGATATGCTGAGAAGCTCGAATTAAAAGAGGGACTTGAAACGTTGATTGGGGAACAAAAAAGCATTTTGAGGAGTCATTTTAGGGAAGTGGGTAAGAGCTTAGAAGAAAATATTTCTCACTGGAGCAAAGAGGTTGAGAATCTTGAGGAGTATAAGGATAAAGCCAAAGGTATGAAGTATAGTGAAACTGCTGGATCAAAGTTGAATGAGGAAAAGAGAGAGCGTGAAGAGAAGCTGGGAGAGGTGAACGAAAAGATTGAATCCCTTCGAAATGAAATGAGGGAAATAGAACGTAAGGCGAATGATATTCTGAGAAAAGAGCCATTATATTGTGAGACATCAGTAGATTTGAAAGTAATTAGAGATAAACTTCAGAGTTTCATAAAAGAAAATGAAAATAACAAAGATAATGCATTGAAAGCTATAGAAATCTTTGAAGAAATAGAAAGGGAAGAAAAAGAAAAAGTCTCTGAGCTTTTCGGTAATGAGAGCCCCATTTCAAAGTATTTCAAAGAAATAACAAGCGGGCTTTATGAAGAGGTACTTTTCGATCAAGAAACAAGCAGAATACAAGTCAAACGCAGGGATGGGAAGATACTGGCAGCGGAGAAATTATCTGGAGGTGCCTATGACCAACTATATCTCTCTATTCGGCTTGCTCTTGGAGAAAAGCTCTTGCAAGGCAAGAAAGGGTTTTTCATTATGGATGACCCGTTCATCAAAGCTGATCCAGATAGATTGCAAAGACAGATTGGGGCGCTAAAGAAAATCTCTGAATTAGGGTGGCAAGTTATGTACTTCTCTGCAAAAGGAGAAATTAAGGATGCCTTAGAAGAAGATATCGGAAGGGGTACTATTAACTATGTTGAAGTTCAAGGAATACTTTCTTGAAAAACTGGCAATCTTGCGCAACAGCGAATATAGGAGAAATTAGGGACTTTCGAAGCTGAAAAGATTCTGGCAGCTCATAGTGGCAGGCGAAAGGCTGCCTTAAATAGAGGTGGATATTGTGAGTCTACGTGAGAAATTAATTGGAATGTTCTATAGAACAGCAACAGGCAGCCGTAAGACGCGAAATCTTCTTACCCCTGCTGGGGCAGTCTTCTTTTTTGGCCTTATAGCCCTATTCATTTTTGTTGCTCTTCAAGTAGACAAATTCTTGGGCTTTCCTAAACTCCTTCCTACATCTTTGAATATTATTGTATCTGTGCCTCTCATTGTTATCGGGCTGTTCTTAATGATATGGTCAGTTTTGAACTTTGTCAGAGTAAAGGGAACGCCTGTGCCTTTCAACCCGCCGCCTAAATTGGTTACCACCGGTCCTTATGCTCATGTCAGAAACCCCATGCTCACCGGTGTGTTTGTCCTGTTGTTCGGACTCGGTGTTCTACTTAGATCAATCTCCCTTGTTTCTATATTCACCCCGTTATTTATTCTGTTTAACGTGTGGGAATTAAAAGCAGTTGAAGAACGGGAATTAGAAAAACGCCTTGGCAGAGATTATGTTGAATACAAGAAAATGGTACCTATGTTTATTCCGCGGTTGAAGGTGAGAACTAAGAAGTCAATAAAATGAAAAGAGAGGCAACCCATTGCACAACAGCCGATAAAAGGAGGTGATTAAAAATGGGTGTTATTTCTCCGACGTTAGCTGTAAGAAATATGAAGCAAACGATTCAATTCTATAGAGATTCCCTGGGATTTAAGATAGGAATGGCTTTCCCTGACGCTGACAACCCAGAATATGCCGACCTATCCAAGGATGGGATGGTTCTCATGTTAATACCGGCCAAAAATGTGGGTATTGGCAGTAAACAAAAACTGGGCACTGGTGTGAATTTGTATATGCAAATCGACGGGGACATCAATGAATATTACAGGGAATTGAAAAACAAAGGCGTTAATGTTGTAGTTGACATAAAAGACGAGCCGTATGGCATCAGAGACTTTACGGTTGAGGATATTAATGGATATAAGCTGACGTTTAACCAGGTCTCCAAGGCCGTTAAGGCTTGCATGAGCTGCGGCATGCCTATGACTAAGCCTGAGGATTTTGGCGGAGGAAACCCTGAGAACTTATACTGTGTATACTGCTCGAACCCGGATGGCAGCCTCAAAAACTATAAAGAGGTGTTTGAGGGCATGGTCAACTTCATGATGATGTCTCAGAAGATGGATAGAAAAACTGCCGAGAGCGCAGCAAAAGAGCGTATGGCAAAGATGCCTGCGTGGAGCGGTAAGGCTTAGTTTATGCGTATTTGCCAGCGTATTTTGATTCGGAGCTAAGAAACAAAACTTCCAAGTCACAACCCCCTTTTCTCTCTCCAGTGGAAAAGCAAATAGGCTTGTCCAAGGGAAGTGAAGTTGACATAATCACTTAAGAAGCACATAAATGTCCTCTCCTAGCCAAAGAAGGCAAGGCGAATATATAATTAAGAAATTTTAGAGGAGGAATATACTAAGGCTAAATTGCAGAGGTAAATAGTATGAAATTTGATGTAGCAGTTTTGCCCGGCGATGGCATTGGCCCTGAGGTAATAACCCAGGCGTTAAAGGTTTTGCAAACTGTGGGTGAGAAATTCGGGCATAGCTTTCACCTCCACGATGGTCTCATAGGTGGCGTTGCTATAGATACTCTGGATATAGCCCTCAGCGATGAGACCTTAAAGATGTGTAAACAATGTGATGCGGTGCTGCTTGGTGCAGTTGGCGGTTCCAAGTGGGATGACCCTCAAGCTAAAGTCCACCCTGAGGATGGGCTTCTGGCTTTGCGCAAAGGGCTGGGACTGTTTGCTAATTTGCGTCCCGTAAAAGTTTTCCCTATGCTGGTGAATTCTACTAGCCTCAAGCCGGAGGTGGTTAAGGGAGTGGACTTGGTGGTGGTCAGAGAACTCACTGGCGGGCTTTACTTTGGTCAGCCCAAGAAACAGTGGCGAACTCCGGAAGGAAGGCAGGCCGTTGATACCCTGGCTTATTCTGAGGCAGAAATTGAGCGCATATTAAGGGTAGGTTTTGAGTTGGCTCACAGCCGCCGGAAGAAGCTAACTTCGGTGGACAAAGCCAATGTTCTCCAGTCATCACGGCTATGGCGGCAGATTGCCATAGAAGTTTCCGCCGATTACCCCGATATTGAACTTCAGCATATGCTGGTTGATGCTTGCGCTATGAGATTTATTCAGCGCCCTAGTGAATTTGATGTTCTGGTTATGGAAAATATGTTTGGAGATATACTCACCGATGAGGCTTCCATGCTGGCTGGCTCCATGGGCATGCTCCCTTCAGCTAGCTTGGCAGGAATTCCCAAGGGGAGAACCTTCGGCATGTATGAGCCAATTCATGGCAGCGCCCCTGGTCGAGCGGGGCAGAATCTGGCTAACCCTATTGCCACTATCTTGAGCGTAGCTATGATGCTGCGCTATTCCCTTGCGCTGGAAACTGAAGCACAGACTGTAGAGAATGCTGTCCTCGCTACTCTGGAGCAAGGTTATAGAACTTACGATATAATATCGGAAGGGAAAACCAAGGTAGGCACGAAGGAAATGGGAGATTTGATTGCTCGAAAAGTGAAAGGTTAAGGGAAATTTTCATGATGGCAATGCAGCTTTATGATACCACTCTAAGGGATGGTGCCCAAGAGGAAGGCATTTCCTTTTCTGTTGAGGACAAGCTCAAGATTTGCCAGAAGCTAGACGAGCTAGGTATTGACTTCATCGAGGGTGGCTGGCCAGGCTCTAACCCTAAGGATTCCGAGTTCTTTGCCCAAGCACGGAATTTGCGTTTGACACATTCTACGCTGGTGGCTTTTAGCAGCACCAGGCATGTGAATTCTCGGGCGAAAGAAGACCTTAATCTCCAGGCCTTGCTTCAAGCCAAAACCAAGGTGGTCACTATCGTGGGAAAAACCTGGGATAAGCAGGTAACCCGGGTTTTGGAGACAACACTGGAAGAAAACCTCAGCATGATTACAGATTCCATAAGTTACCTCAGGGCAAAAGGGCTCCGGGTTTTCTTCGATGCCGAGCACTTCTTCGATGGCTATAAAGGTAATCCTGAATATGCCTTGCAAGTGGTGGTGGCTGCGGCTAAAGCTGGTGTGGAATGTGTGGTTCTTTGCGATACCAATGGCGGCACCTTGCCACAACAGATAGTGGAGGCTATTAAAGCTGTTAAAAAGGCAAGCCCTGTCGCTTTGGGCATTCACACCCATAATGATGCCGAGCTTGCCGTAGCTAATACTCTGGTTGCCGTGGAAGCAGGGGTTATTCAGGTTCAAGGGACCATTAATGGCTATGGTGAGCGCTGTGGCAACGCCAATCTCTGTTCTATCATACCGACTTTGAAACTTAAGATGGGCATTGATTGCATTACTGGCAAGCAGCTAAACAAGCTCAGCGATGTCTCGCGCTATATATCAGAACTGGCTAACATGCCTCATTATGACCGGCTTCCCTATGTAGGCGATGATGCCTTCACTCATAAGGGCGGGATTCACGTCTCAGGCTTAATAAAATGGGAAGATAGCTACCAGCATATAAAGCCGAGTCTAGTAGGCAACCGTCCGCATGTTGTTGTCTCTGAGCTAGCCGGGAAGGGAAGTATTATCTTTAAAGCTAAAGAGCGTGGACTACCTATCCCTAAAGGCAAAGAAGTTGAGAAGGTGCTGGAGCAAATTAAGTTACTGGAGAAGCAGGGTTTTCAATATGATGTTGCCGAGGCGTCCTTCGACCTTCTGCTCCGCCGGGTTCAGCCTGACTATCGGCCACCTTTCGAGTTAGTTGACTTCATGGTGGTGGTGGAGAAACGACGCCGCCCACCCACCAGAGGAAATCAAGAGGAGCCATTGTCAGAAGCCACTATCAAGGTCAAGGTAGATAACAGAGTAGTGCATACAGCTGCTGAAGGCGATGGCCCGGTCGACGCCCTCGACCAGGCTCTGCGCAAAGCTTTACTCCAGTTCTATCCTGACCTGACTGTTGTAAAACTTATTGATTATAAGGTACGCATCCTCGAAGAAACCGCAGGCACTGCTTCGCAGGTCCGGGTGCTAATCGAGTCCAGCGACGGCAGGGAAAATTGGCGAACGGTAGGTAGCTCCACTAACATCATCGAAGCTAGCTGGTTGGCTTTAGCCGACAGCATTGAATATTGGCTGACAAAGCAGGCTGGCAAAGCAAAAAGCTGACTTTCGTTGCAACACAGACAGAATCTAGAGTCCGCTAGATTTGATTACCCGAGGGCTTATGTGAGTGAAGTAGGGAAAGCTGTGGATTTCAGTAGCCTGCCGAACGAAGGTATATAGAATGAAGTTCGGACATGAACAGGTTAGCCGACATTACAAATGGCGCAAAGAATAATATGGAGGCAATAGTATGGTAAAGCCCAGAATCATTGAAACGGATGAAGGGATACAGGGTGAATTTGATGTACGAGCATATAATAGTATGATGCGAAGCTTAAGGGATAAGGGTTGGATGGAAACAGGCCACATTATCACATCAGGGATAACGCATGGGTTAGCACTGGAGATTGGTCCTGGCCCCGGTTATCTTGGTCTGGAATGGCTGAAGAAGACGGAAAGTACAATGCTCCTAGCTGTAGAAATCAGTCCTGAAATGACAAAAATTGCTGAGAGAAATGCCAGGGAATATGAACTTGAAGGTAGAGTCAAATATGTGAAGGGCGATGCCCACCAGATACCGTTTGATGATAACACTTTTGATGGCGTGTTCACTAATGGTTCTCTTCATGAATGGTCACAACCTATAAGGGTTTTCGACGAAGTTTACCGTGTGTTGAAGCCGGGGGCGAAGTACTTTATAAGTGACATGCGCCGGGATATGAATCTGTTTGTGAAGAGGTTTATGAAATTGATGGTTAAACCTAAAGAGATTAAACCAGGCTTTGTATCATCTATAAATGCATCTTATACTACTGACGAGATTCGCTCTATACTCGATCAGTCAAACTTGAAAGAGTCTGTAGTTGCCAAAACGTTTATGGGATTTGAAATTACGGGGGTGAAAAGTAGGTGATCTTACTATCTGCTCGGAACTTCAGATACACTCGGCCGTTATGATTTTTGTAGTTGTTTGATTCATTGAGCACAATCGCCTAATAAATTGGGCAACTACAATTTTTGAATGGTTTAGCACCGCGCCTTTAGCCAGTCCAGAACAAAAGCCATTGCTGCCTTTTCCAGGCGCATTTTGTGCTTGGCACCGGGGATTATTTTTAACTCTTTGGGCTCTTTAGCTTTCTGGTAGAGCTTATATGCGTGCTCCAGGGGGATTAATTCGTCGGCATCTCCATGAACCAAAAGCAGAGGACGGGGGGAAATTTTATCGATCCAGTTGATGGGAGAGACGGTCTCAAATCCTCTTTGCCATTCTTCTATTGAGGGTGGAAAATCTTTATCCCTGATGGCCCCGATTTGGCGAAACCGTTGGATGGTGTCCAGAGGCGTTTCTCTTTGAGGGAGAGAGCGAAAGTCCGCAGGGCAGGCACATGTTACCACTGAAGATATTCTAGGGTCATGGGCTGCGGTATAAACGGAAACTGCTGCCCCTCCGCTAAATCCCAATAAGCAAAAACGGGTCTTATCCGTCTCCTTCAGGTCATACAGGAAATCAAGAGCGGCTTGTAAATCTCGACTCCAGCCCAGGATGTCTAAGTTACCTTCGCTCTTTCCCGTCCCCCAGAAGTTAAAAATTAAGGTGACGAAGCCAGCATGGCAGAAGCGCTGCGCCAGCAGTGTGTATCCTCTGTCATTGGGGTTGTGGGGAACAGCCGGAATGCCATGGCAGATGCACAAGGCAGGGTGAACCTTATCTCTTGACGGAATATGAAGCTCGCCGGCAAGCTCAAGGCCATCGGCTTTCAAGCGAATTTCTTTTACCTCCATCTTTCAAAGGGTCAAAGATAATAGATTTGCCTTCTTCTCTTAAAAATGAAACCCGCTACAAGCCCCAGCAACAAACCCCCAAGGTGAGCTTGCCAGGCTATCCCGGGAAGGAAAGAAAGGAAGAAGAAGATCAGGATTGCTACCCAGAGGGGCACGGGGACAGGGATGAAAAATATAAAGACTGGCACTCTGGGGACCATTGCTGCCAGGGCTCCACCGAGGGCAAAAATGGCCCCAGAGGCTCCTATCCCTGTTGAAAGTGGATTAGCGAGAAGGACGAAGAGAATATTTCCCGCCAGCCCTCCCAGGAAAAATACTGCCAGGAAGCTTCTCTCCCCCGCTGCCCGGAGGAAGAAGCTTCCCAGAAAATACAGGCTTATCATATTGAATAGTATGTGCCAAATACTGCCGTGGACAAACATGCTGGTTATGATGGTCCAGGGTTGTTGTGATAGCAACGCGGGTGTCAAGCCCAGAAAATAGATTGTTTCTTCTGGTCTTAGCAGAGTGATTATGAAGATTAAGACATTTAGAGCTATTAAAAACCACAGGACATTTAAATTGACGGCGCGATAAGTTCGCATTGTGCAATTATAGGTTAAATCTGGCTTCTGGTTCAACAGGCTGTCTCAAGGAGTTAGTGGGTTATGGGATGTCTTGTAATATCCGGCGTGGTAAGTTTATAATAGGGGCGATATTTAGGCGGGCAAGATATTTTTCTTGAGGGAATTTTAAGTGAGCGAGCAAAGTCCAGAGCAGAAACGAAAGTTTCTCCCAATAGTTATAGTAGGCATAATTTTAGCGGCTCTCTGTGGCATATCATGGTACTTACGTGCTGTCCTGCCTCATGACCAAATTTTTGTCAATAACAATACCTGGGTGTGGTTCCGAGAAACTGATGCCTACTATTACATGCGCAACATAGAAACTCTGGTTCATAACTTTCCCCACTACAATACCTTTGACCCCTACGTATTCTACCCTGGTGGTGGGGGAGGACTTACTCGCCCATTCTTCGGCTGGCTTATCGCTGTCATTATTCTGCTTGTTAAGGGAGGGGCAGCAACTCTGCATAGCATGGAAGTGGTGGCCGCTTACGTGCCCCCTATTCTGGGTACTCTGACGCTCATCCCGGTGTACTTTATCGGCAAGGAACTGTTTAACCGCTGGGCGGGCGTAATTGCAGCCGCCCTGGTTGCCATCTTGCCCGGCGAATTTCTGCATCGTTCCCTGCTTGGCTTTACCGACCACCATGTAGCTGAGACTCTGTTCAGCACCGTGTTCATGCTCTTCCTAATAATGGCCATTAAGCGGGCTCGAGAAAGAGACATTTCCTTCAGCCACATTCTAAGTAGAGACTGGTCGACTATCACCAAGCCTCTCGTCTATACCCTGCTCGCTGGCGTCTTCCTGGGTATTTATCTGCTTTTCTGGATAGGTGGACTGCTCTTCATCTTCATCATATTTGCTTACCTGGTGATTCAGTTCATCGTGGACCACTTAAGGCATAAATCGAGTGACTATCTGTGTATTGTGGGCACTCCTGTTTTCCTTATTGCCTTCCTCATGCTTCTTCCCATATTTGGCAACATAGGTACCATTGATCGTGTATCTCTGATAATTGCCATAGTGGTACCTATAGTCTTGAGTATTATCTCGCGGCTCATGGCACGCAAGGCTTGGAAGCCTGTTTACTATCCCTTGACCTTAGTGGGACTGGCTGGAATTGGTCTTGCTGCTTTTCATGCCATCAATCCCTCTCTGCTTCAGTCCATGCTCGGCAAATTCATCATCTTCGCCCCGGGTGGTGCTGCGCTGACTATCATGGAGGTGCAACCTCTTCTTTTCCCCAATGGCAGTTTCACTTTTCAAATGGCCTGGACTAACTTCACCGCCTCCTTCTTCATCGCATTTGTTTCCATTGGCATGCTTATTTATGTTGCTATTAAGGACAAAAGTGCTGACAAAGCCTTGTTTCTGGTATGGAGCATAATAATGTTGATAGCAGTCCTGAGCCAGCGCCGCTTCGGTTATTACTATGCCGTAAACGCTGCCTTGCTCACAGGGTATTTCTCCTGGAAAATGCTGGACCTTGCTGGCCTACGCAAATTACTGGCTAAGTCTAAAGAAGTGGTGGGAGCAGTTAAAAAATTCAGGAGGAAGGAGAAGAAAGCCAAGGAGAAAGCGAAGCCAAAAACATTCATGCAACCCAGAGGTGCCTGGGTGAGGGTCATCGTTGTCGGAATAGTCATCTTTTTCGTGGCCTTTTTCCCCAATATTCCCATGGCCAAAGCACTTGCCGGGTCACCAAATTATGTTATAGACGAGGGGTGGTATACCTCGCTTCTGTGGTTGAGGGATAACAGCCCCGAGCCTTTTGGTGACCCCGATTTTTATTATAAGCTATACAAGACTCCGTTCCAGTACCCTGAATCTGCCTATGGCGTGATGTCCTGGTGGGACTATGGCTACTTTATAATGCAAATTGCCCATCGCATACCCAATGCCAATCCTGGCCAGATTGGGGCTAAGGAAGCCGGCCAGTTCTTTACCGCCCTGAACGAAAGTTCAGCTAACGAAGTCGCGGACAAAGAAGGTACGAAATATGTGGTGATTGACTATCAAATGGCAACTTCCAAGTTCTATGCCATGGCGGCGTGGGCTGGTGGGAGCGTGGATGAGTTTTACGAATATTATTACTTGCCTCCATCGAGTAGCGGAAGTAGCGGGCAATGGGCAATGTTATACTACCCCGCTTACTACAACTCTACTGTGGCCAGGCTATACAACTTTGACGGCAAAGCCGTGACTCCCACGCAACCGATAGTCATATCTTATGAAGAGACAGAATATCAAGGACAGAAGTATAAGCAAGTCACCAGTGGGCAATATTTCCCCACCTATGAAGATGCTCAAGCTTATGTCGCAAACCAGACATCGGGAAATTATAGAATAGTGGGTGATAATCCTTTTAACAGCATCGTGCCTCTCGAGGAATTGAGCAGCTATGAGCTCGTATATCAATCCAACGCTACAGTAGCAATGTATGGACAGACAGTGCCCAGTGTGAAGATTTTTGAGTATGTTGGCTCAAATGAGTCCTGAGTAAGAATACAGCTATCATTGCCGGTGGGGCGGGATTTATATGGGCTCTCATCTAGTTGCGGACCTGCTGAAACGTCGGTACAAGGTGATATAATATTTACTACCCCATAGGGAACGGCATTTGGAATGAAAGCATTAATATTGGCTGGCGGTAAGGGAACTAGACTTAAGCCACTGACCAACACCCTGTCTAAGCAACTTATTCCGGTAGCTAATAAACCAATACTTTACTACGTTTTGGAGCAAGTCGTTGAGGCTGAAATAAGGGATATTGGTATTATTATTTCACCGGAAACCGGGCAGGGGATTAAGGAAGCGGTGGGAGATGGTTCAAGGTGGAATGCTCAAATTACCTACATTTTGCAATCCGAACCTCTGGGTCTTGCCCATGCTGTTAAGACAGCCCGAGACTTCCTGGGCGATTCTTCCTTCCTGATGTTTCTTGGCGATAATCTTATTCAGGGCGGCGTCAGGAGCTTTGTTAAAGAATTTACTACGAATAAAGTTGATGCACTTGTTCTGCTTAAGGAAGTCCCTGACCCACGCCTGTTCGGCGTTGCCGAACTAAACGAAAAAGGAGAGATAACCAGGATTGTGGAAAAACCACGCGAACCGAAAACAAATCTGGCAGTGCCCGGCGTTTACCTCTTCACCAGAGACGTACACCAGGCGATAGATAGGATAAAACCCTCATGGCGAGGAGAACTGGAAATAACCGATACCATTCAACAGCTCATTGATTCTGGCAAAAAGGTGCGCAGTCACATCCTCACCGGCTGGTGGCTGGATACCGGAAAAAAAGATGACCTCTTGGAAGCTAACCGTATTGTCCTTGATGAATTTATGAAACGGGATTTAAGAGGTGAGATTGATGCTGCCAGCCAGGTGGCAGGCAGAGTCGAAGTCGGAAAAGGAACAAGCATAGAAAAAAGCACCGTCAGGGGACCGGTATCTATTGGTGATAACTGCCATATCAGGGACTCCTATATTGGTCCTTTCACCAGCATTGCTGCGGGAACGACTATTGAACGGTCTGGCGTGGAACACTCGGTTGTCCTGGAAAACTGCTCTATTCGCAATATCGAGCGGTTGAGTGACTGTGTCATCGGTCGGTGTGCAGTGGTGACCAGGCGGGGAGATGGTTTCAAGGCAACCACGCTCTTTGTTGGCGATGATGCCAGAGTAGAACTCTAGGAACAAAGGAACAACATGCCATTTGTTTTCAAGAGGTTAGGGATTCCGGCGGTAGTCTTGATAGAACCAAAGGTTTTTGAGGATGAGAGAGGCTTCTTTATGGAAACATACAAGATGCCGGATTTTGTTACTGCTGGCATAAAGGGAAATTTCGTCCAGGAGAATCACTCTCATTCCAGTAAAGGGGTTCTGAGGGGATTGCATTATCAAAACCCACCCTTTGCACAGGGAAAATTGGTGAGGGCGATAAAGGGTGAGATATTTGATGTCTCCGTTGACATAAGAAAGGGCTCGCCTACCTGGGGTAAATGGGTAGGGGTAATCTTATCGGAAGAAAATAAAAATATTCTCTATGTTCCAGCAGGCCTTGCCCATGGTTTCTGTGTCCTTTCAGAAATTGCCGAAGTCATATATAAAACCACCAATGTCTACTCCGCTGAATCTGAAGCTGGTATTATCTGGAATGATGACGACCTGAATATCGAGTGGCCTGTTAAGGAGCCGATTCTATCCGAAAAAGACGGAAAATTACCTTCTCTGAAGAATGCGGATATCAGGTTTTACTACGCAAAGGAAGCAAAATGAAGCTACTTGTCACCGGCGGCGCGGGCTTCATCGGCAGCAATTTCATTCGCCATATCCGGCAAGAACACCCGGATTGGGAGATAACCAATCTGGACAAGCTCACCTATGCCGGCAACCTGGAAAACTTAAAGGATATACAAGACCAGCCCGGCTACCATTTTGTCAAGGGAGATATAGCTGATAGGAAGCTGGTAGACAAGCTACTGAGCCAGGGACTCGATGTCATTGTGAACTTTGCTGCTGAGAGCCACGTTGACCGCAGCATCCTGGACGCCTCGCCATTCATCGAAACTAATGTTAAAGGGACCCAGGTGCTCCTTGAAGGGGCAAAGAAGCACGGAATTCAAAGATTTCTCCAGGTGTCCACTGATGAAGTCTACGGCTCCATTAATAGCGGCCACTTTACTGAGGAATCACTTTTGTCTCCTAACAGCCCGTACTCAGCCAGCAAAACTGCTGCCGACCTTTTATGTCGCGCCTACTTCAAAACTCATCATCTACCCGCAATCGTCACCCGCTGCACCAACAACTTAGGGCCATACCAGTTTCCCGAGAAGTTGATTCCCCTGGTTATCACCAACGCCCTGGAGAATAAACCAGTCCCCGTCTATGGTGACGGCCTCAACATCAGGGACTGGATCTTTGTAGGTGACCATTGCCGGGCTCTGGATGCCGTCATTCAGAAAGGCCAGCTCGGAGGGATATATAATATCGGCGGCGGCAATGAGAAGACCAACCTGGAGCTTATCCGCAAGCTGCTGGAGCTGCTGAACAAACCACAGAGCCTGATACAATTCGTTACCGACCGTCCGGCCCACGACCGCCGCTATGCTGTGGATTGCACCAGGATAACCACAGAACTGGGCTGGAAGCCAGCTTACTCCTTTGAAAAAGCCTTGAACGCTACCGTCGACTGGTATCTAAAGAATGAGTCCTGGTGGCGGTCAATCAAAAGCGGCGAGTATGCCAAATATTACGAGAGAATGTATTCTCATAGATGAAAGTCTTAGTCACGGGCGCCAATGGACAACTAGGCACCGACCTTTGTAAAGTCCTTCGAGATTTTGAACTCATCCCGCTCACCGATAAAGACATCGAAATCAGCGACATGAGTTCGGTGAAGCAGGCGTTCAGCAAATATAAGCCTGGCATAATCATAAATACCGCCGCCTATGTCCGGGTTGATGACTGCGAAGATGAAAAAGATAAAGCCTTCTCGGTGAATGCCCTGGGAGCCCGCAATGTCGCTGTGGTTGCTCAAGAACTCGGAGCCCGGCTGGTCCACCTCAGCACAGACTACGTCTTCGGCGGCGAGGCTGAGCCCCGAACTACTCCCTACACCGAATTCGATACACCTGTCCCCCTTAGCATTTATGGGAAATCCAAGCTTGCTGGGGAAAACCTTGTTCGCCATTTTTGTCTCAGGCACTTCATCGTCAGGACTTCGGGTCTTTTCGGCGTTGCCGGCTCCATGGGCAAAGGTGGTAACTTCATTGAGACCATGCTCAGGCTGGCTAAGGAGCGTGATGAGCTCAAGGTGGTCAATGACCAGGTCTTTTCCCCCACCTACACCGTGGACTTAGCCCGGAAAATAGTCCAGCTGATGATCACCGACTATTACGGCATATTCCATATCACCAACAGAGGCGCCTGCTCCTGGTACCAGTTCACCACGGAGATACTTAAGCTGGCTGGCATAACGACTCCGGTCGTCCCCATAACTTCAGACCAGTATCCCCAGAAAGCCAGGAGGCCCCGCTACTCGGTGCTGGATAATTCCCACCTGCGGCTCCTGGGCATGGATGACATGAGACCCTGGCCGGAAGCGTTAAAGGATTACCTGGTAGCCAGAGGTCATATTGCCTGAAAGCAACCAGCCCTTTTCCTCATGTCATTGCGAGCGACCTGCCCGCCGCACAGCTATGGCAGGCGGGAGCGTGGCAATCTCATTGCCCCCACCGAGATTGCTTCGGCTGGCTTCGCCAGCCTCGCAATGACAGGGGAATGTGTCATTCTGAGCCCCGACTTGTCGGGGCGAAGAATCTCCCCTCTGCTCAAGCCTGTCCTGGGCGAGGTCGATGGAGTAAACTCTGCTTGACTAATCTGACTCCCGACTCTAGACTATTGACTAGTTTTGACTAGTGACCAATTTGAATGTCGCAAGGTGTAGGAGGAAATGTTTAAATATACAATTGTAATTGAAAAGGCTGATGGTAATTATTCTGCTTACTGTCCAGATTTGCCTGGCTGTATAGCTACGGGGGCAAGTGTAGAGGAAACGACGGAAAGAATAAAAGAAGCTATTGAATTCCACATTGACCACTTTGACAACGATATACCCTATGATTGGGCCAAGCCATCGCACAAAGAAGCCGAGTTTTTTGTGGAGTTTACAGGGTTTATAGCGTTTATGGAGTTTGTAGAGTTAGAGTGACGAAGATCGAGAGATTTGAAGATATAAAAGCTTGGCAGGAAGCAAGGGTTCTGGTGAAGATGGTCTACAATGCTGTGAAATCTAACAAAAAGTTCGGCAGTGATTATAAGTTTGGGGAGCAGATTCAAAGTGCAGTAGTTTCAATAATGTCTAATATAGCTGAGGGATTTTCAAGGAGATCAATGAGGGAATTCACCCAGTTTCTATTCATTGCTAAAGGCTCAGCAGCCGAAGTTCAAAGCCAACTCTACGCTGCCTTAGACCAGGGCTATATCACTCAGGAAAAATTTAACGAAGTATACTCCAAATCTGATGAAGTAGCTCGCCTGATCTCCGGCTTTATCAAATATCTCCTGAGCAAAGACAAGCACCCAAGGAACCCAACAAACTCAACAAACTCAAGCAACTGTTAGAAAATGAGCACCATTCAGAGGATTGCCAAAAACACCGCAGTATTACTCGTAGCTCAAGTTGCCAGTTATCTCCTGGCCTTCTTCTATATGATGTATGCCGCCCGCTACTTGGGTGCTGCCGGCTTCGGCATCCTCTCTTTTGCCCTCGCCTTTACCGGAATTTTTGGTGTCCTTGCCGACTTAGGGTTATACTCTCTAACGATAAGGGAGGTGGCTAGAGACAAGTCTCTAGCCTTAAAATACCTCGCCAATGTCAGCCTGCTGAAGATAATCTTGGTGGCCGTTGCCTTCGGCTTGATCGCCCTGACCATAAATCTGATGGGCTACCCTCAGGAAACGATTACGGTTGTTTACCTCTTTGGCCTATATGTCGTCCTTGCAGCGTTCGCTCAGATGTTCTACTCCATATTCCAGGCATTCGAGCGCATGGAATTCCAGGCAATAGGGCAGATGTTAAACGCCGCTCTGCTTCTCGGCGGGGTCATCTTCGCCATAAATCATGGCTTCAGCGTCGTTGGTTTCGCCTCTCTATACGTCATAGCCAGCGTTATTGCCTTAGGATATAGCTTTGCTGTAATGAAGCTAAAGTTTTCTAACCCTGCATCAGCCCCGGCAGTTAAAGCTATGGAATTTGACTGGAGCTTCTGGAAACCAATGATAAAAAAGGCTTTGCCTTTCTTCCTCATTGTTGCCCTCGACTTAATTTCCCTTAGAATTGCTATGGTTATGCTTTCTGCGATGAAAGGAGACGAGGCTGTCGGCTGGTACAGTGCGTCATTCCAGATAATGCAGGTCTTTCTGTTCATTCCCAGCGTTTTTTTAGCCGCACTTTATCCTGTTCTTTCCAGATTCTATGTTTCGTCGCAGGAATCCCTAAGGTTTGCATACGAAAAATCTTTCAAATATCTATCTCTTTTAGGTTTACCCATTGCAGTGGGCATAACAATGCTTGGCGACAGAATTATCTTGGGTATTTTTCAGGAGGGGTTTGCCCCTTCAGTAATTGCCCTCCGGGTGCTTATTTGGACAATCCCATTCAGTTTCCTCAACGCCATGTTTGGGACAATACTGGCATCAATGAATAGGCAGAATTTGGCCGCGAAAATCGTTCTCGCTTACACCATAGTGAATGTGGTGATGAATTTGATACTGATTCCCAGATACAGCTACGTAGGGGCGGCCATGGTCAATGTAGTTGGGTCATTAATAGCCTTTGTCCTTCTTTTCGTTTTTACCTCCAGACTAGTCTGCAGAATCTCGATTCCCAAACTCATCTTCCGGCCGGTGATAGCCAGCGGGCTAATGGCTTTGTTCCTCTTTTTCTTCCGTGGATTGAGTCTGTGGCTATTGGTCCCCCTGGCTGCTATCATATATTTTGGAATCTTGATCCTCTTAAGGGCGTTCTCTAAAGAGGACTTGAATCTATTTAAGCAGGTAGTTGGTACAAAATGAGGGACATAATAGCCAAAGCCAGAAGGGCAGGTATTCGCCGTGTAACTAGGTATGTGTACTCAGATGTGTATTCAAAACTTCGTCTGGTTGGAAAGAGGATGCGGTATAACTACTATGCAAAAAACTGGGGCGAATGCAGAAGAAACAAGAAGGTCTTAAGCCAAGTTAGGAAAAGCGCGAAAGACGATTTAAGTAGTAAGAATCCCCTAATTTCCGTTCCGATTCCCACATGGAATCGAGGCAGGATTTTAACAGAGCGCACCATACCCTCTGTCCTAAGACAAACCTATCAAAACTTCGAGATAGTAATAGTAGGCGACCATTGCACAGATAATACGGAAGAGCTGCTCAGGAAATTCAATGATAAAAGAATAAGGTTTTATAATCTACCCGGGAGAGGTGAGTATCCTGCTAACCCCTACCACAGATGGATGGTTGCCGGGGCGGCCCCAGCGAAAAAAAGCCTCGAGTTATCCTCCGGTGACTGGATAGCCCCACTGGACGACGACGATGAATTTTCAGAAGATCATTTAGAAGTCTTACTAGATTATGCCTTGGAACATGACTATGAAATGGTCTATGGTATAACTGAGATGGAAATAGAACCTGGGAAATGGGTAAATGTGGGGTCTTACCCTCTCAAATGCGGAAGAATTTGTCGCCTTTCAGTATTATATCATTCCAAACTAAAGCTCTTTGAAGGTCACACCGACAATTGGAAATATGAAGAACCTGGCGATTGGAATTTGTGGAGAAGGATGAAAGAAGCTGGTGTGAGGATAGGGTTTCTTGACAAAGTAGTGGGTAAACATTACTTAGAAAAGCAGCGATTGGGCAAGTAAAAACAGTCCAGCTAATAAGGGGATGATGTTCACACCGACGTATCAGAAACGAAAATCGGAATAATGCAGCCTTACTTCTTTCCTCATATTGGCTATTTTGCCTTAATTAACTCTGTTCATATTATTATTGAATTAAATACAATTCTCTACTAAGAAATTTTTGGAATAGATCACCCATTTCTTTTTCTGTCTTCGCACTGAGAAATATCAGCCCAATGCGACCAAAAGGACTGCCTTTAACCCTATCGCCAGTAAGCGCTAGTGGGACCAGTTTTTCAATGCATGCCGGCAAATTGAAGTCTAGCGAGTAGAAACAGCCTTCATCCGATTGCGTGATGGTATGTCTGATGACAAACCTCTTATTGAGCTTCATGTCAGAGAAATCTGGTTTTTGATTGAGGAAAGGCTTTGCATAATACTCCGCATAAGGGAATCCGGTGCTGCATTCTATCAGCATGCTGTACAAATCACCGGGGCATCGCCTGGTGACTTCAATAATCCAAAAAGAGCTGCCGTTGCAAGTAAATTGAGTGTGAACCAGACCATCTGCTAAATCTAATTCTTTTGCCAATGAAGTAATATCTGCACGAATTTGTTTCAAGATTCTCTTGTCAAAATCGAAAACCACGCGGCTGGTATCAACTACATAGGGGTTGACAACACAATGTTCCTCAACGATGAAATCAATCATAATTTCGCCATCGATAACAAATGCTGAATGACTGTATAATTGACCCGGTACAAACTCCTCTATCAAGCAGCGCTTAGACTTCGAAAGTCCCTTGGCCACTTTAATGCCGGTTTCGACTTTATTTCTATCCTTCCTACGAATTACAGTCATACCGTGCCCGCTGTAAGCATCCACGGGTTTGATTATCACCGGCAAAAAATCATCAACTTTGTCAGGCTCGACAATGTGCGGGACATGTAGCCCAAGAGCCGTGGAAAATTCCCTGAATTTTTCTTTGCTGTTGATGGTCTCATTAACTTCAACCGGATCAATATTGTAGAAAGGAATGTCCGAATTTACTTCAGAACAGACTTTGTAAGAAACATCATTGCCACCCGGCACAAGAAAATCGATCTTCAGCCTTTTAATTAGCGATTTTACTTCACTGGTATTTGAGTAGTCCAGATTAATGTAATTTTCTACCGATTTTGCCAACGCATCCTGTGGTCTTCCACCAACCACGTAGACTTCAGCCCCTGTCTTAACCAGATAATCATAGATAGGTTTGGCTGAGAAATTCGTGTCTACTAGTAATATCCGTTTTCTCATACTGATTTCTCATGGGAAGGCGGCCGCTCTCAGACAGCGAAAACTGGCTCTTACCGAACCAGTTACAACAGCGTGCTACACTCTTTCCCATGCCCGTGACTTGCTGGATTTTTGAATAGCTTCCAACAATCGAACGCCCTCATATGCTTCCTCAATACCGAAGCAGTCCTTAAAACTGACAATGTTGCTCCTCTTGTAGTCCTGTAAAGCATTGGCAATATCCTGATAGTAATTCGCATATGCTTCTATGAAGCCGGCCGGATGACCGACTTTAAAACGGGTATATCGTTGCTGGTTAGATATTTCTACCTCCTGATTGCCACGGTCTACCTTCCACCGATTGCCTCTCACATCAGCAAGATGCAGAATTTCCGGTACCTCCTGCAGCCATTCAGCAGATGCTTTGCTGCCGTAGATTCTGATCTTTAACCCGTTTCTGTTACCGATTGCGATCTTGCTGTACCACATATTACACGTAAGGTTGTTGGAGTACTCAATAATGCAGTTTACGTTATCAACGATTTCTGAAAAGCTGCCAATTGACTCGCTTCTGGCAACAACGTTGATGGGACTCTCATCTGTAAGGTATTTGATAAACATATGTAGGTGAACACCCAGGTCAAGCGAGATTGTAGGTATGACCCCATCTTTCAGCCTCCAGTCCTGCGGAATAATGGGTTTTCCCTCCCGATTAATCAGAATGAATCCTTCTTGCGGCATTTCTATCTGTATGTGATTTATTTTGCCCAGAGTACCTTTTTGTACCATGTGTCTCAGTTCTCGAATAATCGGATATCCTAAGTAATTGTATATCGCTGCCAGGAAACCATTCTTTTTCTGCAGGGCGGCCCTGATTTGCTCCACTTCATCCGTTGAACAACCCAGAGTTTTCTCGCAGATAACAGGTACATCCTTGTTAACGAGACTAATGACTTGAGAGGCGTGTTGATTTGTGGGTGTCAGAACAACAACCGCGTCGACCTTGTTTTTTTCGCTCGTTACTAACTCATCAATGCTGTCATATGTTCTATTCTTGGGTACCTTGTATCTTTCTGCACTAGCATAGTTAATCTCCCTACGTCTGCTGAAACACCCGGCAACCAGCTCAAAGACATTGTCCAAGGAGATTGCTGAGTAATGCGCCAATCCAACAGCAGAATTCATGCCCCCGCCAACGAAAGCCACTCTTAGTTTGTTAGTCTTGTCTTCTTTCATTCTCCAATTTCCGATTAATCCCGCCTGCTTAATGATTCACTAACGATGAAGGCCGTCTCCAGAGCTTGAGCTGCATTCAACCTCGGATCAACCTTCGTGGCATAGTTGTCGCTTATACCCGATAAAGTCAATCCGTTGATTCCGCCAATGCATTCAGTTACGTTTTCGGCAGTTATTTCTAAATGAACCCCGCCTGGAATCACATTTTCATTCCTGCACACCTTTACAAATGACCTAATCTCGGCTGCGATATCGTCAAACGCCCTGACCTTATAACCATTATGGGCGAAGGTATTACCGTGCATGGGGTCACAAACCCAGACAACATTTAACTTGTTGCTCTTAATGACCTGAATTAGGGACTTAAGATCTTTTCGTATTCTATCTTGCCCCATCCTGCTGATTAATACCAGTTTATTAGCTTCGTTTCTGGGGTTTATTTTCTTAATCAAGGTTAGGAGGTCATCGGGATCGCAATCCGGACCGACCTTTACTCCGATGGGATTGCCAATACCTCTTGCAAATTCAACATGTGCACCGTTGGATTGTCTTGTCCTATTGCCAATCCAGACTAGGTGGGCGCTTGTGTCGTAGTAACCCCCAAATGTTGTATCAATGCGTGTGAACGCTTCTTCGTAGTCCAATAGTAGTCCCTCATGTGATATGAATATCTCGTCTCTCTCTGATGTCGCATTGAACGCTATCTCCTTGTTTTCCAATGCAGATGTCAGATCCTCTTCCAACTTCATGTAATACGGTAGCCTCGATATATCCCGCGAGAAGAAATGTTCCCTCCAATCTCTTAAGTTCCTGATCTCGTTGTATCCCCCCTGAGTGAAAGCCCTAATAAGATTCAGAGTAGCGGCTGAGCGAAAGTAGCCCTCCAACAATCTATCCGGATTTGGTATACGGGCTTCGTACGTCGGCGCCCAATCGTTTACCATGTCGCCACGATAGCTTGGAATCTCTTTCCCATCAATGCTTTCGTAATCATCTGAACGTGGTTTGGCATATTGGCCGCCAATTCTTCCGATTTTTATTACCTGCCTGCCTGTCTTGTACTTTACGACTAAGGCCATTTGCAGGACGATCCTTAGGAAATTGTGAATTTTCGGACCATGACAGTCGCTGAAGCTTTCTGCACAATTACCAACCTGCAAAATGAAATTGTTGCCCTCATTAACGCCTGTGAGTGCCTGTCTCAATTTTCTCGTTTCGCCCGAGAAGACTAACGACGGCATTTGACGCAACCTGGCAACAACCTCTTCTAAATGCTTTCCATCGGGCCAATCTGGCTGTTGCTTCACTGGAAAACTCCTCCAGCTGCTTGGTGTCCATTTATCTTCCATTACTGCATGTCCTCTTGTTTTTGTCGGCTTAGATGCTTTTCTCGTCACCTAGTACCTAGACACCGACAAGACATTCTGGATACGAATGCACAATTCCCAATTCACTAATTGTATCATAATAGTGTGCACGCCCTCACCCGCACGTGTCATTACGGGGCATGACAAACAACGATCCCAAAAGACTTACGGATAGTGGACTCACAGAACTCGGAAAACGGGGAATATCTGCCGTTCAGGGTAGACAGTCGCCAACACTAGTGGCCAAGCAAGGTGCTTCCAGTGCAGAGGTCTAGCCAGTTTGGCCCATCGCCCGCTTCCGTCGGTGAGCATAAGGCGCCCATGGTGCTCACAAGTTTGGAGGCTACCTGCCCAAACCGACCGTCGAGATACTGGATTTATACAGCCGGGCACAGCTTGACTATGTAACGTAGTCTACTGCGGTCAGGATATATCTTCTCAGACCATTCCAGTAGATGACGATGGTATTATATGAGAGAGGAAACAGAGCCTGCCCTTAGGAAGTAGCAGCCGGCTGGCCTCCTCATCTTGGTGATTCCTCGTGACAAGTCATAACCACTGGCCGTATCACAAGTGCTACGTATGTATCTCAACTCCCGCAGTAGAACGGTAGCTAATGGCAGTGCAAATCAGATATAATGTGGGCAAAGGATCGGCTGGAGACCAATCAATTAGAATATCTGAGGACGATTACATGAACATAAAAGTGAAGAGTACATGCTTTACAATGGTAATGGATTTGGCGAATCAGGATTTGGCTATGCCGTTTTACAAAAAGAATCTTGATTAATGTTGAACACAATGAGCATCTTAGAATCCTTAGCACCAAAAATTCCTAATAAGCTTAAACCTCCCCTGCGAGTAGCTTTCCAGGCTTATTGGTGGATATATAAAAGAATAGCACTTATATCCCCCTTAAAGCCGTTCAAGGTGGCAAAGTTTACGAAATATGTTCCGCTGAAACTGAATGTAGGTTGTGGTCAAGTAAAATATCCCGGCTGGGTGAATATTGACATAGAGCCAGGTGCCGATCTTGTACTAGACGTAAGAAAGGGGCTTCCCTTCGATGATAATAGCGTTGACTTTATCTATAACGAGCATCTCTTGGAACACCTTACTCTTGAAGAAGGCAAAAAGGGTCTCAGCGAGTTTCATAGATGTCTTAAGAAGGAAGGTGTTCTGCGTATTGCAATGCCGGATCTTGACTGGACAATACAACAATACGATAAGGATTTTAAGAATGAAGATTGGTTTCCGGGGCCAGGATACGAATTCGTGAAAACTAAAGGAATGGCGATCAACATGGCCTTTTATTGGTGGGGGCATAAGTATTTGTACAATGAAGAAGACTTAAGAAATCTATTTAGGAAAGCTGGATTCACGAATGTGACGAGGTGTGAATGGAATAAAAGCGATCATGTTGAGCTTTCCGGTTTGGAAACTAGAAAAGAATCAATTCTTATTATTGAGGCTGAAAAAGGATGATAAATGTTAACCAATGAAATTAATTGTGGAGGAGCACAATGATGACAAAGCAGGAAATCGAAAACCGTATTGCTCAACTTGTCAAAGAATACGGAGAGTGGACCTTTGATATACCTCTTCCCGAAGGCGTGTGGACGGGAGGGAATCGGGGAATTCCTCACACGAGATTAAAAAGCGTACTACAAATCATACAGGATGTGTCAGTAAAGCCAATTTACTCATGTCGGATTCTCGATTTAGGATGTCTTGATGGGATATTTTCGATTGAATTTGCATTACACGGGGCTAAGGTAACCGGCGTCGATGCCAGAGAAGCAAACATTAAAAAAGCGTTGTTTGCCAAAGAAACCCTTGGACTTAAGAACGTAGAATTTATTCAAGATGACGTTAGAAACCTATCTGTTCAGAAATATGGAAGGTATGATGTGCTTCTTTGTAGTGGAATTCTCTATCATCTAAATACCCCAGATGTTTTTGTATTTATTGAGAATATGTATGAAATGGTAGAAAAATTAGTAATCATTGATACTCACGTTAGCTTAAATCCAAGGGTGTCAGTGATACACAAAGGAAAAGAGTACCACGGACACACCGTTCGAGAGCACTCGTACAGCGACAACGAGGAAGCCAAATTAAAACGTCTTTGGTCGTCTTTTGGCAACGATACAAGTTTTTGGTTTACACGACCGTCGTTAATCAACCTTCTGTCCCACACGGGATTCTCTTCGATCTACGAGTGTTTTAACGCGCCTCATCTGAATTTAGGAAGACCTGGTCTCGAACACGAAGACCGCTGTACATTTGTAGCTATCAAGGGTCAACAGTTGAAGCTACATACTTCTCCTGCCTCAAACAATCTCGAGGAAGATTGGCCGGAAGGAAGTTTATCATACACTTATCGAAAAGAATACAGGCCGACGATTCTCTTACCAGGCTTTGTTTGGCGAGTAATTTCAAAGTTAAAATATATTAATAAGGCTGTGGAGAATGTAAAAAAATGATAAATGTTACCAAGTCAGATCTTCCCGACCTTGAAAAATACGTTGAGTATTTGAAAAAAATATGGTCAAGCAGACAGCTGACGAATGATGGTGAATTTGTTCAACTGCTGAAGGGGAAATTAGAAGAGTATTTAAGCGTTGAGAATTTAGTCCTTGTCTCTAATGGCACCGTGGCTCTTCAACTTGCCTTAAAAGTGCTTCAGCTCAGAGGCGATGTTATTACAACTCCTTTTACCTTCTCAGCTACCACAAATGTTATATTATGGGAAGGGCTAACTCCTGTCTTTGCAGATATTGACCCTGATACATTTAATATTGATCCTAAAGAAGTAGAGAAAAAGATAACTCGGAAAACCAGCGCAATTCTTGCCACACATGTATACGGCAATCCTTGCGATGTTGAAGAACTTCAGAAAATTGCGACTGAATACAAGTTGAAGTTAATTTACGATGCTGCCCATGCTTTTGGTGTTGAGTACAAAAATGAATCCGTTTTGAATTATGGAGACATTTCAACATTAAGTTTCCATGCTACGAAGGTTTTTAATACTATTGAAGGCGGAGCTATCGTTGTTAAAGACGAGGAACTGTTTGGGAAGTTGAAGTTGTTAAGGAATCATGGCATTAAGTCCGAAGAAGATGTTGTTCTTCCCGGGACAAATGCGAAGATGAATGAGTTTCAGGCTGTCATGGGACTTTGTAACCTCGAAAATATTGATGAAAAAATCCGGCTGAGGAAAAGCCTTTATGAGCGTTACCGAGAGCGATTACGTGGCACTAAAGGTGTGAAGTTTCAGAAAATAATAGCATCCAAACATAACTATATTTACATGCCAGTATGTTTTGAGAACATTGAAACAAGGGATGGAATATATTCAGAGCTTATTAAAAATGGAATTAAGCCTAGAAAATACTTCTTCCCGTTGACGGTAAATTTTAGCTACTTCAAAAAGAGAGGCATGGATTTGATTGAAAAATATAGGCTCCAGAAAGCTGCCGATATCGCAAATAGAGTATTGTGTCTTCCTTTATACTCAGACTTGGAGATAGCAGCAGTGGACAGTATCGCCAGCATAATTAAAGCAAAGTGAGCGGAGTTATGCCTCCCAAAATCTCCATCATAATCCTCAACTGGAATGGGCTCGAGAACATTTGCAGGGGATAACCTGAAGTAAAGCGTGATACAGATATGAGTGCCGCGGCTATGAGAGCGGGGAAACCAGATTCTGGAAATGAAACTAGAGAGAATGCTAGGCCTCTAATATCGATTGCGATGTGCACTTACAACGGGGAGGCATATCTTGGCGACCAACTTGCTAGCATTGTGAAACAAACACAGCAGCCCGACGAGCTTGTTGTATGCGATGATGGTTCCACCGACAATACGCTTCAGATCTTGGATAAGTTCAGCAAGGAGGCATCGTTTCCTGTCAGAGTGTACCGGAACGAACAAAGGCTTGGCCCAACAAAGAATTTTCAGAAGGCTATATCGCTTTGCACTGGAGGCCTTATTTTCCTGAGTGACCAAGATGATGTGTGGATGCCAGAGAAGGTGAACAAAGTATTGCAGTCCTTCATGAATAATCCTGATGCTGGCTACGTTTTTTCAGACTCCTTAATTGTTGACGAAATGCTTCGTCCCACCGGGTATACAATGTGGCAATCAATTAAATTCACACCAGGGCAACGCCGGCAGTTCGAGCAAGGCAAACAACTAGCCCTGTTATTGAAGCGTAACGTGGTTACTGGTGCAGCTATAGCCTTTCGGGCTGGGCTGAAAAGCATTGTCTTGCCAATCCCAGATGAGAGCATCCACGACGAATGGATTGCCTTACTGGCGAGTTCCCTAGGGATGTATGGAGTATTGATTGAGGAGCCTCTAATCCAATACCGCCAACACCCTCAGCAATTAATAGGTGGTCTGAGGTTCAGTTTCGTTGAACAGGTCAAGCGGGCTTCACTTACCAAAGGTCAATCTGTTGAATCTCGACTGCATCGGGAGGAGGTCACATGTAGTAAGGCTTTAGACCGGCTAACTCTTGTAGGTCAGTTGGAGAAGAATGCCCGACAACTTTTCGATGCTAAAATCCAACATCTTCGAGTTCGGCAATCCATTCATAAGCATCCACACTATGCACGTTTATTTGCCGTTTCCAGGGAGTTTTTGACCTTGCGATATCATCGTTGTTCTGCTGGCTGGAAGAGCGCAGCAAGGGATTTGTTGCTATGAATGCGTAGGTTTGAGGTCTTTATTAGGGCTTGAGGATACCAAATTAAGTTTAATCCTGATTCCCCGATATAGCTGAGTCGGCGCCAGCATCGTCGCCGCATTCATCGAATTCCTATCCGTAGGCCCCAGCCTCATCTGGCGTTTGAAAATTGGCTGTAGCCTTCTCAGCAGAAATTCTGCTAGCATTATTCCCGAAGTGCTGACTTCAAGCGCATTAATGGCCACCTTTATTGTGCGTTTCCACAATTTGACCTTGTTAGCATCCGTGTCCTTGGCGGCATTCTTGTACTTTGTAGTATTATATATAGACGGAGAGATAAATAGGGAGGATGTAGATTCACTTAGACGGGCTGTTGGAAGGCAGAGATGAAAAGATTCGTCGTTTTTCGTCTTAAACTCTATGCGAGGTTGGGGCGTTTTGCTTCCAGGATGGGGGTGGGGAGAGTTCGTGGCACTACCGGATTATATCGCTATTTTTATAGGAAATTTGTTAGGCCTAAAGGGGTTGCCTTCTTGAACATCGAAGGAAATAAGATGTACGGGGCCGATACGTTTGTTGGTGCTACGCTGTTAATGTACGGCGAGTATGAAAAATATGAAACCGAACTGTTCAAGAACCTAGTACGAAGCGGCATGGTCGTGGTAGACATCGGGGCGAATATTGGCTATTACACTCTAATTGCGGCGAAACTAGTTGGTAGCGAAGGCGTTGTGTATGCGTTTGAACCTGAACCACGCAACTATGAACTTCTTTGTAAGAATATTGCGATGAATGGCTACCACAATGTAGTTGCGATTAATAAGGCGGTTTCCAACACAAGCGGAAAGGCCAAACTCTATGTAGTCAAGGCCGTCGGCGATGCGTCTTCCCTTGCGAGAGGCAACGTCCTGACGTATTCGAAAAACGTCGATTGTCTAGAAGTGGAAACAATAACTCTGGACGATTTTTTTGAGAGGACAGTCGGAGATGACAGAATAGGCTTGGTGAAGATAGATGTGGAAGGAGCGGAGGGACTCGTGTTAAGTGGGGCTGAAAGAGTGCTGAGAAACAATAGCCTGAAGATCCTCATGGAATTTATACCAGACCTACTTAGAAATGTGGGGACTGACCCGGTGGAGCTATTGTACAAACTCCAAAATTATGGGTTTGAAATAAAGCTTCTCAACGGTAGAAACCAAGTTCTAGAGCCGATAAAAGACGCCGAGGAGTTTTGTCGCACTGTGGGGGCTCGGCGCAAAGGGAGCCCTCTTAAGGCAGTGAATCTGTTATTGGAAAAATAGAACATTCTGCGAAGCGGCCGAACATGAAGTACTATGACAGTCTAAAGAGTGGGGTCTGTGAGAGTTGAAGATCTGACCGTGAGGGACAAGTTTCAAGCCTTTTGGTTTTAGCACGAGTCCTCGCTATGCTTCTTCAGATAGACCTGTATCAGTGACCACTGGGGGAGCGTACAGCCATAACGTGCTAATCATGGATGGAAGGGGGGAATTCCTATGACAAGGACTGCTGTGGTGACAACGAAGGGTTTTAGACGAGGCGCTGAAGGCTTGCAGCTGCCTTCGCAGCTATTGTTGGCGAACACACTCTTCTTTACGCGGACAGACATTTTGATTTCGTGGTTGAGGATACCGAGTTGAATGTTAGAAGCCTTATCTCTATACTGGAAAGGTGAGCTCTCCCAAGGTCTCTATCATAATCCTCAACTGGAACGGGCTTGAGGATGCTGGAGATTGCTCGATTCTCTGAATTATTGCAAAATGGGATCAAGGTATGGCTAAATGTATAGTTTGGGAATATGCCTACGCGTCAGGAAACCCGATGCTGAACAAGATAATTCACGTCGTTAGAAAGGGAGGAATACCTGCGCTTTTTACGGCAGCGATCACAAAGATATTAGGGAGCAAGCCTCTTAAAGAGTTTAACGAATTAAGAACTTATTTTGAGGGCAAACAAGGCCTGGAGATCGGCGGACCAAGTGCAATCTTTATGGACAAGTCCGTCCTTCCGATTTATAACATAGTTGGCTCCTGTGATAATTGCAATTTCTCAAGTGAAACGGTTTGGCAAAGGAATATTCGAGAAGGTCTGGAGTTCAAGTATCATCCCAAAAAGCCAGCAGGTTATCAATTTATCTGCGAGGCTAGCAATTTAGACAGGATCGACAACGAAAGGTATGACTTTGTCATAGCCTCCCATGTGATTGAGCACATAGCGAATCCACTGAAAGCTATTTTAGAATGGAAAAGAGTGTTACATGTGGGCGGTGTCATACTTTTGGTCTGTCCTCACAAGGAGAGGACTTTTGATCATAGACGCCCAGTCACGCCACTATCTCACATTATTGACGATTACAATAAAGGCGTAGATGAATATGACCTTACTCACCTACCTGAGATTCTGGAGCTTCACGACCTATCCCTTGACCCTGAAGCTGGCTCATACGAGAAGTTCTTAGCCAGGTCTAAGAAAAATTTCGCTAACCGTTGTTTACACCATCACGTATTTATAACCGAGAGCTGGATTAGTATCCTCAACTATCTGAACCTGGAAATAGTTTGCTTAGAAGAAGTACCACCTTTCCATATAATAGCTGTTGGCAAGAAGGTGAATGAAAATGCCAGAAACTCAAGTACGTAAGACTTGAATACTCCATCTCCCCTGATTTTGCAAAGAATTGGCTTCTAGCATAAAGTGGATTGAAACTTCCTGCGGGAAAACTATAGGAAGGCGGGCAAAAATGAATCACCCCAGAGTTTTCCTCACAGTCCTCAACTGGGACGGGCTTGAGGATGCTGGTGAGAATCGTGAAACCAATCCATCGTGGGGTTGAGAGTAGGAGTTTGAACAAGACTAATGACTAATAACCTTGAGGATGAAATTATGAAAGTTGCCTGCGTGGTAGTGACCTACAACAACGGCAGCAATATTGGCAATCTCATTGAGGCCCTCCTTACTCAGTCAAAACCGATAGAAGAAATTATTGTTGTTGACAATGCTTCTTCAGATGATACTGCGAAAATAGTTAAGGGAAGGTTTCCTCAAGTGATTTTGCTGGAAAATGCATCCAACACCGGAGTGGGAGGAGGCTATGCCCAAGGGATGGGATATGCATACCAGAAGGGATATGAATGGGTATGGCTATTGGATGGGGATAGTCTACCTCAAATTTCAGCTTTAGAACAACTGGCGAAAGCCTTCACTAGCTTAAAGCCTACACATCTCAAGATAGGAGTTTTAGCTTCATGCCCCGTGAGTCCCTTAACAAATGAACGGTACGATGGCTTTCTTTGGCGAGGTCGGTTTGTGCGTCTTCCAGGGGAACTTGCCCGGTGCCAGGAACCGTTCCCAGTTGATTCACTGATTTCTTCAGGCTGTCTTGTGAATCGCAAAGTGATAAAGGATGTAGGGCTACCGCGTGTCGATTTCTTTATGGACTTTGTTGACCATGAATATAATCTCCGAGTGCGAAGAAACGGATACGAAATCATATTTGTCCCCGCTAGTACCATTTACCATGAAATGGGGAAATCACCGGTGGTTAGGTCTCGAATTATCAGGGCCATAGCGCGCTTGGCCACCAAGTCTCCTCTGGTAGTCGAGGCACCATGGAGGCAATATTACATAGTGCGCAACCAGGTATATACCTTCTGGCATGAATTCCGAAACTATAAAGCTTTGTTTTTCTGCAAGTTGGGTGTGCTGAGGATGATTATGGGGATGTTGCTATTTAATGAGAAGGATAAGGTAAAGAGAATAAGGTACATAATTTTGGGACTCAAGGATGGCTTTAAGGGCAGGCTGGGAAAAACCGTGACTCCAAACTAAAGTCAGAGGGAACATAGACATCAGGTGAAATAGAGTTGAGGATAGCAGTGAATGTTTGAAGTCGCTCAACAAGATAACCTCTCCCAACTACGAAGTTATCGTGGTGGACAATGCCTCCCAGGGAAACACCAACAAGCATGACAATGTCAGGGGTAAGCATTCCAGAGCGCTTTACAAAGTTACCTCACAAATAACAGAAATCATATTAGTAATTCCATCAGCGTGCGTTTGAAACAACTTGCCCTATATATTGGTCTACACGGGGCTCGGTGAGTCTCCCCGAGATACCAATCCCAAGCATAATTGGCTGAGCTTTCTACCACATTCTTCCAGGGTGTAGCCTTTTTGCTGAATCGTCTCCAAACCATTCTGTCCAATTCTTTTCCTTAGAGTTTCATCCTGGATTAACATCTCAAGTTTTTTAATCCACTCCTGAGAGGTAGCTGCTAGAAATCCATTTGCACCATCTGTTATCACATAGTTGTTTTCGCCGACGGCGGAGGCAACCACCGGTATACCTATAGCCATAGATTCTAAGGCTTTCATAGCACATTTTCCCTCGGAGGCGCCCCCCTCTCTAAGGGGCATTACGCTAATATCGAAATCGGACATTAGGCTGGGAACCTCAGATATATCAACTAGATGATCCAAGCCATAGTCAACATTTAGAGTTTCAATCCTTTCGAAGATTTGTCTAACCTCTTTCACTCCCAAAGCGCTTACCAGTTTTAGCCTTAATTTATATTTTTTGCTTAATTCCGCCAATGGCTCAGCTAGCAGCCTTAGGTTTTCCACGTGGACGTTGGCTTGCCCCATCCATCCAATAGTGATTTCTTGCTTGCCACGGGGGACCTCACTCCGAGGCCAGAATATTGCCGTATCAACAGGGGTCGGAATTAGGTACACATTGGTGTTGAGATTGCGCGCATATTGGGCTAAAAAGTGGCTCCCCGCTATAGCCATATTGCTCCTTTTGATTATTTTAGGCAAGAACAAATACCACAGCCTAGCTAGCACTTTATATCTACCCTCGTGATAAAAAAGGTATACGGCATCATCATAGTCGAAAATAACCTTCCTGCCAAATAACTTGTAAACGCACAAGATTAGGTAAGCAAATATATTCCCGTGCCTGTGCAGGTACAGAATGTCGCAACCGCCTATGCCGAAAATGACCGCGAGGTAACTCTTTACGTTTGGCACGGGTATTTGGCCAGGCAACTTGTACGTAAGTCGGCCAGCATAGACTTTCGAATGGAGACCGTACTTACCTAGTTCTTTTGAGATCATATAGCATCTATGAAGAGTGCTGACATCTTGACTAGACCCATCACTGAAAAACAAAATCCTTAAACGATTGGACATCCTGTCACCCGTAAGCCCCAAGCTGCTGTGCTACATTGTATGCCACATTAGCAATGCCCGACCCATAGGGATAATACTTCTGATGCACAAATCAGCAGCCTCATGTTTTCCTTCGGTAAGTGATTTCTTATCCTATTAGTTAAGGCGAGCAATGCTGCACATATCTGTCTCTGTAGGCCAGGTTGCCATTCAGATATCTCTTATCTTATCACAGCTTCAGACAGTACATTATTAGGGTTTCTCAATGGGAATAGTAACAAGCCAATTGTCTTGCTGATAAGCTGCGAACTGCCCTGCATCATCGTTTCATCAGGCTAGCATAGAGCTCTATATACCTTTCAGTGATTTCATCCCAGCCAAAGTTCTCCATTATATAGTTTCTGCCCGCCGTCCCCATTTCCTTCGCCAAGCCTGGATTTTCCAGAAGTACCTTTATCTTTTGACTTAATTCCTCCGCGTCCCCAGGTTTGATCAAAAACCCGGTGACACCGTCTTTTACCGTATCTTGAAGTCCCCCAGTCCGTGAGGCAACCACTGGTAGTCCACAGGCAGCCGATTCCATAGGTGCTAGAGGTCCAGCGTCAGCAAAAGAGGGAAAGACAGCCGCATCAGCGGCTTGCCAGTAAAGTGGAATCTCATCTTGCCTTACCCAACCGGTTATTACCACCCTATCGCCAAGCAAAGCACGAGCCTTCTTTTCGTAAGTATCGCCACCTAAGCCCTCACCGCTACCTCCGATCACTAACAGGCGCACTTTATCATTGTACTCTGATAGTAGCTTCATTGCTTCAAGAAGTGTGTCTATTCCTTTTACCGGGGTTAACCTGCCACAGTAGCCAATGACAAAATCGCTTTCGTTCAATCCCAGAGAAGACCTTGCTTCGGCTCTCATCTGGGGCATCGGTTTGAATATTTCAGCATCTATACCCCAGGGAATATATTCTAGCTTCTCTCGGGGCAAGCGCAGCTTTTCGGCCCCAATGATATTAGCTCTGGAATCAATGACTACTTTATCTGCTGAGCTAAGAATTACCTTGCCTAAAGAATAAGTATAAATTCTCGAGATGTAATCTATTATCGCCATTGGATAATGCCAATTTATGCCTGGGAAACCGATTACAGTAATCACAGTAGGCAACTTCAACCTTTTCTTTACTAAAGGAAGCCATGCAGCGTTTAAATAGTGATATCCGTGCCAGTTTATGATATCGATGTTCAGGTCATCAACTACTCGGCTTATCTTGCTGAATAGACGTATCGGAATGGGATAAGGGAATAGCTTGATTGGCAAGATGAAATCGCTGGAGCGAAAAATCTCAATGCCATCGACAACCTCATAACTTACCTCGTCATAGGCCTTTGGAGCAATAAGAACTACTTTCACCCCTTTTTGGCCCAGTCTTTTGCCCAAGCGAAAACAAGGCAAGGAGGGGAGTTTGTCCCCTGTAGGCACATACGAAGGAATCCAAGCAATGCGCATCTTATCTAGTCCGGAAATGCTTGCAGGTTACTAACCATTTTGAAAGACGGAATCAAGATTATCATGCCAATTAAAAAATCGTGTATATTCTAACCTTTGCAAAGCCCTGCGAATAATTTGTCATATTCTTCAACTATATCCTGCCAGGAATAATTGGACAAGACGCGGGAATATGCAGCTTCTTTCAAGTGAGCGAACGAGTCTGGCTTATTTTCGATTTCCTCTATTTTCGCTGCCAAATCACTGGCATCTTTAAAGTATAATGTGGTTTGCCCTCCTACCTCCCTGTTGAATTCGTTATCGTGGGCGATGACCAGATTCTTCATGCTCATAGCTTCCAAGAGTGTTGGGTTTGTCCCGCCCACTGAATGCCCGTGTATATAAGCAAAGCAATTTTGGCGGAGCATATTCAGTAAATTCATATCATATATAGCTCCTGTCAAAATAACCCTTTCTCCAGCATCGTTGTCCTCTAGTATCTTTAAAACATGCCTCTGATACTTTTTGCTGGAAAAATTGCCGATAATAACCAGTTTCTTGTTGGAATTTGACTTCAGGAAAGCCTGGACAATGACATGGATATTGTTTTCAGGTTCAAGTCTGGCAACTGCCAGCCAGTAGTCCTTTGGTAGTAACGCCGTATTTTCTTTGAGAAAACCTTGGCCGCTAAATTTCCGTTCATCCCACTTCTCAAGCTGTGGAGCATCTACACCATTTGTGATGTAAACTGCCTTCTTTTTGTATCTCCCTTCTATATACTTCTTGATTTCCTTGGAATCGGCTACTATCACATCAGCGAATGCCACTGCTGCTCTTTCACTAGTTAGCAGAATAGATTTCTCCAATTTGTTGAATTTCTCCCTTTTCCACTCAAGACCGTCAACATTTACAACTAATTTCTTGCGGACGATTTTGGGGATGAAGAAGAACAATCCTGCGCCATAACCCAACATGTAAATGCAATCACACACCAAGCTTGACTTCACTAAGGAATACACATCATAGAGAACTTCATAGACTATCCGGAAAAAGGGGCGAACAGGAAAGTAGAATAGATTTACCCCCTTATACACGGCTGGTTTACTTTGATCCCTGAGACCTTCACAGCTTGCGAATATGTTCCACCCCTTCTCCACAAGCCTAGGAGCCACAGCTTCTACAGCTGTTTCGAATCCTCCATATTTCGCAGGGATTCCCCTCGAACCTATGATTGCGATCTTGGAATTTCCTTTTGGCTGCATCATTGATCGTCACTGTCCTCTACCTTACGCTGCGGGGGCATAAACATGTCCAATTTTACAAACCTTCATCTCCAACGTCAGGTGCTCTTGAGAACTGGTCAATAGTCTAGAGTCGGGAGTTAGATTAGTCAAGGGAGATGTTATTTGTTCTTGATGAGTTGATTTATGCTCTGGTTATTTTCGACTGTTTAAGGCGTTCAGGATTATGCCGGTGAAGATGCTCAACATACCAGCGATAATGAACAAAGTGGTCAATACAGTGCTGCCTATGGCCAACTGGCCTGTTGTGGTAGCTATATGAAGCACCTTGAAGCCGATGATAAGACCAGCCGCCAGTAAGATACCACCTGCCAGTCCGAAAAAGAATAGGGGCCTCCTCTCCGAAATCATGACTATTATCCGACTGAGCACGTCTATGCCATGTCTTATGGGGTTGAGGGTCGAGCCGTCTATGGTATATATGTTTGAGATTGGCACCTCGGTTATCTTGAGGTTTTTATCAGCGGCACGTGTTATCATCTCTGATTCTATGGCGAACCCCTTCTCTTTCAACTCAAGTTCGTTTATTGCCTTTGGTGAAAGGGCTCGGAAGCCGGATTCGGAATCGAAGATATTAGCTTTTGAAGCGAGCCGGGTGGAGTGTGAAATGACTTTTTTCCCGATGCGGCGGTAACGAGGAGTCTTATCATTCTGGGCCTCTCTGGAGCCGATGACGAGGTCAAAACCCTCCGAAATGGGTTTGATGAGAATGGGAATCTCGTTAGGGTTGTGCTGGGAATCAGCATCTAAGAGAACGAGGACATCTGGATTTCTCTTCTTTGCCTCGGCCACTATGCTCTGGATGGCTGCGCCTTTGCCTCTATTTTCGGCGTGGCGGATTACGGTGGCGCCGGCGAGCTCAGCAACTCTGGCGGTGTTATCCGTGCTTCCATCATCAACGACAAGGACTTCGTTAACGTATTGCCTCGTCTGAAGAACTACGCTTCCAATATACGTGGCTTCATTGTATGCTGGTATGCCAGCCAGGACTCTAATCTTCTTTCTCGTGTCCAGAGCCTCAGGTCCGAAGTCTTTCATTCTGCCTCTACTTAACACTTAGAATAATAAGCCATAGCGTAATTCATTGCAAGCCTTGAGTTTGTTAAGCTATACTACATTAAGTTTTTCGATGGTAAGGTTATGAAAGTTTTAGTAACTGGCGGAGCTGGCTTCATTGGCTCGCATCTGGTTGACGCCCTGATACGACAAGGTTATCAGGTAGTTGTGGTAGATAACCTGTCCACGGGTCGCCCTGAAAACATTAACCCAGCAGCAACATTTTATCAGGTGGATATCTCCAGCCCCGACCTGGAAAGAATATTTGAGAAGGAAAGGCCAGAGCTAGTTAATCATCAAGCGGCTCAAACAGTAATTCGGAAGTCGATGGAGGATCCTGTCTTTGATGCCAAACAGAATATCTTGGGCAGCTTAAACCTTGTTCTGCAATGTCTGCGGTTCGGGGTCAAGAAGATTGTGTATGCATCCTCTGCAGGGATATATGGCGAACCCAAATATCGCCCTGTGGATGAAAATCATCCAGTAACTCCGATTTCCTATTATGGAATCTCCAAGCACACTGTAGAGCATTACCTTCATCTTTCCCATTTAGAGAACTCGCTGAGCTATGCAGTGCTCAGGTACTCCAATGTTTATGGTCCGAGACAAAGTCCTAGGGGCGAAGCTGGAGTAGTAGCTATCTTCACTCGTCAAATGTTGCAGGGAGAGCGTCCCACTATATTCGGCAAAGGGGATAAAACTCGCGACTACGTCTATGTATCTGATGTAGTGGCGGCCAATCTTCTGGCGATGGTAAAAGGCGAAAATAGTATCTATAATATTGGCACTGGGGTGGAGACGGCGGATCAAGAGATATTCAATCTTTTGGCTGAGTTAACGGGGTATCAGGGTAGCCCTCACTATGCACCGGTGCGGAAGGGGGAGATCTACAGGAGTTGCCTTGCTTATTCGAAAGCCCAAAAGGAAATCGGCTGGCAGCCTCGATTCCGGCTCAGAGAGGGGTTAACAGAGACGGTCCATTATTATCGAAGCCTATTTGGGAAATAAGTATGGAAGAAAATAACCCCCAGGTGATGCCCTTTATTTACTTGACAGTTACCGATTTTGCCAGATTGCGGGGTTTGTCAGGGTCGCATCCTCGATTGATAGCGAGATAATAGGCCAGGAGTTGAAGGGGAACTACGGCGACCATGGGATAGAGTAACTCATCAACTTTGGGAATCTTGACCCAGGAATCATAAATGTCGCTTTCCTTGTC
Organism: uncultured Chloroflexota bacterium; assembly: GCA_903884455.1. Classification (GTDB taxonomy): domain Bacteria; phylum Chloroflexota; class Dehalococcoidia; order GIF9; family AB-539-J10; genus RBG-13-51-36. The sequence goes on along the minus strand of CAISEW010000034.1, from coordinate 2,160 downwards.
GGAGACACCGATAATATATGCGCCGCGTGATTTAGTCTCCATGGCATTGCTCAGGGTTTCGGAAAAGGTATAGTCGGCGGGGCAAATCACCACTACTGGTGTGCCAGGCTCGATGAGGGCTAAGGTGCCATGCTTGAGTTCCCCGGCAGGCATACCTTCAGCATGGATATAGGAAATCTCCTTAAGCTTCAAGGCGCCTTCAGAGGCGATAGCAAAGTTAATTCCTCTGGCTATGTAGTAGAAATCGTTCTTATCTTTCAGCTTCTGGCTGAGCTTGATAAGCTCGCTTTTGTTCCAGTCCAGAACCCTGGTTATCTTGTTGCTCAGGTCGGTAAGCTTAGCTGCCGCTTCATCAAAGGAGTTAACCATGGAGAAGGACAACAGGTAGAATATGGCTAGTTGGGACAGGAAGGATTTAGTAGCGGCTACGGCTATCTCAGAACCACAATTTAGGTAAATGACGTGGTGGCTCAGGTCAGCCAGTATAGAGTTAGGCCGGTTGACTATGGAGATAACTTGAGCTCCAGCGTCTCTGGCTGCCTTTACTCCTTCGAGTATATCAGCAGTCTCACCACTTTGAGAAACAGCAATAACAACGGTGCCTTTGTCCACGGAGTCGGCAAAATAACCGAACTCAGAGGCCATCACTACGTCGCAAAATTTCTTGCCCACTTTGGAAAAGAGGTATCTGCCGACCAGGGCAGCATGGCGGGAGGTGCCACAGGCAGTTATAATCACCTGCCTTGCCCTCAGAATGTCCAGAGCAATGTTGGTGAATCTCTTCTCGTCCTGATGGACTATTTGGCTAAGCACCTGAGCCTGCTCCATTATCTCCTTGAGCATGAAATACTGGTAGCCTCCTTTATTGCTCTCAGCCCAACTATGGTCGAGTTTCCTGGCTTGCTTAACCAGCTTGTTTCCCTGGGCATCGAAGAATTCGATTCCTTCTTGTGTCAGCATCACCACCTCGTTATCCTCCAAACTCATCACCTGATTGGTATATTGCGAGAAAGCCAAGGCGTCGCTGCTAACATAGTAATCAGGGGCGTCAATGCCCACAATCAGGGGATTATTCCTCCTTGTGCCTACGACCTTGCCCGGGGCATCAAAGGATGCAACCAGAAAGGCATAGGAGCCCTCAAGCCTTGGAGCTATATTTAACACAGCCTGTTCCAGGGAACATCCGTTTTTGAGCTCATCTTCGAGGAGGTGAGGGATGACTTCGGTATCGGTTTCTGAAGTAAACTGGTGTCCCATTTTGATGAGTTTCTGGCGGAGTTGTTGATTGTTCTCAATGATGCCATTGTGAACTACAGCCACTTTGCCACCGCAATCGGAATGAGGGTGAGCATTGAGTTGAGTGACAGCACCATGGGTTGCCCAGCGGGTATGCCCGATGGCTATATTGCCGGGAAGACTTGCCAGGTTCTGTTTCTGGATGACTTCGTCAACTTTGCCGACATCCTTCCTTATCAGCAGCCTGCCATCGCACAGAGAAGCTACGCCCGCTGAATCATAGCCCCGATATTCCAGCCGCTTTAAGGCCTCGAGGACAATGGGAACTGCTGGCTTCTGACCACAATAGCCAATGATACCGCACATTTTTAACTTTCTCTAACCACATTAATTATATCGCGATTTGGGTTATATTCAACCTTCATGTCTGGTTTTCTAACTTTCTTAGCAGCTCTCTTCTTTTGCCTTTGTCGAGTCTTGTTTTGTTATCCTCTACCTGGTACTGGGACTCAAGCAGGACCATCTTATTCGCCCCCAGGTCTTGGCGCAAGCATACCTGAGGTCCCACGAAAGAATCAGGGCCTACTCGAACCCCGGGCATGAGGCTGGCATTTACTCCGATGCGACAACCTCGACCCACAATTGCCCCTAGTTTATCATAGCCGGTATCCACCAGACTATCACCGACTTCTAGCTGGATATTCCCTTCGTCGAGTCGGAAGTTAGCCAGCACAGTGCCGGCGCCCAAAGAGCAATTGTCGTCCACTATGGAATCACCAACATAATTGGAGTGGAACCAACAATTATCGCCGATGTAGGAGTGCTTTACCTCAGTGGAATAGCCAATAACGGAGTTGGAACCAATGTGGCTATGGTCTCGCACCAGGGCATTATTGCCAATGATGGAGTTTGCCCCGATATATG
>CAISEW010000033.1 GCA_903884455.1 uncultured Chloroflexota bacterium | reverse complement strand
CAGTCAAACGATAGAAAGTCAGCCTTACTGGATAAGTTCTCAATTATATGGAATCTCAGACAAAGAATTGCCAGATCTTCCTCGAATGACTGCTTGTGCTGCTGCAAGCTTGGCTACTGGTATCCGGAAGGGACTGCAGCTCACGTAGTCAACGCCAGTACCGTTAAGATATTGTATAGATCGCGGCTCACCGGCCTGCTCACCGCAAACTCCGATTTCTATATCCTTCTTACCTCGCCGCGCCCAGAATATTGCCGTTTCCATGAGCCGACCAACGCCTTTTATGTCCAACACTTCAAAAGGATTGTCCTGTAATATACCCAGTTGGAGATAAGTGGAAAGGAATTTTTTCTCAGCGTCTTCCCGACTGAAAGAGTAGACTGCTTGGGTCAGGTCGTTAGTTCCGAATGAAAAGAAGTCCACTTCTGTGGCTAAGTGCCCAGCCCGCATACAGGCTCGCACTGTCTCCATCATAACGCCAATCTTCATGTTAGAACCCTTAAGCAGGCTCTTAACCGTCAGGGCCTCCTGAGCAGTGATAACTTGCGGTATCATGATAGAAACATCAGCGGCTACTTCAGTTCTAGCTCGCTCAATCGCCTCGATTTGCATCTTGTATATTTCTGGGTTAGTTACAGCTAGTCTCACTCCTCTGTGACCCAGCATGGGATTCGTTTCCCTGAGTTCAGCAATTCTTTGTCTGACTTGAGATTCGATTACCTCCTGTTCTGAGGGCAAGAACTCATGCAAAGGCAGGTCGAGAAGCCTTATGATGATAGGTAAACCCTTCAATTCTCTAAATAGTGCGATAAAGTCTCTTGTCTGTAGCTCACGGAGATGCTCAATGGCTTCCGCTTGCCTTGCCGCGTTTTCGGCAAGTATGAACTGCCTGATGACCGAGAGGCGCTCAGGAGCATTGAACATACGCTCTGTACGGCAGAGCCCGATTCCTTCGGCCCCAAACGTAACCGCGTGCGCAATTGCCTCGGGTATATCAGCATTGGCTCGTACGCCTAGCCGTTTGAAACCGTCAGCCCATCCCATGAGCTCCGTAAGCTCAGGACTAATGCTCACATCTTCAACTGGCAAAATCCCAAGATAGAGGCTACCAGTGGTGCCGTCGATAGTGATCTCGTCACCCTCTTTGATCACTTGACCATTGACTACAAACTGCCTCGTCACGAGGTCTATATTGATATCCTCAGCCCCACAGATACAGGGCTTACCCATCCCTCTTGTCACTATTGCAGCATGGGAAGTAAGGCCACCTTTTTGAGTCAATACACCATCGGCAGCAGCTATCCCTTGAATGTCATCGGGGTTAGTCTCAGGACGTACTAGAATTACCTTAACACCTTTCTTTGACTGAGCAAGCGCTTCTATTGCATCGAAGACCACCCTACCACCAGCAGTTCCAGGTGCCGCATTAAGTCCTTTCGCCAAAGGGTGGTATACTTCAGGCGTTTTGAGTTGCTTATGTAGCAGCCCCTGGATATCACTAGCGGTTACCCGCATGATAGCCTCTTCGCGAGTAATTAGACTCTCAGCTACCATGTCGACTGAAATCTTCACTGCAGCGTGACCGCTCCGTTTGCCCGTCCTAGCCTGCAGTATGTAGAGTTTTCCTGATTCTACTGTAAATTCGATATCCTGCATATCACAGAAGTGACTTTCTAACTTGTTAGCGACTTTCTCAAGCTCGGCATATACTTCAGGCATTGTTGACTTTAATGTGGATATTGGCTTTGGTGTTCGCACCCCGGAAACAAGTTCCTCACCTTGAGCTTTAACTATGTATTCGCCGAAAAGACCCTTCTTACCGGTGCTGGGATTTCGGGTAAAGACTACTCCTGTCCCTGACCTTTCCTCCCGGTTGCCATAGACCATCGCCTGAACGATCGCAGCAGTGCCAAGTGTTGGGGGAATCTTATTAATGCGCCTATACTCTACTGCGCGCAAATTGTCCCAGGATTCAAAGATACGATTGATAGCGCTATTGATCTGGCCTATAT
>CAISEW010000032.1 GCA_903884455.1 uncultured Chloroflexota bacterium | reverse complement strand
CAAGAGAAAAAGCATGCCAAATCTCCTTCCAATGCCTTGCCAAAGAGTCTTGTCCTACCAATATGTTGACCAACGATGGCAGCAGCAACATCACCAATTGCTAGAAAAGATACGGAAAGTATCGCAATATCTCTTCCGAAGGCCATATATGATACAAGCGCTGCTACTAACACGTAGCTGGAAGTGGTCACGCTTGACGTCTCTTCTTCCCTCAACATTGATCCAAAACGTGATATAAACCACCGGTTTATTCCGGAAACTCTAAGCCTAATGAATTCAAATACTAAGAAGAGAAAGGTCACAGACCCCAACGATAAAAGTAGGGTCATCTTGGGCAAAAAACACATGGCCATTACGATACACAAGCTGGCTGACACATGGAATAGCCGTCTTCTCAGTGAACTTTTCAATATTAAAACCTCTTCTACCGATTGTCTGCGATATTATACACTACAGCGTCAATTTTCCCAGGGATTATACTGATAAATTTAGCAATATATGAAGGTACATTACAGAACTCAGACCGACTGCCCCATATCACACCACCGACCTGTATTGCTTCATGCTGGCTGGTTTCCCCAAATAGCTTGCTGATATATTTTGTGCTAGTTCAGCATCTTAAAAATATCATAAAATGACAGAAGCCCCGATACTTGCCGGGGCTTCTGTTTTTACTATATACATTTTCTACTATGCTCATGGAGACTGGGACTCTACCATTTGTATCTCAGTGTGCTCGCACATATATCGAACTAATTTATTTGCTGCGATAGGTAAATATAATCCCAGCGTTATCAGGGAGAAAAGCGCTGTCTTTATGAACCAGGCCAAGATATCTCGACCTCTTGCGTTATACACTATCCTCACTGTTTTGTCTTGTCTAGTCATCTGCTACCCCCTTACTTTTACTCGCAGTTCTGGCATTGAAGTGCAGGCTAAATGCGTACTTTATCCCTGCATGCTATAAAGGTCTGCCCTTCATTGAGGAGCAGAGTGAAAAGGCAACAAATGAAGGTAACCTGGGAAGTTCGTTCAGGCATAATATATGGCACTAAGGGCAGATTTGTCAAGGGGGTGTTGTGCTTTAGTTTCCTGGTTCTGGTTAAGGTATTCTCCATTTGTGATGGCTCCTTCTACTTTAGATTTGGTGTTTGTAATCTGCACCGTTCTATTTTAGCCGGAGTCATCACCATTTGTTATTCAATATACTAATCCATCGTCAAAACGAGCGGCAACCACTTCTTAAAGTCCTGGGGCTACGTGGCTGTAGGTATCAAGAGGGATCTAAATACTTGAGTGTCCTAATCGCTCTTGAACTATCTTGGGGAGTATGCCCTGCTTTAGCATGATTGAGGCATGGGGATGCCTAGCATCGTGCATGCGTATAACCTTAAGGCCGGCACGAGCAGCCAGAGTTGTCCAGGCACACGTAACTGTATTTGGGCGCAAGGGTTTTCTTTCAAGGTGAGGGAATACCAGCTTGTTGGGACTCTTGCGTTCCTTCGAAATGTTCGCCCTGTATATAACCCTTGCCTCGTCATATACGTCATTCTTGGCACACAAGGCCCATTATTTGGGGACGATTGCTGAATGACTTAAGCTATATACTTAACTGGATACGTGTCTATTCAAAACATCATATTTTCATAGAAACGGATCCCACGGTATATAGCTATGGCAGTAAAGTCTGAAAATGCCCCAGCACATAAATAATAGCGCGATCACGCCAAAAGACGTGATCGCCTCTCGTGAATACCTGCTGAGCACAGGCATAACTAGATGCGGGGGCTTCAAAGATCTCCACGCTATTATGGCTAATATTGATGACGCTACACAGGCTATAACAATACATGTCTTAGCCCCAATGGGATATGGCCCCGAGACTATCAACCATGCGACAGGGAGGGCGCAAACGCAAAAAAACATCATCGCTTTAAGCAAATTGCGCTGGCCGAATACAACTGCGGAGGTTCTAATCCCAGCACGAGCATCATACTGGTAGTCGCTGACAACTGTTGGAATATATACGATAGCGGAAAAGATTGAGAAGAAGAGGAGCAGTGGCCAGTTCGGCATTTTCCCCAATGCAACTGCATACCCTGCCAAGAAAAGGAGCGTGGATAGGCTGGACATACACGCAATATCAGCCATCGGCTTCCCTTTAAATCTAATTGAAGGGTGGGAATAGAGTATGCCGCCTACTAGACAAGCGCCAAGCATAAGCAAGGCAACAAGGCCACTCACGAGCCAAGCAAAAGCAATGGCCAAGATAAATGTCAGAAGGCAGAAAATTCTGCATTCTCGCTCGGTAACCTCCCCCGTTAGCAGAGGTTGCTCTGATAGCTTAACATCTCTTTGCCAGCCGTCATGATACCTGTCCACATCTCTGTCGGAGTAGAAGTTCAGGGCGAAGGCAAAGCCAAAGAACGAAAAAACAGCGAGTAAACCGAACAGCGTATCTTCCCAGTTGGTCCATTCTGTCGCTCCGGTTCCGAAGCCAACCGCGAAGCTAAATAACGAAGCGGGCCAAGCAGTGATGCGTGCAAGTCTCAGATATTTAGTCATTGCAATACTATTTTCCCTATCAACTGCATATCTAGGTTAAGCGGTCGAGAGCATTTATCAGCGCCTCTCCGTTCTTAGAGACCTACGCCTCAGCCAAAGAGCCACTAAGATGGAAAGAAGCACCAGCGATGCTAGGATAGCCACCTTCTCTGCTAGAGTTGTGTTAAGCGCCACTGAACTCATGGCCACAGCCGGCATCAGACCAGCCCTTACAATCGGCTTCAGTGTGGGATGCTTTTCGATGAAATCTGCCATCGGTGGGCTCACTTTGTAGTAAAGCGACACGAAAGCCGAGCCGATAGGGTTAGTCTCCAGATACTGGTCTCGGAAGCTGCGGAGAGTATTTACATGGCTCTCTAGATAAGATCCGTAAGCTGCAGTT
>CAISEW010000031.1 GCA_903884455.1 uncultured Chloroflexota bacterium | reverse complement strand
GCTAGTGTCTTTGGATATGGATTGGTTAAAGTCTTGTGTGGACGAGCAAAGGAGAAATCGCATACTTGACAAATTGCCCCCAAAAGTCCATAATACTTAACAAGCATAGGTAAGTACTCCTGGAGGAAATATGGTAAGCGATAATCATGTGTTTCAGAGTTACTTTGATTCTGTGATATTGAACGACATTCAGCAGGACATTGTTCGATATGTATTCAAAGGGTATATAGAAGCCGACAAACTTGTTAAGCGTCAAGAATACCAGCCGGGCCCCGCCAAGAATTGTTACCCGTACATACGCTGGATAGAAATTGACAACAATTGCCTAGCTCTCAACAAAAAATACCCAGGACTTCAGACTAGTTCAGAGCAAAACATTATTCGTAATAGTTTTCACACACTCATCAGTCTTGGCAATGTAAGAATCACTGTATCTGCCGTAGCTACCCCATCATCATTACCCAGAACGGCGGTATTCAGAAACAATTTAGCTAGTTGCCAATATCGCCTTGATATTAGTGCAGACCAAAAACAGTTTGAATTTCGTGGTCCGGAAAGCGTTAAAGATAGGACTGTGTATGCATTTGTAATCCATGGGCCTATGCCTGACAATCCTAGATTCCCAGGATTTATTCATGTCGCATTTCCAGATGAAAGTTGCACGAGATATCTTGACCGCGTCAATCTGCTGAAACGATTCCCTGACCTTATTGAAGAATTGCAGCGTGAGGACATGATACAAATCCCAGACAAGGCTGAAGTAAAACTTAATGTGCCGGAGGGGAAACTCTTGTGAGGGGTACTCCTGGATTTGTTGGGGAACGCCTAAGAGAGGCACGTGAAGCTAGAGGCTTGACTGCGGTCTCTCTTGCAGATTTGCTGGGGATTACCAGGCAGGCTATTTCCTTATATGAGTCAGGGGAGTCAAGCCCGCAACCTGATATTATGGAACAAATAGTCAACAAATTGAACTTTCCGATTGCTTTCTTCTTGAAACCTACCAACACTGTCAACCGCTCCGCAATCTTCTTTCGTTCTTTGGCCGCAGCTACCAAAGGGGATAGAGGCCGAGGGAATAGCCGTATTGAATGGCTATCCACAATCATTGTTCCATATTTGCGACAATTCGTATCCTTCCCCCAAGCTAATTTACCGGTGTTGCCCATTCCCGACAACCCGCTCAGATTGAGTGACGATGATATTGAAGAAATAGCTATCGATGTCAGAAAAAAATGGGGCTTAGGTGATGGACCAATAAGTAATGTGGTTCTGCTTATCGAGAACAATGGGTTTATTGTTACTAGAATGGATTTGGATGCTCCTACTCTAGATGCCTTCAGTACATTTGTTTCCGATGATGGTACGCCTTACATTGTACTTGGAGCAGACAAGCAGTCCGCAGTGCGTTCTAGATTCGATACGGCTCATGAGGTTGGCCATTCCATACTGCATCGGAATTTCAAACCCAACCGCCTCAAGAATGCTCTAGATTTTAAGGGTGCTGAACAACAAGCGAACCGGTTTGCTTCCGCTTTTCTGGTTCCTCGGAGCAAATTCGCAGATGATTTCAGTATGCCAACCTTAGATGCTTTCCTTACGTTGAAAAATAAATGGCTAGTGTCTGTTGGCATGCTTATTAAGAGAGCATTTGACTTGCACTTCATCTCTGAGGAGCATTATCGGAGGTTATGGATTAACTATAATAGACGTGGGTGGCGTAGAGAAGAACCACTAGACGATAAATTACCCGTAGAACACCCAGTTCTTTTGCAGAGAGCGTGCAGACTTGTAGTTGAATCAACGGTACGAACACCTGAGCAAATACTTATGGAAATCCCCTTAGCTCCCAAAGATATTGAGAAACTCATGTATTTGCCCAATGGGTATCTTGCTCCATCCTTGCCCCAGGTAGAACTAAGGGAGGATTACCGTCCTGATGACTACAGGTCAGCCCTTGAAGAAGTTGACAGAATTCTCAAAGGCTTCTAGCCCGATTGTAAAATATCTCTAATTTTGCCCAAAATGCTATTGACAAATGCATTCACTATGATATATACTATAATAATGATTATAGAACATGAGGATGTATGATGGTTGTACAGACTAAAGGAACAATAGAACAGGAGGGGAAAATGGCGAAAGGTCAACCTAAACTACCGACTTTTATCTGCAAGCAATGTGGGCATAAGTGGGTACCCAGGATTCCATCACCCGGGGTTTGCCCAAAGTGCCACAGCCCCTACTGGAACCGACCAAAAGGAAGAGGGAGAAGGAAAGGCTAGTAAACTTTAGGAACAAAAAACGCCCCCTCGCCAGCTAAGCTTCGGGAGCGTAGCTAAGGAGAACCTTGCAGAACCCCCTAACCATTTTTAATAGTGCCACAAAAGAGGCTGAAAGTCAAACTAGCCTTGGTGGATTAGCTAGCTATACACCTCTTTCCACTGAGCTTGATGAAATCTTTAACTGCATTCCCTATCAGAAGCTTATTAAGGCAATGTATGACGATAAAAAGAAGAAGGCATTCAGTCCTCTTGGTCGCCCCAACTATCCTTTCAAAATGATGCTTAAGGCTTACTTAGCAAGCTATATCCTCGGCGTTAAAAGCACGAATGACCTTATAAGGCGGTTACAAGAAAACCCTATTCTTGCTTTAGTCTGCGGCTTCGATTTAGGGAAACCATTGCCACATAGAACGACTTTTAATAGATTCTTTAACAAGCTCATTAAATATCAGCTTTTGGTTGATGAGTGCTTGAATGAAATCACTGCAAGGCTACACGATTTAATACCTGACTTTGGGGGAATTGTAGCAATAGATGCCACACCTATTCATAGTCACTCACATCCTAACAAAAATCCTATCTCGGATCCAGAGGCTGGCTTTGTGTACAAAGGTGGCACTGAAGGTAAATGCAAGTGGGGATTTGGTTACTATTTTCATTTGGTGATAGATGCGAATTTGGAGTTACCCATAGCAGGGAGATTAAGCTTTTGGGATGAGCGTGAAAAGGCACTAGCAATTCCTCTGTTGAAACAAGCTTATGATGGTCTTCCATGGCTTGAGATGGAAACTGTGCTTGCCGATGCAGCTTATGATGGTTCGCATATTTTTGAAGATATAGTTAGAGAATTTGATGCGGAACCGATAATAGATTTGGCTACAAAAAGAGTCCCATTGGTCTCTGGCTCTGCAGAAAGACCTATATGTCCTGGAGGCTTACCCCTTGTTCACCGAAGAAGGGTAAGAGGGCAAAATGAGTGGGCATGTCCGGCAAGGTTGGGGAAAGCCACATGTCCACTTCCTGAGAAATGTTCTCTTAAAGTAGCTATTGTAAATCCGGGCCACGACTATAGACGCTTCGGCTACCATGTTCCCCGCACATCCCCTCAATGGCAGGAGTTATACAACAAGAGAACTGCAATAGAACGAGTATTTTCGCGGCTCAAGGATAAGCGGCGCCTGAATTCTCACTGCTTTCGAGGCTTTAGTAAGATAAACCTACATTGCACCTTATCAATCTTGGTGATGCAAGCGATGGCGTTGTCAAAGGTGCAATCAGGATATTCTGATGAAATTCGCGTTTGCGGAAGAAGGATAAGCTAGCGTTCATATCTGGACTATTGAAGAAATCGTGAAGCTGGTCAAATGATATGGTAGAATAAAGCAAATATGGTGAGGTAGTCTATGGGACTAGAGACCAATGTTCTCTACTACGGCGATAACCTAGAAATACTACGTAAGTATATCCCTGATAATTCTATTGACCTTATTTACCTTGACCCTCCATTCAATAGCAAAGCAACCTATAATGTTCTCTATAGAGAAAAGACTGGTGAACCTTCACAGGCTCAAATAACTGCCTTTGAGGATACCTGGCATTGGGGTTTGGAGTCTGAGAAATCATTGCAGGAGATATTTGAATCCCCAATAGCACCATCAGCAGTCAAAGATTTTATGTCCGTGATGCCAAAGTTCTTAGGCAAGAAAACCGATATGGCAGCCTACCTAACCATGATGTGTGTAAGACTTCTTGAACTCCGAAGAGTCCTGAAGGATACTGGTTCTATTTATCTTCATTGTGACCCTACGGCAAGCCATTATCTCAAGCTAATGATGGATGCCATATTTAATCCTCGCAATTTCCGCAATCATATCGTGTGGCAACGGAGCGACACTCACAGCGATGCGAAGTATCAGTTTTCTGCGGTGAGTGACCATATACTATGCTACGGTAAGAGTGAGAAACAAGTTTTTCATAGATTACATGTCAATTATCCCGAAAAAACTCTAAAAGACTGGTATATATTTCTAGAATTACCTGACGGCACCATAAGACGGATGACACAAGAAGAAAGGGAAACTCAAATAATACCCAAAGGAACACGCCGATTTAACATGGGAGATTTGGCGAGCCCTAATCCAAGACCTAACCTGATGTACGAATACAAGGGATATCCCTATCCGTCTAAAGGTTGGAGATGTTCAAAAGAAAGAATGGAGGAATTAGATAAGAAAGGATTGCTACTATTCCCTTCTGACCCCAAAGGGCGAATAATGTTCAAGAGGTATCTTGATGAGCAAGAGGGTGTTACGGTAGGGGATATATGGACTGATATTAGCCAACTTCGTGCATCTATGGCAGAGAGGTTAGGATACCCAACGCAAAAACCTGAAGCACTGCTGGAAAGGATTATCAAAGCTAGTTCAAATGAGGGTGATATAGTCTTAGACCCATTCTGTGGTTGTGGGACAGCTTTGGTTGTGGCTCAGAAGTTGAACCGCAAATGGATTGGCATTGATATTACCCACTTAGCCATAAGCACTATGAAATGGCGACTTGAAAAGATGTTCCCTAATATCCAATACAAGGTTGTTGGTGAACCTAAAGACCTAGCAGGAGCGAAGGAACTAGCTAACCAGAATAAATATCAATTCCAGTGGTGGGCTGTCTCACTTGTAGGTGGGCAACCTTATGGTGACAAGAAAAAAGGTGCGGATACTGGTATAGATGGTTATCTCTACTTCATGGATGAGAAGAACAAAGTTAAGAAAGCCATAATCCAAGTTAAAGCAGGTGGTGTTTCAGTTAGTCAGATAAGAGACTTGATAGGTGTTATTCAAAGAGAAAAGGCTGAGATGGGTGTCTTCCTATGTTTAGAGTCTGCCACTAAACCAATGCAGATAGAAGCGGATTCTCAAGGTTTTTACCACTCTCCTTTGGGTAAGGATTATCCCAAGATACAAATATTCACCATTGAGCAACTTCTAGAAGGTAAAAAGCCTGATATTCCACCCTGGATAGCTCCTGTAGATACCCCACCAACTGCAAAGAGGGCTGAAGGTAAAAGTATCAAGATGCTTTAGGGCAATTTTTTATCCACTTCAACCAAAGAGAATCTGAGAAACGATACTCTAATTTTAATGATATAACCTTGCTAAATAAATTAGGAGATATAACATGCCTTTTAATGACCGAACCATATCTGTAGCCTATGATAGACAAATTAGGAAGCGTGGCTACGGAGCGGACTGTGCTTGTTGTGGAAAGAATCTTTTTCCAAGCATAGGTAAACCTATTCCCATAGTACCTAAGAATAAAGGTGGGGATTGGAAGGCCAGTAATTGTGCTATTCTATGTAGTGAATGCTTTGATAAATTTGGCGGGTTTGAGCATCCCGACCCAATCCCATTGAACAGACTACCTTATTGCCAGATTTGAACCTATACACATTGTTCATTTTCAATTTTCAAATTGACCCATTACCAAAACGAGAGGTATTTAACGCTCCCCATAGTATCTAGTACTACTTAAGTGGGGAATGACGCTTGCCAATCTGCTCTCACTGCTCATGAGACACATCACCAGTATAACGTGCGGAATGTGTAATTTGCTGCTTCAATAATTCTTTTCATACCGCCCTGCTGGTCTCGCGTAATAAAGACAAGGTTATATTCTACCGCAGTACTGACTATCCAGAGATCACGCTCGTCTATGCCTAACTCTTTACCTGTCGTTGGCTCAATCAAGTCTTCAACGCGTCTCATAGTCAATCTTTTTCGACTGTCCGTTGGTGAATATTTCTTAAAAAGGTTGGCTCTGATCTCGGAGTACGGTTCACTAGTATGGCGGCTAATATCAAGACACTCATATTGAGCCATCGCGTCACGGACAACGAGTTGGCGATCTAAGTCAACAGAAGGCGCCACTTTCAACCCGTATTCTATTTCACCTATGGAAATCGGACATATATAGACAATGCCTTCTCCAAGCTGTTCAAGGTTATTCCTAACCGTAGAATGATCAGGTCTTCCTTTATCAAAAACAGCACTGGCAACGTTCGTATCGAGAAGGTACCCCTCTTCTATGCCTGCATTCATTAAGAAAAGTCCTACAGTTCGGAAAGTGCTTCTGAGATGTTTGGGTCATCTATCACCGGGATTCGAGCTAGAGTTTCATCAATCCGCGCTCGTTGGAATTCGTGTGAGATGTATCTGTGCCACGGAATAAACAGTCTGAATCCTTGTGGATAATATCCACTGAATTCAACTGGCCCTGGGCGGGAATGCCCGTGGAAGCAATCGAGAAGCTGCCGCTCAAGTTTTGGTGGTAAGTCGTAGGCATGTAGTATTACAGCATCAATCTCCACTAGTAACTGGTAGCATACATTCCTAAACTTATCTTCTTCATGTGGGGTAGAGAGCCATTCATGTCTATATTGAATGTAGGACTGGACTAGATCGGTTAGAATCTCAGAGGTCGGGGCATCGAGGGTAGGGATGGGGATGTTTCCTATTGTGACCTTTTCATTGGATCTCCGGGCGTGAGTCCATAGGTAGGCGTTTGCTAATGGTGTGTTGAGAAGAGCAGCTATTACCTCAATTGGAAATCTGCCTTGCGACCATATGCCGTGAAAATTTTGGTAACAGATCAAGCCATCGTAGTCTAGTACGGCCACAATTCGCCAAGGACCGCGGCTGAGTCTAGTAGCGTTGACGATAATCTTTGGCTCCTTCCAAGGGTGAAGATAAGCATTGGTACGCATCAAGTCAGGATGAACACTAAGAAACACATCATTACGAGAAATAAAAGGCTCGAACCCCTCTCTTATCATATCCAGTCCTTTTTCGAACCCCTCTCTGGGATATAAAGAAACAAATCTCTCCCTGTTTTCCCTTAGGGGAATACTGTATTCAATTCCTCTGTGTATCTCTACGATGCTACCAAGGCGCTCATACGAGCGCAATCGGTGCCAAACTTCTGAAAGAGGCGGTTCCCATAGCTCATTGCCTCTAATTATGCTATCGTTCGGGACGTTACGTCTGGTTCGATATGTAACCGTCCCCTGACGTTTGAATATTGGCAGATCATCCTTACCAACTAGAGCAGAGGTAATGTGGATAGTGGAGGCTGGCTCACCTTCTGCCAGTAGGAGCACGGCTTCAGCATCAGAGTGTCTAAATACTTTGTCAGGCAAAGCAACCAACTCGAGACAGCTGTAAGCGGAGCTAACTGTTGCTCGAAGCTCACGATAGACTTGACCGGTTAAGAAGGTTCTTGGCAACACGAAGCCCAATAGACGCGGCTTCTGAGGATGTGTAACGATGCGGTACAATATCTCAATTGGTTTATGGACGGAATGTAGATTAAGATACATACGCCTCTCATCTGCCGTGAAATCTTCGAAAGGAGGGTTACACAGGACTATGCCAGCCCTGGCAATCTCCCTATCAACTATTGGATGGCGAAATGCATCTCCCTGTATCAGCTGCCATCCGTTAGGGTTCGGATAATCAGCAAGCATGAGCGACAAACGCCCCACTTCCCAAGCAAACTCTTCTTTTTCAATACCTGAAAGCCTGTGCACAAAATACTCATGTCGCTCTTCGATGTTCATAGATGATGGCAATAACTCCCGCAGACGGCGCATGGCTGCTACCAAGAAGACAGCGTGGCCGGCAAATGGTTCAAATACGATTCGCTCACGGTCTTCTAGCTTATCGAAGGGCAAATGGCGCACTATATACTCTGCTATATATGGAGGTGTGCTGTGAATGCTGTAACGGGCTCGCAGTTCCTTGCTGACAAAAGTGTTCTCATATACGTGGGCTAATGCCTCAACCGAGAGGTTCTGGAAATGGAATGCGCTTTTGATACTGTTCCATGCCGCAACTTGAGTAAAATAATCATCGAGTACTGGTTTCGGTGCAGGCTCTCTGAAATAGAAGTCCTCTACCGACTTGACCACTATCCTTGGGTCATCGTTTAGCCAATTTCCTGGATGATTCCGGTCGTTGAGTATTTTGGCAGCGATGAGGCGAAACAAGAGCCGCACCAGTCCCGGGTAATCAGGCTCAGCGTTTGGATGATTGGCTCTGTATTGCTCTACGGCTAAAAGCACAGTACGCCGAAGCAGACTGTCTAACTTCTCGCGTACCTCCCCATCGATTAGAGGAAGCAGGCCCACATCAAAGAAATCCAATTGAGCAGCAAAATCTTCTTCTCCCATAGATTTAGCACGCAGGATCTGGTCTGGAGACCAGTCCTGCTTATGAGATTCAAACATCCCCATTATGCTCTGAGGGCGTATGACTTCAAGCCATTTGGGATCACCATGGCTGGTCATCATCCACCGATGTATTCCATCCTGTTGTATTTCAATGATGTGAGGAGCTCCCAAGGAACGAAAGCTGGATACCAAAGGTATTCCTGATTGACCATTGGAAATAACCACCCCAAAGCACGCATTCTGATAGGAAGGTGGGTCTTGGGCGAAAGTAGCTAGTGGAATAGTACGCACTGAGTATGCAGGCCCCAAGATATCAGCAAAGCCGTAGTTTTCCCAGAGCAGGTTCCCTTTATAACCTAGAAGCCTTAGCCCTTCCTTAACTTGGCTATAATTTCCATTACCAAGTGTGTTCACGGCTCGTCGCCTCCATTTTGTCTTATTCTCTTTGACTTTGGCAAATGTGTCTCCTGCCGGGAACGTCTATTGTACGTCAGTTCGATATCTCTGGCCACAAGAGAAATACTCTCTTTTATGGTCGCGGCATCAGCATTGGGGTGAGGAATGACAATGACAGATCCGGCTCCATAGACATCAACTTCTCCTTCGAAACCTTCTTCTATTACACATTTGGGGAGATAGGCTACATGAGTCTTAGGATTTATCTTGACCTTGATCCTCATAAATAGGCTCCCAACATAGTCTCCCGCTAATTATAAAAAATATTCAATGGAAAAACAACTGTTATGCTATTTTATATCAAATGATATTAAATTGAAATTCTACTATTTTACCATTATTTGGCAACTCCACTGTGTCCGACCTAACATTCAGGCGAAATGTTAATTCTTGATATATTGAATGCAGTTTCTCTTCCTTGGATCGTGGGTACTATCTTGAGTGCAGTGTTACTTGGAACGATGATTGTTTATTTATTATTTACCTTAAATAACTGAGCAAACCCAATCATTATTGACTTAGGGCTGAGCGAGTTAACATAACATTTTGCACTTCGCTAACATAGAGAAGCCACATGGAAGAGCTTCCAATCCTGTACGACTATATGGAGACCTAGTTTACCACCTTGCCTTGCATCAAGGATAGATATAATTAGCTTATCTTTGTGGTAAAATAGAATTATATTGAAGGTTCTGTGAGTCTTATGAAGGAGGTTACGGAAATGTGCAAGTCAAAGAGCAGAAAGGGATGCGAGCACTCAGAGAGGCTAAAGGGCAAGCCAGGGGAATGCAATCCTGAACAAATCAAAGAATGCCACGGCGAGGGTGTAGAGCATCCCTGCGTAAAAGAGAAGTAGCCCAGCCAGCGAATTTGGACAGGCAGTAGAACAAGGAAGGAGGTCAGCTATGTTATTCATGAGTCTTCTATCACCGATAGGAAAAGGCAGAGAGGCTATCGACTATTTGAAAAAGCTCAAAGCTCCGAAGGGAATCACAATCCATGATGTTTATGTCACCTTTGGGCAATATGATGGTGTAGTTGTTTTTGAAGCACTCAATCCCAAGAAGGCTATGAGCTTTGTGGTGGACATAGGAATTGAGACAGGCTACATTGTCGAAACCCTAAGCGCCGTTCCAGCCAAAGATGTATGAACAATTTTATGCCTCAGTAACGATTAGCGGAGCCCAGCCAGCGGATGTGGAGAGGGAACATTCTGGCTAAATGTTCATGAAAGCATAGCGGTATAACCAATAGTTTTCTCCCTCTCCTTTTTTGGTACTCTTCCTCTTTTTCAGCGTGTCGGTAGAATGGTCTGCATTAGTTGCCATTGAGCACTGGTAGCCCCCAATGACATTCCCTCTAGATACTACGTCGTAGTAGAAATTATTATCTCGGAGGGCGTTGAGAACCGTCGTGGAGCTCACCGCTGACCCATAACGTTGCCGAAGTAGGGCCATGTTTATGGTATGATGCTTTACCTTCGTCTGTCCGACACTACCTGTCTGATAACGCTGAGAAAGTAACCTCATGTTGATGGAGTGGTGCGTCGCTCCCTCCCCGCCACCAGAGGTGCGAGCCCAATTGGAATGAGCCACAGCGCTATTCTCGCTTTCATAGTACCGGGAGAGCCACTCTCTATTTATCGTGTGATGAATCGCCTTTGCTGCTCTATGGGATGTATCAGCCCAACCAGACTCAACCTTGAAACTATCACCAGCCTTATAGCGCCGGGAAGGGCCCTGCGCATCCATGGCATGGTGTACTGTACCATCCCGTACATCACGCATGCTCTGCCGAACCGAGGGAGCAGAGTTAGCTTCAAGACTACGGCTGCCTGTAATTTGCCCAAGAATAACGTGTTCCTCATTCCGGTTATAGCGCTTTACCGGGCCAGGGGCACTGGATACGCCATCAGCATCATCGCTAAAGCGCCTGGTGTGAGCCAGATAATACTTGACCATTGCTCGGAGGCGATTATTCATACTGGCCTCATGTCTTCTGGATAAATAGCGCGAGAGAAGTACAAGCGCCACACCGAATGGCGTGGTAACAAGCTCCGGTAGGAATATCAAAGCGATGCCTAAGCGCCTCAGAAACTTAACGCGAGTTCTGCCCATAATCATGTCGCCCAATAAAACCACGTTCCCGCCAGTCCCTGTCCCATACCAACAATTACCCGTCTATCCCTTGGAGTTATGGTGACTGGCGGGATAAGCAAGCTACAAAACTAGTTTGCAGATGTGCTTATAAAAGTGTAGTGCGTGTGCCGAGCGTTGTCAATAGGTTATGACAATTTATTTTACAAATTGATTGAGAGCAGAGAGAGTAAATGCGTCATCCGCACCAATACGCTTCCTAAGAGCCAAATCCTTCCTCAAAAGTTCATTTACACTATCGACTTATGAAGCCTCAGACTATCCTCAAACCTTATGTTTCTTGTGTGTTGTCTACCAGGCTGCTATAATGTCGCAAAGGGAATTGCGTTTACTAGGAGACGGATGGCTCAGAAGAAAGCAGCTAAAAAGACAGGAAAGAAAGCGCGGAAGAAAGCCGCGGAATATCTTCGGAAGGGCCCGAAGAAGTGATGAGATAAGAGCCGATTTATTTGCAATCTTGAGCGGATTTTATTTCATTCCTGCCTTACAGATAGCAAGGGAATAAAATGAACGTAGCCCAGCCAGCGGATTTAGAGGGAGCTTCCTAATCCGACACGGTTATGTAGTCTTTTATCTTTGCGAGTGTCCCTTCGCCGATGCCTTTGACTTGTAACAAGTCCTCAATGCGCTTAAATGAGCCGTTCTCATCGCGGTAATCCACGATAGCCTGGGCTGTAACCTCACCTATCCCGGGCAGGGCTTCGAGAAGCCAGGGCTCGGCCCGGTTGATGTCTATCTTCTGGGGAGATTGTTCTTCGCCTTCCCGTGGAACATAAACCTCGATATGGCTGAGGTCGGCATCAGGTTCAACTCCAGCATCCAAAATAAGAGCCTGTATGGTGTCACCTTCTTGCCAGGGATAGATGCCGGGGTTAGCCACAGCGCCGCCGATGTAAAGCTCCCCGCTTTGCTCTGGAGGCTCTGTTTGAGACAAAACGATTTCCACAGGCTGGTTTCTGCTGTGCTGCACCGCCAGCATGACGCCGCCGGCTATTGCAGCGGCAAGCAGGAAGACAGTTATGAATAAGTAAAATCTATCGGCACGGCTCATGGCATAGCTCCTTTCTCAATAAATAGCATTCTACATAATATTCTACAATAAAATCCCCTTCCCTCCAGTATATTTTAAAACGGCCACTCCTTCTAGTAAATTCGTCTTTTGCGAAATGGATTTTGATGGCGCCCCCTATTGACTTCGCTATAAGCCTGTACATACAATCTGGTAATAAAACTAAATGTTCAATTAAAGTAAAGGAGGAGCAATGGATATGTGGCTAGTCTTATATTGGACGGGACCTATTGGGGTTGGCATTTTCCTTGTGTGTTTGGGTGGCATGGTCTACCTAATCAGTAAAGCTGATGAGGTAGGTAAGCGCACAAAGGCATTTGTCAAGGAAAAAGGACTGGAGAAAAAATAGTAATAACTGCAGTCGTTTAGCAACTCGAATCGTTATTGCTAGCTCTTCGCCTTTTGTCATTGCGAGCACCTGAAAGGTGCGTGGCAATCTCTGGAGCAGCGCCGGGTTTGTCAGGGAAGTGTACCATAAATTGCTCACCCTACGTCCCGGTGCTAAAATTGCCGTATGGCAAAAGGTTCCAGCGTGATAGCCGTTAATCGCAAAGCTTATCACGACTATCATATCCAGGAAAGCTTTGAGGCAGGAATCGTCCTCAAGGGTTCCGAGATTAAATCCATCAGGGAAGGCAAGGTAAATCTGAGTGATGCCTATGCCAAGCCGGAAAATGGAGAGCTGTGGCTCTATAATAGCCACATTGCTTCCTATGATGCTGCCAGCTATAACACACATGAACCTGTCAGACCTCGCAAGCTTCTTCTGCATAGAAAGGAGATTGACATCCTTGCCGGCAAGGTAGTGCAGAAGGGTTTGACTTTAGTGCCCCTTAAGCTGTATATTAAACATGGGGTGGCTAAGTTGGAGCTTGGGGTGGCCAAAGGGAAGAAAGCTTACGATAAAAGGGAAGCTATTGCCCGTCGGGACGCCGAAAGGGAAGTAGAGCGGGCGCTGAAGCAGAGAAGGAGGTGACAGGAGGGGAGGCTAGAATACGGGGGCGCGTGGGTTCGACAGGGGAGGGCCTACAGAATTGCAGGCTGAGGTGCCACTAACCTCATAAAACAGGTGGCAAAAAACAACTGCTGAACCTGTTTACGCTTAACGGTTCAATCTAACCCGAGCTCTCCTCGAAGCTTGGGATTGGGTGTCAGAAAAATCGAGGCGCTCCAATCCTGATGCCGATAAGGGTTGGCTAAGAGGTATTGGCTGGTCTGGCTGGACTCGGTCAGCAGATGAAAGCTAGATGAGATAAAAGGAGCTGACTAAGCTTGTAGGATATTCTGGCAACCTTCTTTTGGACGGGGAGTTCAACTCTCCCCCGCCTCCACCAGGAAATTTAGAAGCGCCGGCTTTTCACTGCTGGCGCTTTTTATATCTGTTCCCTCCAGCTCCTTTGCTCTAAAACCTTTACAAATTTGAAGAGCAGGTTAGCGGGCTAAATAAGTTAGCCGGCGCAATCTTCGGCACTATCACCTTCAGCGATAAGGGTACGGTATGGATGGCGACCAAGGTGTCTATTTTCACGATGCTTTCGCTGGAGTATAATATCAATAGAAGGGCAAGGAGGGAGCGATGATTATAAACAAGCTTTTAACACGAAAAGGATGGCGTGTAGTGGCACACTCTATGCTAGCAGCGGCTGGAATTGGTCTTCTTTATTTATTGTCCAGAATGGTCATAGGAGATATCCAGCAGCAGGATACGTTAGGCTTGTGTATTTTAGGCGTGGGAATCGCCTTTTCGCTATGGTTAGTGGCATTGGGAAGCATGTTGATAAAGGCCGAACTAACTGACTGGAGATGATATCGTAGCTGGACTAATGGCTCCTCTCGCCCTGGTAGCCCGCCCCGCTGTGGTGTCATTTCCTTGTGCGGCTTATGAGCAAGCAGCATCATATCTACAGACGCCCCCAACTATTCCAGTCCCGTGTGGTCGCAAAATGATACTGTCTGGGTTGTTTGGTGGAGCGGAGGGCAATATCCGTGCCTAATGTAGCTATTGTGACTGATAGTGTGGCTGACCTGCCTCCTCAGGTAGCCGAAGAGTTCGGGATTACCGTGGTTCCGCTGGTTGTCCGCTTTGGCACGGACCTTTACCGCGATGGTCTCGACCTGGGTCCTGACCAGTTCTACGGAAAGCTAAGGACCAGCAAGGCTTTGCCTGCGACATCTGTGCCGCCACCAGCGGCTTTTGCCGATGCCTACGATAAGCTTGCCGAAAAAACAAACGAGATCGTGGTTATCAGTTTAACTTCCAAGCTCAGTGCCACCTATCAAGTGGCATTACAAGCCGCAGGGTTGATGAAGAAACGATGTCGTGTAGAGGTTTTGGACTCGCAATGGGCAGTTATGGCGCAGGGTTTCATAGCAATTGCTGCTGCCAAAGCAGCCCAAGCTAGGGCTAGCCTTGATGAAGTACTGGATGTGGCCCGTCACACCATGCACCGGGTAGATATGCATGCTGCCTTTGATACCCTTGAATACCTGGAACGCGGCGGGCGCATCGGCAAAGCGCAAGCCTTTCTTGGTTCATTACTCAAGGTAAACCCCATCATCGGTATGAAGGATGGTGAGGTATATCCCTGTGCTCGGGAACGCTCCCGAGCTAAGGCGATAGATCTCCTGTACAACTTTGCCACAAGCTTTGGCAACGTTGAGGGGTTAGCTGTAGAGTACGCCACTGACTTAGATGAGGCCAACCGCTTGGTCCGGAGGCTGCACTCAAAGTATCCGCAAGTTCCTATTTACCTCTCACGTACAAGCCCGGTTATCGGCACGCACACCGGACCGGGTCTCATTCTTGTCAGCGTGCTTGGAGACAGATAATCCGCCACCTAACAGCGATAGAAAATGGCGGAGAATGTGGTGGATTTAGCTTGGCTAAACATTCATTTCACGGAATCCAAGGATGCTGTGTCACCATGAATAGAGCATAAGGCATCTTTTGGGTGAGGACATGCTACTAGGTATTCTAAGCATAATCATCGGGTATCTTTTAGGCTCCATTCCTACAGCCTACATCGTGGCTCGTATGAGGAAAGGCGTAGATATTCGGAACGTCGGTTCACGTAACATGGGCGGCGCTAATGTTATGCGTGAAATTGGTACTCCTGAAGGCATTTTTGTTGGTCTCATTGATATTGCGAAGGGGGCAGTTGCTATACTCATTGCCCAGACTTTAAATATTTCGGAATTGTGGGTCTTTGGAGCTGGTTTTGCGGCTCTGGTGGGACATAATTTCCCTGTGTTCGCAGGTTTCAGGGGTGGCAAAGGTTCAGCCACCGTTATAGGTATCTTTCTCGTGCTAGCCCCCCTGTCAATGCTTGTTACGTTGGTAATAGTAGCTATTCCGTTCTTTACTACCCGTAAGTTTTCGGCGGCCATACTCATAGGAATAGCGTTGGTGGTCGTTGGATTTGCCCTGTTGCCCCTGTTTATCTGGTTGTTTGAAGGCTCGCTGATGCTAGTACGTTATGTATTAGCTATCGGCATTTTTATGCTGTTCCGCAATCTGTCTGGTATTAAACAAGTCCTGGCTAAAGGCGTAATAAAAGACATCATATACGATAGGCAACAGAAGAAAGTAGAATGATGTCCTCAGTCGAGGGTTATCCAGGCTTTCACAGGTAGTCCCGCCTGAAGCACAATATTTTGTTTCGCCTTTCTATGTGATATATAATTACACAGGTGACATTGCACTCAATTTGTACGAGCACCAAATATCAAATCAAGGAGAAAACAATGACACGAGAGGTCTACAACAAACTGGCTGAGGCACTTAATGCCCGCAGTTCGACATATCCCTCAATACCCTGCGAGGAGTTCTATGTTCTGGCTGAAGAGATTTTTACGCCGAAGCAAGCAGAGATTGCTGCAAACATGCCCGTTGATCCCGTATCTGCCGGAGAACTCGCCACCAAAATGAAAACGTCTGATGTTGACGGATTAAGTAAGCAACTCAATGAAATGGCAGGCCGAGGCCTGGTGAGGGTAAAAGAAAAAGCTGGTAACCGATTGTATGAGCTCATGCCGCTGGTTCCGGGCATCATCGAATTGCAGTTCATGCACGGCCGTACGGACGAACGTACCAAGCGTCTGGCACAGCTTTTCAAAAGCTATGGCAAGGCGGTGAAAAACATGCCACCTCCTGCCCCGACACCTGCCGCCATTGAAAAGCCCAAAGCTAGAACAATTGTTATAAAACAAGAAATCCACGGTAAGACTACTGTTTTGCCTTATGACGAAGTGATGAAACTTATTGATAAAACTGAGTATATCGCTGCTGGAACCTGCGTCTGCCGCCACCAGGGCGATCTACTTGATAAACCTTGTGATAAACCGAAAGACAACCTTTGTATGATTTTCGGTCCATCGGCACAGTTTGCTCAGCGTTATGGCTTCGTTAACCTCATTTCCAAAGAGGAAGCTCGACAGAGAATTGACGAAGCGGAGAAAGCCGGACTGGTACATAACTATGCCAACAGCCAGGATAGATACATCGACCTGCTGTGCAACTGCTGCGGCTGTCACTGTTTCCTACTTAGAGGAGTTAAACGTTCTCCGCTACCCAGCCAGTTTGTTATCGCCAATTGGGTCATAAACATAGACGACGATGCCTGTGTCGGCTGCGGCGCTTGTATTGATCGGTGCTGGATGGAAGCCTTGAAAATGGATGGCGATTTGGTGGTACGCGATTTCAATCGATGCATCGGCTGTGGCATCTGCCGTTATGTCTGCCCATCGGACGCTATGAAACTGGTCCGCCGAGAAACCACCTTTGCTAGAAGCTAATAGGGGCTAGACAACATCAGCGATAGATGCTACTCTATTTATAATCTAGGATAGGAGGTGGGAGAATGACTTATAAAAGGTACGATATTCTGACGGTGCTGGTGTGGGTGGTTCTGGGTGCTGCGCTAATAATCCTGGGCCTTTTTCTAAAGAGGCCTGACTTCGGGGAAAGAGTTTGGTGGGTGGTAATGGGCGTAGGAATAGCGCTGGTGGTCGTAGGAATTGTCAGCATCGTCTTTACTACGAGACAAGATGTTGAGCTGGATTGTCCTCATTGTGGTGGGAAGGTAGTGCCACGGGTGCAATCAAGCACAAGCCACCTGTATCTTACGACAGTAGAGGAGGAGGGAAAAGAAGAGGAGGAGGAAAAGGAAGAGGAGACAAAAAGTCCAAAGGATTGAAGGGCACAGAAAGCGAAGATTTGCTCATGACATCAAGGTAAGCAATTACTTTTTCAGGTGAAATTAGTAAGAAGATGTTGGAAACGGCAAGTAAGTAATTTGTGCGGGCAAGTCAATAGGCAGAGATAGGTTGTTTGTCAGTGATGATTCTTTTGCTTGCAGCTAACTGCTGGCGAATATGCTTGGGGATAGTAAACATGGCTTGATGAGTAAGGCCATCGTAGGATTTTAGCTTTTTTGATAGTCTTGTTGAAATTCTGGCGTCAATTTCCTCGGGAGTAAGTTCAGAGGGGTCAAGACTTTGAGAAGCCGCGACAAAGCCCCATAAGCCCAGAAAGGAAGGTATATGGACCTGGTAGGGGCGGGCTATCGGGAAGACGTTTCTTAAAGTATTGGCAATAGCGGTGAAATTATCTAAGTTCTTCCATTCAGAAGGTTCAGCCTGCACTGACATGATGCCAGCGGGCCCTAGTTTTTGCTTAACTATTTGGTAAAATTCCCGGGTGTATAGCAAGCGTGCTGGCCCTTGCTCTAAGGGGTCAACCAGGTCAATGATGATGACATCGAATTTGCCGCTACTTTTCTCCAGGTATTTTCTGGCGTCGATGAAGTGAAGCTCTGCCCTGGGGTCATCGAAGGCATTCTGGTGCCACGAGGGCAAGAAGCGGCGACAAAGACTAACCACCTCTTCATCAATATCCACCATGACAGCCCTTTTTACCGTCTTGTGTGCCAGGACTTCCCTTAAGGTGGCACCCTCACCTCCCCCGGCAATGAATACCCTCTCTGGCCGGGGATGGGTAAGCATAGCTGGATGTACCAGAGCTTCGTGATAAATAAATTCATCCGCCTCGCTGGACTGAATTTTGCCATCGAGGACGAGACAAATACCGAAGCTGCCCGTGTTGATAATATCTACGGACTGAAACTTACTTCGCCCTGAATATATCCTCTCCTTAATGCTATGCAGCATAGTAAGGTCAGGACTTATATAATCAGAGAAGCATCTATGTTTATCTGGGTCGCTATCTTTCATTTTGTACACTCAACCTGGCTATCCTTCATAATCCCCCTGCGAAGCTCGATTAAGGAGTGGCTTTGGGCTCCCAGCCTCTCTATTATCAACTTAGCCGCCTTTTCCGGGTCTACATTGTTCCCACAGGTGAAAACGTCTACGGCAGCGTACCTGTATTCCGGCCAGGTGTGAATGGCAATATGTGATTCAGCGATATTGACCACTCCGCTCACTCCGTAAGGGGAGAAGTGATAAAAGGACTCGCCCACTACGGTAGCGCCACATTGAATGGCAGCTTCGTTAAGACACTCTTTGAGAAAATTTAAGTCATCTAGCACCTCCTCATTGCAGATTTTTAGTTCTAGTAACAGATGTCTTCCAAGCGCATACAAATCACCTTCCCTCCTTTAGAATTTAAATTTATTATGTTGCCTTTTTAGGCAACAGCGCAAATTCTATATAATGTCAGTCCTTTTAGCAATACTCTAGGAGTTTCTGTTAAAATAAACGAAGGCAGGAAACTATGTCAGCAAGGGAACCATTAGTTACTGTACGCACTGCCAAATACATGGAGGCGCAAATAATCAAGGGGCGGCTGGAGAGCGAAGGCATACCAGTTCTTTTGAGCTACGAGAGCGCTGGTCTGATTTATGGGCTTACAGTTGATGGGTTAGGTGAGGTGAAAATAATGGTGCCCCAGCATCTGGCTGAGGAAGCCAAGGAAATCTTGGGAGTAGTGTAACCCTGATGACCTCAAGATTAGAACGCATAACTGAACAGCGGCTGGATAGCCTGAGCAGAATTCGGGCTCGCGGCATAGACCCTTATCCCCATTCCTATCATCCCAGCCACACCATTCGAGAGGCGATAACTCTTTTTGAGCAGCAAGGGGAAAATTCTCAGGACATATCACTGGCTGGTCGGATTATGTCCAAGCGTTCTATAGGTAAGATGTCCTTTCTTGATATTCGCGATAGCTCGGGGAAGATACAGCTTTCTTTACGCTACGACCTTCTGGGCCGGGAGAGGTACGAATTTCTTCAAGATATTGATATTGGCGACATTATCGGAGCAAAGGGGAAGCTCTTCCGGACAAAAGCCGGAGAGCTCACTCTGGAGGTATCCGATTTCGCCATGCTCTGTAAATCACTTCGCCCGCTGCCAGAGAAGTGGCATGGGCTAGCTGATGTAGAAAAACGCTATCGACAGAGATATCTCGATCTCATTTCCAATGAAGAAAGTAGAAGCATTTTTATTTTGCGTAGCAAGATTATCACTGCCGTAAGAAGTTTTCTCGATAAACAGGGATTTATGGAGGTAGAGACTCCTGTGCTTCAGCCCCATGCCGGCGGAGCGCTAGCACGCCCCTTTGTCACCCATCATCATGCCCTTGATGAAGACCTCTACCTGCGCATTGCCCTGGAGCTACATCTCAAGAGATTGGTGG
The DNA here is from genome assembly GCA_903884455.1 of uncultured Chloroflexota bacterium. Lineage (GTDB taxonomy): Bacteria > Chloroflexota > Dehalococcoidia > GIF9 > AB-539-J10 > RBG-13-51-36. Next base: position 75,904 of record CAISEW010000031.1, on the reverse strand, counting down.
TCGGCGGCTTTGACAAAGTTTACGAGATGGGGCGTACCTTTCGCAATGAAGGCATTTCTGTTAGACATAACCCGGAATTTACCTTGCTTGAGTGCTATCAAGCTTATAGCGATTACAATGACATGATGAGATTGGTTGAGGAGATGTTCTCTCATATAGCTCAGGAGGTTCTGGGCAATACCAAGCTTGCTTGCAACGGCAAAACCATTGACCTTGGTCTCCCATGGCAAAAACTTTACCTTCGAGAGGCAATAAAAAATTCCTGTGGCATTGATTTTGAAGATTATCCTGATGCCGCTTCACTGAGGACACGGATGGTAGAGCTGAATATGGATGTTGATCCAACTAAAGGGAAGGGCAGGCTGATAGAAGAATTGATTTCCACTTTTGTCGAGCCCAACCTTGTTCAGCCAACTTTCCTCCTGGATTACCCTGTGGAAATGTCACCTCTGGCCAAAAGAAAGAGAGGGGATGACCAGCTGGTGGAGAGATTTGAAGGCTTTGTGGATGGCATGGAGGTTGCCAATGCCTTCACCGAGCTTAATGACCCCGTGGAGCAAAGGGAAAGGTTTCGCCAGCAGCTCAAAGAACGGGTTGCCGATGAGGAAGTGGAAATCGCCGACGAAGATTTTCTGCAGGCTTTGGAGTATGGGATGCCACCTACCGGTGGTCTGGGGATAGGCATTGACCGCCTGGTGATGCTGCTTACCGGGCAGCAATCTGTTCGGGAAGTGATACTTTTCCCCCAACTGAAGACAAAGCCCGAGCCCTGAGCAAAGAGAAGAGACCAATGCTTGATATTAAGCTGATTCGTGAAAACCCTGAGCTTGTTCGCCAGGCTCTGGAAAAAAGAGGCGATAGCTTTGCTCTCGATAACATCCTTGAGATTGACGGCCGTTATCGCAGCTTGCTTCGTCAAACCGAGGAACTCCGTGCCAAACATAACGAAGCCAGCAAACAACTGAGCAAAAGCAAGGAGAAGCCGCCTGAGCTCATCGCCCAGATGCGCCAACTGGGTGAGCAGATATCTTCCTTACAGCAACAGACCAAAGAAGCTAAGGCTAATCTTGATTCCTTGTTGCTGGAGTTACCCAACTTCCCCCACCCCAGCGTGCCCTTAGGGAGAGGCGCGGGTGATAATGTGGTAGTGCGTACCTGGGGCAAACCAGGGGAATTTCCTTTCAAGCCCTTGCCTCACTGGGAGTTAGGGGAGAAATTGGGCATAATAGATTTCCAGCGGGGTGTGAAGCTCTCAGGGACCAGGTTTTATGTTCTCAAAGGGCTAGGGGCACATCTTCAGCGAGCGCTTATCTCATTTATGCTCAATGTCCATGTAGGTGAGCACGGCTACAAAGAAATCTATCCTCCTTTTATGGTGAAGCGAGAGTGTATGGTCGGCTCAGGAAATTTACCCAAGTTCGGCGATAACTTGTATCACGACGAAGAAGATGACTTTTGGTTCATACCCACGGCGGAGGTACCGTTGACTAACCTGCACCGTGATGAAATATTAAGTGCCGATAGCTTGCCTCTTCATTATGTTGCCTATACTCCCTGCTTCCGTCGGGAGAAGATGGCTGCCGGCACAGACACCAGGGGCATCAAGCGGGGGCACCAATTTGATAAAGTGGAGCTCTACAAGATTACCAACCCTGAGAGTTCTGATGAGGAGCTGGAGAAATTGGTCGCTGATGCCGAGGACATATGTCGGAAGCTGGGCATACCTTATCGCGTGGTGCAATTATGTACCGGAGACCTGGGTTTTGCCGCTTGCAAAACATATGATATTGAAATGTGGGCTCCGGGCTGTGCTGAATGGCTCGAGGTCAGTTCTTGTAGCAATTGTGGTGACTTTCAGGCGAGGCGAGCCAATATCCGCTATCGCCCTGAGCCTGGCGCCAAATCAGAGTTTGTTCACACGCTCAATGGCTCAGGATTGGCTCTACCACGAGTCCTTATCGCTGTGCTGGAAAACTATCAGCAAGCTGATGGCACAGTATTGATTCCTGAAGTATTAGAGCCTTATCTGAAAGTAACATAAGCACTGCTTACGGACGGTGTACTATAAACTGTTATTCTCAATAAATTATAGCTGGAGGTGACACCGTGACAGACTGGACAAAAAAAGCGGAAGCACTGAACAGACTCATAAGACCCTTGACCTTCCCTATCGCCGTTAAGCTGGTTAAAAGCGTTGACGAATTCCCGGAGAAGACCCGCCGCCCTTCCAGGGACATGGGATTCAAGACAAATGTATGCGTTGGTATGACGATGGCCCGCAAATACGGCTGGACAGTGGGAATGACGGCCGATGACAACGCCTGTCTGATTGCCGCCTATACCTATGGATGGAGCGAGCCTGAATCTGAGACTAAGAAAGCCTTGACCGATTTCATGATAGTAATGAAATACGCAGCTAACGAGAATGCAGCAAAGACCACAATGGAGGCTGTAGAGCAGGTTAAGCTAAGCCAGGGCAAGTATGCCGGCGTGGTTTTCTCTCCTCTAGAGAGAACAAAAATCGACCCGGACCTGGTCATGGTATTCTGCAATCCCGCTCAGTTGATGCGGCTGGTGCACGGAGCCACCCAGGAAACTGGTATAGCCGTGCAGTCTGTGTTCAGCGGCCGGGGTGGGACCTGCACCGAAGGAGTCCTGCAAACATTCAAGACCAGGGAGCCCAAGGTAGTGCTCCCGGGAAATGGCGATAGGGTCTGGGCGATGGTGCAAGATGATGAGATGGTCTTCACTATACCGGCAAACTGGCTTGACCCGGTTATAAGGGGGCTTGAAGCCACCCACCAGACTGGCGTTCGATATCCCATACCGGTAGACGTAAGACACGCGCCGCTGTTCCCGGGACAACTCACGGACGCCGCATCCAGGGCAGCTAAATAGAAGCACCCTTTGTGTCATTGCGAGGCTGACTTTAGTCAGCCGAAGCAATCCTGCCGCAAGATCGTGAAGGAATGAATTTCTTCACGCCGCGAAATTGGGCGCATCACTTCTCCGTCATTGCGAGGAGCGAGATTCTCCGCTTATGCTCAGAACGGGCTCCGCAATCTCCCCGCTGTCATTGCGAGGAGCGTAGCGACGAAGCAATCTTGGCGGGGCACAATGAGATTGCCACGCACCTTTTAGGTGCTCGCAATGACAACCTGACAAATCAGCCAGCTACAAAAATGAGGCTAATAAGAGCTAGCAATTGAACCGGGGGCCTTGCTCGATGGCGTTTTCGATGTGTTCGATGCGTTTGGCTTTTCCTTTATCATCGAGTTCTATGGCTACGACGTCTATGCGCCATAAAGAGGGGAGATTTTGGTGGGTATTGGTATAGGTTAGGGCTGAGGCGATAATTCTCTCTTTTTTAGCCTGTGTTATTGATTCCTCAGGAGTGCCGAAATCCAAATTACTCTTGGTGCGGACCTCGACAAAGACAAGACAGTCCTTCCGCTGGGCAATGATATCAATCTCTCCATGATGGCAACGAAAACCCGTCTCGCGAATGCGATAGCCCCGCTTTTTGAGGAATTTCTGAGCTACTTTCTCCCCCAGCTTACCAACTTCTTGACGGTCCATCACCTGCTTCTTCACGGAGTTTACCCCGTTCGAAGTTATCTTAATTATACTACTTGCTAGCTCAGTGAAGTTTGAGGATAGCTTGAGGCTTATTCGTAGGCTTAGATGAGATACTAGACTTTGAGCGCTAAAGGCGTATAATCTGATAACGAGATGTTGAGAAGTGCAAAAGTCAATCAAAGAGCATTTCTGCCTCCATCGCTACGGTGAAGCCTACCGTGAATATATGAACAGAACGCCAAGATGGATAGGATTGTCGAAATCCTAAATACAAAGAAAGGAGGTGATAATCATGATGAAAATATGGACAGACCCTGAATTCACCAGGCGCAATCGCGGTCGCATGGGAATTATGGGCAGTATTGCAACCTGGCTCGGCGTTGCATTCGCTGTAGTCGGAATTATTGGCGATGCGCGTCTCACTGTTATCGGGCTTTATCCGACAGACTGGTTTCTACTGGCAATCGCCAGCTTAATATTAAGCTTGGGTTGCTGGCTTGGCTGGGCAATTGGCATTTATTTGCATGCTAAGGAAAAGGAAACGGAAACGGAAGGTAAAGATAAGGGCATCCCGATTTCACAGTCGTAGATTGTCTTACGTAGTCCTGGTCAGGATTGGCGTGGTGGCATGCTCCTGGGCACGAGTACTACCTGCGCTCTACCACGATTGTGTTGGCTCATAGAAGAATCCCCCCAAGCCTTGATTGTTTCAGTAGCATTATTATGGTTTGTCTGTGCTCTTGCAGCCACTGGCTTATTCATCAGCCAAAGTATACAGCCTAATCTTAATTATACCGCTTGCTAACTATGTGAAGTTTGAGGATAGGGTGAAATTGTATTCGGCGATGGTGAACTGGAGACACTAGCGTTGCTTACTGCTTGTGATAGGCTTCGTAATATCGCTTTTCAGCTTGAATCATCTCTTTGCGAAGCTTATCAAGCTTTCGTTCTAGGTCCGTAATCTCCTTATGGGCAGCGGCATCAAAGATACGCTTCGGGGATGGAATCGGTTTACCGATTTCGAGCTGACCGACTGATGAAAATTGAAGAAGCAATTCCTTATACCTCTCGTGTTCTTCGAGGTATCTTACGACTAAGTTCCTGTATTCTTCTAGCTCTTTTCTGTCCATGCTACCTCCTTACCCCAATTATACTACTTGCTAGCTCAGTGGAGTTTGACAGTGAGAGCTCCTAACGGTATCCTTGTGTAAGAATAAAAAAGGGGGGACAAAAAATGCGAAAGACGTGGAAGCCGATAGGTGCGGGCATAGCGAGTATTAGTGGAGGTGTTGGTCAGGTGATTGGGGGTATAATAATTTCTGTATTCCATGGCAAGACACTCGCATTCTTTGGCGTGGAATGGTGGCGTGCCATGGGCCCCCTGCTAGTTGTATTGGGGATAATTGCGATAGTAGGCGGTATCTATGCCTTAGAAAGAAGGCTTTGGGTATTCGCACTTGTCGGGTCTATATGTGCACTCATTAGTCCCTATTCTTTTATTTTTGGGATACTTGCCATAATATTCGTCATCATGGGGAAGCGGGGATTTAAGTAAAGTCCGAATCCGCTGGCTGAGCTAGCTATCAGCCAAATAGATAAATCTCAACCCCAATTATACTACTTGCTAGCTCAGTGAAGCTTGGATAGCTTTATGGGAAAATCCAGTCAGGCTTGAAACCTATCGGCATTCTCACCAGTCATCTGGAGGTAAGCTAACAGATTCTCCATTGCGCATAAGCCTGCATTAGTTCTGGGTGCCCTGCCAGTCGATAAAAAGCCCTATCAAAAGTTACTTTCTGTATTTCTTCTCTGCCGTTACTACGCGGCCCACTGGAACTTCTAATACGGGCACGGCCCACGTGCTTATCCCAGCAAGTCCCATCGGGTATTGGGTAGCAGCTAAGGCCTCGTTGCTTTCGGCTTCTACGACGGCAATGGCTAAGCTCGTGTTTGGCAGAAGGCCGCTAAATGCCATCCCCTGACAGACATACTGGGCTATGGTCTTTTGCCCTGGCGTTTTAGCTACCTTATCGGCGATTTGTGCTATCTCCGCCGTCTTGGCGACATCAAACATTGAGAAAACAAGAAACTTCATTTTACTCCTCCTTTCTTAGTTTTATTGCTGCAAAGGCAGGGCACCCGGAAGCATGTATGTTTTTATCTCATTCGGACAATATGACCTAGCCAATAACAGATATCAGTCACAGCATATATATTATACTACTTGCTAGCTCAGTGAAGTTTGAGAATAGCTTGAGGCTTCGTACGAAGCAAAAATGGTTCTTCGTTTCCTGAGTCCCCTTGGCTATCACCGTGCTTTAACAAAGAGCGTAATAGCCCCAGCCCACATGGCTATAGCTATGATAACCTGCACGATGAAACCGCCTGCTCCGAAGAATATGGCGGCAATACCAGAGCTCACTAGGACGAAGCCACCGAGTATCACTAGAATTAGTCCAAAGAAGACTTTCAGGAATGTGCCCACAATAGATTAACCTAACATTAGAATAGTAAGGATGTCAACACACCTTTGGTTGCTGTGTCACAATCCACCTTTTGCTTGCCTCCTCCAAATCCGCTGGCTGGGCTACTCTCACCCCTCTATCCTCGTTTGATGAGCGCCTCATTTATAGCGACTGCCACCTGATCAATATACTTCCTATCTTTTGAAGCCAGTGGGCTTTCTTCGCCTGCTGCACTTGTGACTTTCAAATGATATTCTCGCCTGACTGCTAGTATTATTCCTATTATCAGCAATGCTACGCCAACTAAGGCTAATATTGAAGCCCAGAAGTCAAAAGCTGGACCGATAGACATCATGATAGACATCATAATAACGCCAACGACTGCTAGGATAATTCCTAGAGGTAGGGTAGGGTAGACTGTCTTAGTGCTAATTGAAGTGATATTTGCCATGGCATAAGTAACTGAGCCAGTAGTTTTGGAAATGATGAGCCTAGTAGCAGTAATGCGAACTCCCTTTTCATCTGAGTAATATGTGGGGTCGGCTCGCTCAATTGTAACGGTGCCTGTCCTGACATCCTCAGGCTTTTCTTGTGATGGTTCTCCTTTCCCCATAGTAAGCCTCTGCCCACACTCAGGACAGAATTTCATGTTCTCTTCTAGCTTTGTACCACACTGAGGACAGTATTTCATATTCTACCTCCTGAACGCTACTCGCTATCGAATCTTCAAAGCCCCATCTCTAAATCCGCTGGCTGAGCTACTCATCAGTCACAGCATATATTATACCACTTGCCAACTCTGTGAAGTTTCGTCTAAGAAATTGTTGCTAGTGGCACGCTTTATTTTTGACCTTGCTGAGTGGCCAGATCAAGCCACCGATTATTAACCAAGTTTATTTAGTGTATCGGCTCATCTCCTGATCCGTCACGAAGTTTACCCTGAATGAGATTCTTCGGTCGCTCCGCTCCCGCAGAATGACAAGAAGCTAAAGTGCCGAAGCTTTGACTTGCGATGATGTTCCTGACAGGGGCAAAGTATAGGCGGTGAATTGGCGAAGGCCCGAGCTTTCGCAGACAGGACATGTGCCCTCCTGTTCCGTAGCCTTTGTGCCGGGCAAATCCGTAGCCGGGATAAATTTGGTCAAATTCTTCCATCATACGGTCTCTGGTGACCTTGGCTATGATAGAAGCACAAGCAATGGAGAGACACAATTTGTCGCCTCTGGTTATTCCTCTTTGAGGGATGGGACATTGAGACAAAGTTACTCTATCAATAATGAGGAAGTTCGGTTGTTTGGGCAGTTTTTCCACCGCCTGTATCATAGCCAGCTTGGTGGCCTTGAGTATATTAATGGAGTCAATCACTTGAGAGGGAACGATGCCAATGCCCACAGCCACGGCCTCCTTGTTAATCAAGTCGAAGAGAGATTCCCGTTTCTTGGAGGTTAATTCCTTGCTATCTCGAACCAGCCCAAGCCAGGGCAAATTGGCTGGATGAGGCAGGATAACGGCGCTGGCCACTACCGGACCGGCGAGAGCCCCCCGCCCAACCTCATCGATGCCAGCGATAAGCTCATAGCCCTGCGATTTGAGCTTATCTTCCTCATCAAGGTTCGGAAACCGAGACAAAGCTTTCTCTTTCATAACTCCCCCGCCTGCCAAAGAATTTGTTCGGCGGGCAGGCCTAACCCCTCTTATCTTAAGAGGGGGATTCATGTTTCTGTATTTATAGGCTTAAGCTCCAATTTCAACGGAGTCAATAATCCCGCCCCCCAGTACTTCATCAACATTATAGAACACAATGGCCTGCCCGGGGGTTACCGCCTTTTGTGGCTGAGTAAAGTGAACATCCATGGAGTCGTCACGGGGAAAGAGAATAGCCTCTGCTTCTTTGGACTTATAGCGTATCTTAGCCCTGGCTGTAATGGGCTCCCGCGGTGCTTTGCCTGATATCCAGCTCAGCTTTTGGGCGGTAAGCTTCTGGCTAGAGAGCTCTTTCTCAGGACCAAGCACAATTCTATTGTGTTCAGGCTCTATCCTTATGACATAGAGTGGCTTGCCAGAGGCTAATCCCAGGCCATGCCTCTGCCCGATGGTATAAAAAGCTATTCCCCGATGCTGACCTAATTTCTTTCCCTGGGTATCTATAACATCGCCAGGCAGAGTAGAAAATCTCTGGCTGAGAAAGGCGCCATAGTTTTTCTGGGAAATGAAGCAAATATCCTGGCTGGACTTGGTTGCTGTGGGCAATCCTGCCTGCTTTGCCATCTGTTTAACCTCGTCTCTGCTATGCTCGCCTAAAGGAAACAGGACATGCCCGAGCTTTTCCTGGGTTAGAGTATAAAGAAAATAAGATTGGTCTCTACCGGTGTCTGCTGCTTTAAGCAAGCGATGGCCATCACGGGAATGCTCTACTTTAGCGTAATGGCCTGTAGCCAAATAATCAGCGCCCAGTGAGAGTGCTTTATCGAGGAGGAGGCCAAACTTTATGTGTTGGTTGCAGGCAACGCAGGGATTGGGAGTCCGCCCTTGTTGGTATTCCTGGCAGAAATAGTCAACTACATGGGACTCAAATTCCCTTTGTAGGTCAACCTGATGGTAGGGAATGCCTAAAATGCGGCAGATATTCTCCGCCCGATGTGCCTGGTAGTCGAGGCGGGGAGACTCCCAGAGGCGCATATGTATACCTAGCACTTCATAGGCGGCTTCTTTGAGCAACAAAGCAGCGGCGGAAGAGTCCACTCCTCCGCTCACTGCCACAGCGACCTTTCTTTTGGGCATAGCTATCGTATAAATATATCGTACAAAATCAAGTACAGCGAAGCAATCTTGTTTCTTCTACACCCTCACCTTAATCCTCTCCCGTCAAGGGAGAGGAAATTCGGTTCGCAATGAGAGGTTTGGCAATAACTGGCTCACCCTATCCCAGATAATCTCAGCAATTTTGCGTTTGGGCAAAGAGGCATCTATCACCAACCAGCGGTCAGGTTCAGCCGCGGCCATCTTGAGGTATCCCTCCCTCACCCGCCGGTGGAACGATAAACCCTCTAGCTCAAAGCGGTCTTTCAAGCTTTGCTTTCGTGCTAATCCCTGCTCAGGTGAAATATCCAAGAGGATTATGAGGTCGGGATTGAGATTCTTTGTTGCCATATTGTTGACCATCTTTATGGCAGTAAAATCAAGTCCCCGCCCATAGCCTTGATAGACCATGGTGGAGTGAGTGAAGCGGTCGCAAAGAACCACTTTGCCTTCTTCTAAGGCAGGACGAATTACCTCAGCCACCAACTGGGCACGGGAAGCAGCTAAGAGAAATAGCTCAGCCTGGGGCGAAATAGAGGAATCCCGTTTCCTCTTAAGTGTTTTTCTTAACTCGTTACCCAGAGCTGTGCCTCCCGGCTCGTGGGTTAATACCACGGGGACGTTTTGTTGCTCAAGCTTTTTCAGCAAGAGCCTGGATTGGGTGCTCTTGCCGCAGCCTTCGCCACCCTCAAAGGTGATGAACAGTCCCAAGGATTACCTCGATTTCCTTTTGCCGCCAGGTTCCATGCTCCGGTTACTAGGGTTGAAACCGCGGCGTCCAGCTACGATCCGCTGTAGATTATGGACATAGGTGGATTGAGTGTCACGGGGATAGAGGACATCCAGACATTGCTTCATTTGAGCGGCATTATTGCTTTTAAGGACATAAATTGGTATACCCAGTGCTTCGGCATCCCGTATCTTTTGTGGCTTGCGGCGGTAATCACTTCGTGTAGTGAGGAAAATGTCAGCTTGATTAAGGTCAGCGGCGATTTTCAGCTGTTTGCGCCCTTCCTTGGCAATTTGTTCCAATCGGGACCGGTTAGCGCCGAAGAGGTAGAATCGCAGCGTTTTTTCCGGCTGCTTCTCTTCCTTGCTTTCCCAGGTAAGAGGGGATGTTATCGCCTCTCTTTTTACCTCACCATCTTCATTCATCCAGCGCACTTCGGCCTTGGGGGGTTGCCCATGTAAGAGAACATCAACAGCCTCGGTCACGTCAGAATGTACGGTTACCTTGTAGTAATCGACAATTTCTACCACCATAGCAAAGGTGGGCGGAGCCTTACGCTCCAGGACAGATTTTTGTGTGTGCCGTCGCCTGGCTTCTTCATCTCCTAAGGTAACTGTCTGGACACCGCCGATGAGGTCAGACAGGGTAGGATTCATTATCAAGTTTTCCAGAGTGTTGCCATGTGCCGTGCCTACCAACTGCACTCCACGCTCAGCGATAGTTCGAGCTGCTTGGGCTTCGAGTTCCGTTCCTATTTCGTCAATAATGATGACCTCAGGCATGTGATTTTCCACTGCTTCAATCATTACCGCATGTTGCTCAGCGGGAGCAGCTACCTGCATCCGCCGGGCATGCCCGATAGCGGGATGAGGAATGTCTCCATCCCCGGCAATTTCATTGGAGGTGTCAATTACGATAACTCGTTTTTTGAAATCATCAGCCAGCACTCGAGCCACTTCTCGCAACATAGTGGTTTTGCCTATGCCGGGCCGCCCTAGAAGCAGAACGTTTTTGCCCGATTCAATAAGGTCTTGAATCATCCCTACGGTGCCAAACACAGCTCTGCCCACACGGCAGGTCAAGCCAATTATGTAGCCATTTCTATTGCGTATGGCTGAGATGCGGTGAAGGGTGTGGTTGATCCCGGCGCGATTATCCCCGCTGAACTCGCCAATGCGTGACACTACATAATCGATATCAGACTGATTTACCTCTTTAGAATTGAGGACTAATTCTCTATGGGGAAAGCGAGCTTCGGGGAGACGCCCTAAATCTAAGATTACCTCCAGCAGCTCGCTATGATCAGGCTGCTGGTAGAGCGGCTCACGGATATAGAGTGGCAAGATATCAAGTAGCGCATCTAAATCGTCAGTAACTACCCTTCGCATCCTGTGACAATACCTTTTTTCACTTTACCAACCCCTGGGGGACAACAATTCTTGTTGGGGTATAGCTTTTATGTCCAGACCGGGCATGGCGGTTCCTAAACCCTTAGATACCTCAGCGAGGATAGCAGGGTCCTGGTAGTGGGTGGTAGCTTTAACAATGGCCTGTGCTCTGGTTGCGGGGTCGCTGGACTTAAAAATCCCCGAGCCCACAAATACTCCCTCGGCCCCTAGTTGCATCATCAAAGCAGCATCGGCAGGCGTCGCTACACCACCGGCGGCAAAGTTCACAACAGGTAGCTTCCCTGTTTTATGCACCTCCATTACTAACTCCAGAGGAGCACCCAGGGCTTTCGCCTCAGCTACTAATTGTTCCTCACGTAAAGCTTGAAGTCTGCCAATCCCATCCCGGACTGCGCGCATGTGTCTTACAGCTTCAACGATGTTGCCTGTTCCAGCTTCGCCCTTGGTGCGAATCATTGCTGCCCCTTCAGCAATACGACGTAATGCTTCGCCCAGGTCACGGCAGCCGCAGACAAAAGGAATCTTAAAATTATGTTTCCAAATATGATGGCTTTCATCGGCGGGAGTGAGCACTTCGGATTCATCGATAAAATCAATGCCCAATGCTTCTAGCACCTGAGCCTCAGCAAAGTGACCGATGCGGCATTTAGCCATTACGGGGATGCTGACCGCTGCCATTATGGCCGTAATTATAGTGGGGTCGGCCATGCGAGCCACTCCGCCGCCGGCGCGGATATCTGCTGGCACTCGTTCCAATGCCATAACAGCACAGGCACCAGCTTCCTCGGCAATTCTAGCCTGCTCCGGGCTGACCACGTCCATAATCACCCCGCCCTTCAGCGTCTGGGCCAGTCCCGTCTTAACTTTCCAGGTACCCTTTTCCATCGATTTTTATTATAACGTTATGCCAGCTAAATCACAAATGTCAAAGGTTCTGCAAAGTTCTGATTGACAAGGAAGTAAAATGAAAATAGGTGAACTGTCATCTTATGTAGCAGGCTTTGCTAAGGGGGTAATATTGTCAGTTATTATTGCCTCTTGGAATGAGATAACAGTGGCTTACCGAATCGTTTACATAGTGTTGCTGGGTTTGTTATTCTTTGCTAGGGGCTCTTTTTTGTTTCCTCGATCTCCCTTTCTACCTCCTTTAGCTCCTCTTCCAGGTCTTTCTTATACTCCTCGAGCATGTCCAGATACTCCTTTCTGCTGGGAAAGGGCTTGAATCCCTGGAAGTAGAAACCGAAGGGAGGGAGGCCAAAGTAGAACCTCCGGGATCTCCTACTCCACATCTCTATTTCACCTCCTAGATTGGCCGTCGCCCTGGTAGTCTAGGACGACGGAGATATTTACTCGGTGTCGGGTATATTTTATCAATAATGACCAAATAACGCTGCCTGTTTAATGCCTACTTCGTCTAGATTCACATCTGTTCTACCTCTATATACCTTCGATGATTTGTGGCAACTCAGGAAGGAATTTAATTTCTTGAGTAGGATAGTTGACTTGAACTCATTGATTAATTAGGATTATTAAGTATAGAATAAATACTATAAAGGATTTCATAAATACGGTCGAGCTAGAAGATTTTAAGAAACGCCAATCCTGAGAAGGTCAGTAGTGAAAGAGTGGGCAGGACCGCTTCGATTCTTACTTACTATAGGTTGGTATATGGTTGTGAGTCTGCTCGTCCCAACTTTGCTTGGCCATTTTTGGCTTGATCCTAAGTTTGATAAAGCCCCTTTGTTCACCCTTATCGGTCTGGGCATAGGGACGGTTATTGCATTTTATGGTCTAGTTCGTATGCTTCGCCGGTATAAGGCTGAGCAGAACGAATTAAACAAAGACAAGAGATAAAACAGTGCCAAAGCTGGGTTGTGCCACAAAAATCATAGTTTTCTCTCTTGTCATTATTTTAGCTTTGTTCGCTGTTGGCTTCGTTTTTGGCCCTCTGGGTGCTGGTTTTTTTGGCATCAAAGTTCCCAGTTTCCTGGCTGTCCCCAAACCCCATATTGCGCTTCCCTCGGAAAGACTGTTTGAGGTCGCTGGCTTTCCCATCACCAACACTCTCATTGCCGCGTGGCTTAGTATTATCGTGCTGGCGGTCCTATTCTATGTCTGTACCCGCAAAATGAAACTTATTCCGGGGAAGCTGCAAAATTTAGCCGAAATGGCAGTAGAGGCGTTGCTAAGCTTCGTTAAGAGTGTTGCTGGCGAAAAACATGCGAGGCTGCTTTTTCCAGTAGTAGCCACCATTTTTATCTATGTGATAACCAATGCCTACCTGGCCCTGTTGCCCTTCTTTGGCACCATAGTAGTCACCGGGCAGGAAGGTACCGCTGTGCCTCTGTTTCGGTCAGCCAATACTGATATTAATGTGCCTCTGTCCATCGCTGTAATGTCCTTTATCTTCGTTGAGTTTTGGGGTATGAAATCCCTGGGTACCTTTCGTTACCTCGGGGAGTTCTTTAATTTTGGTCAGATAGGGCGAGGTGTCAAAGAACTGTTCATGGGGAAGATACGCCCGGCTATCACCAACATTGCTTTTGGATTTATTAACCTGTTTGTCGGCATGTTAGAGATATTCAGTCATCTAATACGCATCATCAGCTTTACCTTCCGTCTTTTCGGCAACATGACTGCCGGTGAGATGTTGCTGTTGGTTTCTGCTTTCCTTATTCCTCTCATTTTCACTATCCCCTTCTATGGGTTAGAATTACTTATCGGCTTTATCCAGGCTCTTATCTTTGCCGGTTTAACTTTGGTGTTTGGCACCATTGCTGTAGCTCCTATGCATGAGGAGTGAGAATAAAGTTGAAAGGAGGAAATAAATGACGCCAGAAGTAATGAAAATGCTAGCAGTAGGATTGGTTGCAGGCCTGGGCTTCTTGGGACCTGCACTAGCTCTGGGGCTTATCGGCTATTCGGCCATGCAATCCCTGGGGCGTAACCCTGAGGCGCGAGGTCCTATCTTGACCAATATGATTTTGATTGGCGCCTTATGCGAAGCTATCGGGATATATGCTTTGATAGTGGCTATCATCCTGGCTATGGTGGTGGGGTAGTATCGTTTAGAAGGAGTGTGAATTATGAAAGACGGTGATTTTCCTATTGGATTAGCAATAATCATTGGTGCGGCGGTGTTGGGGGTATTTCTTGTAGCGGCAGTCACAATTGGTTTATTCTTACTGTCGGCAGGTTAGTCTGCCACTAAAAATGATATGTAGTTAGGAGGGCAAAATGGGAGGTTTTGCTAAGCTAGGTATTAATTTACCCTTGCTGATATCTTTTATTATAAGTTTTGTCATCCTGTTTGCCCTGCTGGGTTTGTTTCTATATAAACCGGTGATGAAAATGCTTGACGAGAGGTCCAAAAGGATAAAAGAGGGTATGGAGCAGGCTGAAGCCACAAAGGAGGAGTATGCCCATGCCGAGGAAGAGGTTAAGAAGCTGATTAGCAAGGCACGCGATGATGGACAAGCTTTAGTTAATCAAGCTACCCAAACAGGAGAAAGGCTTAGGGAGGAAGCAAGGGAGGGAGCAAGAAAAGAAGCGCAAGTTATCGTTGACCGAACCCGGGCTGAATTAGAAGGGGAGCGCGATAGGATTATTGATGACCTGCGCCGAGAATTTGTGGATATTTCCATTTCGGCTGCTGAGAAAGTAATTATGGAGACCTTAGATAAAGAAAGACATCGCAAGCTTATCGAGGAAGCTCTAGAAGAAAGTGCCACTTTCAGAGAGAATTAGCCTCGCGGTAACATGTCCGTAAAATGGCAAGAGTGACTTCTGGTAAACGCTATGCTCAAGCTGCGTTCAGGCTAGCTCTGGAGAAGGGAGAGTTAGACAGCTGGCAAGCAAGCTTGAGGAAAATAGCTGACATAACTACAGATGAAAAGCTGGTAGCTTTATTGGAACATCCTAAATTGTCTTTCGAGACCAAGAAAACCCTTTTGGCGGAATTGTTAGGAAAAATAAACCCTTTGGCCCTAAATCTGGCTTATTTATTGGTGCACAAAGATAGATTAGGCATTGCTGGTGATATTTCACAGCAGTATGACAGGTTGCTGGATACTCACTATGGCATTGAACATGTTGAAGTAATTACTGCTTTGCCATTGGATGATGAGGGTAGGAAGAGGATTTCCAGTCGGTTTGAGGCGATAACCGGGCATAAGGTTGTAATTGATGCTCAGGTCGATCCCTCCATAGTTGGCGGGATTAAAGCCAGAATTGGTGATACACTTATTGACGGGAGCGTGAAAAACAAGCTGGGGGCTTTAAGGAAGAGCTTGGTGGAAATTAGCAGGTAAGGCATTTCAGGAGGCTAAATGGCAGCTCGAGATCGAGATATTGTTTCCGTAATTAAAGAGCAAATCGAGCATTTTGGCGCTGCTGTAGCTGTGGCCAATGTGGGCACGGTAGTAGAGGTAGGCGATGGCATCGCCCGCATCCATGGGCTGGGAAACGCAGCTTACAACGAATTGCTGCAATTCCCCCACGATATCATGGGTCTGGCGCTGAACCTGGAAGAGGATAATGTTGGTGCTGTTATCCTTGGTGATTGCAGCCAGATTAAGGAAGGGGATGAGGTGAAGGCAACAGGGACGGTGGTTGAGGTTCCAGTAGGCGATAGCCTTATTGGCAGGGTAGTTGATCCTCTGGGACGTCCCCGGGATGGCAAGGGGCCAATTAAAGCAGAGAAAAACCGTCCCGTAGAAATAGTGGCGCCAGACGTAACAAAAAGAAGGCCGGTAGATACACCGGTGATGACAGGCATTAAGGCTATAGATAGCATAATTCCTATTGGGCGAGGACAGCGTGAGCTTATCATTGGTGACCGCTTTACGGGCAAATCGGCTATTCCTATCGATACCATAATCGCCCAAAAAGGTGGTGACCTTATTTGCATCTATGTTGCCATTGGGCAAAAAACATCCAAGGTAGCTCAGGTGGTAGCTATTCTGGAGAAGTATGGAGCTATGGAGCATACTATCGTAGTAGCTGCCGACGCTTCCGACCCTGCTCCCTTGCAATATCTCGCCCCTTATGCTGGTTGTGCTATGGGTGAAGAGTTCATGGAACAGGGAAAGGATGCCCTGATTGTTTATGATGACCTTTATAAGCATGCCTGGGCTTATCGCCAGCTCTCCCTGCTACTCCGCCGTCCACCAGGCAGGGAAGCCTATCCGGGAGATGTTTTCTATTTGCATAGTCGGCTTCTGGAAAGGGCGGCTAAGTTAGCCCCTGAGTATGGTGGTGGCTCGCTTACCGCCTTGCCTATTATTGAGACTCAAGCTGGAGATATGTCAGCCTATATCCCTACAAATGTGATTTCCATTACCGATGGACAAATTTATCTGGAGACGGACTTATTTAATGCCGGGATTCGTCCTGCGATAAATGTGGGGTTGTCAGTATCCCGGGTTGGCGCTGCTGCTCAGCGCAAGGCCATGAGGCAGGTGGCTGGCAGATTACGGCTAGAACTAGCTCAATTCCGTGAGCTTCAAGCTTTTGCCCAGTTTGGTGCTACTGACCTGGATAAGGCGACCAGGGACCAGTTAGAGCGGGGCAGGCGTATCACTGAAGTGCTGAAGCAACCACAATATTCTCCTATGTCTTTGGGGAAGGAAGTAATGATTCTTTATGCTGCGACCAATGGCTATCTTGACGATGTGCCTGTAGATAAAGTCATTGCCTGGGAGGGAAACTTTCATAGATTTATGGAGACTAATCATCCCGAATTAGAACAAAAGATTAACGATGATAAGGAGACGAAGCCTGAGACTGAGGAAGCTCTGAAAGCAGCAATTAAAGAGTTCAAGGAGCAGCTGTGAGCTGTCAGCTGAAGGCTTTCGGCTAATGGTCAGTACCCAAATTCTTCGTCGGCGGATACGCAGTGTTCAGGGCACCGCCAAGATTTGCAAGGCTATGGAGATGATTGCCACTGCCAAGATGAGGCGAGCTCAAGAGCAGGCGATAGCCGGGCGGCCCTATGCTGAGGAAATAAGCAAAGTTGTGTCTGACCTTGCTGTTGAAGCTCAAGCCGGTGGTAAAGTTCACCCCTTGCTACAGAAGCGTGAGGTCCAGAAGATCGCTATAATCCACATGACTACCGATCGTGGGCTATGTGGCGGGTTAAATGCTAATCAGAATCGCCTTGTTGCAGGCTTTATTCTGGGGCAAACTGTGCCTGTTACCCTCGTTACCATGGGTCGTAAGGGGCGAACTTTCGCACGCAGTGCCCAGCGTAATCTCCGTGCTGAGTTCACGGGAATCAGCGACCGACCTAGTTTACTAGAAACCCTGCCTATTTCACGGGTGGTTATCGATGACTACAGCAATGGTGGGGTTGACTTGGTGTATCTTGCCTATCCCCGTTTCATCACCACTATGATTCAACGACCTGCAATGGAGGTATTGCTTCCCATTGAGCCAGCCGTGCTGCCTCGAGTCCAAGTGGCAGAATACATTTATGAACCTGACCCCAGTGCTGTTTTGGGCGAGCTACTGCCAAGGTATGTGGAGATGAAGGTATACCATGCTATACTTGAGCTTGTTGCCAGTGAGCAATCGGCGCGCATGGTGGCTATGCGTAATGCCAGCGATAATGCTAAGGAGCTTATTGAGGACCTGACGTTGGCATTGCATAAAGTCCGACAGGAGATGATTACCAAGGAGATCTGTGATATTAGCGGAGGAGCTGAGGCTTTAGTTTGAGTTACGGTCTATATGGTTTAATAAAGAAACCCTCGCCATTCATCACTTTATCTAACGAGGTAGGGAGGTAATAAGATGGCAAAGGGTAAGGTAGTTCAAGTTATCGGCACGGTAGTCGATGTAGAATTCCCGCCTGATGAATTGCCAGCCATATATAATGGTATAGAGATTCCCTTAGATGGGGGCAAAATTGTCTTGGAAACACAGCACCATATTGGCAATAACTGGGTGCGAGCTGTTGCCTTAACCCCTACCGACGGATTGAGGAGGGGGGCGGAAGCGATTGATATGGGAAGCCCTATAACTGTACCGGTGGGGAGGGCGACTTTAGGCAGGCTATTCAATGTTTTTGGTGAACCTTTGGACGGACTGGGAGAGGTGAAGGCTGAGCAACGCTATCCCATTCACCGCCTACCCCCCTCTTTAGTAGAGCAGGAGACAACTCCTCAAATGCTGGAGACAGGACTCAAGGTGATGGACCTCATCACCCCCTTTACCAAGGGAGGAAAGGTGGGGGCATATGGTGGAGCTGGCGTAGGCAAGACGGTTATCATTACGGAACTTATTCGTAACATCGCCACTGAGCACGGGGGGTTTTCTGTTTTTGCCGGCGTGGGTGAAAGATCGCGTGAAGGGAATGACCTGTGGTTAGAAATGCAGAGGTCTGGGGTTCTGAATAAAACTGTTCTCGTCTTTGGTCAGATGAATGAGAGCCCTGGCGTTCGCTCCCGAGTAGCGCTAACTGGAGTGACCATGGCGGAGTATTTCCGTGATGTTGAAGGCCAGGACGTCCTTCTGTTCATAGATAACATATATCGTTATGTTCTGGCTAATATGGAACTATCGGCTCTTTTGGGACGTATGCCCTCAGCAGTGGGTTACCAGCCTACATTGGGCACGGATGTTGGTGAACTGGAAGAAAGGATTACCACGACTAAGAAGGGTTCAATCACGTCCTTTCAGGCTATCTATGTACCTGCTGATGATTATACTGACCCCGGCATAGTAGCTACTTATGGCCATCTGGATGCTGTTATTGCCTTGGAACGTTCCATAGCTGAATTGGGCATATACCCGGCTGTCGATCCTTTGACCTCGACCTCTCGTATACTTGACCCTGCTATCGTTGGCGAGGAACATTACCAAGTGGCCAGAGGGGTGCAGCGGACATTGCAAAGGTATAAGGAGCTACAGGATATAATAGCTATCCTGGGTATGGAGGAATTGAGCGAGGAAGATAAGCTTGCTGTAAATCGAGCCCGGCGAATTCAAAGGTTCTGCTCCCAGCCATTTCATGTGGCTGAGGTCTTTACTGGCACCCCGGGCAAATACGTGCCCATTAAGGAGACCGTGCGTGGCTTTAAGGAAATCCTGGAAGGGAAGCACGATGACCTTCCTGAAGCTGCCTTTTGGTTGGTGGGCACTATTGATGAAGCGGTGGAAAAGGCGAAGAGGATAAGAGGGGGGTGAGGGTGATAATGAGGGTCAAATAATGGCTACATTCAGATTGGAAGTTGTTACGGCTGAGAGGATGGTTTTTGCCGATGATGTTAACGAGGTTGTTGCCTGGGGAATGGAGGGGCAATTAGGCATTCTCCCTCATCATGCTCCTTTGATGACCATGCTACAGCCTGGAGACCTGCTTATAAAAAAAGATAATGAAGAGGAATACCTAGCGATCAGTGGCGGTTTTCTTGAGGTGCGTCCGGACAAGGTAATCATCTTGGCTGATGCCTCTGAACGTGCTGAAGAGATTGATGTCGCTCGTGCTGAAGCTGCCAAGCGTCGTGCTGAGGCAACTTTGAAAGAACGACCACCTGGGGTAGATGCTGCTGCTGAGGCAGCTTTACGTCGCTCCCTAGCCAGGTTAAAAGTAGCAGAAAGAAGAAGGCGCAAACCTAGGGGGACGGCTTAACTACAATATTTTCAGTCTGCCTTTAGTATCGTCCTTAGCTGCTTTTACTTGAAGTCGCCAAACCGAAGCTAATCCCAAAGCTATAGTGCCATCGCTAACACGAGAGCAAGTGGAATATCTCGTTGCCCAAGCTGACAACCTTCGAGATAAAACCATCATTGCCTTACTGAGTGATTCTGGCATGAGGTTAAAGGAGATTGGCAATATAAAGGTTTCCGATATTGATTGGGAAAGCATGCCAATAGCCATCTGGGGTGAAGGCAGTAAGCAACGGAGGGCACCATTTATAGCTAAAAGTGGAGACTTACTCATGCATTTCGTAGAAGTTTTGCCTCTAATCTTCACTGCGCTGGCTTAGATATCGAGCACACTATGAGACTTGGTGGCTGGGAAAGCCTGGACATCGTGCTCAGGTATACAAGGGCAATGAAGTTTGAAGATAGCTTGAGGCTTTATTGGACGATTACTAATGACTAGTTGTAACTGTTAAGCCGTTATGATGGTGTCGAGGCGCATAAACTATATAGCCCGTCAAACAACTACGGAGGTAGCCAAAAAGTTAGCCATCTTTGGGTCATGCTTCAAAAGTCTTATCCCAGTTGACTATACTGCTGGAGTGAAACCCTAGGTGCTCGACGAACCTCCGCAATGGCTCATCATCCTGAGCAACAAGTGCGCGTATCGTGGCAACGTCCTCAAGATGGCAAAGTTCTATTAACTTCTGGATCAAGGTAGAGCCAATGCGGCGGCCTTGATATTCGGGGTCGACGCCGATAGTCTGAATAAGACAAACTTCCAAAAGTGGTACATATACAAATTCCACACGAGCCATAATAAAGCCAACCATCTGACCCCTAGCCTCAGCCACAAGACTCATGTCAAGAGGCCCACCAGGATTATTGGCAACCAAGTCTCTATAGGTAATACGACTTTTTCCCTTGGTGATTTTTTTGATGAGGTCTATAACCCTATCTAAATCGCTATCCGTCATACGGCGAATGTCTATAGCATCTCTTCCTACTACACTCATCTAAATTAACCTCCTAAATGAGCTGCTCCTTTTCCACCCGAATGGCGCCCAAAAATTCATAGACGCCTCTACTATTTATTGTACCACACCCATCAGCATTTCAGTAAAGTTTGAAAATAGCTAGAGGCTCTTTTTTGTTTCCTCAATCTCCCTTTCTACCTCCTTTAGTTCCTCTTCCATGTCTTTCTTATACTCCTCGAGCATGTCCAGATACTCCTTTCTGCTGGGAAAGGGCTTGAATCCCTGGAAGTAGAAACCGAAGGGAGGGAGGCCAAAGTAGAACCTCCGGGATCTCCTACTCCACATCTCTATTCACCTCCTGAATTGGCCGTCGCCTGGGCAATCCAGGACGACGGGGATATTTACTCGGTGTAGGGGATAGTTTATCAATAATTACCAAATAACGCGCATCGTTAAATTCGTCCAATTCTATTTTCTTTATTTGGTCTAATTTGCCTCCCAGGGCAGCAATGGCTTTTCCCGCCCTATTTATCTCCTGGCCGATCTCCCCTTTCTTTTGAGCGATAAATCTTCCCCCAATCTGGCAAAAAGGCAGAGTTAGTTCCACTAAGGTCGGCAACAAGGCTACAGCACGGGAGAGGACCAGGGCAAATTGCTCACGATAGAGTGGTAAATTAGCTGCTTCCTCAGCTCTACTATTCAGCACTTCGACATTTTCCAGCTCCAGTTTACGGATAATGTGGTGGAGGAAAGCTGTCTTTTTTGTTGTGGGCTCAATTAGTACCAGCCTGGGCTGCGGGAGAAGAATTTTGAGCGGCACTCCGGGGAAGCCGGCGCCTGTGCCTATGTCTACAATATTGAAATCTGGTCTTTCCGCCACTTCTTCAGGCAAAGCCAGAGTGATGGTCAGGGAATCAAGGAAATGCTTTACCTGTACCGAGGAGTAATCTGTTATGGCTGTGAGGTTGATTTTTTTATTCCATTCAATTAGCTCCTGGTAGTAAAGCTCAAATTGCTGTACCTGCCTGGAATTGAGCTTTATCCCCAGCTTACCTGCTCCTTCAATAAGTTCTTTCATCTTGAGACACTCTTAAAATTCGGAGGCTGTTTAGCAACTCGTTCGCCCTGAGCCTGTCGAAGGCAACCTAATTTTATCATGACTGCCGCTCATGGTTCGACACGCTCACCACGAGTGGTTAATAAACAATCTCCAACATACTGTTTGACAAAATAGTAAGAAAAATCATATAATGTAGAAAAGTAAGCTATATCATACTATACTGAGTGAGGCATCAAGTTTATCCTAGGAGGGAAAATGGAAGACAAGGACATGCAGGTAGTCGGTAAGTGTTTTGGCTCAACGGTTGTTGGCCCACGAGGGCAGATAGTTATACCCGTGGAAGCCAGAAAGGAATTGGGTATGGATGTTGGTACCAGGCTGCTAACTTTTAAGCTATTTCCGGCAGGGGGTCTGGTCTTTGTTAAAGTGGAGGCAGTTGAAGAGTTCGTCAATATTATGACTCAACATGTGAATGAGTTTACTAAGTTAGTAAGGAAATTTAGAACTGAAAATTTAGAAAATGAGGCCAATCGAGATTAACAATCCTGCTGCTAAACTTTTAGGCATCCTGGTTCTGCGTTGAAGCAAATAGTTGCTGTGTTACAACAAGTAAATTTTTGAAAAATGAAAAGGGGCGAAGGAAAATGAAAAAAAGGTTAGTAATAATAATAACAATCTGCCTGGTTGTTATTGGTATAGTGCTTGGTGTCGTACTTACTAGAGGCACCAGCCCCCAATCTACGCCGACGACTGTTAACGTTACCCGGGGCGATATAGTGAAAACCATTTTAGTGGATGGCAGTTTAGAAATGCCTAATAAAGCGTATTTATCATTTGGCGCCACGGGTACAGTGACAGAGGTGCTGGTTTCCGAAGGGGATAACGTGACAAAAGACCAGGTATTAGCCAGGCTCGATGCCCAGTCTTTGAACTCAAGTGTAAAGACGGCTGAGTTGCAAGTCCAAATAGCACAGGACCAGATAGAGGCAGCCCAAGCACAATATGAAATCGCTCTGATTAACTTGAAGGGGGCTGCCGCCAACACAACGTTGGAGAAGGTGTACCGGGAACAAGTCAATATAGCCGAAGCGAGTTTGGAAACAGCAAAGCTGAATTTGAAAATAGCAGAACTCAGCCTGGAATCGGCAAAGCTTAACCTGGACAAGGCGGTGATAGTGGCTCCCTTCGATGGCGTGGTAGCTGGTATCACCATAACTGAAGGAGAAGAAATCTCGACAGCGGCATTGGCCACTCCGGCAATATCTCTGGTTGACACCAGTGAGATAGAGATGCAGGGCTATATCGATGAATTGGATGTTGCCTCGGTCAAACTGGGCCAGGCAGCAAATATCACGTTAGATGCCCTGCCCAACGAGCAAGTAACGGGCAGCGTGACTTTTATCTCCCCAATAAGCACAATTCGAGCCGGGATAATATCTTACGCCACCACCATAACTCTGGAAAATCCCTCCGCGGAGCTCAAGGACGGCATGAGTGCCACTGCTGAAGTCGTCGTGGAGCGTCGTGATAACGTATTGTTGGTACCGAACACAGTTATTCAGGGTACCCTACAAAACCCGACCGTTGTAGTGCTCGTAGACGGGCAGCAGGAAGAACGGCAAATTACCCTGGGGCTGAGCGATGGGTTCAACACCGAAGTCTTATCGGGACTGGAGGAGGGGGAGGAAGTAGTAGTACCAGCACCAACTTCTACGCAGCAATCGAGTAGCTTCTTCGGTAGGTAAACAATGCTGGAACTCGAAAACATAACCAAAGTGTATAAAGCGGGACAGACCGAAGTCCCTGCCCTGCGGGGGATCAGCTGCCGCATCAAGTCCGGGGAGATGGTCTCTATTGTAGGGCCTTCGGGCTCGGGGAAGTCCACCCTGATGAATATCATCGGCTGCCTGGACCGGCCTACTTCCGGGAAATATCGTTTAGAGGGCATTGAAGTGGACAAGCTTAACGATAATCAATTAGCCGAGATAAGAAGTAAAAAGATAGGCTTCGTCTTCCAGAGCTTCAACTTATTGCCCCGGGTCACGGCTCTAGCCAATGTGGAACTGCCACTTATTTACGCTGGTGCCAGCAACCGACGGCAAAGAGCGTTACAGATTCTGGAGTCCGTGGGACTAGCTCATCGGGTCAATCACAGACCAAGCGAGCTAGCCGGAGGGGAGCAACAGAGGGTGGCTATCGCTCGAGCCTTAGTAAATAATCCCTCTCTTATTTTAGCTGATGAACCTACAGGCAATCTTGACACCCGCACCAGCCAGGAAATCATGCTAATTTTTAAGAAACTGAATGAGCAAGGGATGACCATCGTCCTGGTTACTCATGAGCCAGATATTGCCGCTTATACCCAGCGCACCATTAGAGTTCGCGACGGCCAGATTGAAGGAGGCGTTTGTTGAGGGCGGCGCAATGCTTGAATTTGAAATAGAGATAATGGAATGAAACTGTGGGATTGTTTCTCTACCGCGCTGCGGGCTTTGCTTAGTAACAAGCTAAGGTCAATTTTGACCATGCTGGGCATCTTGATTGGCGTGGCCGCCGTCGTCGCTGTGCTATCTCTGGGAACGGCACAACAGGCTTTAGTGGAGCAGTCTTTTGCCACCCTGGGGTCTAACCTGATATACGTTACGCCTCCGCAACTCGGCATAGGCGGAGTGGGAGCTCAGTCAACGTTGACTTTCAAAGATGCGCAGGCAATTGCCAAGTATGCCCCTTCTGTAAAGGCGGTGGCACCGATGGCGCAGACTTATGCTCAGGTTGTAGCTGGAGGAGAGAGTCTCAGCAACACAATTATTGCTGGGGTGACTCACGAAGCCGAAATAGTCGACAACTATGCTGTGGCACAGGGCAGCTTCATAAGCGACTTCGATTATGGAGGAATGTCAAGGGTAGCTGTCTTGGGGAGTGAGGTAGCCACAACCCTTTTTGGCGCGATGGATCCTGTTGGCCAGAGCATAAGGATTGGTGGGCGTCAATTCCAGGTCATCGGTGTACTGGAAAGCCGGGGGACGGGATTTGGAGCTGAAGACCTGAGCGTCTATGTTCCCTTATCCACCTTCTATGCCACTTTGGCGTCCTCGCAGGTGGGCAGCCGTGGAAGCAGCGTGAATATGATCAGCGTCCAGGCGAAGACCAGCAGCGACTTGCAAGCTGCCGAGCAGGAGATTACCACTATCCTGCGGCAACAACATGGCATCAGGCTGGGAGAGGGCGATGATTTCAGAGTTATCAGCGTGGCGTCCGTAGCAAACCAGCTCACCCAGGTGCTGGGGATAATCCGGCTCGTCCTTGTCGGCATAGCTGGTATATCCTTGCTTGTCGGCGGTATAGGGATTATGAATATCATGCTGGTTTCGGTGACCGAGCGCATCAGGGAAATCGGTTTGCGCAAGGCGGTAGGAGCCAAGCGTCGAGATATTCTGATTCAATTTCTCATAGAAGCTGCCACACTGGGTCTCTGTGGCGGTGCTTTGGGGGTGGGCGTGGGGTGGATTATAGTTAAAATCATGTCCGTCGTAGCGACAAGGGCTGGTTTTGCCTTTAGTGCTGTGGTTCCCGGCAATGCTGTTGCCCTGGCGGTAAGTGTAGCAATTGGTATCGGACTTATTACTGGCTTATACCCGGCCCTCCGGGCGGCACGACTCGACCCTATCGAGTCCCTGCGTCACGAATAAACTACTTCTTTTGAATCAGGGACAAAAATTCACTGCGAGTTGCTACCTTGCTTCGGAAATTCCCTCTCACCGACGAGGTTATCACAGTTGTCCCGGGCTTTTTTATCCCGCGCATAACCATGCATAAGTGCTCGGCCTGGATAACCACAGCCACGCCAGCAGGTTGTAGTGCTTCAAAGATAGCGTCAGCAATTTGCTGGGTCATCCTTTCCTGAAGCTGAGGGCGCCTGGCGCAAATTTCTACCACCCTGGCCAGCTTGCTTACCCCTACCACTCTACCACCGGGGCTAGGGATATAACCGACATGAGCTACGCCATAGAAGGGCAGGAGATGGTGTTCACACATGGAATAGAAGGGGATGTCCTTTAGAATCACCATCTCTTCATATCCTTCCTCAAAGTCCACCGCCAGTTCAGCTTTAGGGTCGACATCCAAACCGGAAAAGAGCTCGGCATACATTTCAGCCACCCTCTGTGGCGTATCCTTTATGCTCTCTCTGAGGGGATCCTCACCAATAGCCTTTATTATGGAGGCAATTGCCAGTTTGATTCTATCTTGATTAACCATCTAAATCCCCCTCTTTACAAAGCTTACGCTGTTTTTATCCGTGCTGGCATAGAAATCCGAACCGAGGTAAAGGAGCGGCTTTATCTTATTCAGGTCGAGAACCTCCGTCGCGGTAAATGCCTCCTCGAGGAAGTGCACAGCTACAATCTCACCGACTATCCAGATGTGGTCACCATAGGGCTTACTATCTACCAGCTTGCATTCATAGGCAGCATAAGCATCTTTCATGATAGGTGCCGTGGTCTTCAAAGGCTTCTCTTTCTGGATATTCAATCTCTCAAATTTGTCCATCTGCTGTCCGGAAGTGCCGCCAATGGCAGCGGCCAGGGAGGCTTTTTCTGAAGGAATGAAATTAATGCCAAACTCCCGGCTTTCCGTGATAAGCTGGTAAGTAAATCTTTTAGATGTAATGGCGATGCCATAGAGGGGTGGCTTAAAAGAAATTGAACTATGCCAGGCGGCGGTCATGGCATCATCCCTGCCCCGGGCACTAGCGGTAACTATAACTGCCACCTTGGGATAGTGCTGGCTGAATTTCCCTATAGCTTCGGTAACAATTTTTGGCATAGTTTTCACTTCCTTAACCCAGTGTTATTCTCTGTACAATACCACTCTGGCTCTCTGCCTCTTGTCATCTCCGGGCGTAGCCAGGAATTGCCGAGGTCGGGAATTTCAAAACTTCCTCAACGGCCGCCAGGTCAGCAGGGAGCTCCATGGGTGCCCGGGCATATCTTGCTGGCACACCGGGGTCCTTTAGGCCGGTGCCGGTGACGATGCAAACTACACGCTTGTCCGAGAAGTCTTTCTTTTTAGCTAACTTAATAAGCCCGGCTAGGGAAGCTGCTGAAGCTGGCTCGCCGAAGATACCTTCTTTGATGGCCATCAATCTATAGGCATTCATAATGTCGTCATCGGTAACACAGTCAATGATGCCTCCCGACTCATCCCGGGCGGCTACTGCCTTCTGCCAGCTAGCAGGGTTGCCAATGCGAATAGCTGTGGCAATGGTCTTGGGTCGTTTGATAACCTTGTCCAGCACTATGGGGGCAGCGCCGGCAGCCTGAAAGCCCATCATTTTGGGAGTGTGGCTGGCCTTGCCTGCGCGATTATATTCTACGAATCCCTTCCAGTAAGCGGTAATGTTGCCGGCATTGCCCACAGGGATGAAGAGATAATCGGGAGCATCCCCCAGGTCGTCTATAATCTCAAAAGCTGCCGTTTTCTGACCTTCGATGCGATTAGGATTTAGTGAATTTACCAGGGTAACGGGGTATTTTTGGGTTAAGGCACGCACTATGTGAAGTGCCTGGTCGAAATTACCTTTTATGCCTATAATCTGGGCGTCGTAAACAAGGGCTTGGGCCAGCTTTCCCGTGGCTATCTTCCCTTTGGGGATAATGACAATAGTTTTTAATCCGAATCTAGCGCCATAAGCGGCTGCCGAAGCGCTGGTGTTACCTGTGGAGGCGCAAATAATGCTCTGGCTACCGCTTTCCACCGCCTTAGCCACCGCCACCACCATGCCCCGGTCTTTGAAAGAGCCGGTGGGGTTACAGCCTTCAAGCTTAAAATAAAGCTCACCACAGCCAAGCTCTTTCTCTAAAATCCGTGACCTCACTAAAGGGGTATCGCCTTCCCCGAGCGTAATCAGAGGCGTAGTCGGGGTAACTGGCAAGAAATCACGATATCTTTTTAGGACGCCTTGCTTCATTCCTCGACTCTGATGAAGTTGCTAACCTCGTTAACCTCTGGTAGCTGCCTTAATTGCTTAAGAGCTTTTTGCACCCCTTTCTCCTTCGCCGGATAGGTCATAATGACGATTATGGCGGTTTGTGCTGCCAGGTCGCTTTCCTTCTGGATCACGGACGAAATGCTTATAGAATTGTCGCCCAGAACTTTGGAGATTTGGGATAAAACACCGGGGCGGTCAGGCGCATTCAACCTGAGGTAATACCGTGTCTTTAACTCGGACATGGGTTTAACAGTCACTCGCTGGTTTAATCTTAGTTCAGGAACATTATTTACGCCGCGATAGATATTCCTGGCTATCGCCAATACATCAGCCATAACAGCGCTAGAAGCTCTGAGAGCTCCAGCCCCTTCCCCATAAAAGACTAGTTTGCCAGCTAAGTCAGTTTCCACCTCGACGGCATTATAAACCCCATCTACTTTAGCTAACTGGGAATCCTGGGGAATAAAAACGGGATGAACCCTCATCTCCACTTTGTCATCATCTCTCTTGGCAATGGCTAGAAGTTTTATAGCATAGCCGAATTCTTTGGCATACAGAAAATCTCGAGCGGCAATATTTGATATTCCTTCGCGGTATACATCTTGCGGGACAAATCTAGTCCGAAAGGCCAGGTTGGATAAGATGACCAGTTTATAAGCAGCATCTATTCCCTCTATGTCATTAGCGGGATCGGCTTCAGCATAACCTAATTTTTGGGCTTGTTTTAGGGTCGAAGCAAAATCCAGTCCCTCTTGTCCCATTCGGGTCAGAATATAATTAGTAGTGCCGTTAAGGATGGCATGGATGGCCGAGATTTTATTGGCGGCTAGGTCTTGTTGGAAAGAAGAGATGAGTGGTATGCCGCTACCTACGCTTGCCTCATAGCGGAGGTCAGCATTATGTTTCCCGGCCAGAGAGAATAGCTCGTATCCATGTTTAGCCATTACCTCCTTGTTGGCCGTAACTACGTGCTTTCCGCTGGTGATGGCTTGTTCTATATATTCTTTGGCAGGATGTTCGCCTCCCATGAGTTCGATTACTATATCTACCTCAGGATGAGAGAAGACTTCTTCAGGGTGGCTGGTTAACAGGTTGGGACTAACTTTGACCGAGCGTCGTTTATGCACATCGCGCACCAGCACTTTTTTCAGAATTAAGGAAAGTCCTGCTTGCTCAGCCAGGTTGTCTGCCTTGGTGACTAGAACTTCAGCCACACCACTGCCGACAACCCCTAAGCCCAGTAAGCCGATGCCAATAGCCTTCTTCATTATGGTGTTACCTTCCCTCCAAAACCTTGTTTACAGCCCATGATATCTTGTCTGCCTCTAGGTGAGTTGCAATTGTGCTTTCCTTTGTCCATTCTGCAAGCCAGGCGTTATAGTAATTGTCTATCAGCTCTCCCTTGACTTTCTCTTCAAGCTCGTGGTCACCCCTATCTATAACCTTAACTAGCCAATAGCCACCGGTGGTTTGGACCGATGTATCTTTAACTGGCTCGCTTACCTTGTTGACAGTAAGGTTGAAGGCAACTGTGTCGAAAGCCGTGCTGCTCATATTCCCTACTTTTAGCCAACCAAGCTCACCACCTCCAGTTTTGCTTTTATGCTGGGAATAATTCATAGCTAAGGAGCTGAAGTTTCCACTAACCAATTTGGCTTTAACCCACTCTGCCTCCGCCTCGCTGCCCAGCAGCATGGCTCTGGCTTTTATCTTTTCATCTTGCTTATCAGTAACCTCTATAAGCCAATAGCCGATATTCTTAATCGCGGTTTCATCATAAATAGGCTGGCTTAGCTCTCCGATGGTAAGGTTAAAAGCGGGATTGGCAATCAAGGTATTGGGCATTAGCTCCTCGGGCAGCCAACCCAAATCGCCTTCAACCGAGGAGTTACAGGAAAACTTCTCAGCTAAAGCGGTGAAGTTGCCCCCAGCCTCGATTTCGGCTATTAGCTCAGTAGCTACCTCTTGACTCTCTACAAGCATTACTTGCACATGACTCTGATTCATTGTGACAGGCAGCTGGGGACCAAAGTATTCCTCATTAAGCTTTTCATGCAACAAAACAGCCCTGATCCAATCTCGATATGCCTCATCATACCCAGATTCTTTTAACCTCGCATCTACCTCCGCAGTAGTAACTGTAATGCCCAGACCCGTAGCTTCTTGTCTTACCAATTCAGCATTGATAATATTATCGGCAACCACATTAGCAATATAATGGGCATAAGAAGAGATGAACGTGGAATTCAGGCCTCCAGCAACAGCTGTATCGACAACAGCATTGAGCATCTTTACGTAGTATTCCATAGTAAAGTTGACGCCGTTTACCTCAATCATAACCTCACGCAAGGGCCCAACTCTGGCCTTATAGTCCTTATAGTACCCATAGCCCACCCAGCTCGAAATGCCAGCCAGGAAAACAACGGCAGCGATTATCACAATTCGGCGTATTTTCATCTGGCGCTGCCATTTGGAGAGTTGGTGCTTAGTGGGGGCTCGCTCAGATGTAGCTTTCTTCTGTTTCTTAGCCATGAATCACACCTGCCAATCTATAATTTTCTTTGTTTCGGTCACTATGATAACATATCAAGGGAAGTCATGGCGACGGGGTGTAGCGCAGCCTGGTAGCGCACCTGAATGGGGTTCAGGTGGTCGGAGGTTCAAATCCTCTCACCCCGATTTCTTTTTATTCTTATCTATTTACCTCTGAAAAACTTCGTTTTCCCGTGCCCTACAAAATCGAAGATTTTGTGTGGTTACATGGATTGGGCAACCGCATCATTTTAAAGCATCGTCTATTGCTTGTTATTGACGGAGAGGGTGGCCGACTACGCTCTGATAGAGCTTCGACGGCTAAAGGATTCGTTTTTGTAAAAAAGCCCTACCCGACCCGGTTTTAAAATATTGTTCAAGTGCAATTGCTCTGGATTTATCTTTAACTGCAAAATATGTTTCTAGCCTTAATGGCGTCCTATTTTTCGTAGAATCAACCTTCCCAGAGTTATGTTCAGTCAATCGGCGGGCAATATCATTCGTTGAACCTACATAGAGCTTGTTGTCGATCGCGCTTTTCAGTATATATACGTACCACATAGTAAATCTGGCTTGCCAGCCGTAGCCTTGGCGCAGGCTGGCGGAGAGGGTGGGATTCGAACCCACGGTCGAGGAAACCCCGACACACGCTCTCCAGGCGTGCCTGATAGACCACTCCAGCACCTCTCCGCGGAGAGGGTGGGATTCGAACCCACGCTCCGATATAATCGGAGACCGCTTTTCGAGAGCGGCACCATCAACCACTCGGTCACCTCTCCTACTGGTTCATTATACCATCTGCCGTTAAAATAGCTTGGCCTTGTTGTTCTCTTCCTGCTATGGCACGGCATTTTGGTTGCCAGGCATGGCCCCAAAGCGAACTCGGATGATATTATCCGCCTCCGTTCGGAACAAACTATGTAACCACTAAGACAGTGCTGCTTCGCTTGCAATCAGGGTAAAGGCTCGACTATTTTTGGGGATTGCTTATGCTATAGCCGTGAGAACTTTACTGCCAAACTCGGAGATGAAACTTGAGAGTGCCTTATACCTTCAAGCTAGTTCCTTCGTGATAGGTAAGTTTTTGCAAAAAACAAGAACCCCTAGGCAAAATTTCAGGGGTGTGATAACCTTCCCTTTTAGAAAAATTAAACTATTATGCGTTTTATGGTATTACAGATTCTCGCTTTCTTTCTGTTCGTTTGTCAAAAGCGAGTAGTCATGCGCCAGAACACAGATAACTGGGTTCTGAGAAATCACTAAGGAGCGTTGCACGCATGGAAGGAAAGGCATGGTATAACCTGGATGTAGCCGGGGTTGTCAGTTCTTTGGGCTCAAACGCCGAAGGTTTGACTCCTGAAGAAGCCGAAAAACGCCTGGCTCAATACGGACCGAACGAACTCAGGGAAGAAAAGAAGAAGATCTCCGTCTGGTCATTGGTTGCAGAGCAGTTCAAGAGTACCTTAATCATTATCCTTATGGCGGCAGTGGTTATTTCAGTTGGTCTGGGCATAGTCAGTTACAAGCCGGGAACCGGGCTACCTGAGGAAATTACTGATGCTATTGTGATATTTGCCATCGTGATAGCCTGCGTTGCCCTTGGTGTGATTGAGGAATATCGTTCAGAGAAAGCGATGGAAGCTCTCAAAAAGATGGCGGCTCTCACTGCCACTGTAATCAGAGAAGGCGCAGACGTAGAAGTACCAGCCAGGGACATAGTGCCAGGCGATATAGTTGTGTTGAGCACCGGAGACAAGATTCCGGCTGATTTGCGTCTGATTGAAGCTTTTAACCTGAGGACCGATGAGGCTTCCCTTACTGGGGAGTCAACCCCGGTGGAGAAGGTTACCCAGGTGATTGAGGACACTGATATAGCTATTGGTGATAGGAAGAATATGGTTTATAGCGGCACCGCTGTGACTTATGGGCGGGGTAAAGGCATCGCCATAGCCACCGGAATGCAAACAGAATTTGGCAAGATTGCCGCTATGCTTCAGGAGGTGGAGGAAGAGAAAACGCCTCTGGAAAAGAACCTGGACAAGGTGGGTAAGTGGCTTGGCTATGCTTGTCTGGGTGTGGTTGCCATC
The DNA here is from genome assembly GCA_903884455.1 of uncultured Chloroflexota bacterium. GTDB lineage: Bacteria > Chloroflexota > Dehalococcoidia > GIF9 > AB-539-J10 > RBG-13-51-36. The sequence continues at coordinate 43,631 of CAISEW010000031.1, read as the reverse complement.
GTCGTTGGCCTTGTGTTAGTACGAACCTTGATAAGCTCCGGGGCTATCACCGGCGGCGTAATTTTACAGATGTTTATCTGGGGTGTGAGCTTGGCGGTGGCAGCTGTGCCTGAGGCTCTGCCGGCAGTAGTGGTTATCTCCCTATCTATAGGCGTACAGAAAATGGTAAAACGCCATGCCCTGGTTCGGCGCTTGTCTGCTGTGGAAACGCTGGGCTGTACCACGGTTATTTGCTCGGATAAGACCGGCACCCTAACTCAAGACCAGATGACAGTGCGCCAGATTTATACAGGCGGCAGATTGATAAACGTCAGTGGAGTGGGTTACGAGCCCAAGGGCCAATTTCAGCTCAATGGCAAGGCTATGGACGTATCTCAAGACACGGCAGTACAAACCTTAATGCAAGTAAATACCTTGTGCAATGACACCAGGTTGGTTTCCGTTGATGGAGTCTGGGGTATAAAGGGCGATCCCACCGAGGGAGCCCTGGTAGTTGTCAGCGCCAAAGCCGGGCTATTGCAGGAAGAGGCTAATGACAAATTCTCACGTATAGATGAAATTCCTTTCTCCTCAGAAAGGAAGAGAATGACCACAATACATAATACCCAGGAGGGTAGGGTAGCATATTCTAAAGGTGCTCCAGAAGTAATCCTGGATTCCTGTTCCTATATTCTGATAGATAGCAAGGAAAGGCCGCTAACTGAAAACGATAAAGCTCAAGTACTGGATACTGCCAGGCAAATGGCGGGTGAGGCATTGCGTGTGCTCGGTATGGCCTATAAGCGATTCCCTGAAATACCAACTTACAGAGAGGATTCCGAAGCAGGTATGGTATTTGTCGGTCTGGCAGGTATGATTGACCCGCCTCGCGAAGAGGTAAAAGAAGCTATTAGGTTATGTGATAAGGCGGGAATAAAGTCAGTAATGATTACTGGCGACCATAAACTTACTGCCATGGCAGTAGCCAGGGAACTAGGTCTTCTTAAGAAGGGCATTGCTCTAACTGGGGCCGAACTTGATAAGTTAACAGATGAAGAGTTCGAGAACAGTGTAGAGGATATTGAGGTTTATGCCCGTGTATCGCCAGCCCATAAGCTGAGGGTAATAGAAGCCTTTGACAAGAGAGGCGAGATCGTAGCTATGACAGGGGATGGTGTAAACGATGCCCCAGCTCTGAAGAAAGCTGACATCGGCGTTGCTATGGGTATTACCGGCACTGATGTAAGCAAGGAAGCAGCGGCAATGGTACTGACCGATGACAACTTTGCCTCTATTGTTGCTGCCGTTGAAGAAGGCAGGGGTATTTTCCAGAACATAAAGAAGTATTTGATTTACTTGCTTTCTTGTAATGTCGGTGAGGTACTTATAATGTTCGTCGCCGGTCTCATGGGGATGGCCCTGCCGCTACTGGCTATTCATTTGCTTTGGGTAAACCTGACCACCGATGGGCTGCCAGCGCTGGCTCTAGCTGTTGACCCCAGTGACCCGGATATTATGGAACAACCACCTCGTGACCCTCAATCAAGTATCTTTTCTAGAAATATGCTGATTACAATTGGGGCTATTGGCGTTGCCATGGCGGCTACGATGGTACCTATGTTTATATGGAAGCTGACCTCCGAAGGAGGTTCGTGGCGAGACTTTAGTAATCCGCTCATACCGGAGGCGCAAACCATGGTGCTGTGTACCATGGTCTTATTTGAGCTGTTCACCGCGCTCGCCTGTCGTTCTGAAATACACAGTTTCTTCAAATTGGGACCCCTCAGTAACAAGTGGCTGATATATGCCAATCTTAGTTCGTTGGCTCTGCTAATGGGTGTGCTGTATATACCCGCTTTAACTGGTCCGTTCCATGTAGTGCACATGGGTCCAGAAGACTGGATGTGGATAGTACCAATATCTATCTCGGGCTTTTTAATCGTTGAAATCATCAAATTTATCTACCGGAGGATTAATAAAACGGCTAGACCCGAAAAAATACTGAGTACAATTGGGGGTGAAATATGAAAGATTGGGCTTTTGGTTTAACCATGACAGTTTTGGGGATGGGTGTCACATTTATCACACTTTACTTATTAACCCTGTTAATTCGTCTTCTAATCAAGCTATTCCCTAGGAAGGAAGACGAAGAGAGCGAGGGCTAGATTGGGAATGATACTCAATATATAAAGTAAGGAGGCTTTTGATGGATGTCCTTATTTCAGCTCTTTCTAGCTTGGTACAAGGGTTTGCCAGCCTTACTTGGCAAAGCGCCATTATGGTTTTTCTGGGCTGTCTTCTCCTTTATCTGGGTATTGCCAGAAAATTTGAGCCTCTTCTATTGGTACCTATCGGTTTTGGCATAATCTTAGGAAATCTTCCCCTGGCTGGTTTATCGGCATACGATGAAGGTGGCATTATAAATTTGCTCTATACCAGGGGTATCCTTACCGAGCTATTTCCCTGCCTTCTCTTTCTCGGACTTGGCGCCATGATAGATTTTGGCCCCATGCTGGGCAACCCGCGTGTGCTTATCTTTGGCGCTGCCGGTCAATTTGGCATATTTCTGACCCTCCTTTTGGCTCTGCAACTTGGATTCGTCCGCCAGGAGGCTGTTTCCATAGCCATAATAGGTGCCTGTGATGGTCCTACCGCCATATATGTCACCACTAAATATGCACGTGAACTATTGCCGGCGGTATCAATCGCTGCCTATTCCTATATGTCTCTGGTGCCGATTATTCAGCCTCCTATTATGAGAGCCTTAACCACCAAAAAAGAACGCGCCATACTTATGGAGCCTGGTGAGAAAAAGGTTTCCCAGAGAGTTAAAATCCTTTTCCCCCTGGTGACTGGAATAGTTACCATACTTATAGCTCCGATGGGGGCACCGTTAATGGGAATGCTTATGCTGGGGAATTTCATGAGGGAGTCTGGTGTACTCGAAAGGCTGGTAAACGTTTCCGAATCAACTTTGACCAACATAGTAACCCTCTTCTTGGGGCTTTGCATCGGCGCCTCTATGTTGGGCGGCAATTTCCTACGCTGGCAGACCATACTGGTGTTTATTCTCGGGTTAGTAGCGATTGCACTTGATACTGTAACAGGGGTTTTGCTTGGTAAGCTCATGCGGGTGATAACAAAGGGAAAAATAAACCCCCTTATCGGTGCCGCCGGTACCTCGGCTTTTCCAATGTCAGCAAGAGTAGTGCAAAAAGAAGGACAGAAGGCAAATCCGAGAAGTTTTTTGTTGTTCCATGCTGTAGGTGCTAATGCCGGTGGTCAGATAGGTTCGGTTATGGCCGCCGCAGTCATGCTGGCAATTATGTCAGGTATGGGCATCAAGCCACTCCCATAGCACCTATTCAACCCCTTGGTGCCACAATGGGCGGTCCATAAACTCTATCGGTAGGAAGCTAATCACCGACCCTATTAAACACAAGCAGGAGATGGGGAAAGAAACTTTAAAGAGGGTTTTTGCCCCTCTCCCAGCTAGACTCCCCCTTCTCTTATCTAAGGAAGGGGGACATATGGAGATAGATTGCTCAACACAATCTCCCTTAGCAATTGGCATTGAATAAAGTGCCGTCCTGTGTTACATTTTAGGTTGTTTTCTTGTACTATTGGCCCCTGTAGCTCAGAGGATAGAGCACTGGCCTCCGGAGCCAGGTGCAAGGGTTCGAGTCCCTTCAGGGGCGCTTTGTAATTGGGCTGTTTAAAAGTGTAGGTGCCCAATTTATTTGGCTTCCCCTTTGTCATTGCGAGGCTGGCGAAGCCAGCCGAAGCAATCTCGTGAGGGGTATGAGATTGCTTCGCACCCTTAAGGTGCTCGTAATGGCAAAAAGAGAAGGGATGGATAAATCAGGCAGCTACAAAAATACCCAAAATTGAACGGGAAATCAAAATTAAACAGCCTCTTTGTATGATAAGGAGGTGTTGTGTTATGGCTGAGCTTCTTGAAGTAAGGTGGCATGGCAGAGGAGGGCTGGGAGCGGTGACTTCGGCGGAGCTAGTTGCCCGTGCCGCTATAAGCGAAGGAAAATATGCTCAATCATTTCCTAGCTTTGGACCGGAAAGAAGAGGTGCGCCAGTCCTTGCTTTTCTCAGGGTAAGCGATGAATTTATCAGGACCAGGACAGCTATCTATGAGCCTGATGTAGTGGCTGTGCTCGATCCCGGGTTGTTGCACGCAGTTGATGTGACCGCAGGGCTTAAGGAGAATGGTAAAATCATAATTAATTCCAGGAAATCACCTGCTGAACTGAAGTCTGAATTTGGGTATAAGTGGCCTGTAGCTGCAGTTAACGCTACGAGGATCGCCAGAGAAACTATCGGGGTGCCTATCACTAACACCGCTATGATAGGCGCACTGCTAAAAGTTACTGAGGCGGTGAAACTTGATTCTGTGGTTGAGCAGCTACATGAAAGGTTTGGAACGCGGGCTAAGGGGAATATCGAGGCTATGAAAAGAGCTTACATGGAGACTGTAATAAAGGAGTAAGAAATGACGAGGAGAAGGCTTAAAACGGGGTCTGATTTTACCTGGAGAGACATGGAAGTTGGCAATATAGTTACAGAAGCGGGCAGTGCTGCCTTGCGCAGGACAGGTGATTGGAGATCCCAAAGGCCGATAATGGATAAAGAAAAGTGTAACAAATGTGGCTTATGTTGGCTTTGTTGCCCTGATGCAGCCATAAAGCTTCTTGAGGATGGATATTATGAAATTGACCCCTTCTACTGTAAAGGCTGTGGCATTTGTGCCACAGTGTGTGCCAAAGAGGCTATAACTATGATAGAGGAGGAGGAAAAATGAGCAAAAGAGTAGGGTTAGAGGCCTCATTTGCTGCTGCCGAAGCAGCCAGAATGGCTGACGTTGATGTCATTGCTGCCTATCCCATAACACCCCAGACACATATCCCCGAGAGGCTTGCCGAGATGGTGGCTGATGGTGAACTGAACGCAGCTTATATACCTGTGGAGTCGGAGCACTCGGCCCTGAGCGCTTGCCTTGGAGCTGCTGCGGTAGGAGCAAGGACTTTTACTGCTACTGCAGGTCAAGGCTTGGAACTTATGCATGAAGTTGTTTATATTGCTTCATCTATGAGATATCCCATAGTTATGACAGTCTGCAACAGAGCTCTTTCTGCACCCTTAAGCGTTTGGGGAGACCACTCCGATGCTATGGCTGTTCGAGATACCGGCTGGATCCAGGTATTTTGCCAGAACAACCAGGAGGCATTTGATATGACCCTTTGGGCTTTTCGTGTTGGTGAAGATTCCAGAGTCCTTTTGCCCGTAATGGTTCATTTCGACGGATTTCACCTGTCTCACGTAACAGAGCCAGTTATTTTGCCAGAACAAAAAGAAGTGGATAGATTTCTCCCAAGATTCCAGTACCCTTTTGCCTTAGACCCCGATAAACCAATGACCCACGGAGCTTTCGGTCCCCCCGAAATATATTCAGAAGCAAAGATAGCTCAAGAGGTGGCGTTCAGGAAATCCAAAGATGTGATAATTCAAGAGTTCAAAGAATTTGGAGACATCTTTGGCCGTTATTATCACCTCGTCGAGTCCTATAGAACGGAAGGAGCTAAAATGTTGCTTCTGACTATGGGAAGTTTTAGTGAGACAGCAAAGATTGCCATAGATACAAAGAAGAACAAAGGAGAATCTATAGGGCTTATCAGCTTGCGTCTTTGGAGGCCTTTCCCATTCGAAGAACTTCGCCAGGCGGTAAAGAATGCCGAAACTCTTATCGTTTTTGACCGATGTATCTCCTTCGGAGGGCCGGGGGGGCCAGTTTCCTCCGAAATTAGGTCAGCCTTATATAATGAGAAGGAGAGGCCAAAAGTTGTGAGTTTTATAGGTGGTTTGGGTGGAAGGGACATGGCGGTAAAAGATTTTGAGTATGTTATTGACCGGGGTCGGGAAATCGCGGAAAAGGGGTCGAAGGAGTTATTTGAGATAGTGGGTGTAAGAGGTAAGGTAACAGGTATAAGGGGGTAAAAATGGAGGGGCAATTTATAAAATTTGGCAAAAATCTTGTGACAACAGATGAGTTTGTCGCTGAGGGACATAGTTTTTGTGTTGGCTGTGGCGAAGCTTTGGCATTAAGGCTCGCCTGCAAAGCCTTAGGAAAGGATGTAATAATTGCCAATGCTACCGGGTGCATAGAGATTTGCACTTCGCCGCTTCCTGTCACCTCGTGGAGGGTTCCCTGGATACATACATTGTTTGAAAACACCGCCGCTACAGTTTCGGGCATAGAAGCAGGGTTAAAGATTTTGATGAAGAAAGGCAAGATGCCTGAGAGGGACATTAAATGTGTGGCTGTGGCTGGGGATGGAGGGACAAGCGACATAGGAATTCAAGCTTTGTCTGGAGCGTTCGAAAGGAACCATGACTTTTTATATCTCTGTTTTGATAACGAAGCATATATGAATACAGGGATCCAGAGGTCAAGTGCCACTCCTTATGGAGCTTCAACTACCACGGCACCTGCGGGCAAGTTTAGCATTGGCCAGACTACCTGGAAAAAAAACATGCCTGAGATTGCTGTCGCCCATAACATACCTTATGTGGCCACAGCCTGTCCCAGCTATCCTTTTGATTTAATGAATAAGGTTAAAAAGGGTGGAGAAGTCAAGGGGCCAGCTTATGTCCATATATTCTCTCCTTGCCCGACAGGCTGGAGGTATGCTACCGATTTAGCTATTGAGATAGGTCGGCTTGCCGTAGAGACAGGCATTTTCCCTCTCTATGAAGTAGAGAATGGACGGTATAAATTAAATGTTGACCGGCCTAAGCTTAAACCGGTTGAGGAATACTTAAAGCCACAGGGCCGTTTCCGTCATTTGCTGGAGGGGGATATTGAAAAAATTCAAGAGCACGTAAATGAAGAATATGCCAAACTCAAGGCAAAGGTAGCCTGTTTTGCAGCTTGATTTCTTCTAATAAGCAAGGTTGATTGCTTCAATTCTCCTTACCTACTATAATACTTAGCTATACGGGGTGTGGCGCAGCGGCTAGCGCGCATGGTTTGGGACCATGAGGTCGGTGGTTCAAATCCACTCACCCCGACCATAATAACCCCCTTTCCATTTTGTAGAAGCCCAAGAAGATTTTGACAGTTTCTTTAGCAGCACACCTCATGGAAACATTGACACACTTTTCCTGCAGGTGATTTCCTGTCAGGGAAAATCTTGGGAAAAATGTCGATTCTTTGTCACGCTGCTCAAAATTAACCGAGCTTGCGTAATTCGGCTCTTAGTACCTTGCCTAAGAGGTTTTTGGGCAAGAATTTCGTAAATTGCACCTTTTTTGGTAACTTAAAGGTAGGCAAGCGGTCTTTGCAGAAGGCAATTAGTTCCTCTTCGTTTACACGCTTATCTGGCTTTATGACGACGAAAGCCTTTATTTCTTCCCCGTATACAGCGTCAGGGATGCCCACCACTCCTGCTTCTGCGACTGCTGGATGTTGTAAAAGAACCTCCTCAACCTCAACGGGTGATACGTTTTCTCCACCTCTGATAATGATATCCTTCTTGCGGGCGGTGATGTAGAAATAGCCATCCTCGTCCACATAACCTATATCGCCGGTATAAAGCCAGCCGTCTTTGATAGTTTTGGCTGTTTCTTCAGGCAGGTTCCAGTAACCTTTCATCACCGTAGGCCCCTTGACTACTATCTCGCCTTGCTGGCCCGGTGGAAGCTCTTGACCTTTCTCGTTGAAAATTTTTATGGTGTTGCATTTCAGCAGGCACTTACCAATGGAGCCATACTTGGGGGGAAGGTCACCTGGTTGCCCTGTAGTAGTGGCTCCTGATTCGGTTAGGCCCCACCCCTCTCGAATATCCACTCCCACCTTTTCCTTCCACCTTAAGGCTATTTCCACGGGCAGTGGTGCCGCCCCACATTGGCAGTCATCAAGCGAACTCAAATCGTATTTATCCAGCTCAGGGAATTCTAGCATCTGGATGTACATGGTAGGGACTGCTGCCATTTGAGTAACCCGGAATGTCTGAATGGCTTTCAGTGACTCTTCGACATTCCACCACCGTAGCAAAATTGTTTTTCCACCTACGAAGTTGCTGGTGTTACCGAAGGCAATGCCAAAGGAGTGTGATAGAGGGAGCACTCCTAGGCTGACCATCGCTCGATTTACACCGGAAACTTGCTGAGTGAACTCATTGAGTTGGAGTGTTTTGGGATTAAGCGCGCGGCTGTTTAGTTGCAAAGTCACGGAGCGATGAACCAGAATGTATTCGTAGAAAAATAGGGCATTGATGTAAAGTGAGTAATGTGTGTGCATCACACCTTTGGGTGGTCCTGTGGTGCCGGCAGTGTATATTAGAGCGGCAATATCGTCATTATCGGTCTGTTCAATCGTCAGTTCGCCGGAACTAGTTGACATAATATTATGATATGAGATGGTTCCAGGAACGTCATCGTGGTCTATGAGGATTACATGTTGCAAGTTTGGAGTTTGCTTTTGTGCCTCTAGTACCCGGCCCACAAAATCCGAGCTGGTGAGGATAGCTTTGGCTCCGCAGTCACGATATATATAGGCGGCCTGGTCGGGTCGCAGCAGGGGATTCAAGGGGACGACAACAGCGCCTATCTTGTATATAGCGGGAAAAGCAGAAAGCACCACCGGATTGCTAGGCATTTGTACCGCCACCCGGTCTCCTTTGTTTATACCAAGTTCTTTGAGCGCATTCCCTAATAGGTTGGCGTTGTGATTTATCTCAACATTTGTGTACCATCTCCCTTCGAAATAAAGGGCTTCATATTCGCCGAACCTTTTGATGTTATCCTCTATTCCTCTGCCAATGTTCATAATACATCCCTCTCAATTCAGTATTTCACTATTATTTGGTGGAGTATTTGGTGGTGAGTGAGCTTTAGCCCAAATTGCTCTTGAGTTGATGGTACAACTCTGTCAATGAATCGTCAAGTTCCAAAAGGGACTTTGTTTTCCCAGTATTTGTGAGGACCATATTCAAGCGATGAAATTTGCTGAATGGGGAGGCCGCTATTTATGAAAAAATCCTCATTATCGAGTCATTTTCAAGGTTATCAGGGTTTGACATCATATAGTTTTTATGCCATAGTCTCTTGTTCCAAAAAGCTTACGTCAGGAGGTCAATAAATGGTCGGCATAAAGTCTTACGGAGCTTATATCCCACGGTATCGAATGGATCACGGCACAATATTCATGTCTGTTGGATTCCTGGGGACGTTCCCACCGCCCGGTGAAAATGCAGTCGCTAATCATGATGAAGATGCACTCAGCATGGCAGTAGCCGCAGGAATCGATTGTTTAGGTGGTATGAAACGGGCGATAGTTGATGGTCTGTATCTTGCCACCACCAGTCAGCCTTATATGGTAAGGCAAAATTCAACTCTGGTAGCTACTGCTCTTGATTTGCAGTCAAATATGAGGACTGCTGATTTCATAGGCTCTACGAAGTCAGGGACTAGTGCACTGCTTTCTGCCCTTGATACTGTAAAGGGAGAGATGTCAAGCAATATTCTCGTCTGTGCTTCTGATTGTCGTTTGAGCAAACCGGGCAGTCCTCAAGAGTCTCTCTATGGTGATGGCGCTGCGTCACTTCTTGTTGGCAGTGGTGATGTGATTGCTACTTTTGAAGGTTCATATTCTGTTTCCTACGATTTCCCGGACCGCTGGAGAGCAAGTGGAGAAAAATTTGAGCATGCCTGGGAAGATAGATTCATTCGCGATTCTGGCTATAATCAATTTGTTACGGAAGTAATTTCTGGACTATTGAAGAAGTATAAGCTGAACATCAAAGACTTTGCCAAGATAGTTTATCCAGGTCTGTATGCACGAGAGCACGGAGCTATAGCCAAGCGATTAGGTGCCGATCCCGGTCAGCTTCAGGATACGTTGCTTAGCACAGTCGGTGATACTGGGTCAGCTTCACCTCTAATGATGTTGGTAGCGGCATTGGAAGATGCCAAGCCAGGCGACAAAATATTGATCGCCAGCTTTGGGAACGGTAGCGACGCACTGTTTTTCCAGGTTACTGAAAAAATAGGGAATATAACGGGCAGGAGGGCGGTGAAGAAACACCTGAGCTCGAAAAAGGAGCTTACCAGCTATGAAAAATACCTTGCCTTCAGAAATTTAGCACCGATGGACTTGGGTATGCGTGGCGAGATAAGCATTCGCACACCGATGTCGGCGTTGTTTAGGGAGAGGAAAGTAATTTTGTCTCTTTGTGGCTCGAAGTGCAAAAAATGCGGTACGCCACAATACCCCTATCAGAGAGTATGTGTAAATCCTGACTGCGGAGCCATTGACCAGATGGAAGATTATCGCTTTTCGGATAAGAAAGGCGTCGTCTTTACTTATACCGGTGATAATCTAGCTGCCAGTATTGACCCGCCTTCAATATATGGCCTGGTGGATTTTGATGGTGGCGGTAGGTTCTGGTTTGATTTCGCTGATTGTGACCTGGATTCCGTTAAAGTAGACATGCCGGTAGAGATGACCTTCCGCAGACGATATGTTGATGAGTCAAGTGGTGTTCACGGTTATTCGTGGAAGGCAGCGCCTATACGTGCCTGACTACGGTAAACGATAATAAACTTTACGGAGGGAACAAAAATGGCAGAAGGTATTAAAAACAAAGTTGCTATTATAGGGATGGGTTGCACTAAGTTTGGAGAGCTATGGGATAAGAGTGCAGAAGACCTTATGGTAGATGCTTATAAAGAATGTATCGAGGACGCGGGTATAGAAAAAAAAGACATCAATGCAGCCTGGTTTGGCGTGCATTTTGAGGAACAGAGTGTAGGAAAAGGGGCTACATCTTTGGCTCTAGCATTGAAGTTGCCCTTTATTCCGGTCACCAGGGTGGAAAATTTTTGCGCCACTGCCACAGAAGCTTTCAGAGGGGCCTGTTACGGTGTAGCTTCAGGAGCTTATGATATCGCTCTGGCTTTGGGTGTAGAAAAGCTCAAAGATACGGGATATGGTGGGCTTCCCGGTGGCCCTGGTCTTATGGGGACAAAAAATGCAATGATTATGCCCAAATTGACCGCTCCTGGAGCTTTTGCCATGATGGCGACCAGATACTTTGCTGTATATGGTCTCAAGCCGGAGGAAGGCAAGAGAATGCTGGCTAAAGTGTCAGTCAAAAGCCATTATAACGGAGCCCGGAACCCGAAGGCACATTTGCGCCGCGAAGTGACTGAGGAACAGATAATAAATGCGCCTATCATCGCCTGGCCATTGGGGCTTTTTGATTGCTGCGGGGTCAGTGATGGTTCAGCGGCTGCAATCGTAACCAGAGCTGACATGGCCAAAAAGTTTCGGCCAGACCCCATACATGTTAAGGCACTGCAAGTCGCTTTAAGTTCGGGCGAGGAATTAATGTATACTAAATGGGATGGGGCTCATGTTGAGACCACTTACCGTGCTGGCAAGCTAGCTTACAAAGAGGCGGGGGTAAAGAATCCGCGTGAAGAGATAAGTATGGCTGAGGTACACGATTGCTTCTCCATAACTGAGGCAGTGACCATGGAAGATTTGCAATTCAGCCCCAGGGGGAAAGTCAAGGAGGACATCGAGGCTGGCCGTTTTAATCATGATGGCCCGCAGCCTATTCAGCCCGATGGTGGATTGAAGTGCTTCGGGCATCCTATTGGGGCCTCTGGTCTCAGGATGATATACGAGATGTACAAACAATTGCAGGGCAAAGTCCAGTTGCCAGAACGGCAGATCAAGAATCCTAAGCTAGGGCTCACCCACAATTTGGGCGGTTTTCCACCCATGAACATCGTCAGTATTGCTATTATAGGATTGTGAGAGAAACTAAATCTGGGAGGATAGCTATGGCTAATGGTAGTCTGATTACCGATGAACTGCGGAAATTGATAGGTGTGACTTTAGAGACTATCGTTTTCAAGGTCGAGGAAGGAGCAATCCAGAGGTATGCACAGGCCATAGGTGACCCCAACCCCCTGTACAATGACCCGGATTTTGCCAGTAAAACCAAGTATGGACGGTTATTGACTCCTCCCGGTTTCACTGGTTGGCCAGTCAAGGCTGGACGCCTTTCGGACAGACTGCTTGAGTCTCTGCTAAAAGCTGGAGCGCCTTCAAGGCTTCTCGATGGGGGTGTTGAATTTGAATTTATTGAACCTGTTGGCGCTGGCGATGTATTAACTGCCACCACTAAAATTGCCAACATGACCGAGCGCGAAACCAGACTGGGCAAGACCATGTTTACCACACTGGAGACTACTTTTGTGAACAAAAAGGGCAATGTGGCACTCAAAGGTCGGTCGGCATTTATCCTGTTTTAGCCTGTTTTGACTACATTATTCTTTTGGAGGAGAGATGTCTAAACAAGTTTGTTATGATGACGTTGAAGTAGGCACCGAGATAACACCATTGGCTAAGGTTGCTACAACTCGCATGTTAGTCCAATGGGCGGGGGCATCGGGGGATTTTAACCCTTTGCATTATGATGATGATTTCGCTAAAGCTATGGGCGTAGGTGCTCCCATTGTACATGGTGCGCTTAAGCGTGCCTGGTTGGGACACTTGATGACTGATTGGATTGGAGAGCAGGGAAAACTCAAGAAATTATCCTGCCAATACCGCGGTATGGATTATCCCCGGAAAATGAAGACGCGAGAAGAGCCTCATGATGGCGAAACCTGGTGGTGTAAAGGCAAAGTGACCAAGAAATATGAACAGGGTGGTGAGCACCTTGTTGAGTGCGAGATTTGGGTGGAGAATGGAAAGGGAGAGAAGACAACGCCTGGCTCAGCCCTGGTTGCCTTACCCACACGAAAAAGGAAATAAGCGAGAGTATTGGTTTTGATAGCTATTTAGAGGCAGTTTTCTGGAAATACTGAATCGAGCCCGTGTTTTCAGGAGAACAAAGTTCAAGGAGGTAAAAATGGGAAAACTAGATGGGAAAGTAGCGGTTATCACGGGGGCGGCACGGGGCATAGGCAGAGCTGATGCCCTGTTGTTTGCCAAAGAAGGTGCTGCTGTTTTTGTGAGTGATATTGATGAGGCGCCGCTTATGGAGGTAGTCAAGGATATAAAAGCTGCTGGAGGAAAAGCTGATGGTTGTACTAGCGATGTGACGAAGCTCGAAGGTTGTCAGAAAGTCATGGACAAAGCAGTGGAGAAATTCGGCAAAATAGATATTTTGGTCAATAATGCCGGGCTTACCAGGGATGCTTTAATACATAAAATGACAGATGCCCAGTGGGACATATGTGTTGATATTAGTCTCAAGGGGACCTTTAACTGTATTAGAGCAGCTTCAAAATATATGATGAAGGCAGGACACAATGGCAAAATAATTAATGTGGCCTCTGTAGCTGGACTGATGGGAAACATCGGCCAGATTAACTACTCTGCTGCTAAGTCAGGTCTTATCGGGCTGACCAAAACTGTAGCCAGGGAATGGGGACGATATGGTATTACCTGCAATGTCATTGCCTATGGCTTTGTAGATACACGGTTAACCAGAGAAAAAGAGACGCAACAGGAAGAGGTAGCTGGAGAAGCAGTGGGTATACCAAAGAAAGTAAGGGATGTGATTCTTTTTCAAGTTAAACCGATGACGCCTGAAGATGCTGCTAAGCCCGTTCTATTCCTGGCTTCAGATGACGCTGCTTTTATTACGGGACAGGTGCTGAACGTTTCTTCCGGAATGTATATGTAGGTCTAAGCGTTTAACTCCATTATAGCCAGAGATCTATTGGATACAAGCTGTCAGCCATTTGGGGATTTGGAAATAACATATAAGGAGTTTGACGATGGCAAAGAGACTCGCGGGTAAAGTAGCTATAGTTACTGGTGCCGGACGGGGCATTGGCCGAGGAGAAGCCCTGGCTTTAGCATCGGAAGGGGCTAAAGTAGTAGTAAACGATCTGGGAGGTGCTGTTGACGGTTCTGGGGCAGCAAGTTCACCAGCGAAAGAGGTAGTGGCAGAGATTAAAAAACTGGGCGGAGAAGCAGTTGCCAACTATGACTCAGTGGCCACTATGCAGGGCGGCGAGAACATTGTAAAGACTGCCATAGACAGCTTTGGTAAGGTTGATATACTGGTCAATAATGCTGGGATTCTACGTGACAGAATGCTGTTCAACATGAGCGAGGAAGACTGGAATTTAGTGCTCAAAGTGCACCTCTATGGTCATTTCTATACCATCAGGGCAGTGAGCTCCTTCTTCCGCCAGCAGAGGTATGGACGAATAATAAATACCTCGTCTGTAGCAGGTCTCAATGCTACTACTTATGGGCAGGCTAATTATGGTGCAGCTAAGGAGGGAATCGTCGGCTTAACAAGAAAGGTAGCTCGGGATATGGGCCGGTACGGTGTGACGTGTAATTGTATTCGGCCTAACGCCGGGACCCGGCTTACCCTCAGCGACGAAATGAAGAAAGCTCGGCCAGAAGTTATGGCCAGGTTTGAGCAAATGAAGCCTGAAGATATTGCTCCTCTGGTGGTATGGCTCGCTTCTGATGACGCTGCTAATGTCAATGGGCGGGCATTTTATGTAGAAACAGGCCGAATTGGGCTCTATTCAGAGCCGGTATTGGAGAAGCAACTGGTTAAAACTGGCGCATGGACGATTGATGAACTATTCAGGTTCATGCCAGGAACAATGACCAAAGAATTGGTAAATCCAGACCCGCCCCAACCAAAGTAATGGCTCGCTGTGTGCTATCAGCGGGGCTTAATTTGTAGTCACGTATTTGGAAATCGGTGCTTTAGCTGGTTGTGTGAAAGTCCGGGCATTAACAATTATCACTACAATTTGGTCTGGCTGGGCAATGTGCTTTGTTGTTTGAATCATCGCTTGCAGTGCAATAAGGGCAGAGGCGCTATACCTTGGACAATTAATTTCAGGGAAGGTAAAAATGGACTTTAGACTGGGCAAAAAAGAACTGGCCTTGAAGGAAGAAATTCGCAAGTTTGCCGAAGCCGAGTTACCTCCGGATTTGGTGCGCAACACCGTAATTGATGGGGAGTTCAGAGATTTTGAGTTCGAAATATCCATGTCCAGGAAACTGGCACAAAGGGGCTGGCTCGTTATGAGCTGGCCAGAGAAATATGGTGGATGTGGTGCCTCTCTCTTGGAGCAAACAATATACGAAATGGAGATAGCCTACTGGGGAATACCGGGGGCTTGGATGGGCATAAGCGGAATACAATGGGTAGGGCCCTGCTTGATGATGTTCGGTACTGAAGAGCAAAGAGAAAAATATTTGCCGTTAATTGCCTCAGGCGAAAAAGATGGTGTCTGGTGCACGGGTTACAGTGAACCAAATGCTGGCTCAGACTTTGCTAATATTAAGACACGGGCGGTGAGAGATGGAGATGACTACATTATAAATGGGCAAAAGGTGTGGACGAGTGCTGCTCACCGGGCAAGGTGGTGCTGGCTGGCTACCAGAACAAACCTCAATGCCGCTAAGAAACATCAGGGAATCAGTATCTTTATTGTAGACATGAAGAGTCCAGGTGTTACAGTTAATCCTATTTTGAACTATTATGGGCGGCATCACTTTAATGAAATGTTTTTCGATAATGTGAGAGTGCCAGCTTCCAACTTGGTGGGAGAGGAAAATAAGGGCTGGTATTATCTTATGCAGTCACTGGCTTTTGAACGGCGCAGCATAGCGCCTACCACCTATGGTAGTTTAAAGTGGATTTTAGAAGAGCTAGCCAAGTATGCTGGTCAAACCGAGTATGAAGGCCAGCCGTTGTCTCAAAATCCTGTGATTCGTGCTAAGCTAGCTGATCTGGCTATCGACCTGGAAGTGCTGAAGATGTTCGCCTTCCAGCTTGCCTGGCGGATAAGTCAAGGTCAAATTCCTGTCTATGAGTCCTCAAGGAACAAGATAATGGGTGATGATTTGATGAGACAGGGGGCTATCACTGGGGCGGAGATTTTAGGAATATATTCTCAGGTTGACCCGGATTCCGAATGGGCTAAACTCAATGGCGCCATACAGGGCGCATATCTGGGATTTCCCGGTCAGGCAATTGCGGCGGGCACTGCCGAAATCGAAAAAAGCATCATTGCGCAATTTAGACTGGGATTACCCAAATCGTATTGAAGTTTTTTTAGAGTTTAATTAATAACATGCCCCTGTCATTGTGAGTAGAGCGAAGAATCTAAACTCTCCACTATGTGCAGGGTGATAGAAAGGTAGACTTTTAAAGGGGTTATCATGGACTTCAGTTTTACAGAAGAGCAGGATATGCTGCGGATTTCAGCCAGAGATTTTCTGGCAAAGGAATGTCCCAAAGCTAAAGTCCGGGAGATGGCTAAAGATGAGAGAGGCTATGACCCGCAGATGTGGCACAGTATGGCAGAACTGGGCTGGATGGGGCTCATCTTTCCGGAAGAATATGGCGGCATGGGTGCCAGCTTTATGGACCTGGTTATCTTGATGGAGGAGATGGGAAAAAATATCCTGCCCGGTCCCTTCTTCTCCACTATCGCCCTTTGTGCTCTGCCTCTACTGGAATATGGCAGCAGTGAGCAAAAAACCAAGTTTCTGCCGCAAATAGCTGAAGGCGAGGCTATCTGGACTTTCGCTTTAGCTGAGTCGTCAGGCAGATATAAAGCTTCTGAGGTAAAACTTCGTGCTGTATTGAAAGGGGCAAATTATGTTCTCCAGGGGTACAAGCTCTTTGTTACTGATGCTCATGTCGCTGATTATATCCTGGTAGTGGGCAGGACTGGAGAGGGTAAGAGACCCGAGGACGGAATCACGCTGTTTATGGTGGATGCCAGGGGACCGAATGTGAAGATGGAGGTGATCCCGACTATAGGCGGTGACAGGCAGTTCAAAGTCAGCTTTGATAGGGTGGCGGTGCCCAAAGATAATATCTTGGGCAAGGTAGGCAATGGCTGGGATGTATTGGACTTCATATTACAGCGGGCTGCTGTGCTGAAGTGTGCCGAGATGTCCGGAGCGTGTCAGGCTGTTTTGGACATGACCAGTAGCTATGCCAGGGAACGAATTCAGTTTGACCGGCCGATTGGCTCTTTTCAGGCGATACAGCACAAACTGGCTGACATGTTGATTGATGTGGAGGCGGTTCAGTATTTACTTTATCAGGCAGCGTGGGGAATAAGCGTTGGTTCACCATCGCCTTGGCAGATTTCCGCAGCCAAAGCTAAAGCCAATGAAGCTTACCAGCGAATTTGCATTGAAGCCATTGCTGCTCATGGGGCCATCGGATATACCATGGATCATGATATTGGTCTCTATTACCGTCGTGTCAAAGCGGCACAGTTTGTTGCCGGCGATACTGACTTGCACAGGGAAGTGATAGCCATTGGGCTGGGGCTTTAGTTTTGCCAGATAGAGAGGCTCCTTGACCTGGTGAATCCAAATCCCTTCTCTCTGACGACACTTGTGCAAGATCTGGTTGATGAACTAAATATTTTAGCTATTGAGTATAATTTCAACCGCCCACACTAGTTTCTTGGTTACCTTACCTTTGTAGAGTATATTGAAAAGGAACTTGTAAAATATGCTGCTCAGTGTTAGTATGTGGGTTAGCTATGGGGCTTGACA
This sequence comes from uncultured Chloroflexota bacterium, assembly GCA_903884455.1. Taxonomy (GTDB): domain Bacteria; phylum Chloroflexota; class Dehalococcoidia; order GIF9; family AB-539-J10; genus RBG-13-51-36. The sequence continues at coordinate 26,056 of CAISEW010000031.1, read as the reverse complement.
AAATTAAATGATGATGTTAAACTTATTAGTTTGTATTATGTTTCCATTCTCTTTTAGTCTTGTCACCTTAAATTTTCCTAGTTAGTGTCTTCCAGAAATTGTTTTGAAGAATCAGGATCGTTTCTTTTATGCTTAAACACAAGTTAGTGAAGTCTTTTGCTAAATTGCCCGAGACTTTAGAAATACCCGACCTTATTCATGTTCAACTTGATTCCTTCCGCTGGTTTCAAGAAGAAGGTTTGAGGGAGCTGTTTGAGGAAATCTCACCAATTCAAGATTATACTAACACGAGGCTAGAATTACACTTCGTTGATTATGAATTCCGAGAGCCTCAGCATTCTATTCCCGAGTGTCTTGAGCGGGGCCTGACTTATTCCTCTCCTATTCATGTCACTGCACAACTAGTGGTCAAGGAGACGGGGGAGATCAAGCAGCAGGAATTATACTTTAGTGATTTCCCTTTAATGACGGATGTCGGCACTTTTATTATTTCTGGAGTAGAGCGGGTAGTAGTCAATCAGTTAACTCGTTTTCCTGGCGTTTATTTCACGTTAGATAGGGATCCTTCAAGTGGGCGGGAATTGTGTGTTGCTAAGCTTGTTGCTGAACATGGGGCATGGCTTGATTTTGACACTTCTAATCGAGACGTAATTTCGGTCAAGGTGAGTGGCAAACGGAAGATGCCGATTACTACTTTGTTGCGTACCATAGGCTTTGAGAGCGATGGGACGTTGCTTTCTCTTTTTCAAGATGTAGATAACTCGCCTGAGCACGATTTCATTCGCTCTACAATAGAGCGAGATCCCTTGATCAAAAGCAAGGCTGATGCCCTTTTCGATATTTATAGGAAACTATCTTCTGGTGAAGCTCCTAGTCTTAGTAGTGCTCAGGCCTTGCTGAATAATTTCCTATTTAATCCTCGCCGCTATAGCTTGGGCAAAGTTGGTCGTTACAAGCTTAATAAAAAGTTAGGTCTTAATATCCCTGGAAATTGTACTGGCTTAACCCCTGAAGATTTGGTGCAAATAGTCCGCCGTGTTATTTTAGTTAACCTTGGCAAGGAAGCTCCTGATGACATTGATCATTTAGGCAATCGAAGGGCCCAGGCAGTAGGTTTTCTAATACAAAAGCAATTTCGTATCGGCTTATTAAGGTTGGAGAGAGCTATTAAAGAGCGAATGAGCATTCTTGGCCCCGAGGCGGCAACTCCTGCTGCTTTGATTAACATTCGCCCTGTAGCAGTCGCTGTAAGGGAGTTCTTTGGCCGGTCACAGCTATCTCAATTCATGGATCAAACTAATCCGCTAGCTGAGCTAACTCACAAGCGTCGTCTTTCTGCCATGGGTCCCGGAGGCCTCTCAAGAAAACAGGCTGGATTTGAGGTTCGTGATGTACATCATTCCCATTATGGTAGGATTTGTCCTATAGAAACACCTGAGGGGCCAAACATTGGTCTTATTGGCTCTCTAGCTACTTACGCTTCGGTTAATGCATATGGTTTTATAGAGACACCCTATCTCAGAGTTATCCACGAGGTTCCCAATACTGTGGAAGAATTGATGGGAAGGACAATCGGGGAGGATATAAAAAGTAAGGGCAAACTTGTGGCCAAGGGTGGAACATTAATCACGAAGAAGATTGCACAAAGGTTAGCTTCTCTTCGGGCTCGGAATATTAAGGTAGTTCCTTTTGTTTCCAGCCAAATGGTTTACCTGGCAGCCGACGAAGAAGGTCAATATGCCATTGCCCAAGCTAATGCTCCTCTTAATAAAAGAAATGAGTTTGTTTATGACAAGGTTGAAGTTAAGAGGGGAGACAAATATTTCAAAGAATCGATAGACAGAGTAAGCTTTATCGATGTTTCACCAAAACAGCTATTTGGCATAGCTGCCTGTCTTATCCCCTTTCTTGAGCATGATGATGCTAATCGGGCTTTAATGGGCTGCAATATGCAACGACAAGCGGTGCCATTATTACGTCCCGAGTGTCCTTTGGTGGCCACGGGTATGGAAAGAGAGGTGGCTAAATATAGTGGGCAGGTGATATTTGCTCCTGATGATGCAGTAGTTACTTCGGCGACAAGCTCACAAGTTGTAATCAAAAATGAAAAGGGTGAAGAGAAAGTATTCAATTTAATGAAGTTTGTCAGGACTAATCAAGGGACGTGCACCAATCAGCATCCTATTGTAAACAAAGGTGACAAGGTTAAGAAAGGGCAGGTGTTGGTAGATAGTTTTTCTCTAGATGATGGAACCCTCGCTTTGGGACAAAATGTCATTTGTGCTTTTATGATCTGGGGAGGATATAACTTTGAAGATGCCATTATTATCAGCAAAAGGCTGGTTAAGGATGATGCCTATACTTCCGTTCACATTGAAAAGTATGAGATAGAGGAGCGTGATACCAAGCTCGGTCCTGAAGAAATCACCAGAGATATACCTAATGTAAGCGAAGAGAGCCTCTCAAACCTTGATGAAATAGGTATTGTACGTATCGGAGCTGAGGTGAAGCCCAACGACATTCTGGTTGGGAAGATTACTCCTAAGGGTGAAACTGAACCTTCAGCGGAAGAAAAATTGTTACGAGCTATTTTTGGTGAAAAAACACGGGAGGTGAAGGATAGCTCTCTCAGAATGCCCTCAGGAGAGTGGGGAAGGGTGATCAAGACTACAATCTTTTCTCGTGACAACCATGATGAATTATCTGCTGGGGTGAACAAACTTATACAGGTGTGGGTTGCTCAAAAGCGCAAAATAGCAGTGGGAGATAAAATATCAGGGAGGCACGGCAATAAAGGGGTCATCTCTATCGTATTGCCTGAAGATGACATGCCATTTTTGCCAGATGGCACGCCTGTAGATATTATCCTTAATCCTCTCGGTGTTCCCTCCCGTATGAACATTGGGCAGGTTATGGAGGCCCATTTAGGTTGGGCAGCGCAAACACTGGGTTTTAAGGCTCTTAATCCTATTTTTGACGGAGCTGATGCCCTGACTATCGAGGATGCCTTAGCCAAGACCTGGATAGCTTGGAAAGCTGGCGCTGTTAACTTTAGCCCTGAAGACCCCGGAAATGCCAGGACCGATCTGGAAAAGGTCGGAGAATGGCTTGCTCGTCATGGTTTTGATGCCGCAGAAATAATGGACGAGGGACATGAAGGTGCGGCAAGAAAAGCCTCTCTCTGTCTGTGGCTTGAGGAACTGGGCTTAGGTGACAATCATCAGCTTAGAGCTCTCAGTGATAAAGATTTAGAGCAGCTAGCACAAAAAGTTTATAAAGAGCGAAAGCTCTATCCTCCTATTTTTGGCAAAATGGAACTTCGAGACGGGAGAACTGGCGAGCTGTTCGACAAGCCGGTAACTGTGGGCAATATATATATTATGAAACTGATTCATCTTGTTGGTGATAAGGTACATGCTCGTTCCACCGGTCCATACTCGCTCATCACTCAGCAACCATTGGGAGGGAAAGCTCAATTTGGTGGTCAAAGGTTTGGTGAGATGGAGGTATGGGCATTGGAAGGGCACGGCGCCGCTCATACACTTCAAGAGATGCTCACAATAAAGTCAGATGATGTGATGGGACGGGCTAAAGCTTATGAGTCTCTTGTTAAAGGCGAGGATATTCAACAACTCGGTATTCCAGAATCGACCAAGGTTTTGTTTATGGAGCTACGTAGTTTAGGTTTTGCTGTCGAACTACTTAGCGAGGGGGAAAATGTCTCAATTTGATGGCATTAATGGTATTCGAATCAGTCTTGCCTCACCGGAACAAATCAGGAGCTGGTCTCATGGTGAGATAACTAAGGCGGAGACGATAAATTACCGCACTTTGAAGCCAGAGAGAGATGGTCTATTTTGTGAGAAGATTTTCGGCCCTGTTAAAGATTTTGAATGTCACTGTGGCAAATATAAAAAGGCGAGGTATAAGGGAGTTATTTGTGATAAATGTGGTGTTGAGGTGGCTCATTCCAGTGTACGCCGGGAACGCACAGGGCATATAGAATTAGCTGCGCCAGTTACCCATATCTGGTTTGTTAAGTTAGTACCTAGCCGGCTCGGGCTGCTCCTTGATCTTTCTCCACGAGAGTTGGAGAGCGTCATCTATTTTGCTCGGTATATAGTTATCTCTGTTGACAAGGAGGCCAAACAGAAGAAGCTTCACCGAGTTGAGGAAGAAGGGGTTCGAAAAATTGCTGAGCAGGAGGAACTCCTGAACAAAAAAACCGAAGAATCGGAAGCCAAAGACCTGGAAGAAGAGCTTAAGATACAAGAGGTAAACGAGCTTCGTGCTAAATTTGTAGAAAAGAAGGAAAAACTTGAAGAAGAACTAAAGGCAAGCATTGCAGAGATAGAAGGTCTTCAGCCGCTAAAATTGCTTAACGAAGAAGGATACAGGAGACTTAAAGATAAGTATGGTGATATTTTTGAAGCTGGCATGGGAGCTGAGGCTATTCTACAGGTGTTGAAGCAAATCGATGTGGATGCTTTGCACCAGGAGCTTCGTGACCAAATCCGTAGCACCTCGGGAGGATACCGTAAAAGGGTCAGTCAACGGCTACAATTAGTTGAAGCTTTTAAGCTCAGTGGCAATAAGCCTGAGTGGATGGTTGTAACTGTGCTTCCTGTATTACCTCCGGCGCTTCGTCCTATAGTTCAGTTAGATGGTGGTCGCTTTGTTATTAGCGATCTTAACGACCTCTATCGGAGGGTTATTAATCGTAACAACCGTCTCCGCCGTCTTATGAAGTTAGGTGCGCCGGAAATAATTATCCGAAATGAGAAACGCATGTTGCAGGAAGCTGTTGATGCTCTTATTGACAATGGGCGAAGAGGGCGCGCAGTTGTCACTGGTAATAAGCATGCCTTGAAATCTCTTGCTGACATTCTGAAGGGCAAGCAAGGACGGTTTCGGCAAAATCTTCTCGGTAAGCGAGTAGACTACAGCGGTCGCTCGGTCATTGTTGTTGGTCCTAAGCTCAAACTTCATCAGTGTGGTTTGCCACGCTACGTTGCTTTGGAGTTATTTAAGCCTTCGGTTATGCACAAACTCATAATAAATGGGTATGCCAATAACCTGAAGAGTGCCCGGCGCCTGGTGGAAAAAGGTAGCCCTGAGGTTTGGGATGCACTGTATGAAGTAGTTAAGGAGCGTCCTGTATTGCTTAATCGTGCTCCCACATTACATCGGCTTAGCATTCAAGCCTTTGAACCCGTGTTAATCGACGGCGATGCCTTTCAGCTCCACCCCTTAGTTTGTACCGCCTTTAATGCCGATTTTGACGGCGACCAGATGGCAGTTCATGTGCCATTGTCCAAGGCTGCAGTGAAGGAAGCCAGGGAGCACATGCTTAGTCCTTATAATATGTTGCTGCCAAGTTCTGGTGAGCCTGCTACAACACCCACCCTAGATATGGTTCTGGGCTGCTATTATCTTACCATTTTGAAGCCCGGAGCCAAAGGAGAAGGGAAATTTTTCAGCAGTTTTGACGAGGCTAAGTTAGCTTACGAACTTGGCATTATCGAACTTGGTGCCGAAATTGTTGTGCGAGATCCTTCGCTTCGTTCAGATGGGGGGAGGGTAAATACTACAGCGGGCAGAATTATATTTAGTGATGCCTTGCCTCCGCAACTTCGCTTTTACAATAAAATAGTAGATAAGGCTTCCTTAAGGGCATTAGTCTCTGATTGCATTCGTCTATTGGGTAATGAAGGTGCTGCTGGAGTCCTCGATAGACTTAAGGGATTGGGGTTTGACTATGCTACAAAGTCGGGCATTTCCATCGCTATGGATGATATTGAAGAGCCTCCAAATAGGGTCAAGCTTCTTAAAGAATCCGATGAAAAAGTTAGCCTTATTGAGGATCAATTTAACCGTGGCTTGATTACTGAGGGTGAAAAGTATGAAAGCACAGTTCAAGTGTGGATGGAGGCTACAGATAAAGTTGCTGAGGATATGTCCCGGGCGCTAGATCCTTATGGTAGTGTTTACATGATGGCTACGTCGGGTGCCAAGGGGAATATTTCTCAGATTAGACAAATGGCAGGGATGCGCGGGTTGATGACCGACCCCTCAGGAAGGATAATAGATTTTCCCATTAAATCGAGTCTCCGTGATGGGCTGACACCCATGGAGTATTTCATTTCTACCCATGGTGCTCGTAAAGGGTTAGCTGATACTGCCTTGAGGACATCAGATAGTGGTTATCTTACCAGGCGCCTTGTCGATATAGCTCAAGATGTCATTGTAACTGAAACAGATTGTGGTACCACCGAAGGGGTTTGGATATCCCGGGAAACTGCAGATGTGTCCCTTCCCCCGTTTGAAAACCGGATTACTGGCTACTTAGCGGCCAGCAAGATTGTTGATCCAGGTACAAGTGAAGTCATTGTTGAGCGTAATGAAGAAATTGACGAAGATAAAGTGCAACAAATTATCGGAGCTGGCATTACCCGGGTACACGTGAGGTCGCCTCTTACTTGCCGGTCTCGATTTGGCGTTTGTCAAAACTGCTATGGAAGGGACTTGGGGAAGAAGCAATTAGTAAAGATTCGCACCGCTGTAGGAGTTATTGCTGCCCAGAGCATCGGTGAGCCTGGAACTCAGCTTACTCTGCGCACTTTTCATACAGGGGGCGTAGTAGGTGTTGATATTACCACCGGACTGCCTCGTGTAGAAGAGCTTTTCGAGGCTAGAACACCAGATGGCACTGCCATCATTTCTGAGATTGATGGTACTGTTGAAGTAACCCATACTGATGGAGCAAGCATAGTCAAGGTCATTAGCTCTGAATTCTATTTGGATGAATACCCAATGCTGCCAAGAGCGAAGCTAGCTGTAACTGATGGACAATCGGTGGATGCCGGTAGCATCCTATTTTCTCTGCCAAAGAAGACTAGCAAGAAATTACCAGCTGTTAGCCATGGTGAAGCAGCGCAATCTCCATCTTTAGTAGCTAGAGTAGCTGGTCAAGTCGTCATTGAGGGTGACCATGTTTCTGTTAGGTATGAGGAGAGGGAAGAGAGGGAATATAATGTCCCTCGTGGTACATATTTGCTTGTTCAGTCAGGGGACAAGGTCAAAGCGGGCGATAGGCTTACTAGAGGTCCCGTTGACTCTCATGATATCTTGCGTATTATGGGAAAGGATGCAGTCCAGCAGTATCTGATTGATGAAGTACAAAAAGTATATCGCACACAAGGGGTGACTATACATGATAAACATATTGCTGTCATTGTTCGGCAGATGTTAAGCAACGTGAGGATTGTTTCCTCAGGAGATACGAAGCTTCTGCCTGGTGAGTTAGTTGGTCGATTTGACTATGAAGATATAAATGCCAAGGTGTTGGCTGAGGGAGGTGAGCCGGCAACGGCTCAAGCTGCGTTTCTCGGGATAACCAGAGCTAGCTTAAGCAAGGACAGTTGGCTATCAGCTGCTTCTTTCCAAGAAACCGGCCGTGTTCTTGTTGATGCCGCGATCAAAGGCAAGGTGGATGGGCTTCGTGGCCTCAAGGAGAATGTTATTCTCGGTAAGCTTATCCCAGCGCGGGTCCTCTATTTGAGTCCTGATGATGAGAAAAAGTTGAAGGGGGGAAGTCTGGATGAAAAGGAGACTGCGAATTTAGAATTAGAGAGAGCCAGTAAAATTTTAACTTCCAAAGGTTAGTGATGCGGCTTATTTCAGGTAAAATAGCAACCGAGGATAGCTTTATTGATTTTGACCTTCGTCCTAGACGCCTTAGTGAATTCATAGGTCAAGAAAAAATTAAAGATAATCTAAAAATAGCTATTCTCGCTGCTCAAAAAAGAGGCGAGCCACTAGACCATATCATGCTTTATGGTTCCCCCGGTTTGGGAAAGACTACCCTTGCCTACATCATCGCTGCTGAGATGGGAGTTGATATTAAAGTTAGTTCCGGGCCGGCGATAGAACGCACTGGAGACTTAGCAGCTATTATTACTAATCTGCATGAAGGGGATATCCTTTTTATTGACGAGATACACAGGCTTAGCCATATAATAGAGGAAAAACTCTATCCGGCAATGGAGGATTTTGTTTTTGACATCTTTTTAGGGAAAGGTCCAGCTGCTAGAAATTTACGGTTGAATTTGCCGCACTTTACCTTAATTGGGGCTACTACGCGCTTTGCTCTACTGAGTCCTCCCCTCCGCGATAGATTTGGGGTGCCATACCATCTTGATTTCTACGACGAGGCAGCGATACAGGCGATTTTGAAGAGGTCAGCAACTATCCTTAAGGTGAAAGCAGAGAAGGAGGGGCTTGTCCCGATTGCCCAGCGTGCTAGGGGTACTCCCCGAGTAGCCAATCGTCTCTTGAAGAGAATAAGAGATTATGCTCAGGTGATGGCAGATGGAGTGGTCACCAAGGAAGTAGCTCTGGAAGGACTTTCAAAGCTGGAGATAGATTCTGTGGGTTTGGATGACATAGACCATAGAGTGTTGCATACAATAATTGACAAATTTGATGGTGGTCCTGTAGGCCTAGATACCATTGCTGCTTCCATTAACGAGGATGCTGATACTATTATGGATGTTTACGAGCCGTACCTTCTTCAGTTAGGTTTTCTGGAACGGACACCTCGTGGCAGAGTAGCCGCCAGACTTGCTTATGAACATCTGGGGCTGCCTTACAAAAGGGATATTCAGTCCCAACCCGGCTTGTGGAGTCAGAAACAGAGTTCATGATTTCAACCTGCTTTTCTTCCTTTTTCCTTTAGTATCCCACAAAAATCCGCTTTGCTCCTTTACCCCGCAAAATCTTTAATTCTGCGGGTTGATTTTATGTAATCCCTAAAATGCCAACGGGTAAATCCGTGGGAGCACTTAAGAACGGAATCTTCCAGCGATGACTATTCGTAGGCTCTGGCTTGCATCCATAGTGGGATGGCAAAGGCGGATAAAGAAAAGAGCAACAGCAGCCAACTCCAGGAACAAATGTTCCCTCCGCTTGCTGTGATTACCGCGAATAAGACCACCAGCGGCGGAATTAGTAAACTAATTATTTTATACCTGCGTGGCTTGAGGCGGATGAAGGCGATAGTTGCTGCTGCCAAAGCAACAAAACTAATAACTATCCACAGTGCATTTGTCTGCAACCTTGCTGCCCAGTCACTTGCCAGAAGCTCGTTTCCTTTGCCCAAGGATGAAAACCAGGCGAATGTCACAAGCATAGGAGCTAGCATCAGTGATGCATATAGCCAATCCCGCCTGGCGGTTTGTCTCATTATATGAATAAAGACAAAAAGAACCAAGGGGATATAGATGAGCGCTGCTATCCAGCCCCAACCTTCGGGGAGTGAAAGCAGCAATATACCGCTAACTACTACTGGCATAAAATAGTATCCTAGCCAGGGGAAAAGCCATATTGGTTTACCCTGATGCCAACCATAAATTGCTATGCCCACGGTTAGTGCTAATATAATTGACGCGTAGATGACATTTTGCCAGTAATATGAAGTGAAGAGCAAGGCAACCAAAAGATGAGGCAAGGCGCTGAAAATTGCATCCTTCCAGCTACCTTGAGCATGTGTTTCATAGATTTGCTCGGCAATTAATTCTGGGGAGCCCAGAGATTGTACCGCGATTTTGCTTGCTTCCTCTTTGCTTAGCCCATTCTCTTCTAGCTCCCGACTTTTATCTTCGAGATGTGCGTAAAGCTCCGCAGCCACGCCGTCCCTGATAGTATGATCAATTTTGAGGCTAGCCTTAAACCTGTGTAAATAATGGCTTATGCTACTTACCATTTTAGCTCTAGGTTGTTTCCGGTTGTATAACTGCTTTAACTGCTGTAGAAAAATCCTGCCATGTAGCTAACCTTTTAGCTAGGACCTGCTGTCCCCTTTCAGTTATGTAGTAATAACGTCTCTGCAGTCCATTAGGCAGTATCTGCCATTTACCTGTAATAAGGTTGTCTCGCTCTAAGCGGTGGAGAGCGGGATAAAGAGTACCCTCTTTAAACTGAAAATACCCATTACTCCTTTTCTGCAGTTCCTTTACTATCTGATAGCCATAGGTAGGCTCACGACTAATTAAGCACAGCAGTAGAGAATCAGTATTTCCCTTCAATAACTCACGCCCGTAATTCATCCTTGCACCTCATTCAATGTGTTAGCTTCTTTTTCACTATAGCATTGCTTACCCAGAGTGTCAATACTAGTGGCAATAGTGGTCTTGTGGTAGTTGCCGTGGTGAGCCATAATCGCTAAAATAGCTTTTCAGGCAAATGTGTTATAGTACGAAGGATTATTACTCTGTTAAGATTAGGAGTTAGTGGACATGGGTGGTTTCGAAGATTTTGTTGACGTAGTAAAGCAGACAGAGACTATGCAAGCTCTCTTCCAAAGTCTGGAGAGGGAGCCGGCGAAGCTCTTAGCCGTTATTTGCCGAGAGTATGAGGCGACTAACAAAGCTGTTCCCGACCATCACCTTAATTTGGGTGGGTACTTTGGCGAGGCAATTTTACGGGCATTGGTATCGGCAAATTTAATCACCAAGGAACGAGAAGATAGGTTTGCTCTCTATGGCTACAAGCCGACTGAGGCGGGGCTTAAGTATTACAGGGCCATGCTTAACGAAAAGAAAATCTAGTGTATAAACTCATCGATACTCATGCCCATCTTGACGAACTGAAAAGCCTCGATTTGATGCTCGAGGAAGCTAAAAAAGCCGGCGTTATTGCCATAATAGCTGTGGGGTCGAACCACCAATCGAACATAAAAACACTGGAAATATCGCGAGAACATCGCCGTTTTGTCTATCCTGCTTTAGGCTTACATCCCTGGGAGCTAGCTAATCTTGGGACTTTTGAGATAGATGGTAATTTGCGGTTTATTGAGCAGAATATTTCTTCAGCAGTTGCTGTTGGTGAAATAGGTCTGGACTATGACAAGAGGGTGTTGAAGGTAGCGTCCAAGGAATTGCAGCAAGAGGTTCTGGGTCGGCTTCTGAATATAGCCAGGAAATATGCTAAGCCCGCAATAATTCACAGTAGATATGCTTGGAAGGATGCACTGCATCTAATTCAGGATGTCGGCATAGATAAAGCCGTTTTTCATTGGTTCACTGGCTTTTCCAGTGTCCTTAAGGATATAATTGCTGGTGGCTATTTTGTTTCGGCCACGCCAGCTGCTGAGTACCATGAAGAGCATAGAAGGGCAGTCAAGGAAGCACCTTTGCCGAGATTGCTTCTGGAGACAGATTGCCCCGTCACTTATGGAAGGGCAGCACGGTATGAGTCCCAGCCCGCTGATATTTTAAGAGGTCTGGAGGCCGTGTCCCACCTTAAAGAAATTGATGAAGCTACAATTGCTGAACAGACAACGAGGAATGCCATTAACTTCTTTGCTTTGGATATAGAATTTTAAGTAAGGAGGTCAAATTAATGATACAACCGATAGTAGGTGAGAATAACTTTCAAAAAACAGTTTTGCAATCGAAGTCGCCAGTTATGGTAGATTTCTGGGCACAATGGTGTGGTCCCTGCTTGGCTACCGCTCCTGTTCTCGAGGAGTTAGCGAAAGAGTATGTTGGTAAAATAGACTTTGCTAAGGTAGATGTGGATGCGAATGGTCCTTTGGCTGCCAGGTACGGGATAGCCTCTATTCCCACTATGATTGTATTTAAAGGTGGACAGCCTGTTCAGCAAGTTATCGGTTACAAGCCTAAGAAGGAACTCAAAAAGGTATTGGACGGAGTTCTTGAGGAGTAAATTATCCGTTAGCTCGTAATAAAGAAGTTGCGGATGGAATCAAATTCCTCAGGCAGAAGTGCTAATATAACAAGGGGAATCCCCCCGTTAAGAATTTGGCTATTACCGATTGACTGATAGTTGCCTCCATGCCCGGGTAAAACTTGACGGCGATAGCGAGGATGGCAGCACATAGCAGGCCTCCTATAACGATGCCAAGGATAAAGCCCATAACCCTATCCAGCCAACCAAGTGCGGCGAAGTTAACCAGCTTGGCTATAAGCCAGCCAATCACACCGGCTACAAGTAAAGTGGCTAATAGGATGATGGCGTAAGCAGCTATGTTGCCCCAGATAGCACCGGACGGAAAAAGCCGTGCCGCAAGCTCGTCGTAATAACGCCCGGCTAAAACTATGCCACCTATTAACCCAGCGATACCAAATACTGTCCTGATCATTCCTTGCCGCAAGCCCGCAATACCCAGTAAAACTATAACAACTATTATGACTATGTCCAACCAATTCATTGCTCACCTCTCCAATCCTTTATTTTATCATAAGATAACTACACGTTAGATCAATGTCCTTTTCGACCTCATAATGCTTAAGTATAGAAATAATTTTACTCTTTATTTCATGAATTTGTTCCTATGAAATCATTTGTTCACCATGGATGTGCAATTGATCACAGTGCCGAAGGCACGAAGCGAGGTACGCTCTGTTAGACGAAGAGATGTAATCCTATCCCATAGCTCATGTCCTTGTTTATTGTCAAGCTGGTTCGTAGATTTTCGCTCCGGCTGTCCAGCTTTCTCTCCATTCGATACTCTTAACGATGATTTTCAGCAGGCAAAAATCATCGGAGTCTGGACCATTGGGGAAATGTTTCCATAAATCAAAACTGGCCAGCTTCCACACTCTTTTTTTCTTTTCGATATCCGGAATTATCTGGGCTTCACCGATGACGATGGCAGCCCTATCTCCGTCAGGCAGTTCCACAAAAGCGAGACAAATCTTGGGATTCTGCCGTATTTGTTTTACCTTTCGGGAGGTGCCGCCGGTTGTTACCCAGATAGACATATCGTCTTCGACTATCGGTGATACTGGACGCACTCTTGGTTGGTCACCATCGCAGGTAGCGAGATACGCATGGAGAGAATTGTTCTTCATTATGGACACAATTTTCTGTTCATCAGATAGATTCATGTTGCCTCCTTCCTTTCGACACTTCGCTGGTCGCATTCTGAATCGCATTTATAGCTCAAGAGAAAATGTATTCCTGTTAGCATTTCCACTACTCCTACAAACTCAATTGCGCTCGGTAGACCAGATTTCTCTTAGATTCATACCTATGTCACGCTTCGCCACATTCAAGCCTGTAGTCGCAGTAAGGGCACATCCAGGAGGGGCATTTGGGAAGTTGCAGTGGTGATGTCGCCTTTTCCAAAAGCTCAAGCCGGCGTAATGCTTCAGCTTTAATAGTATTCAAATTCCTGAAGTTTACATCATAGACCATCAGCTTGGCATCTTCTTTAGGAACCTTAACATAGTAGAGCAGCAGCCTGCCTTTTGTGTGCTCTGTTAAAGCACAGTCAAATCCCAGCCGGAGGAAGTAATGAGGGAACATCCGGGGCAAGCGTTCCCTTTCCACCAGCGAGGAAAATTTTGGGCCGCGCAGGATGGTGGGCAACTTCTGCCAGATTTGGACCAGGTCGGCTAGTGGCGCATGCTTCACGGGAATCCTCTGCGCTTCGCCTGGGGCACCGTAGCGTAATGAATCGCGGAGTGCATCGAGGAAGCCAAGCTCATCCATGGAACGAAGATACTCTTCCTTCTCTTCCCGGACTCCTTCACTCAACTTAAGGCGCTCAAAATATGCTTTGCGGGGGAAGACAATATCGTTAATACCAAACAGTTGGGATGATTGAGCCCCAGCCATCTTGCTGAGAAGTTGCTCGCAAGTTGTGCTATCGACGTAAATTTCCCCGGCTAACTCGGCTATCTTATACGATGCCGGCATCGGTGTGGTTGCGCAGTCGCATACCTGCGAGTAATCGCACTGCCTGTTGAACCAGGGGCAAACGGGAAGATTGCTAGGGTCGTTGGCAATGAGCGCTTGCACCAGGAGGTCTCGTCTCCGCCGCATTTCCTCTCGAATTGCTTCCAGGTTAGGGAATGTAACGTGATAGACAACCAGAGGAGGAGTCGAGGGCGATTCCTCCGCGGGGCGGTGATAAATGATGATTTCTCCCTCGTGGGCATTGACCATAGCACAGTACATGCCCAATTGCTCAATATAAGTTGGCCTGTATTTCAATAAATCCTTCGTGTCTATGGGTGTAGAAGTTGTCTTGACCTCCACGGGAATTTTTTCGTAGATGTCAATCTTGCCCACTATGCCCTCAGCTTCTACGAATTGCTCCAGGTATTCTTCACTGGATACGGCTGAGCCGAAGGTCTTGTGAAAGCCAGTGCCGGCCCACATAAGCTGCTGTTTCTCCAGAGGCGGAGCAATTTCCGGATACTTTCTCCTGAAATAAGCCTGTTTGAGGTTAAGCAGGTCGGTTACGGAGATGCGATATGGAGGTCGGCGCGTCTTTAAGCTTTGCATTAAAGCATCCTTGACCGAACGGTTCGCTTCAATGCGGGAAACGTAAGATGCGATGTCAAAGTCGCTCATTGCCGTACCTTATTATTGTATCTTGTCAGGAGAATAACTTCATTATGCCATTGCGAGCCAAATTCCCTCTCCCTCGAACTCACATGTCATTGCGAGGCCCGATTTATCGGGCCGAAGCAATCTCTTCTCCTTTGACGGGAGAGGATTAAGAGCCTGTCCTGAGCTTATCGAAGGATGAGGGTGACAGGTGAAGCAATCTCAGTTCACTGCCAGGCCCTGAGGCGCCTGAAGGCTTCGAGCTTGTCCTTATCTCCAATTTTGGCTTTTTCCAGAGCCCGAGCTAGGAACTGAATGCTGCTATCGTAGGTCTTCCTGTCCACGGGATAGGGGTAGCCATCCTTGCCACCATGGGCAAAGCTGTAGCTCGCCGGGTCGCGCAGGCTAACGGGGGTGTCATAAACCAGCTCTGAAATAAGACTCAAGGCGCGGAGGGTTTTGGGTCCTACGCCCTCCAGGGCTAGCAGCGATTCAAAGTTCTGTGGCTTATGTTCATAAGCTGTGAGGAAAATCTTGCTTAGCCTGTCGGGGTGAATATCCTCCAGGCTGATATAAGGTCGCTGAGGCAGAGTTAAGGTCTTGAGCTTATTTAACTGGCCGACAATTTTATCTGGCTTCTCTTCGGCAGCAACATGGGCAATGACCTCCCTCACCTTTGCACTCTCCAGAGCCACCAGATTCAATGCCTCGCCTCTGGCCTGAGAACAGATAGCCGACTCGGGCTCGCAGACGAAGTCAACGACTTTCTCCCCCAGCCAGTGATAGCGGCGCGCGTAGCGATTGACTTCATTCATACCCTGTTGAACCACTGCCCAGGAGCCGTCTTGGGTAAAGAAGAAGCTGTGGTGATAGAGCTGATAGCCATCCTGAAGGGCGGAGTTATCCACCTTTGCTGACATCCGGCTGGCGTACACCAGAGACGAGGGATTGACCTTCAGCAGGTGCCCGGTGTTTTCTATCTCGGCAGGGGTTTTTCGGGAAGTCCGGCCCTTGCCCCCGGCCACAAATAAGCCCAGCTCTCTTTCCAGCCCGCGCATTCCTTCCTTTAATGCGCCGCAGACGGTGGTGGTAACGCCGCTGGAATGCCAGTCATAGCCTAGGACACAGCCGAAAGCTTGGAACCAGAAAGGGTCGGAAAGGCGGCGCAGCATCTCCCCGGTGCCAAACTCCGTTACCGTAACAATGGTAATCTCCCGGGCAAGCTGGCACATCCGCCCGAACAGCCACGGCGGCACCTTGCCATAATGCAGTGGCAAATTGGCAATCCCCGTCCTCTGTCCCGAGCTAGCCATCTCTCCTCGTAGGGATATTATACAACAGCGTTTACCCTAATAGCATCGTGGTTTTGACACGGAAGGGTGTGCTCATCACTTGTTACATAGACTACTGTACATAAAACAAATTTTGTGTATACTGAAGTCAGACGAAATTTTGTTCAGGAGAATCAATATGGATGATTACGCAAAATTAGAGCGACTGTTGGCAGAGGACTATTTTGTAATTGGACGTGTGTTTCACCTCTCGAAGCTTGCTCCAGAATCGATCGCGAACTTTGTTTCTGTCTTTTCTATCCAACTGGCTCCGGAAATCTTGCTCGATCCATCCAACAAGACTAAGTCTCTAGTAATGCTTAGACATCCGTCTACTGGTCAGCAGGTTGAGATAGTCACCTCAAACGAACGCACTATTAGCCGAGCCAACGAACAACTGCGCTACCAACAAGAGCCGATTGGGACTCTTATACGCGCACGTTGTGCCGCTCTTGGTGGACGTACCTCCCGCCAGCGGATTTTCCATCTAAATCGTCTGGTTGCCAGCTTGGATGGCCTTTGGGGTTGGAAGTTTATATTGGGAGATACTGTTGGAACTTTCGAAGTCGTCATACGCCTAAAATCAACGGATACGGGAGCTATTGAGGAAACCATTGATAAGTTGCAACGCCTATTGGACTGTCTAGCGATCTCCCAGCAAGTCGGCTTTCATATCCAGCACCGCAGTGTTGCGCCAATTCCCCGCCTTGCCCCATCTGTTTCTAGCGGCCCGGAGGAAATGATGCTCTCCCCAGTCAATCCCGAGGAAATTGGTAATATCGAAGCTACTCTGTCGTCCCGCGAAGCTTCGGTTGCAGCTCGAGGTTTGTCCCAAGCTTATTGTGAGACCTCTATGCCTAGCCGCCTTTCAATGCTTTGGGCGGCTGCGGAGGAGGTGTTTGGTGGTGGGGCAAGACCATTACTTAACGAGGAGGAAGTTAAGTATCTCATTGGCGAGGCCAAGCGCATTGAAAGCCTTGAGAATGATCTTGACCGTCTCAAGAGGCTTAAAGAAGCGCTTTCTAGTCCCGATCGACTGCCTCTCGTCACCCGAAATGAACGCATGGCCAAAGCTATTGCCCCTATTATGAGTAGGAGTGTAGATGATGTATATCGTAAAGTGCGTACAGCTTCAGAACTACGTGGAAAGCATGGCCATCAGCTTTTGGAAAATGAAAATTGGGAAAACATCGAAGATTCAGAGAAATTTTTGCAGGAAACATTGCTGTGTTATTTGAAAAAGCAAAAGAAATCTTGAAGGTGTAGTATGCCCACAAAATACTGTCTAAGAGTGTGTTTACTACACAGATGCGCTTTGCTAAGATGTCTTTCTCAGAGCATCCAGTAAGCATTTAAACTACTAGTTACGCTTTGATTGCTTGCGCTTAGGATAATAAATAAAGTAAATAAATGTAGAAATGTATGATAATCATAGATGGTGGAGCGATAGTGCGCTATTCTGTGGCGCTGGCTAGCCTATAACTGGTACGATATAGTAGATAAATGAAGGCAGTAGAAGTTAGAGAACTGGTCAAGGACTATGGGAACTTCAGGGCGATAAACGGAATCTCTTTCGAAGTAAAGGAAGGGGAGGTATTTGGTCTGATAGGTCCTAATGGTGCGGGAAAGACAACCGCATTGAGAACTATTGCCACGCTGCTTCAAATAACCTCGGGCTCGATAACAGTCTTTGGCTATGAACTTCCTAAAGAGGCAGGAGAAGTGAGAAAGATAATAAGCTATTTGCCCGAGGAGGCTGGCGCCTATAAAAATCTCACGGGTAAAGATTACTTGAATTTTATCGCCAAATTCTTTGGCGACGGGGAGAAATTCCAGAATATAGTCCAGAAAGGACTGGAAATAGCCAATTTAGGAGAGAGAATAAACGACAAAGTTGATACATACAGCAAGGGAATGACACGGCGTTTGCTCGTGGGCAGAGCTTTAATGGTAAACCCGAAATTGGCAATATTAGATGAGCCTACCACTGGCCTGGACGTGATAAATGCTCAGGAGGTAAGGAGGATAATAAATAGCGCAGTTGAGGCAGGAGTGGCGGTTTTATTGTCTTCGCATAATATGCTTGAGGTGGAGTTCTTATGTCACCGCATCGCTTTGATAAACGATGGGAGAATAATTGCCAGCGGGACCGCTGAGGAACTCAAAAAGGAATATGACGCGAGAAATATAGAAGAGGCTTTCGTTAAGGCGATAAAATGATTGGCAACATAATAAAGAAAGAATTCAAGGAATTGTTTCTCATCTCAACCCTGCTCCCCATAGTGGTTATTGCCATAGTGTTTGGGTCGGTGGGGAATGTGATTGGCAACGTCGGGGAAACCCTGAAGGAGAAGCCAGTCATAGGAATCGTGGATATGGACGATGGAAATTTTTCTGATATAGCCATGTCCGTTCTTACCCAGAATGCAAAGGTTGTCTATAATGGCAGTGACGCTGAAGGTGGCTTGGAAGAAGTAAGGAAAGAAAATGGCGTTGCGCTTCTGGTAATACCGGAAAACTTCAGCCAAAACATTTATGCCAATCATCCCGGGGAAATAGAAATTTACTGGATAATGAAAGGGGCGGGGATGATGGATTCCATATCCTCAAGCGTGGGTGAAGGGCTTATCCAATCAGTGAACCAGGAGATATCGAAGAATCTGATACAACAAGATAGCCCATTAGACCCAGCCCTCGTCCTGAACCCGACGAAAAGAATTGATACCACATTTTTCAAGGGAAAGGAGATTGAGGGGCTATCGCCAAGTCAACTGAGTAATATGCTAAATTCACAATCGATAGTTATTCCGATTGTCATAATGATGCTCATAATCATGGCCGGCTCTTCCGTAATATCTTCGATGGGATTGGAGAAGGAAAACAAAACTCTGGAGACATTGTTAACCCTGCCTGTAAGAAGAAGTCACATAGTAATTGGCAAAATGGTTGGTAGCGCTCTGGTCGGGATGATAATGGCAGCCATCTACATGCTTGGATTTTCACGCTACATGAGTTCGTTCCAGAGTTCGGATATAAATCTGGCCAATTTCGGGCTGTCCCTGGGCATGCCAGATTATTTACTGGTAGGGATTTCGTTATTCGTAGCTCTTTTAGCCGGGCTTTCACTATGTATAGTTCTGGGAACATTTGCTAAGAATTATAGAAGTGGCCAGACACTCATCTTCCCGATAACCGCTCTGGCGATGATCTCCATGTTCACAATCATGTTTAAAGATTTCGATACCATTCCTCTAGCACTAAGAATTCTTTTGTTTGCCATACCTTTTTCCCACCCTATGATGGCTATGCGGGCTCTTATGCTCGATAATTATTGGCTGGTAATCGGCGGTATTGCTTATACAGCAGTTTTCACGGTGATAATGATATGGATAGCGGTGCGCATTTTCAATTCGGATAGGTTGCTGACCGGCAGCGTTCGAAGAAGGGTGGCTCTGGGAAAACTGGCGTGGGGATTTCGGCGGTAATAAATTAGCCAGCACAAAAACAACTTCCCTGTGTAAGAATGTTTAGAATGAGTTTGGCAAACAAGCTGGATTTTGCCACAAGAACAGTGATTTTGGGTAAGTAATGGAGGACCTAATCAAGCGGGCAGCCAAGGATTTGGCAGCAAGCAAATATGCCATTGCCTTAACCGGGGCAGGCATATCAACCGAATCAGGCATACCTGATTTCCGGGGACCAAAGGGCATCTGGACCTTGAATAAGGAGGCCGAGGCTAAGGCTTACGAAAGATACGAGCTTTTCCTGAACAACCCCAAGGCATATTGGGAGGAAATAGTGGGGTTGCGGGGGACATATGGAGTGTTTCATGGTCAAACTAGAGGGGCTCAGCCAAATCCAGGTCACTATGCTCTAGCTGAGCTCGAAGCTCTGGGGATACTAAAGTGTGTGATCACGCAGAACATTGATGGGTTGCATAAAAAGGCGGGGAATAAGAGAGTTTTGGAATATCACGGCAGTGTCAATGCGGTGAGGTGTATTTCTTGCGGCTCAAGGTTTGCCTGGGAAGAAGTCTCCCTGGATGAGCTTCCGCCTCGCTGCAAGTGCGGTGCTGTCCTGAAGGATGATGTAGTTCACTTCAAGGAGCCAATACCTTCCGATGTCATGGAGGAGTCGGAAAAAGAAGCTTTGAGATGTGACCTGATGCTTATTTGCGGCACATCAGCAGTGGTTTATCCTTTTGCCAATCTGCCCAGGATGGCAAGATTTCATTCGCGCAGATTCATGGCAGGTTTGGATGTAGTGGGGTATAAGACTAATGTGAAGATAATAGAGGTAAATGCAGACCCTACACCACTCACTCAGGAGGGCGTATCAGACTATTTAGTTCAAGGGAAGACAGGTGAGATATTGCCCAGGATAGTAGAAGAATTAAGGAAAGCACAGAAGCATCGAAGCTGAGTTTTTACATCACTCTCTTTAGCCTGGGGTTGGGGGTGATGCCGGGCATTCTGCCTCTTTTAGCGATGGGTTTACCTTTTACTTCATGAAGGTCGGCGGTGAAGTCAATGGGCCTGGCATCGCTGATGTAGCTGCCCACAGCGAAGATATCCACAGGTGCCCCTTCATCGATGAAATATCTGATTCGTTCCGGGTCAAGTCCACCGCTGGCAACTATTTGCACGTCTTTAAATCCCTCGAGGTCCAGCCAAGCTCTAACTTCCTTGACCAAGTCGGCAGTAACTCGACCTCTTTCTGAGGGTGTATCTAATCTTACGCCTTGTAACTTTCCTCGCATGGCTTTGGCCACAGTGACACTTTCTCTAACCTCGTCCTCAAAAGTATCCACCAAGGCAATGCGCGGCACTTCGGGAGGCATATGTTTATTAAATGCAATACTAGCCTTAGCAGTGCTGCCCATGATGATGATAAGAGCATGGGGTATAGTGCCAGTAGGTTTTATGCCAGCAAGTTTTGCTCCAGCAGTGCTGGCGCAGCCAGTGCAGCCTCCGACTACAGCGGAGTATTCCATAATGCCTACTATTGAGGGGTGGACATGGCGGGCCCCGAAGCTGATGACAGGAATACCCTGGGCAGCATCAACGCATTCTCGGGCAGCGGTAGCCCAGCCGCTGCAATGAGAAAGTATGCCTAAATAAGCTGTTTCATAAGTTCCGTAGCTTTGATAAGGGGCTTTTATGCGCAGAACTACCTCTTTTCTGTCGAAAGGCTCGCCTTGAGATAACGCCCAGACTTCGCAATTATCCTCGGGAAGAACTTCAGCGAGCAAAGCTTTAACTTCCTCTATGCCGCACAAGATGCCAGCTCGGCGAGGAAATACCTCCATAGTTGCTACGGGATTAATGCCCTCTTTCTTAAGTATTTCCACGGTGCGGGGAAAGTAGATGTCGGCAGTTTCTCCGTTCAACCATGAGTCCGGGATTTCGAAACGAGGCGGAGAAACCTTAACCGAGGGCTTGATAAGCTTGGCTCCCAGTACCCTTTCCATATAGTCCAGAGCGAAGGAGTGAGCCTTTTTGTCGAAGGAAGCAACACAATCAATGGGGACTTCAACTTCATAGCCTCTGTTTCTGGCATCAATTACTGCGTTCAGAACACAAATATGAGTGGTTACGCCACAGACGACTATGGTTTCGGGCTTGATTGCCTTCAGTCTCTTGTCTAAAGGAGTGTTGTAGAAACTGCTAAAAGTTCTTTTGGGTATTATTTCACCGGGATATTGCAAAAGCTCGGGGATGAGTTCAGCTTCCTCAGTACCTTGAATGCAATGGGGTGGGAACATTCTGAATTCGGGGTCGTCAGGTACATGGTGGTCACATAGATAGAAGATCTTCGAGCCTTGCTTTAATTCTCGCTCCAGTAATTTCTGGATATTGGGTATGATGCTACGGGCTTCGATGCCGCAATAAAGTGGATAGTCTTCCTCGAGAAAGCCACGTAACATATCCGATACAATTACTACTCTGGCCATGCATCACCAATGCTCAGGTTCAGGTGTATAGTTTTTCTGCAGTAAAGCAATGTAATCCTCTAATAAAGAACTTGCCTTCGTGCTGTCCCCCTTCCTTAAAACCCCTAAAGTGTTCTGGAGCATCTGTAGTTCGCTATCTATCTGTGATGCCAAACTGCGGATATTGCCACAGCAAGCACCCCACTCTGCTCTTGCCAGATGGGATTCCTTCATCTTTATCATATTTTCCACATCGGCAATGCACTCCGCCTTTTTTTTGGGGTCAGCCATCTTATCTCTAAGTGACATAACGCTGTTCATGGCTTCTTTACTAATCATAAACATTTCTCACCTCCTATATAGAAACCATAAATCCTAATATCTAAATTCTAAACAAATTCCACATTCAAGTTCCTGAAGTTTAGGGGTTAGAGCGTAGTGCTTCGTATTTCTCGTTTCAGTGTCTAAAGTGGCGAACACCGGTAAATACCATGGCTACATTATACTTGTTTGCCAGTGCAACTACCTCTTTATCTCTTACCGAGCCACCGGGTTGGATAATGGCGGTAACTCCGTGCTTGATTGCCAATTCCGGGCCATCGGTAAAGGGGAAGAAGGCATCTGAGGCAAGGACGCTGCCTTTAGCTCGGTCACAAGCTCTTTTCAAAGCTAGCTCAACGCTTACCACCCGGCTGGGCTGTCCAGCTCCCATGCCTAACAATGTTTTATTTTTGGCGATAACTATGGCGTTAGATTTTATGCCTTTAACCGCCTTCCAGGCAAAGAGCAGGTCTGATAACTCTGTCTTGTTGGGTTGACGCTTGGTTACCACGCGAGGCTTAAGTTCGGGTTTGGTTAAAGTGTCTGGCATCTGAGCCAGAAAGCCGCCCCTGACACGGCGAAAATCGAGGTGGGATTCGGAGGATGAAGAACGATAAGGGGCAATTTTAGCAAGACGCAGGCTTTCTTTTCGTCTTAGTAATTCCAGAGCCTCCTTCCGATATCCCGGAGCAACAACGGCATCGTAGTGGGTCGTATCTATCTCTTGGGCAGTAGCTAGATTAATAATTCGGTTGCTGGCAACTATGCCGCCAAAGGCAGCTACAGGGTCGCCAGCTAAAGCTCGTCGATAAGCCTCGGCTAAGTCATTATGGGAGGCGAGTCCGCAGGAATTATTATGCTTTATTATGGCAATGGTGGGAGCGCTAAAGTCGGCCAGCAGATTCAAAGCAGCATCTAAATCGAGAAGGTTGTTGAAGGAAATTTCGGATCCGCCAAGCTGTTCCAGGGATGCCAGACCGTCTTGCTTTTGTCTGACATTTTGTTCAATGTAAAAGGCAGCTTGCTGATGAGGATTCTCGCCATAGCGAAAGCTACGAGCCTTTTTTAAGGCTATGGTCATCTCTTCGGGAAAAGTTTCTTCGTTAAAGTATTGAGCGATGGCCGTATCATAGAGGGCCACATGCTGGAAGGCTTTGTGGGCTAACCGCTTCCTATATCCTAAATCTATATCGCCCTGGTGCAGCTTTTGTAAGATTGCATCGTAATCCCTGGGGTCGACTACTACCAAGACGGAAGGGAAATTCTTGGCTGCGGAGCGAATCATGCTCGGTCCGCCAATATCGATGTTCTCCAGC
This sequence comes from uncultured Chloroflexota bacterium, assembly GCA_903884455.1. Lineage (GTDB taxonomy): Bacteria > Chloroflexota > Dehalococcoidia > GIF9 > AB-539-J10 > RBG-13-51-36. The sequence goes on along the minus strand of CAISEW010000031.1, from coordinate 2,795 downwards.
GCCTCGTCTAAGGAAACTTCAGCCCTGGTCACTGTTTCCACAAAGGGATAGAGATTGACCACCACCATGTCAATAAGCTCGATGCGATTATGAGCTAGCTGGGATAGATGCTGGGGAAGGTCGCGTCGGGCTAAGATGCCTCCATGCACTGCGGGATGTAAAGTCTTGACCCGGCCATCGAGGATCTCAGGAAAGCCAGTAAGCTCCGAAATACTATGTATTTTTACTCCAGCAGCTTCTAAAGACTTCTTGGTCCCACCGGTGCTAAATATCTCAATGCCCAGCTCTTTTAGACCTCGGGCAAAATCCACCACGCCTGATTTATCCGAAACACTAATTATGGCACGCACGGGACCTCCTTAATCTAATAGTACTCTTTCCTCGGCTTCTCTCTTAATTATCTCGCCGATAACTTTAGACTGGGGCAGGATACTGACAATCTTGGCTACCTGCCGGGGGGAACAAACAATGGTTATGCCTATCCCCATGTTGAACACTTGATACATTTCCACTTCTTTTATATCGCCTTCTTTTTGAATGAGTTTGAAAATTGGCAGAATGTCCCAGGAACGCTTTTTAAGGTGGGCAGCAACCCCTTCAGGCAGGATGCGAGGTATATTGCCCACAAAGCCACCACCGGTAATATGAGCTATACCTTTAATCAATGACAAGGCTGGCTTGAGTTGCGGATAGTAGCAACGATGAACCTGGAGCAATTCTTCACCGAGGCTTTTCCCTAGTTCAGGATAAAATTTGTTTAGGCACGAAGGGTTGGCATCTATACCAAAGACTTTTCGCACTAATGAATAGCCATTGGTATGTAAGCCTGATGAAGGCAGGCCAAGGATTACGTCATCTGGGACAATGGAACTGCTATCGATGATATTCTTTTTCTCCACCACTCCGACAATGAAACCTACTAAGTCATAATTTCCTTGAGAGTATATGCCGGGCATCTCGGCGGTTTCACCGCCGATTAGCGCACAGCCAACTTCTCGGCAGGCACGGACTATGCCCGAAATAATGGCTTCTATTTGCTCGGGCACAAGTTTGCCCATGGCAATATAGTCGAGGAAGAAAAGGGGCTCGGCGCCACAACAAAGGATATCATTTACGCAGTGGTTGACGATGTCCATGCCTACGGTATCGTTTTTCCCAAGGAGCGAGGCTATTTTGAGCTTGGTGCCTACTCCGTCGGTGCTGGAGACTAAAACTGGCTGATGGTATCCTTTGAGCTGAAACATGCTGCCGAAAAATTCCGAGCCAATGACTTCGGGGCGAAAGGTAGTTCGAGCTTGTTGGGCAATAATTTTTTTTACTTTGTCAGCAATATGAATGTCTACACCAGCGAGAGCATAAGCCTTTTTAGTGATCGGCTCCAATGAGGTCCTCCTGGGGAAGAGCTTCCAAAGCTAGTTTATCCATTTCTATTTGAACTGGAATGGGGTATGCTCCGGTAAAACAAGCAAGGCAGAAAATATCTCTGGGGAGGTCCACAGCCCGAATTAAGCCATTAAGGCTAAGGTATCCCAGCGAATCGGCACCGAGGTGCTCCTTGATTTCCGGGACAGTTTTCCTTGCGGCGATGAGTTCCCATTTAGTAGCCATATCTACTCCAAAGAAGCAAGGGTAGCGAATGGGTGGGGCGCAGATGCGGAGATGAACCTCTGCGGCACCGGCTTTTCTGAGCAGGCTAACCACACGGGGAGTGGTGGTGCCACGAACAATGCTGTCGTCGACGACTACTAGCCTTTTCCCAGCAATTATGCGGGAAAGGGGGTTGAATTTTAATTGGACGCCAAGCTCCCGTATCCTTTGGTCAGGCTCAATGAAGGTACGTCCTACATACCGGTTTTTTAACAAGCCTTCGCAATATGGGATACCCGAGGCATGAGAATAGCCAATGCCGGCAGCAGTGGCTGAATCAGGAACACCCATGACGAAATCAGCATCGACAGGATATTCTTCAGCCAATATTCTACCCATAGCTTCCCTGGTCGGGTAGAGTAGTTTGCCTTGGATGATGCTGTCGGGACGGGCAAAATAAATGTATTCAAAGATGCACAAAGCCTTTCTATCACTTTCCTTCTTAAAACTCTGTATTCCCTGGCTATCAATGGTTACAATTTCCCCGGGTTCGATTTCCCTTATGAATTGGGCACCTATATGGTCTAAGGCGCAACTTTCCGAGGCGATGCACCATCCGCCGTCAATAGTTCCGAGACAAAGAGGACGAACACCGAAGGGGTCACGAACTCCGATCAGTTTATTTTCAGTTAAGATTACCAAGGAATAAGCTCCTTGGAGGCGGTGCATGGCGTATTCTATTTTTTCCTGCCAGTTCTGGCCCGGGGAGGCCAAAATCAGGTTGGCAATGACTTCAGAATCACTGCTAGTGTGAAAATGATAGCCACGCTCCTGGAGTTCATCGCGGAGCAGTTTGGAGTTGATGATATTGCCATTATGTGCCAGGGCAATGGTCAACCCCTCTGATTTCGCTATAATGGGCTGGGCATTCATGGGTCTGCTTGAGCCTGTAGTGGAGTAGCGATTATGCCCGATGCTAATATGTCCTTGGAGCAAAGCGAGGTCAGTTTCCGTGAATGCCTGGGAAACTAATCCCATACGGGTATGTATTTTTATTTCGTTGCCATCGGTGACAGCGATGCCGGCACTTTCTTGACCACGATGTTGTAAGGCAAAGAGGGCAAAAAAAGTCGTCTGAGCTACATTTATGCCTGGGGCATAAACTCCAAAAACGCCGCAACTTTCATGCATAAAAAGTTGCCTTTACT
>CAISEW010000030.1 GCA_903884455.1 uncultured Chloroflexota bacterium | reverse complement strand
TTCTATCATCGGCGAGGTAACCGGCGAACATAAAGGCAGAGTGGTGCTGAAGACCAGGCTGGGGGCTTCTCGCATCGTTGACATGCTCAGCGGAGAATTACTGCCCCGGATATGTTAAAACCTGTTGCCATTTTGGCGGGAAGAGAGTAAAATGCATGCTTGGTTTGGCAAAGAAAGAAGGCTAAATGGCAAGGGCAAAGGTCCAAGCATATCCAGCCGAATGGATACAAAAGTCTCCAAACAGGACTTCCAGTCTCACTTCTTAACTTAGTTAGCCTAACCATTGCCTTTTTTAGCCACTCCACTTACCTAAAAACGTATATTGGTGCGTAACGGCTGTAGTTAGTAGCTTATAATACAAGCGTTGGCAAGGAAAGGAGGCTAAATGGCAAAAGCAAAGGTTCAAGAATATCCGGTGGTATGGATACAGACAGGTACCTGTACCGGATGTTCAGTCACAGTCCTCAATTCAGTCAGCCCTACCATAAAAAATGTTCTCATTGACGAGGTTATCCCCGGTAAACATGTAAACCTGAAGTTTCAGGGGACTGTAATGGCTGGGCAAGGAGATGCCGTCCTCAAGGTGCTCGAAGAGACACCGAAAACAAACAAGGGCGGCTACATTCTGGTTGTCGAAGGTGCTATACCGACTAAAGATGGCGGCATTTACGGGGTGCTGGGCGAGAAGAACGGCAAAGAAGTGCCACTAATGTCCCGGGTTGAATCTCTAGCCAAGGATGCTCTGGCAATCATCGCCCTGGGCACCTGCGCTACCTTCGGCGGCATAGCTGCTGGCAAACCTAACCCCGGTGGCTACGTCGGTGCCGATAGCTTTTTGAAATCCAAAGGCATCAACAAGCCACTAATTAACGTCTCTGGTTGTCCACCCCATCCTGACTGGTTCATAGGCACAGTAGCTTCGGTGCTGCTTTCAGGTCTGCCCAAGCCGGAAGAGTTGGATGAACTTAAGCGCCCCAAGGCTTTCTACGGGAAGTTAATCCATGAGAATTGTCCTCGGCGGGCATACTTCGATGAAGGTAAATTCGCCAGGAAATTCGGTGAACCTGGATGCCTCAATGAGCTGGGTTGCAAGGGGCCGGTTACCTATGCTGATTGTCCCTTGAGGATGTGGAACCACGGAGTTAACTGGTGTATTGGTGCTGGTTCACCTTGCATCGGCTGCTGCGAACCCGGTTTCCCTGATTTAATGGCACCCTTCTATCAGAAACTAAATGACGCCAACTTGCCCACGATAGGTAAACTCCAAGGAAAGGAGGCCAAGAATTGAGCAAGATTATAATTGATCCGGTAACTCGAATCGAAGGACACTTCAAGGTCGAAGTTATTACTGAGAATGGAGTGGTTAAAGAAGCTAAAAGCTCAGGGACGCTGTTCAGAGGTCTAGAGATTATCCTCCGAGGCAGAGACCCCCGCGACGCTCAAAGATATACCCAGCGAATCTGCGGAGTCTGCCCCACCAGCCATTCTATAGCCGCTACTCTGAACTTAGATAGTGCTTTCGGCATTGCCGATAAAATACCAGACAACGGCCGAATCGTTCGCAATCTCATCCTGGGAGCGGCTCACATTTCTGACCATATCCTGCA
>CAISEW010000029.1 GCA_903884455.1 uncultured Chloroflexota bacterium | reverse complement strand
CCAGCTCGTTGCAGACGGTAAGGAGTTTAAGGACATCACTGCTTTTGGCTACAGCAACTATATGGTCACCAAGGTAAAAACGCACTGGCGGAAGGTCAAAAGCCAAAAGCAAAAGCAGAACCAGAACCAAGAACCGAGAACTAGATCGAGTAGATACTGAACTGGATACTAGTGGAAACTGAAGCGGAACTAGAAAGTAAATTTTGAAGGCCTAAGCTGACTTATCAGGTCACAAAACGATGTATTGTGTAATCGCTTGTCTCGGTCAATGCAAAACGAAGAACTAAACAAAATGGCATTTTGGTGAGCCATTGGAGACACTGCATTAATAAAAAATGATGATTTGCGGCTGGTATAATATATTTATAGTATTGATAAAGCCATCGAGTCTAGCTCGACTATATTGAGATTCGGAGAATAAGAAAATGTATCTGCCGCCTGATCCAGAATTGCAGAAATTACACGAAAAGATAAACAGACGATTAAAAGATCTAGAAAGAAAATATCCCAAAGCACAAACTGACAGTTTTCAAAAGAGTTGTATGACATGGGAATTGTTATATGGAGGAAAGGCTAGCTGGTTAATTGATTGCCCCAACCGTGACATTCAAATAACCATGGATAAGTTTAATGAAACTTTTAGTGTTTTTTCTGGTTTCAAAGCCGGTCTTTCAACCAGTGCCGTTTCTAATAAACCTGATGGCCAAGCTATTGGTTTCCAGGTATTATGCTATGAATCAGCAAGAGACACTGTGAGGACAAAGTTGAAGTCATTAGGAATAGAAGACTCAGAGATGCATTGGCTGCCAGAGAATGAACTAAGAAGACAATTCAATGAATGGAAAAAACAACAACGAAAAGGTATTAAACGGAAGGAGCTTTATTTAAAGAAACGAGCAATAACTAATCAGGTAAATTCGGAATCCCCTAACAACGGGAAAAATGACCTGTTTAGGTTAATCGTTGATGAAAGTAGAGCTCATCCAGACTTCATCGAATTGAGAAACTCAAGAGGGCATGAGGGCGCTCGAAATCTTATGAACGAAATATATTCGCGTATGGGTGACCCAACTGGGAATTTCATTCAAGACTTTCAGACGAATAGTTATTACTCTCGTTTGTTTGAGTTAGCTTGCTTTGCCTACTTAGAATCGCACGGTATAAATATTGATATGTCCTTTGCTAAACCCGATTTTCTGGTATCGACCGAGAATCAAAAGGTGGCTGTTGAGGCTGTCACTGTTAATCCATCTTCTGGATTGGCTTCAGGAGTATCTTTACGTGATTTAGAGATACTATCACCAGAAGAGATGTACGAAAAGAGCACAAATGAATTCCCAATTAGAATGGGGACCGCGCTTCTAAAAAAACTTCACCAAGCATATTGGTCAGAACCTCACTGCCGAGATATTCCTTTAGTATTCATTATTGGATCTTTCCATGAACCGGGATCTACGTTCTATATAGACGAAAGTCTAGGCCGATATTTATACGGGGGCTATGACATATTCCCTGATTGGGTTGATTACAAAGGTCTTTATTCCCGAGTCATACCGATTCACTCTCATCAATATGGGGGAAAAACGTTAATCTCAAATTTCTTTTCCCAGCCATTTTCCGAACACGTTAGTGCTGTTATTTACAGTAATTCTTTCACTGTATCCAAGTTCGTTAGAATGGCAATACAAATGGGGTTAGAAGCAACAATTGAGGCAACTAGAGAAGGATTCTGTCAATTGCCTGGAGACAATGGTGACATTGCGATTCAAGAGTATCAGTACCGTGTAGGGGAACTTGCATCGCCTGTTGAGACTTGGTTCCAAGGAGTAACAATCTTCCATAACCCCAATGCACTAATTCCACTTCCGGATAACTATTTTAAGTACACAAAGGTATGTCAGATTCTAAATGGCAAACTAAACCGAAAAGTAACCGATTTCCACCCCTTAACTTCATTTACTGTAATGTATTCGACCCATGTAGATTTAGATAAGCCCTAATCCAAGTAGTGAGGTATGCTAATATAGCTCCGCAATGGGGAATCGAAGACAACATACAATCCCAAAGTTCTACCTCAAAGAATTCCTGAATTCCGGCATTGTATATCGACGTGGGGATAAATTACCCCGCTTTGTTAAGACGCCTATAAATATAGCTGTAAATATTGACTACTACGGAGGACCTTCTGATGATTTTGATGCATTAGATAAGATGAATAGCGCAATAGAAAACTGGGCAGCACCAGTATTGAAAAAACTAATCGATGACGTTACTTCTATAACTCATAGTGATTGGGTAATTCTATCCTATTATTTTGCGAATATTCATGTAAGGACACCAGCTTTCCAGGATAGCATGACTAGTACGCTCAAGGAAATGACTAAGCAGCTTAACAAGATGGCTGAAGATATGAAGAGAGTCTATGAAAAAGCCAAAGCCGAGGGAAAAGACTTGTCTGTTTTTAATACCCCCTCTTTTTACGATTCACCGAGATACTCAATTGATGAATGGAATAAGTGGATGGAAGGACTCGACCAAAAAGAAGGTAGACTTGTTAGCATCGCTTCTCGATACAGGCTTATTAAGGATATTGCAAAGTATATACAAAGGATGACTTTCCATATATGCGAAGCGCCAGGAGGACTCTTTTTCACTACGACAGATAGACCGCTAGTTTTGTTCAGCTTAATGTCGGGGTCACCTCTTGGAGCAGGGTGGGGGAATAAAGATGTTTTAGCAGCATTGCCACTAGATCCAAAACACCTCCTTCTAATGTGCTATCGTGGCGAACCGGCAGTTTATCACAGGGTACTCTCTGCCAACGATGTACACTTCTGGAATATCGAGTTGATGAAATATGCCGTGTATGAAGTGTACAGCAAGCACACATACGATATTGCTCTTGACTGGATGCTAAGAAAGGGAATCTGGAAAACAAAAAGGACAAGCTAATCTAGACCTACCTTTTTCAACTTGATAACAGGGGATGGATTCGAACCAACAACTTTCGGGCTGTTAACTCAAAAGATCTTCCTTGCCGATAGTTCGTTTAACAAAATGACGTTTTGTTATGCTTGACGAAAGCCAAATCCCTTCTCAAAAGTTGCTCAACCGTCTGATGAAGGTTCAAGCTATCCGCAAGCTTCACTAAGCGAGCAATTCACAGCTTCTTCTGCATGAGGTTTGGCTGGTGGTATAATTGTATTGAGAGCCTGTCAATGAAAATAGCTATTCTAATTTGCTGTAGTCTCACTTTAGCCTTATTAGCTGTGTTAGGCTTATCATACACTCCAGGGACTTCATTAGAGGTTTCCGTAACTGAAGTGGATAATGGAGTCATAATTCAGAATGTAGGCAACGTTGCTTGCCTCGTTTTTGTCAATTCACCTGAGGGCGAGCAGCAGTTTGAACTGGCTATCGGCAAAAATGTAACGGTTATTGGTATATCACGGCCCATCGATGTTTCTGCGGTTGCCCCACCCACTGCCGAACTATTCCCAACAGTGGAAACTTTTCTGGCCGCAGAAACTTAATCTTTATGGCGTTGCTGTTTATTAACCCTATTATCTCTCTATTACATGCGATGCTACAATCATGATTACTATGTATACTGTGGCTATGGTGGATTAAGATTACGATGTTTAAGGGAGGATGGAATGAGTAAGAAAAAGCTGGCGGGAATCATCGCAGTTTGTATTATAGCTATCATCGCAGTGATAGTCGTAACTAACCCAAGGCAGCCAACACCAACCGCTCAGACTTATACGCTTACCACATGTATTAGTCCCTCAGGATCAGGTTCTGTGGCTCCCGCAGGTGGCCAATATGAATCAGGTGTACAGATAACACTGACTGCTACCCCTGCCAGTGGTTACACATTTGATTATTGGCAGGATATGGCTTCAAGTTCTTCAAATATAGTCACTTCGAATACAGTCATTATCACCATGAACGCACATAAGGCTATCACTGCCTATTTCAAAGTTGTGGACCATGCCGAACAAGGGACTTTGACAGTCCACTTCATTGATGTTGGGCAAGGGGATTCTATATTTTTGGACCTTGGCGATACTGAAGTATTGATTGATGGTGGGGAAAAATCCCCGGGTGTAGTCAGCTACATTGATGATTACATTGACGGGCCGCTCGAGGTAATGGTAGCTACTCACCCCCATACTGACCATATAGGTGGGCTGATTGCAGTCTTAGATGCCTTTGAGGTTGACGAAATCTGGCTTAATGGCGACACAACTACTTCGCAAACCTACTCCCAGTTTATGTCGGCGGTCAATTCTGAAGGCACTGAAGTGTTTACAGCGAGAAGAGGAGACACTATTCAAGCCGGCAATCTTACTTTCAATGTGCTTAATCCTGCCAACTTGAGCGGCACCATTAACAACAATTCCATTGTTTTGAGCCTTAGCTACGGGCAGGTTGATTTCTTGTTCACCGGAGATGCCGAGCAGGAAGCTGAGGCAAGTATGCTCGCGGAAGGGATTGTCCCGGATGTGGAGATACTGAAGGTAGGACATCACGGTTCAAGAACGGCATCATCAATACAGTTCTTACAGGCGGCTGAGCCTGAGTGTGCTATCTATATGGCTGGACAAGGCAACAGTTATGGGCATCCTCATCAAGAAACTATCACTAGTCTTTGCGAAGTTGGCGCTGAGATATACGGCACGGATATCCACGGAACTGTCATAGTCACGACAGACGGGGTAACATATAGCGTGCTCCCTTCAAGCGATTTACCGCCGGTGGCTTGCTCCTCTGCTACGACTCATGACCTTACCATCAGCGTCAATGGTCAAGGAACTACCAATCCCAGCGCGGGTACTTATGAGTATGATAGTGGTACCAAGATAACTATCACTGCATCGCCTGCCTCTGGCTGGAAATTTGACCACTGGAGTGGTGATGCCTCAGGCACTTCGCCCACTATTGTCATTACCATGGACTGCGATAAGGATGTTACTGCTTACTTCGAGGGGGAATCTGAGGTCAGTAGCGATGTTCAGATTACTTACATCTTCTACGATGGCGTCGTTTACCGTACGGAGTCCGATGAATATGTAGAGATTACAAATCTTGGTGATACGTCGCAAGACTTGAATGGATGGGTATTGAAGGACATATCCGAGGGATATCCCTCATTTACCTTCCCCTCCTATGTCTTAGCCCCGGGCGCCAAAATACGGGTTTACACGAATGAGATTCATTCCGAGTGGGGTGGCTTTAGTTTTGGGTACAGCAAAGCGATTTGGAATAATACTGACCCCGATTGGGCTGCGCTATACAACGCCCAGGGACAAGAGGTATCGAGAAAGAGCTATTAAACAAATACGGTTATTCCGTATGCTGTCCCTACGAGGAAAACCCTGTACGTTAGGATGGTTGTTTTGATTGAGCTCTGTGTAACCCCTTGTGCGACGGAGAGACGATTCTCCCACGAGCTCCGGACACACCATTGAACAATACTGACTATTGTGCAGTCTCTCCCCCGACAACAAGTCACCGAGGCTAATCGAATTGAAAGAGAATCGGATATCAGACTGCCACCCGAATGTGCTTTCCATTGTCCCTCCCTGGTTCTGTGAGCACCATTTTGGCAAGAAGTGGGAAACTACCTGGAAGTGGTCAGTACTTGGGCAAAAAACCAAGGTATGTTAGGAGGCTACCGCTCCATTGCAGACAATCTAAGGCATCTTTTCGCTCCGTCCCATACGCATAGCGTCTTAGCCTATCCTGTGCGTCCTTGGCTTCCGAAACCCAGTCACTGAATTGTTTGATTCTGAGATTGCGATATCTTATGGACTCCGAACCTGGAGGCTCGCCTGGGATGTATGGTACCTGGCGTTTGAGTATTGTATGCTGGCCATCGGTTAATTCCGCAATGTAGTCGAGCCACTTCAACGCCTCAGTTCGTTCGTCGCTTGGCGCAGCGTCTCTGATTCTCTCCGCGATTCTCGGCCATTGGGAATCTGTCAACTTGTGCAGTCTAGTTTCGCTCCTATGTTGGTCCCACATGACATTAATGTAGTGGATATAATTGTTGCGAAGCTTCCTAAGACGATGGACAGTTCTTGCTCTGTCCCAAGAGATTATGCCGTTCTTTCTGGCAATCGTGACCAACTGCTTCTCGCCGGGATACTTATTGTTGTTAGCGGCAATTGCTTGGCTCAGTGCATGTGTGCCCAGCCTTATAAGTAACGCCTGCTCGACTGCCGCCCAAGCATAGAAGACAGCCGCATTATCGAAGACATAAATATAGGCAGAGATTCCGTCTGCGAAGAAGCGAAGAGGATAATACTGCTCAGACTCGCTTACGTCATCCCAGTTAAGGCTGTGGAGCTTCAATCGCAGTCTTTTGGTCTCCCTCTGCCGTTGCTTCATGAGCGGTAGGGCTTTTCGTATATCCTGTTCTATATCATCTATCAACAATGGCCTCTCCGCGTCGGCCAGATTCAGACGACCTCGTCAGCTTCCAACGGAGCACCCATTCTCCGATCCATTGACCCAAGGGATAGTGAATCTCATACCTGTCCTGTGCGTGCCGCCCCTTACTGTCTTCAAAGTTCTTGTGTAGGACCGCATTATAGTCCTGCTTCACGATCACAAGCAACAGCATTGTCCGCGGGGCACCTGCTGGGTAGCAAATTGGCGAAACGTTCAATAGTTGAACATGGCTGCTGCCCACACTATACTCATTCCAAAACAGGGAGGAAGTCATGAAAGAACTGGAAATCAGCGGGACCGACAATAATCACCTGACCGAAAACGAGGAACGGCAGCTTGAGGAAGGGCTCACAATATTGGCAAGAATAATCGCAAAGGCGATATTAAGGGAGACGTCTTTTCTGGGCGGGCCGCCGTGTGAAAAGCATCGAGATTCGGCGGTGCATCCCTACCAAGTTACTACAGCGGGGAAATCTGATGAACCCTTGGCCCTAAGTGTGAAGGCAGCTGCCAAGATCCTGGGAGTGAGCCGCAATTCAGCGTACGAAGCTATACGCACGGGGCAAATACCCAGCCTAAGGTTTGGGAAGAGGATTGTTGTGCCACGCGCAGCGTTGAACAAGATGCTCTTACAGACAGATACGTATAAGGCCGAGCATAGGTAATATGGCGAACCAGCAGTCCTGACCTTTGTGCACCCGATGGGCATTGACCGGATGTCCCGGCCGGTTAATGAACCGGGCTACCGCAAGCGTAGGGTTCAGTAGACCGCACCATTAGTTCGGCCAGAATCTCTCTGGCCGCCCAACATTCCTCGGGATTGTTTGATCCATCAGGCATCCTCTCCCACAGTCCCGCCATACAGCTCACATAAAACTATACGAGTATCTAGTAATATGTGCCGCACTGTCGATTCGGCTGAGAGAGAGCCTGCAATTTCTTGCATTGCCGTGTCGTTGGGTTGAACGTCAGACCAATCTGAAGATGGGATTAATCCTTTTTCAGTTATAGTCACAGCCTGGACTTGCAGCCCAATTCCCTTAGCTAACTTAGTCAAATCGCTGTGGACCACATTATTCCGATATTGTCTGAGTTTGCCCAAGACTGCCGCCTGTCTTGGATTCAGGAGACCTCGCTCTTCTGCCGCCTTGACGAGAGCACTGAGCTTCAATCTGCTGCCAAGCAAGTCGCGGAGAGAATACTCAACGGCGGTGGCCAATACGCAGATGCAGCCATTGTACTCCCCGTTCACAAAACAAGAAGCGGCTTCTGACAAGAGCCCAAATGTTCTGCTCGGTATCCCACTAGCGGGGGAGAAGAACAAAGCCTGAATAAGAGCGAGTCTTTTACTCCGTTCTCCACGCGACTCTGCGTCTACCTTGGTTAGAATGGCCTTACTTGCTTCCAACCTGATCTTTGACATATGTGTCACCCCTCTCATTGTGGGGGTAAGGGAAACACGCCGCTACAACTGAAGCAGTTGGTCTCTGGCTCCAAATGGCTTACGATACTGCCCCAATCCTGTCTCGTAAATTGTAACACATAAGACAGTAGGACGAAGAGAACTCGCAGTGCATGCACAATTACTCAGAATGTTAAGTCATATCCTTCTGGGTCTTATTTCTGGTATGCTAGAGTTGGATGTCTAGAGTACGAAGCAGGAGGGTAACCACGAACACTGACATTTATCGCTTCAAGCTAGGGGATTTCGACTGCGTAGCTGTTAGTGACGGCACTCACACCTACGCACCTCCGACCTTCCCACCGCCGGCCACATTTCTTTTCGCCAATGCGCCAAAAGAACGACTTGAGCCAGTGCTTCGTGAACACAACCTGCAGCCGGAACAGTGGCTAGAGTGGACAAGTCCATACATTTGCCTGGCAGTTAACACAGGCAAGCATCAGGTGCTGGTGGATACGGGTGCCGACGGTCTTGCCCCAGGCACAGGAAAGCTTGTTCAGAACCTGAAGGCTGTAGGGATTGCACCTGAGCACATTGACACGGTCATCTTAACACACGGACATCCAGACCACATCGGCGGGAATACCAATAGTGAAGGCAAGCTGACTTTTCCTGACGCTCGGTACGTTATGTGGAAAGGTGAGTGGGACTTCTGGACCTCGGGACAGGCGGAGACTAAACTCGATGAACATGTCAGGGAGAGGCAGCTGAAATTCGCACGCAAGAACCTCCCGCCGATTCAAGGTCGATTGAAACTCGTTGACCGTGAAACCGAAATCACGCCCGGTATACGCGCCCTAGCAGCGCCTGGTCATACACCGGGGCAAATGGCGCTGGCTATTTCCTCAAGAGGTAAGCAATTGCTGTGCGTCTCTGATGTGGTACTCCACCTCATCCATCTGGAGCAACCAGAATGGTGTGCAGGCACCGATTTTTCTCCCCAGCAGGTCGTAGCCACCAGACGCAGGCTTCTAAAGAGAGCGGCAACTCAGAATGCCCTGGTGCTTGCGTTCCACTTCCCCTTCCCCGGTCTGGGCCATGTCATGCGAAAGGGAGAGGCGTGGCAATGGCAGCCTATTAGCACAATGAGCTAAAACGTCCCCCGAAGTGGTTTTCCTCCAGGCGGTGCCCAGCTTTGTCGTGCTCGACGTTGCACCTTTTAGCGGATTGTTACCACTACGACTAATAGCACTCTGAGTATCATGTTATAATAACCCCTGAGAGATGGTGTTTGATGCCAACGTGTAGCCCAGCCGACGGATTTGGAGAGAGCAATGAGTGGGGAGCATTCGAAGCGAACAGAACAGGAAAGCGAAGCCATAAGTAAATTCTATGAAACTCATCCTAGTTGGAGTCTGCTGCAGGTTGCTAACTGTCCTACTCCTGGCTGTGGCAAGCCTCTCCACTGCAAAGTACACCGGTACGCCTACAGAAAATGGTGGGTTAACCTTAGCATAGGACTGAAAGGATAAGTTGCCCTGCCAGCGGATTTGGAGTGGCCGACGGTTATTATTGTCAGCCCAACAGTCTAGCGTTGCGCTTAAGGGCGGTTTGTGTCGTCACTTTTGGCGATCAGTTGCTAAAGCAAGTAACTATGCCAGCTAACGAGATTCATAGATTAATTGACCTTATCGCTTTTGGCAATGACTATGAATGGCTCCATAGGGCAAAGGACTATCCTTCTAAGTATCTAGGGCAGTCCCACCGAAGAGCGCGCCACTATGGCGATGCCGAATGGATTCAGAAACTTGAAAGCCTAGGAAATAGGTCAAGAGACAGAGAGGTTCGTCAATCGGACGAAGGTCACGACCTAATAGATCGTACTTGGTCATCCCTAACGGATGATGAGAAGCTGGGTTGGGCTGCTGCTTTTAAGGATGTCGCATTGCATCCGGAGTCCTACCCCAACTTATTCATGCCCGACGACTATGACAAGGCACTGAAGTCTGAAGCATTCATTCGCCTACAAGGGAGATTTGCTCTTCTGCCACTTGAGTATATCGCTGGTATTCGGGCGTAGTGCTAAATCAAGTTCATTTTGACTAAGACACAAAGGTCCACATTGTGCAGCTCGGGCAACAGAAGCCTGGAAGGTATCCACCCTTTCATTTCAAAAATGAATCATACATGCTGCGCAACTAACCCCTCCGAAATCACCTCTAAAGTGTATTTGACGGACTGTCTCCAGAGAAATAGAATAGAGACAGGGGGTGAGGTGTGAAACTGAATAAAGAGACCGCGCTACATTCAGTCATACGTTCAATGCTACATTCAGTCATATGTTCAATAATTCTCTTCATTGTGATGATGGTTTTCATTGAACTGAACTACATAGATTTTCAGGTTATTAAACAAATATACCTTCCCATATGGGCTACTGCAATTATAGCGATTCTGTTTAGACAATATATCTTCAGTTACATTTTCGTTTCATCAGCAGCACTTGGACTAATAGTCGAGTATATAATTCATTACCATCAACCGGAACCTACAATGAAAGGTGCTTTCGTTAATACCCTGATTATCTGCTTGGGATTTGTGATTGGAGTTGTTGTGCAGATAGTCGTCATAAGAAGTAGAAGGCATAGTATAAGCAAGCCGACATAAGGCTGTGGCTCTTGATAGACTAGGGGCGGATGTCAATAATAGACGCCAACCCTCTCATGTTGCTACCTTCCGGCATAGTATTTCCGTTCATAAGCTGCAGGCGACAAGTAGCCGAGCTTAGCATGCCGTCGCTGCCAGTTGTAGAATATCTCAATGTATTCTGTGACCTCTTAAATCACTTCTCGCTTGGTAAGATAGTGGCGATGGTTGGTCAGTTCCTGCTTGAGGATTCCCAGAAGCTCTCCAACGGCGCGTTATCAAAGTAGTTCCTGCTTCCCCTCATTGACACCTCTGGTCCAAATTGCCTTAACAGGTCCGGCCAGGTCTATAGGCAAGGGCGAGATAAATTCGTGCCATTGCCTGTGTTGTTGCACATTAACTTGTTATGTGTGATTGGCAAAATAAAAGGGCTGGACATCCTGATACGGGGACTATCCAGCCCTTTTGAGTTCTGTTAGGCCACAGCGGAGTTGGCCTAACTCTTACCGATTTTGAACATCTTCGTGCCACATACGGGACATACACCTTGAGTAGCCGGCCTGCGGTTCTTCATGATTATGCTTTTGGTGTTCTTCATTTCTCTTTTAGCACGGCACTTCATACAGTATGCTTGCATTTGACCCTCCTCTTTTTGGGACAGATAGTAGGCTATTCGCTTGTGTTATGTCAATAGTTATGAAGTGCCCTAGAATAATGGCGTGCTTACCTCGGTCTCGGCAAGCTCAATCTCGCCATCCTTTGCAGCCCTGGAGCCTGATCGCTTAGCCTTCTCACATTTGTTTTTGTCTCCACCTCTCATATACTCCCCCTATGATGACACCTATCCTGAACCACTCGTTTCTGGATTTCCCTGAGTCATAGTGCTTGATGAAAACCTCCAGTGCGTTAAGAAAGTCTGGGTCGGCACCATCAATCCACTCTTGCTGTGCTTTGTCATTGAGTATTACCTCTCTGACCAGTGTCTCTGTTTTCTCCTTGCGGTTGTCCATTTTTCTGCCTCCTTTGGGCGGCCCCACACACTAGGAAAACTCGGGAAAACCGGAGGATAACCCGAAACCCAGCGTGCGAGGCCACGTATTTGAAGCTACCGCCTAGTCTGACATAATGGGCATATAGTAGCGTGTTGGCTTTCCGATGTAAAGGTGGCACCGGCATTGAGCGCACGCTGTATTCTCTCAGGAGACCGTACGATATGGCTGCCTGCCCATGTGATGAGATTCACCATGTCATAGGTATTACGAGGAGCCTCTTGAATAGCCTGTGCTCTAACCGCCTCGGCCTCTTTCCCGGTTATACCGGCTTGGCGCAGGAGGTCTTCCAGGATGCCAGCCCGCTGCTCGGGCGGGATCCGCTCTTGAATCATTTGGCGATAGCGATTTACAATGTCGCCTATCGATTGATATGCGGCACGGACCGACTGCCTGAACCACTGCCAGACATCATCACCCTCTCCGCCACCGCCGGCGAACTCAGCCAACACAGTCCTGGCGGTTTGGCCATTGGTACAGGTTAGCCGCAACACATAGCTCTGTACCAGCGGCTTTATTATGTTGATCGGGCTGAAGTTCACCAGGGCACCGGCCTGTACTATATCACCGCGGCGCACAGCTTCTTGTCGGGGGCCAACTATTTCCAGCGAGGCAGAGTGGTTACTCAGAATACTGACTCTGTGATAGTCGCAATTAGGCACGACATGCTCAATGGTCGACAACACCCTGTCCACAGGGAGATTTCTTATGCCCCGGAAATCGACGAGATTTTCCACCTGGCCATTCTCAAGGAGAAGATTATACCGCTCTTTCCTGCCCAGGAGCTCGGTAGTCACTCTCCCGAAAAGATCCGGGCTAAGATTATCACAGACCCTTTGCGGCAGACCCACAAACTTGGCCAGTGCTTTAGTCCCATTCTCACTGAACGGGATTAGGTGCCCACCATTGCCGGGCCGCATGACCACCTGTCCGGGCTCAACCAGCACTCTTGTCCGGGGATTATGCTCCACCTGACGTGCTGTAGTATGGCAGATGGGCTCAAGTTTTTCCAATACATCTGTTCTATTCACAGACCCTCCTTCTTATTATCATTCCAGTGGCCAGAATGGGGGGGGCAGCGCCAGTTTCGTACGGGGTACTGGCTGGGCTAGGTCTTACCAGTGACTGTACACCGCCCGATTACCCAGGCTACGCCAGCTGCCCATTTTTATTTCATAGACACCTCCTTTCACTAAGGCTATTCCGCTCGGCTCGAATATTCGTGACAGACGCAAAAATGGGAGAACAAGTCTCCCATTTCGTTGAATAGCTGACCGGTTATCAGCCCCAGCTTGTATTATGTATCTGTATTTCCTTGAATATCCGCGATAGCCGGTCCGTCCACCATTTCGGCAGGTTATTGTTGCATTGCAGGAAGCCGAAGTCCTGCATATTCAATATCAGGCATGCTCTCTTTTGGGCCACATCACCTTTTATAGTCTTGAAGAAGTCATACGCCTTGGCAGTAAAGTCTGCCATTTCATCTCTTTCCCAGAGCTGGTGGGCATAAGTGGGGCGCTTCCAGATGATACGGTGGACAGAAGTGCAAACATTGAGATCCAGTTTTCTTGAGTAATGGCTTATGAAGATTATGAGCTGTTCTCTTTGTCCGGCAATGGCCAACAGATCATCGAGCTCCACAGCATCACCGCTCTGACTTCTCCGGGCATGTGCCGACCGCGCTGCTTCATCATAAATCACTATGGCCCGATCCTTCCACTCATTTCTCTTGGTGGTTACTTTCATCCATTTGGGAAGAATATGCTGTATGGACCTTCTTAATTTTTCATCAATATGAGGCATGTGAAGAATAGCAGGAAGCTCACGCCGGCTGTGCATAAGCTCAGCAATTTCATGAGCCAGCCCTGTCTTGCCTGTCCTGATATCCCCCATTATCATCACCACCCCAGGATAGGGAATTGCGGAGTAGAGGCTAACTTTCTCAGGCACCGAAAGAATAGCCCGGGCATACTCCTCACTTTTCTTTTCGCGCAGTTTCTTGAGTCTTTCTGCTTGAGTCTCTGTCAATTTTTACCCCCTTTCATCTTTTGAAGAGTATCGACCTTTTTATCTATATTCTCTGTGAGAGTTTGCTTCTGATTCTGTAGATACTCAATTTCAGCATCTACAGCTTTGCAGGTGCACTTCTCAGGATAAGTGCAAGCCATTACCCTACAACATCTGCTGCCCCCAGTAAATCTTTTGGCCAGCCAGCAATTTGTGCCTAGTTCTTTAGAGTTAACTATTGCTGTTTTTATCATGCTCTCCTTTCTCCTAGTAGACGAGTATTTCTCCATCATACTCACCACTGCGACCAGTAACAGTCTTGGCTATGCGGATAGCCTCAATTCTCTTATCCTGGAAGGGCTGCCCAGGTTTACCATCGCAGCGGATCTCCAGCCATCCCCAGGCTGTGCCTCGACCATGGCCTACCCTGACATTGATAAATCCTGCCTTTATCAGGGCATCCTTAACGGCTTTGGCCTCTTCTCTATGAGTTTCATGATTTCTCCAAGTCATTTCACCCCCTTTCTAAAGCTATTCCGACGAGCTTGAATACTTGTGCCATAGTCTTTTTTCTCCATTTTTTGTACTTTTGGTTCATTTTGGGCTTAACTGCCCAGCGAAGGGCCGGCATTTTAGCCGGCCCTCGGGCTGGATAGTTAAGTCACCCTTCCACGAATATCGGCATAATTACGTGGATGGTGCCATTTTGTTTGACGACTCCTGGAGATTGGGCACCTTTTGTCCGTAATGTAACGGGGCCAGTAACCTTTGTCAGCACATCCTTTAGAAAGCGGATGTCGAAGGCAATCATTGCCTTGCCCTTGGCCGGCACTTTCGCCTCAGTCTCACCCTTCTCTTCGTGCTTTGTAGAGACAATTAGCTTGCCTCGTCCGGCACGAAGTCTCACCGCGTTGTTATCGGGCAGGGTGATTGAGACTGTGTTTAGGGCATTCTGCAGTGCCTTGCCATCCACAGTGAGCGGCGAGCCATTCTTTGGGATAACCTGCTCGTAATTGGGAAACGTGCCCTGAATTGCCATGACGGTAAGCACCAGGCCATCACCAACGAAGCTGATGGTAGGGCGCTTGTCAGGAGCAGTTTCCTTTACTCTGTGTATGGCTACCTTGCCGGGCATGAGCTTCTCGACGAGCTGAGCTGCCTTAGCGGGCACGATTGTTGCCTCTACACGCCCTTTAGCCTTGACCTTTGTTTCCGCCAATCGAAGGCCATCAGAGGCAGCCAGCACCAGGTTACCGCCATTGGAGTGGAAATAGACACCAGCGAGAACCGGTCTGTTGTCATCTTTAGCCATGGCATAGCTAATCTGTTTCAGTCCATTAGAAAGCCCGGTTACCACGACTGGTTTACCCCTCACACCTGGCACGTCTGGAAACTCCTTTGCCTCGAAGCCCTCGATGGTGGTTGTGGCTCCAGCCTCTACCTTCAATGATTTGCCATTCACCAGAGATAGAGTGACTGTATCGGCCGTCACAGCTTTGAGGAAGGCTTCCAGTGTCTTAGGCAACACTGCGACTGCTCCCTGTCGGCTGACATTGGCCTTGCAGCTCGCTGTCAGTGTCGCTTCCAAGTCTGTGCCGGTGAGAGTTAATTGCCCGCCACCTGCACGGATAAGGATAGCACCCACCACTGGTATAGTGTGCCTCGCTGCAACTGCGGACTTGACCTTGCCCAAGGTCTCCAGGAGTGCTCCACGTTTTGTCGTCGCTCGCATAGAGCACCCCCTTATTAAATTATTATCCCCGTTGGCATTACCCGAGCTGCACCACGTGGAGGTGGGGACATGCAGCCCTAGGGGAGACTAGCTCCCCCTTTCGCTATTCCTTCGTGATGGTTATGACGAGCTCGGCTGGCTCAGCATGGATAGTGTGGACATACTCATCCTTCCCGATTATGTGAATTGCCTTGAGCATTTCCTCAAAGTCCTCTATCTCCATACGTATCTCCCTTTCTCCGTTATCCATGTTGACTCCCTGGTTAGTGGCGGCTTTGAGGATCGCTTCCTGAATTTCGCCTGCATTAATAGCCCTCGGTGTCTCTTCGATAGCGGCCTCGAGACGCATTACCAGTTGCCTTTTAGCTTCTTCTCGTTGATCCTCAGTTAGCTTCATGATTCACCCCTTTTTTTGATATTCGAGGCTAAATGCCCCACGACTAAAGGCAAGGTTACCCTGCCCCCGGATGTTGAGCGTTTAGCAACCTAGAGGCTATTACTCTGTCAGTGCTTCAATGCCCGACCGTATCGTTTCCCATGTAATACCCAGCTCACAGTCCTGGTTAGCGTCTATCTGGTCAAGTATGGACTGTGCCTGTTCTCGGCTAATTTCCTTGCCCATTTCATCCAAGGCAAACCCGATAACATCCTCTTCACACCATATAGCCGTTGCAATATGCTCATCGGGCTTATATTGCTCATTGAGCCTCTTTATGACATCACTTACGATAGGCATAATTCACCCCCTTTCCTTAAATTGCCAGGCCGACGCCGCCACCCAGGTTCTCAAGCGTGCCGAGCCACATATCTTTAGCTTCTTGGACTGTCACGGGACGACCACTTTCCTCAAGGTGGTCAACAATCATCTCGGCTATTACCTGGGTGTCAATCCAGTCCGCAACTTCTTTGATTACCTCTTCTTTATCAGTCATATTTCACCCCCCTATTTGGCTTTATTTCTTCTACGTCCTTGCACGTATTGTCTAACCTTATCACCCCCTCGGATATACCATCTAACCTTCATGTTACCCCCTTGAGGCTAAGCGCCCCGCTGCGAGCCATCAGCTCAAGCTGGTGGCTCGAGGGCGGAGGGCTTAACTCTTGCGGCTCTTGCTCTTGCCATTGCCTGAGCCAATGCGCACAGCAATGACCTGCACTTGGTATTTAGCCTCGCCTTCAACGACCTTCCCCTGGCCACGAAAGCCATCAGAGCCAGTCTTGAAGGTTGTCGGCTGCATGGCGATAGTCATAGCCGCCTTCTGTAAGATATTGTTTCCCATTCGAGCACCCCCTTTGATTATTTTATTTCGCAAAACTCAAGCATAGACGCTTGAGCTTTTTGACTTGATCACGTGTGTACCCTGGGCAATACTTATCAAGGTTGATTAGCAATCGTTGAGGTAGTGTCTCAGGACTGCGAGTAATTAGATGTGGAGTAAGTTTGTTGCCATTGCCATTACGAAATTCAAAAGTCACGCCACCATAGGTTACATACCTAAACGGCTTTGGCTTTTGCTTGCGCCGTTTGTCCGCCTCGATTTGGGCTATGCAATGCTTGCAATAGCCTTGCGCAGCAGCAGGACGAACTTCGCAAATAAGGCACTTGCGAACTTTTTGCTTTGTCTTCATGCTTCACCCCCTTTGAGATTTGAGGCTTGTAACCTCACCGCTGGCCACGAGCTATTGCTCGCAGCCAGTTCGTGAAATTAGAAGCAAAATTCCCCCGGTGGCGAAAGCCGGGGGACTGAGCCTCGCTCCAATCTCCTATGACAGCCCGCCCATCCACAGCAGTCACGGTAGCTCCACCTGGGACTTTTGCAGGCGGAAAAACTCTCATGGTCGGTAAGAGCCTTCGGGGTTTGCTACTACCCCTGCCAGCGACTAAATATACGTCCCGCTTACCCCACGGAGCCTCTACTAAGGACGTGGGAAGAACGTATAGCTAGCTTATGCCAGCTGCGCTCTGTATCTCTTGGAGCTGGGGGAGATATACCCCACAGCCGTGCCATGAGCTACAACCACCGTGCCGACAGTCCGCCCTTAACGAAGGCGCACTACGGCAAACGCTCTTCGGTCGCTTAACGTGCGACAATCGGCAACTCATTCGCAGGTTGCACGCTAGGCTGATTTAGGCCAGTCAGTCCCCGTAGCTTGCCTATCTTGATGCTGTCGCTGATAGATTTCCGTCACTACGGCTAGGGCCAGGGCTGAGCCTTGTCCCAAGGGCTATGTTTGGAGTGCGTTATGCCTGGCGATCCGGCCATAGATCCCCCGGTGTCCTCCATGTTAGGCTGTCGTGTCAAGTGTCCACGTTCCCCACCTCAGTATGAGGTCAGCCCCAAATAACCCAAGTGTGGGCATGGATTGGAATTACTAGGCCTTTCATAAAGTATTGGCCTTATGCTGCGAGAATAGCAAAAGTGGCTAGCCAAATTGGCTAGCCACCTTCGCTATCGCTCACAGTGTAGCAATTCCGATACGTGGCAATACTTGTGACATTTAGCTATGATTTGGCTATGAGCGATTTTAGTTTATTAATAGCTTGTGGCCTTCACGTTTCACCCAGCGATTGAGACGCTGGCGCTCTGTGTCCTTTAGAGTGCCGCTTGATTTTGGCTGTCCAGCTTTGCGCATTCGTGGCGCTCCCAGTGGTTTACCTTGCAGGCGCTTCGTTATAAGCACTTGTATTTCCTTTGGGATTTGACGCCATAGCGTTTGAGTGTCCAGCTTGTCAATTTGCTTATTCTCAAACTCAACCTCGCCGACTAGCAGTTCTGCAAGTTCAGTCTCTTCCCCATCGCTGTTAGTGATAGTCTCTGACAGATAACCTTGATAGAATTGGCTATGTAACATATATTTGGTATACCAGTTCTGCCAATCCCGCCTGGCTATTGTATAGGCGAAGGCTGGGTTCTCTGTACCGCTTGCCAGTATAGCCGTTATCAACTCCTGGAATAGATCTTGACGCTCTGGCATCGGTACTTTACGGCTGAATATATAGCTTGCTTCAACTGCTAGCCTGGCATTTAAGTCTAGGTTCTCAAATGCTTTAGCTGTAGTTTTGACGAGTTCTATATACTCGTTATCATCGTCAAAGCTAGGGTCTCCGATTGCAGCTTTGGCTATGCTTTGATAAGTGGCTTTTGATATCTCATTCATTGTCTAATCCTCCAATTTTGATACTTAGCCACATATCAGGATTGCCAATCTATATTCAATTGTTAAGGTGCAATCTATTCAGTATCTATTGTCCAACAAAAGGACATTTTGTTCATTAAAAGAATGAACCTATATTTTCGTGAAGAGCTTCAAAGCGGTGGTTTTTTGGTGATTTCACGAAGGAATGAAAACCATTACTGCTGTGCGGTCACCGACATAGGACGCTACCTATAGAAGGCAGCAAGGGGGTTTGCCCAAGCGCTCTCAGAGGCAGCTCTGCCAGCCTCAGTAAGGCGGAAGAACCTGCGGGGATAGCCTCGGGGATAATTGTCCTGAAAGGTTGAGCGCTCTTCCTTGCCGCTTTCTTCTACCCAGCCGAGCCTCTGGAGGTTGGAGAAGTAAACAACAAAAGAGTGATAGCGGCAACTACTGGACTTGTAGGGTGTTTGAAGCAGGTATCGTACGGCAAGTTTTTCTATTCTGTCGGGAGATATGGGACGCTTCTCACGCTTAGCTTGTTTTTCTTCCTGTCTTGTAGCTCTATCCGTGGCAATCGCCTTAAGAAGAGCATTCTTGTAGTGATAGCAGATGTCGGACTGAGGCGCACCAACACTTGGGTCTATCTCTGGTGAACCGTTTGGTCCATGACCCATGAGAAATTCCCGAATGAACCAGCCGCAGCCAAAGGGACGCAGAAAACCACCTCTAGCAGGCCTGAGTGGTTCAACCACTGCCCATCTCCTCTAGGTTAGGCAAGATAGTCAAGCTATTTCCTTCTCCCACAACTTTTGATACCATTCCTTGTGCTCTTCCCCAGAGACCTTCCTATACTTAGCCGTAGTATTAAAGCTGGCATGTCCCAGGTGTTGCTGTAGGAGCCTGAGACCGTCTCCTGAATCATCCGTCTTAACTGCACAGACGGCAAAAGCATCCCTGAGCTTGTGAGGGCTTACATTGTGGATTCTTCCAGTTTCCGGGTTGATCAACTTTGGCAGGTTTGCTCTATCGGCAGCTTCTCTGACAATCTGCCAAGCTCGGTGCCGGTTAATGCCGAAGACCAACCTCCTGCCATCTCGAAGAACCGGACCGCCACGCCGGACATATTCGCTGAGCATCCGCAGAGTGTCACTATCGAGTGGCAGGACCCTTTGGCGACGACGTTCCTGGCGCTCCGCTTCAGCCTTCTCAACCTTGGTCCCGCACCTGGGGCAGAACAGATGGCTTCGGCCAAGTCTCTGTCCACAGACGGTGCAGGATAGCTTTAGACTGGCCTTGAGATGTTGAATCGTAACCGTACGCCGGCCGAAGTCTATATCTTCAATCACCAAAGCCAGCGCCTCACTGATACGGCAACCGAGATGAAAGAGTACTCTGATAAGCAGTCTATCCCGCGTATTGGAGGTCGCGTTCTCGAGCAGGCTTATTTCGCTTGGTTCAAGATATGTTTTCATCCGTACTCGGCGAGGCCGACGAACCATCCTCACTCTGCTCATACGCTCTGGCATGCTCATCTCTGCGTGACTTCGCCAGTTTACGGGCGATGAACCTCGCCAGGATGCGTAGACCTTGTTCCTCCAGATCCTCGCCTGACTGAGGGTCCATGGGAGGGATTGACTGGTCGGCGGCCTTCATTTTCATCTGCTTGATGAAACCAGCGTACCACGAGCCAAAATATCTGTCCAAACGTCACTATGCTGCACATGGTGTTGACAAGTTGCGCATAGATGCGGTAAAATACAGTCATCAGTCGAGACAAAGTGATAAAAACACAGCGGAGGTTTTTATGCCAAGAAAATTTGACGATGCAAAGAAGAAAGAGTGGCTAGAGCTCTATGATGGAGGAAAGTCTGAGAAGTGGATTGCCAATCGGGCTAAATGTGACGTGAGAACGGTCAAGAATGCCATCAATGAGGCCCGTCTGAAACGGGATGTGGCGGTCGCCAGAATAGAGTTGGTCAAAGACGCACTGCACAACCATCAGGACGGACTGCTCGAAGAAATTGACCGAATCAAGACCAGTTTGGTCGTCCCTGAGAGAGATTTCACCGTGCTCTCTTGGAACCGTGGGAACAACTCTATTTTGGATGATGCCGGTGAACAGATAAAGCTGGAAAATGATGAAGATAGCACCATGCGACGTCTAGTGAAAGAACATCTGAGGCGAGACAAGGTCTGGAGGGTGCTGACTCAATGGAAGAAAGCCAGAACCAATCATCTGGTTGCCAAGCTAGCATTGCAGCGCAAAACAGTAACGTTATTGGAGGAGAAGACCAGCCACAAGGTGATCGATGGTGACGGCCCCTCGCCGTTCGTGTGTTCCTATACTGCTGGCGCGCTGGTTTACAAGGCCGCCATTGACGTGGCTTTTGCTGCGCCCGTCGAGAGGGCCCAAAAAGATATCATCAAGAAGATGGAAGCCGCTATTACTGTGAACACCCACAATGGGGATGTGGTTTTCGGGAGTGGATCGATTCTAGCTGTAGCACCCGGCAGTGAACAAGCGACAAGGCAACATCTGCTCGATGCTCTAAAAAACTTGGGAAAGTCAGCCGAAGCCAAAGCTGTGGTGGAGACTTATCAGGCGCTTGAGCAAATTACTACGAAGGCCAGACATGTAGTCGAAGACATCAGGCTCCTGGGGTTGGTGCCAGGCCAGTGCGAAATTTGCCGTCGCTTGGGCATGTAGAGCTAAAGAAGGAGGATAACAGCATGAGAACTGCATTTTACGTAAGGGTATCTTCAGACCGGCAGGACGTGGATCTGTCGGTTGCAGCGCAGCTCAAGGCACTGCGAGAATATGCCGCCAGAAATGGTCATGTGGTAGTGCGGGAATTCATTGATGAAGCTGAGAGCGGGCGTACTCCTTATCGACCGCAGTTTCGACAGATGATAGCAATGGCGAGGCATAGTGATAAACCGTTTGATTTGATACTGATTTATAAGTATTCACGTTTTGCGCGCAGCCGGGAAGACTCCATAGTGTACAAGGCACTCCTCAAAAAGAGCGGCGTCCAGCTCATTTCTATTACCGAACCGGTTGAGGACACCGCTATGGGCAGATTCATGCAGTCTATAATCGAGTGTATGGATGAGTTCTACTCCGAGAACCTGGGCGAAGAAGTAACAAGGGGCATGAGAGAAAGCGCCGCTCGTGGATTCTATCTCCATTGCCACCCCCCGTACGGTTACCGTAAAATCAAGGTAAGTGATGGTGGGAAGGAACGCGCGAAGCTGGATATCGACGAATTCCAGTCCCGGGTTGTAGCCTCGATCTTCGAAGAGGTGATAAATGGCAAAGGGCTTATTGAAATTGTGAAGGGATTAAACTCGAAAGGCGTTGCCGGTCCGAAAGGAAACACCTGGGGCAAAACCACTGTTCATAAGATACTTAGCAATGAGATTTATACCGGGACCATGATTTGGGGGCAGAATAGCAAGCGGGGTTTGCCACCAGTCCGCGCAGATAATGCCTGCCCTGCTATAGTTGACGGGGAAACATTTCGGCGAGTACAGAGTCTTCTGAGAGGGCGGTCTTTCGCTAGGGTACACCCTCAAAGAATATCGAGCCGGTACCTTCTAAGTGGGATTGCGCGCTGTGGACACTGTGGCAAAGCTCTAATCGGGGCTGAGGCGAAAAGCGGCAGGTTTGCCTATTATGTATGCGGTACGTTAATTCGAAAAGGAGCGCAGTCATGTCCTTCTCGGTACCTCAACGCCAGAAAACTGGAGGAGTTGGTCATTGAAAAGATTCGGGATCATGTACTCACCCCAGCGAATTTAATCCGACTGGCAAAAATGGTCACGGAAGAGTTGAATCGGGACGTAGCTGTCTACGAGACCGAAATCCAGACAATCGACAGTGCGATTACTGATGTTGCTGCTCGACTGGTTCGGCTCTACGATGCTTTGGAAACTGGGAAAATATCAATCGATCTCCTGGCTCCACGGATTCGAGAACTGAAGGAACGTCAGGATAAACTCCAGGGACGAAAAGGCGAACTACACATGCTCCTGACCGGCGAAAAAGCAGAGGTGGCCACTCAGCAAGAAGTGGCCAAATGCGCAGCAGACTTCAAAGAACTGCTACAAGAGGGGTCCTTGGTGGAGAAGAAAGTTTTCGTTCGCAGTTTCATAAATGAGGTAAGAGTGACTGGAGAGCACGTGTTGGTGAACTACAGATTACCTATGTCGCTGCCCAAGCTCAGCAACGAAAAGAGCCCGGTTCTTGATATTGTACGCTATGGTGGGCCATTGTGGACTCGAACCACAGACCCCGGTCTTATCAGGACCGTGCTCTAACCAACTGAGCTAATGGCCCTCGGCAGGCAAAATATAGCTTTTGTGGGAGTGGCTGTCAAGCTAAGGGGGGAATTCGCCTCGGCTTAACTCTCCCCAGCCTATTATCTTAGCGTTCTTCCTTTTCCTGCCAGAGAAGAGCCGCGGTATGCTTTATGACTTCGTAATTAAAACCCCGGTAAGTAAGATAACTGGATAGGCGTCGGTAAAAGTCCGGATAATCTAAATGGGCAAGGGCCGACATCCGGCTCGAGCCTAGCTTGTAAGCTATCTCTTCGTCATCTATATCCTGGGTCACCTGCTCAATGATTTCTGCAGCTACTTTTTTATCTCTTAATTCTTTTTTTATCAATCTTTTGCTCTTAGGCCTGAAGGATAGGCGGTTATCCTTCCAGAATTGGGCGAAGGTAAAATCATCGCTCAAGTTTTGCTCCCTGAGTTTGGCAATTGTTTTCTCTGCCACTTCATTAGCAAAACCGCGTTTGTGAAGCCACTGCCTGATTTCCCCTTCGCTGCGCGGGCGATAACTGAGATAGTAGTAGGCTGCATCAAGGCAATCCTGCAAGGAATTACTATCTGTCAACTGGATTCTTTCCGAATTAAATCAAGCTTCTTGCGGGAAGGTTTCTGGACCTTCTCCGAGAGAGATGCTGGGAACAGCTGTTGAAGCTCTTATTGCGCTTTCTAGTTTTGAAGCTAGTTCGGAGTGTTGCCTCAGGTAATCCTTGGCATTTTCCCTGCCCTGCCCCAACTTCGTATCACCGTAAGTAAAGAAAGCACCAGCTTTCTTTATCAAGCCTGTTGCCACCCCAAGGTCAACCAGATTTCCCTCTTTGCTTATCCCATGATTAAACATAATATCAAATTCAGCGGTGCGAAAGGGAGGAGCTACCTTATTCTTAACCACCCTGGCCTTTACCCTTGCGCCGACCATTTCTGTGCCCTGCTTGATGGATTCACCACGCCTCAAATCTATCCTCACCGAACTATAGAACTTAAGCGCCCTGCCCCCGGGAGTTACCTCAGGATTACCGAAAACAATGCCCACCTTTTCTCGCAACTGGTTAATAAAAATAACCGCTGTTTTAGACTTACTGATAGCAGCACTCAATTTTCTCAGTGCCTGGGACATCAATCGTGCCTGCAAACCAACATGGGCATCGCCCATCTCGCCTTCTATCTCAGCTCTGGGCGCTAAGGCAGCTACGCTATCTATGATTACTACATCTACACCACCGCTTCTCACCAGGGTTTCCGTAATTTCCAGAGCTTGCTCGCCGGTGTCAGGTTGGGAGATAAGTAAATCGCGCAGGTTGACACCGCAGTTAGCGGCATATCTAGGGTCCAAGGCATGCTCAACATCAATATATGCAGCAATGCCGCCGGTTTTTTGAGCTTCAGCGATTATATGCTGGGCGAGTGTAGTTTTACCTGAAGCCTCAGAACCAAATATCTCGGTAACTCGCCCTCTGGGTATGCCACCTATTCCTAAAGCCAAATCAAGAGCCAATGCCCCGGTGGGAATGGCATCTCCAGCTACTCTGGCTGGAACTTCGCCTAACTTCATAATCGAACCTTTGCCATATTGCCTCTCGATTTGCTCAATGGCCAATTCGACTGCTTTCTCTTTCTCAGTAGCCACTCTTTGTATATTGTATCATGGGGACTATAACCCAATCAATGGAGAAATAATACAGAATCTACACTTTTCAGCGTGAAAATTTGCCTGAGGTTGCTATTGTCGCTGAAAAGCAAAGCTTTTCTACTTGTAGCCCAGGATCTCCTCTAATCCTTTAGCCTCTTCCACGTGATAAGGGCCCACTCTAGTGCGGCGAACTTCCACTACAGTAGCGCCCACCCCGAGTTTCTCTCCGATATCATGAGCAAGGCTTCTAACGTAAAATCCCGAAGACACCTCGCAAGCGATGGTGAAATAGGGAAACTGGAACTCCTTGAGTTCCAGGGAATAAATGCTGACCTTTTTAGGTGGTATGTCTACGCGGATGCCTTTTCTGGCTAGTTGATAAGCTTTCTGGCCCGCCATTTTTTTAGCTGAAAACGATGGAGGGGTCTGCCAAATATCACCATAAAATTCCTTCACGACCCTTTCCAATTCTTCTCTAGTTACTTCGTTATCGTTTCGCCGTAAAACCCTTCCTTCAGAGTCAAAGGTGTCTGTCTCGATACCGAGAACAGCCTTAACTTCGTAAGCCTTGTCCAGCTTAAGGAACAAGGATGCGTTTTTCGTGAACTTGCCTGTGAGAACAACTAAAAGCCCCGTAGCCAGGGGGTCTAAGGTCCCCGTATGACCAGCTTTCACATTGAATTTCTTTTTTATCCGCTCTACCACCCGGGAGGAGGTAAGCCCTTTAGGCTTGTCCACCAGGAACATTTTGTCCATCCCCGTAAGTATACTGGAAAACCTGCAGCTTAGCACTCCCCATTTTAGATCCTGTCATTGCGAGGCTGGCGGAGTCAGCCGAAGCAATCTAGGTGGAGCCAATGAGATTGCCACGCTTCGCTCGCAATGACACCTTTCCTTACCGTCTTTGCGAGGCACGACAGTGCCGAAGCAATCTTGGTGGGGCAATGACGGTGGGGGAAATAGAGTTGCCCCTTTTTCTATGGTACACTACCGGCATGGTTAAGCTTGCGTTCTACGGCGGCGTCAGGGAAATCGGGGGCAATAAAATCCTCCTGGAGGATGATAAAGGGAAGCTTTTCTTGGACTTTGGCTATCCCTATAGTAAATATCGAACCTTTTACGAAGAATATTTGAAGCCTCGAGCCGGAGCCGGACTTCTCGACCTGTTAGTAATGGGGCTGCTTCCCCACCTTGAGGGCATTTACCGCACTGACCTGGATACAGGAAACCTGTGGCCGCAGTTTCGCCGAGCCGAGCATTATCGCAAGCTTGAAGATATAGATGGCATTCTGTTAACCCATGCCCATCTCGACCACTCCGGCCACATATCCTTCCTGAGAGAAGACATTCCGGTATATGCCACCGCGACCACAGCCTTTATCGCCAAGGCAATACAGGACTCAGGAAAGGCAGATTTCGACCAACAGGTATGCTACTTTACCCCCAGAGTTGAGGAATGTCTGAAGGGATGGAAACAGGGGGCTTACATTGCCAGCAGCAGTGGTGACCACCAACGTCGCTTTGGCGTTGCTGGCAGGTCGGGGCTGAGCGAGGAGGCCAGAAATTTTTGGGAAAGGGCCACTCGACAGAAGAAACTTGCCTCACAACCGTTGGACGATATTGGTAAATGTAGCTTTAATCTGCGTTGCTTCCCTGTAGACCACTCCATTCCCGGTGCCTGTGCCTGGGGCATTGAGACAAGCTCTGGTTGGGTGGTTTACAGCGGCGACCTGCGGCTTCATGGCAAGCGAGGTAAACTCACCGAGTCATTTATGAGTGAGGCAGCTCAGCTACACCCCAGGGCATTAATCCTGGAAGGCACCAATGTAGGCAGGGCGGCGAATGTTGCCGAGCAGGAAGTTTATGAAAATGCCTTCGAAGCTATCGACGATGCCCGGGACCTGGTCATTGCCGATTTTCCTGCCAGAGACGTAGACCGCTTGCTCACGTTTTTGCAGGTTGCCAGAGACACAAAGAGGAAGTTGGCTATTTTGCCCAGGGACGCTTACCTTTTAAAGACCATGCGCCTTCTCGAGCCAGAGATACCGGACATTGCCCGGGAGGATGCCATTGTCATCTATCAAGAAACAACTGCCAGTAAGAGCCCTGCCCAATGGTTGAAAAAGACCTACGAGGAATACTCCAGCAAGGTTGTCCTGGCTAAGGACGTTGCCTCTAACCAGGGTGATTTCATCCTCTGCTTCAGCTTCTGGGATTTGAATGAGCTGCCCAGCATACAGCCCCGGGCCGGTAGCCTGTATGTCTTTAGCTCGAGCGAACCTCACAACGAGGAACAGGAGATGGACTTCCGGCGCCTGCACCACTGGCTGGAGCGCTTCCAATTACGCGCATTTGGGCTCCCTGTAGAAAAAAGGAACGGCGAGTGGGAAATACCTGAGGAGGAGAAGGGGCTGCATGCCTCGGGACATGCCTGTGGTCCCGACCTGCTGCGAGTTGCCCGTGAGATTCAACCGGAGATGCTTATACCGGTGCACTCCGAGAAGCCCGAATTCTACGTGGATAATCTGAGCGGCAGCGGGATAAACATCATCCTGCCCACCGAAGGCGGGACAGTCAAAATATGACCACTTGCCTCTGACGAGGCTTATCATCCCGGCCGTAGCCGTGGCATAACAATCCCTGGGCTTTTGCCCCAAATATGCAATTTCACCCTCAGGTATGCTGTGGTCCTCTGCCTCGCCGCCTTGTCGCCCATACCGCCACTGCCACTGAAAGCAGCACCAGCAAGCCTATTATAGCTGCCTTTTCGGCTGGAGTAGTGTTGACAGCTATGGTGCTCATTACCACAGCAGGCAATAGCCCGGCCCTCACTATCGGCTTCAGACTGGGATGCTCAGTGATAAACTGGGCTATTGGTGGGCTGACTCTGTAATAGAAGCTTACCATGGCTCGTCCCACTGGGTTGGTGAGCAAATATTCATCTCTGAACTCACGGAGAATTTGTATTTCCTCAGCCATTGGGGTGCCGTAGGCTGCAGTAGCGATGAAGCAACCGCCCCCGCTGGGTGGGGGTTGGGGTGGTGGGGGTGGATACCGCAACGGTGGCAACGCAAGTAGCAGATTCCAATGGACAACCAAGCTTGTGGCGACCACAGTACCGTCGTCCTCGAGCCCCACCGTGCGAAACCGGCCTGCGGCGATCTGGAC
This sequence comes from uncultured Chloroflexota bacterium, assembly GCA_903884455.1. GTDB lineage: Bacteria > Chloroflexota > Dehalococcoidia > GIF9 > AB-539-J10 > RBG-13-51-36. The sequence goes on along the minus strand of CAISEW010000029.1, from coordinate 24,511 downwards.
GATGCCTGTCCAGCTGCCGACATCGCATTGTCCACTGTAGTTGTCTCCCACGGCGACCACAGTGTGATTGGCCTTAAGCCCCACCGTGTGATAGTTGCCTGCGGTGACCTGGATGATATCTGCCCAGCTGCTGACATTGCACTGCCCGTAGTCATTATCTCCCACGGCGACCACTCTGCCATCGGACTTAAGCCCCACCGTGTGATCGTAGCCAGCGGCGACCTTGGTGATGTTCGTCCAGCTGCCGACATTACACTGCCCTTTGTGATTCCGTCCCACGGCGACCACAATGCCGGTGGAATTAAGCCCCGCCGTGTGATCGTAGCCTGCGGCGACCTGGGTGATATTCCCCCAGCCGCCGACATTGCACTGCCCGTAGGCGTTGTCTCCCACGGCGACCACGGTGCCGTTGGAATTAAGCCCCACCGTGTGGTCACCACCTGCGGCGACCTGGGTGATATTCCCCCAGCCGACGACATTGCACTGCCCGTCGTAGTTGTCTCCCACGGCGACCACGGTGCCGTTGGACTCAAGCCCCACCGTATGATATCTGCCTGCGGCGACCTGAATGATGCCTGTCCAGTTGCCGACATTACACTGCCCGTAGCTGTTGTCTCCCACGGCGACCACGGTGCCGTTGGGCTCAAGCCCCACCATATGATATCCACCTATGGCGACCTGGGTGATATCCACCCAGCCGACGTTGCACTGCCCGTAGGCATTATCTCCCACGGCGATTACCCAGCCGTTGGATTTAAGCCCGACCGTGTGAACCCCGCCTGCGGCGACCTGGACGATGTCCGTCCAGCTCTGGCTGCCGACATCGCACTGCCTGGAGGTGTTCAATCCCACAGCGACTACGGTGCCGTCGGACTTAAGCCCCACTGTGTGAGCCCCGCCTGCGACGACCTTGACAATGTTTGTCCAGTTGCCGACATCGCACTGCCCGGAGATGTTCAATCCCACAGCGACCACGGTGCCGTCGGACTTAAGCCCCACCGTGTGAGCCCCGCCTGCGGCGACCTGGGTGATGTTCGTCCAGTTGCCGACATTACACTGCCCGGAGGTATTGTCTCCTACGGCGATCACGGTGCCGTTGGATTTAAGCCCCACCGTGTGAGCCCCGCCTGCGGCGACCTTAGTAATGTTCATCCAGTTGCCGACATCGCACTGCCCGGAGGCGTTCAATCCCACGGCAACCGCGGTGCCGTCGAATTCAAGCCCCACCGTGTGAGCCCCGCCTGCGGCGACCTGGGTAATGTTCGTCCAGCTGCCGACATCGCACTGCCCGGAGATGTTCAATCCCACAGCGACTACGGTACCGGCGGACTTAAGCCCTACCGTGTGATTGCTGCCCGCGGTGACCTGGATGATGCTCCTCCAGCTGCCGACATCGCACTGCCCGTAGAAATTGTCTCCCATGGCGACCACCCTGCCGTTGGCCTTGAGCCCCACCGTGTGCAGGCTTCCTGCCGCGACCATGGGCGTGCATTCGGGCCCAAAGTCAGCCGTTATGGAATGATTGCCATCCATGATGATGTAGGTTATGGCGGCGTCGGCGTCGCCAATGCTGCCCACATCGCCGGTCCACTCGACAAAACAGTAGCCCCCCTCAGCCTGGGCCACCAGGTCGGCTGATTCTCCCGGGGAATAGGTAAAATTCCCCTCTCCAGGGGTGGTTACCGACCCTCCAGCGGTGCTGTCGGTAGTGAGTTCATAATAAGGTGGATACGCCGCACCACCACCACACCCTGCCATCCCGGCAATTAAGGCTGCCACAACCAAAAAGACGCCAACTCTGGCCCAGTAACGGTGTTTCCACGACCTCAGTATTATTTTCATGCTTCACTTCCTCCGTAACAGCTCGGTTTCCCCAAAATCCTTATTTTTCGACAGAGCTTCAGCGAGAGCTCAGCCGAATGCTCTGGACATATTTTTCTTCCTATGGCACTGTCTCGCCCAGATTCCATTTAGCAAGCTCGACCACAAGGTTTGCAGCGACCACGGTGCCGTCGGACTTAACTCCCACCGTGTGATAGCAGCCTGCGGCGACCTGGATGATGTCTGTCCAGCCGCCAACCTCAAGCTGCCCGTAGCCGTTATATCCCACGGCGACCACAGTGCGGTCGGATTTAAGTCCCACTGTGTGAAACTCGCCTGCGGCGACCTGGGTGATGTTCTCCCAGTCGCCGACATCGCACTGCCGGTAGGAGTTGTCTCCCACGGCGATCACAGTGCCGTCGGCCTTAAGCCCCACCGTGTGATTGCCGCCTGCGGCGATCTGCGTGATGTTCGTCCAGCCGCCGACATTGCACTGCCCATAGCTGTTGGCTCCCACGGCGACCACGGTGCCGTTGGCCATAAGCCCCACTGTATGCAGTTTACCTGCGGCGACCTGGGTGATGTTCGTCCAGCCACTGACATTGCATTGCCCATCGCCGTTATCTCCCACGGCGACCACAGTGCGGTCGGATTTAAGCCCTACTGTGTGCGTCTCACCTGCGGCGACCTGGGTGATATCCGTCCAGTTGCCGACATCGCACTGTCCGTCGTCGTTCCATCCCACAGCAACCGCAGTGCCGTTGGACTGAAGCCCCACCGTGTGCCAGTAGCCTGCGGCACCCTGAGTGATATTCGTCCAGTTGCCGACATCGCACTGCCCGCCCCAGTTATCTCCCACTGCCACCACGGTGTGGTTGGACTTAATCCCCACCGTGTGATAGCGGCCTGCGGCGCCCTGGATGATGTTCGTCCAGTTGTCGACATCACACTGCCCGGAGTCGCTTCCTCCCACGGCGACCACGGTGCCGTCGGCCTTAAGCCCCACTGTGTAATAGATGCCTGCAGCGACCTGGATGATGCCTGTCCAGCCGCCGACCTCGCACTGCCCGTCTAAGTTATCTCCCACGGCGACCACGGTGCCGTCGGATTTAAGCCCCACCGTGTGAGAGTAGCCTGCGGAGACCTGGACGATGTCCGTCCAGTTGCCGACATTGCACTGCCCGTAGCCGTTATATCCCATGGCGACCACGGTGCCGTTGGACTTAAGCCCCACTGTGTGATACCAGCCTGCGGCGACTTTGACGATGTCCGTCCAGTTGCCGACATTACACTGCCCGTAGTCGTTGTATCCCACAGCGACCACGGTGCGGTCGGACTTAAGCCCCACTGTGTGAAGCCCGCCTGCGGCGACTTTGGCGATGTTTGTCCAGTTGCCGACATTGCACTGCCCATAGTCGTATCCCACGCCGCCTGTGGCGACCACAGTGCCGTTGGACTTAAGCCCCGCCGTGTGATACCCGCCTGCGGCAACCTGGATGATGTTCGTCCAATTGCCGAGACCATCCCGCTGCCCCTGCCAGATTGATCCCGTGGCGACCACGGTGTTGTCAGACTTAAGCCCTACCGTGTGGTACCCGCCTGCGGCGACCTGGATGATGTGACTCCAGCTGCCGACACTACACTCCCCCCACCAGTTGTGTCCCACGGCGACTACGGTGCCGTCGGACTTAAGCCCCACCACATGATACGAAGCCGCGACCATGGGGGTGTATTCGGCCTCGGGCAGAATACAGCCCACCATCCCAGCAATTAAGGCTACCATAATCAAAAGGATGGTAGCTCTGGCCACGTAATGGCGTCTCCTCGAATTAAGTATTGTCTTCATACTTCACCTCCAGATTCTTGTAGTTGCCCCAACAAATTCCAAATGTCAAAATCCAGATGACAATTGAAATCCAAATGCTTAAAAGAGCCCTTCGCACGTCTATATATGATGAGCTCACCATCATGGGAACTACTGTAACCTTCTGATGCACACACTTGATCCCCACCCTATATTCGCCTTATGGTACTCATGGTACCATTATATGATGCAATTGTTAAAATGTTATTAAAGAAATTGTCATATGAGATGTCATTATCAAGTTTTTCCTAGAGAAATTATCAATAGTTTTTGTAAGAAGGGAGCAATTCTATTTTCCCCCATGTCATTGTGAGGCATGACAGTGCCGAAGCAATCTCTTCCCCTTTGTCGTTGCGAGAAGCGTAGCAACGAAGCAATCTCGGTGAGATAATAAGATTGCCCCGCCTTGACTGGTCAAGGCGGGGCAATCACAAAAAGCCTGGTTAGGGTTACTCCTATGGGCCAGGGTTAACGGCAAAGAGGCACTTCCAGAACGCCCACGGTATGGCTATATTCTTGGGAGTGCTCGCCCAGTTATCATAGACGATAACATAGTCGCCTGGAACTAATGGACCTGCACCATCGGGGTCCCAGTTTAGCTTATATCCAACGCCGGTAACGGCGTGACCAACATCCCCAGACCAGGTCTCATCAGGGTCTGTGTGATAACCGTAGTTCGTCCCCCAGTTAGCTGCACTTATCGTCTCTCCGCTTTGTGGGTCGGTAAGATTTACTCCGAATACCGGGTTCCAGTAAGTAAAAGAGACTACCAGCGGTCGGCCGGCATCAATCTCATTCTTATAAAAAGCGAGGCTCAGAGTATAATTGGTAGTACAATTGGTAGTCACCGTCCAATTATAACCAAGTTTCCCGGGAGGGAGAGCAGGAGGAGGGGTGCCTAATGGGTGGGCAGCATCCCAGCGGACAAATTCCATAGTCCCTGGACCTATATCAACATCGAGGGTTCCGGCTTGGCCAGCGTTGACTCGGGCTGGGCTGCCGAGATTACTGGTATCCATAAACCAGCCGAGTAAATCCGCCGCCGTCTTGGCTGGAAGACCAGCAGTTACATTGATGGCATTATGATGTCCCATTACAACGTCCCAATAACACAAGATGTTGATCATGGCCATCGGGGCACACCACTGAGCACGAAGAGAGGTAGGTGGCTGGCTTGTGTCGGGAACATTAACTATGTAAGTCATATTCAAGGCGAAATGAGCGGTGACCGTCGCGTTTTGCGACGGCATGGTGAAGGTAGTCTGTGCGGCAGTCGCATTACCTAATGTGCCGGCTGTCGCCGTCCAGTTGACAAACCGGTAGCCAGAATCAGGAGTGGCCACTAGGTTGACCACCTGAGATGCGTTACAGGTATACGTGCCTTCTCCAGGCGTGGTGACATTGCCACCCGCTGTGCTGGTGGTGGTCAGCGTATACGTGGTTGCAGGGCTGCAGGCAATGCTGTTACCCAAGACCATGAATAGCAGGACAGCGATTGCAGCGACTGAGATTAATTTGTGTTTCATTTTCCCTCCTTTGTAATATATTGGCCGTCTTCGGACAAATCAACGGTGTTAACTGCAATGAAGCTGGAATTTCCGATACCGACTCGCGACATAATCACATCCACCACTGTATCCACAGATTAAAAAATTTAGTTTTTGCGAAATCTTACGCGATACTATCAATACTACACCCTACCCCTCACATTGTCAAGACTAAGAAGGGGCCAACTCTATTTTTCTCCGCTATGAAGCGTCTCACTCCAATGAAACCAGCCACTCGCAAGAGACGATTGCACGTCTACCTTCGGGTCTGGCTTCAGGCGGCGAGAAAATCCTCTGAACCTTTGCCTTAGGGTTAATCCCTTTAAAGAAACCGTTGCGAATCCGCAGGCCTCCAGTTCCACAATCATAATACTCCATCCCCCATTTCTTCGCGGCACTTTGCGCTGAGCAATCGAGCGTGCGCATTCGGAAACTGTTTGCGGTCAGTTCCGCTATTTCGATATTCTCAAAAATAGCCCAGTGAGAATATTTTAAAAACCTGGCCAGGTCCTTGATTTCTTCTCTAGGAAAACCCAGAGATTTGACCAATCGCCTGGCTTCCTCCGAACCATAGTCTTCAAAAAGCTGATAATATTCTTCACTCCCATATACTTCGGGAGCTTTCGCCCGTATGAAATATTCGAACCTTATCCACATGTAATTAAGTGCATACAACTGCTGGAGCATAACGGCATGGAGGGTATCTTTTTTAATGGCACGGATGTTTAACATCTTTTATTCCTCCGAGGTAATAGTCTAAATCCAAAAATATTAGTTCGTAATTATATCACCCCCTGCACTGTTAAGCGGTTTTCTGATCTTAAATGGGGGCAACTCTGTTTTCCCCCACCCGCTCGTCATTGCGAGTCCCGATTTATCGGGACGAAGCAATCTCGTGGAGCCAATGAGATTGCCGCGCTTTGCTCGCAATGACAAGAAAAGTGGGGCGCTCGCAATGCCAAAAAAGTGAGGTGCGCTCAATGACAAAAGGCTATGGTATTTAGTATTTTTAGTCGTTTGGGTATAATGCCTTAAGTGATTATAGATTTTCATACCCATATATTTCCCCCCTGGCTAAGGGAAAGGCGTGATGAGTATGTCAAATCTGACCTTTGCTTTTCCCTGCTTTATTCTCAGCCGAAAGCTAGGATGGCCACGGCGGAGGAACTGCTTGCCAGCATGGATGAAGCGGGCATTGATTTGTCCGTCGTTCTTAACGCCGGCTGGGTAAGCCAGGAACTCTGTGTGAAAACAAACGATTATATTTTAGATTCAGTATCACGCTATCCCACAAGGCTTGTCGGCTTTTGTGCTATTCAACCGAGGGCGGGAGATGCTGCTATAGCCGAGATAGAGCGGTGTGCTAAAGCCGGGGCTAAGGGGATTGGCGAATTAAGGTCTGATGTGCAGGGCTTCGATCTCGCTGATAAGGCAACAATGAAGCCTGTAGTTGATGCCATGCTGAAGCACAACTTGATTTTTCTGACCCACTCTTCTGAACCAGTGGGGCATGAGTACTTCGGCAAGGGTAGTATCACCCCGGACATTCTCTACTCCTTTATCACGGCTTTCCCGAATCTAAAGCTTGTTTGTGCGCACTGGGGTGGAGGGTTGCCTTTTTATGCCCTGATGCCTGAAGTAACCAAGGCTTTCGCCAATGTCTTCTTTGATACCGCGGCTACCGTGTTCCTTTACAAGCCCGAGATTTTTGAGCAGATGAGCCGCATCATCGGCAGTGATAAAATCCTTTTCGGCACTGACTATCCTCTTATACACCAGAATCGAGTGATTGCCCAGGTCCAATCTTCACAGCTTCCCGAGGAAGATAAAGCCAGAATCATGGGGGCTAACGCCCAAAAACTGCTGTGCCGGGATGCAAGGAGCAAAAGTGGCACATAATCCTGAGCAAATCCGTTCCTTTATTGCCATTGAACTGCCTGAGGAGGCTAAGAAGGGATTAGCACGGCTGAGAAAAGAATTGGAGAGAGATGAATGTAAGTTCGTCAAGTGGGTAGACCCGGGGGGGATTCACCTGACCTTGAAGTTTCTGGGCAATATTCCTTCTAAGCGGGTAACAGAGATAACTGAGGCTATGGGAAAAGCTGCGCAGGGGATTTCTCCATTCCATTTAGAGATTTCAGGCCTGGGGGCTTTCCCCAGTCTAAAGCAAGCTAGGGTCTTTTGGGTCGGCATTGGTGGGGAGACGGACAAGCTATTCAGGTTACAGCAAAACATTGACTCCGCGCTCGCCGCCCTGGGATTTGCTAAGGAAGAGCGCCCCTTTGTGCCGCATTTAACCCTGGCTCGCACTAGAGAAGGGGCATCACCACCGGAAAGAAAAAGCTTTGGCGAACTTGTGGGCTCTACCACCTTTGAAGATAAATATCCTGTCGAAGTCGAGGCTGTCAGATTAATGAAAAGCCAGCTGATGCCGGCCGGGGCTATTTATACCTGCCTGTCGGTGGTTGGGCTGGGCCATTAGGAAAATCTAAAAAAAATCTAAAAAAATTTGGCTTATGAGTGAAATGGCCTTGCAAACGAATTTTTGATAGTATATACTTACTGGTTTTGATTAACAAATAAATTAATTGTGGAGGTGGAATTTGGAAACCGGTTCATTCCCTAAGTGTCAAAAATGCGGAAAGGGGGATCTAGTGCCTCTGTCTGACTTTGGTAGTCAGGGGGCACCGATTCACTACAAGGCCTGGGTGTGTACCCGTCCTGATTGTGGATACAATGTAAAGATCAGGAATGGTGAAATATACCTTAATGAGCCTATTCTTAGTGGAGAACTTCATACCCGCACACCACGCCGAGAATACACTCCTTAGTAGAGGATTTGCTTCGCTCAGGTAAATTAATTGAGCTGGCGGTGGACTCTTTTTTCCCGCGCCGATGCGTTGGCTGTGGGAAAGGAGGAGGTTTTCTTTGCCCTGAGTGTCTTGGAAAACTACCGAGGCTAGTGCCTCCGCTTTGCCCCCACTGTGGCAGGCCCCAGGCTAGCGGTATCGTATGTCCAAGCTGTCGGCAAAGACAAACTGAGATTGATGGCATCCGTTCTCCATTTAGATTTGACGAGGTAATACGGAAAGCCATTCATGAGCTGAAGTATCGAAATTTGAAGGCAATCTCTCCCTGTCTGGCTGAATTATTAGCTGATTATCTCAGGTCAAATCCCCTGCCTGGCGAAGCCTTAGTTGGCGTCCCTCTTCATCCACGGCGATTGAGAGAGAGGGGTTATAACCAGTCCAGCCTGCTCGCCAGGGAGTTGGGCAGGCGCATTGATTTGCCGGTGATTGAAGATTGCCTAATTCGGGTTAAACAGGCTCAACCTCAGGTGAGAGCAGTTGATGTGGAAGAGCGCCGAAGGAATGTGGCCGATGCTTTTGTGTGCCGTGATGAAAAGGTAAGCGGTAAACAAATTATCCTCATAGACGATGTATGTACATCGGGAGCCACGCTGGAGTCCTGTGCCGCAGCCCTCAAGAACAAGGGTGCTGCGTCTGTTTGGGGCGTAACGTTAGCAAGAGAGATTTACAACTGAAGGAGGAGAAATGGAGCTACAGATTATCGCTAAGAATAATGTGGAGGTCTCTGAAACAATACGGGCATATGTTGAGAAGAAGGTTGGCAAACTGGGTCGTTACTTACCTACCCTCGATGAATGCAAGGTGGAGATTTCCCGGGAAGGTGCCAAGCTGCCTGAGCAGCGATACACTGTCCAGGTTACCCTTGACAGCAGAGGTGTCTTAATTAGAGCTCAGGAAAAGTCTAAGGATATGCGCACAGCCATTGACAAAATAGTGAATGTGCTGTCTAAGCGAATCGAGCGATACAAAGGCAAATTATATGATAAAAACAGAGGCGTTTCTTTTGCCCGGCAAGGAGCGGCAATCGAGGAGGAGGAAATCGAGGCTCCCAAGAGAGTGGTAAAGACCAAGCATTTCTTAGTCAAACCCATGCCTGTAGATGAAGCTATAAGCCAGATGGAGCTTCTGGGGCATGATTTCTTTCTTTTCGTAGATGCCGATACTGAGAGGCTCAATCTGCTATACCGTCGTGATGATGGCAACTACGGTCTGATCGAGCCAGAGCAAGGGTGAGAGAGCTAACTAGCATTCTCGTATAAAATCCCCTCCCCTTAAAGAGAAAGGATTAAGGTGAATGTGAAATCTCCCTCCCTCTTTTACCCTGTGGTAATCAAAGTTGAGAAAAGGCTGGTGGAGCTGATGGGATTCGAACCCACTACCTTCTGACTGCCAGTCCTTGTCCATAGCTGATTGTTCACTACTTTGTGAATTCCTGGGATTGATTGCAGCTTCTCTATAAACTCAGATGGACACTTCCTTTGGCCACTGATTATAATACTCAAATAGCTCTTGCTAATACCTAAGTCCTTTGCAATCTGTGCCTGGTTTAGTCTCTTCATTTTGCCTCCTTTTGTTTTTCAAAGCTGGACTTGCAAAGCTAGCCAGCTATCAGCCGACTATCATTCTACTGTTACCTCTTCTTAAGAAGAGTCATCTGAGAAAGCGTGGTATTAACCTGCTTGGCCTTTAATAGCAGTTGACCGTGGTGGCTAAGATACTGCGATTTCGGCGGTTGGCATATGACCAAGGGATGGATAGAATAAATAAGGACTGTAACTCACCACTATACGCAAGTCCTTATATTTGAATATTTACTCTCCAGATTCTAAGCCCGACTAGATTTTTCTACGAGCCAATCTTTCGGTGTCTAGTCGTAGGTAGCACCAATGTACCTGGGGGACACCCCCTTGCCTTGTGAACATATAGCCTTGACTTGTGAACAGATTAGCTATGTTCTTCTGATTGACACTCATGCCCCAAAGTTAAGAGTGTATCCTCTGCATATGTCTTCCGTTAGTGGTTGGCTACTGGTATAATTCAATTAAAGGAGGTGATTCAAAATGCTTTGTGAGATAGCTAGATGGCGAGTTCCCAAAAAGAACAGCAAGAAACACCTTGAAATGTGGACTGCATGGATGCACTATATAAGAACCCACCGAAATAAATTCCACTTTACACGCTCTCGGCTTTTTATCGTGGAGACTAAAGGTTCAGATGTTGAGGAGTGGAGGTGGATTGACGAATATCAAGATCAGAAGGCATACGACAAACCAATGGAGAAAGATGCAGAACTAGTTAAGGTCAAAGCCAAGTTCGTGAAGGATTGGGAGTCCGTCCGTGTTCCAAATTCGTTCAAAAGAGAAGTCTGGGTTGAGAAGCCAGAACTGGGCGTGTAGTGCGGAAAGTTTGTGGTGAAACGAAATAGACCACATTTCTTTTACAATTGATAGGTGTTGGTGATGGTTGACATACGGACTGTTTCTATTGCTATTGCCTCTGCTGGTGTGTTTGTAGCAGCTATTTACTACATCCTTCAGATTAGACATCAGACCAAAGTAAGACAAACGGACCTTATAATGAGACTCTACTCACAATTCAACAGTCTTGAATTCCAGAAGATATTGGAAGAGGTTTTGAACAGAGACGGAAAAGACTATGGTAATTACCACGAAAAGTATGGCACTGCTGAAGTGACAGCAGTCGGCCTGTTTTTTGAAGGAATTGGCATTCTCCTAAAAAGAAAACTCATCGACATAGAGCTAGTCGATGACATGTTCAGTACTGACATTAAATGGACATGGGAAAAAATGAAAAACATAACACTGGAATTGAGAAAAATCAGAAACCGACCAGAAATATTCGAGTGGTTTGAATACCTCTACAATGAAATGAGGAAACGAGAGCAACGGCGTTAGTGCCGTTGAGCTCCCTAATCTAGCAAGACTCCAGAATCCAGACAGGTCAGCGACAGGTATCCGAATATCAATACGAGGTATGCCCTTTGGATTGGGCTATGGACGAACCTCAAGCTATCCTCAAACCGCACTGCCGTTGACCTGCTTATAGAGTTGGAGAGCATCATCAAAGGTGAGTGATTTCGAATACCGTTCAACCATTGCAATAGTTTCCCAGCCACCTAAGGCTTGAACCACCCGAGTTGACAAACCTGACTTAACTTGGTGAACAGCGAAACCTCTTCGAAATGCATGGGGATTACAATGGATACCCGTCTCTCTCGATAGTATCTTGAGGATTGTCTGTATTCCCTCTGCAGTCAATTCAAAGCTGTCATGCTCACTAAACCATTGCCTCACCATGCCGTTGCCAGCTAAGGCCTTGCGAAACCTGTTACCCTTACCCAGGACAATGACAGTGCCTTCATGCCAGTTGAAATCCTTAGCTCTAACCCTTGCTGCTTCGCTCACCCTTACACCTGAATGCCAGAGGAAGCTAATCATTGCTATATCTCTATCGTTTTGACAATACTCTAAGAGAACTTGGAGCTGTTCCTCTGTTATCGCAGGTAGGAGCTTCTTTTGTATTTTGGGAGGCGATACCTTCTCCATAGGATTCTCTGGTATGTATGCGTTACGATGCAACCATCTGAAGAGGATTTTAAGGCTCTGATAGAACCTGAGCTTGGCATTCCTGCAAGTGAGTGACTTCAAATAAGAGCCAACACCATCAGGAGTCATTGGATAGCCAACAAAGTTGGTGAGTGTATATTGGTAAAACTCTATTGTTCTCTTGCTCAAGCCTTCAGGACGGGAAGAGATGAACTTCTCCAGCAGCTCGGTTGTGAACTTTTGAACCTGGGAGCTTGTGAACTTTTTAGCTATAAGGCTGGTGGAGCTGATGGGATTCGAACCCACTACCTTCTGACTGCCAGTCAGACGCTCTCCCGATTGAGCTACAGCCCCGCCTGATTCAAGAATATAACAGAACAGCTTGGGAAACTCAAGTTAAAACAACCCCCAAAAGGAGCAAGACTTTTTGGAGACCCCACTAAATTTGCTTCAAACACTAACTGGGGCTCAAGGAAATCGTAAAATTTCGTGGGTTGGGCTAAGGGCTCACGCCCAGCCATCGCAGGACTGCATTCAAACCGAAGTATCCCAGATAAGCTAGCGCCATGCTTTTGACTGTCCTCCCTGCCCAGGTAGCGAGGAAAAATCTTACCCAACCAAAGTGAAGCATGCCCAGACATACGGCGAAGGGGTAGAAAATGGGACTCAATACAGCGGACACGAAGAAGATGGCTTTAGAACCGTGGCGGTCAATAATATTGCTGAAGCGAAGGTAAAGGCCGCTGTTACTATCTCGTAATAATCCCCTGCCGGCATATCCAGTGAAGTAAGCACCGATAGCCCCTATAGCTTCACCAATTCCAGCTACGGCGCCAACTATGGCAGGATTTAATACTCCACCCAGTGTGAATGTAAGAACAATGCCGAAGCCGGGCAAGATGAATGTCCCGTTGGTGAGAACGCTGATGATGAAGCAACCAATATAGCCCCAGTGTGCAATATCGTTGATGTAGCTTCGATGCTGAAGGATAAAAAGAGATAAAGCTACGGTAGATGCTAGAGATATGCCACCTATTATGGCTTCACGCTTGGTCGGGTTCCTCATCAATTTTATCTATTTTACAGGAAAAACATACGAAACCCTGAATCATTGTAGCATAGCGACATAGCTATTTATAGACACCCCCAGTGAATCGGCTACAGGTTGGCACTTGGCCTTAAGGCAATAGAAAAACCTCCCTTCAAGGGAGAGCTCTGATAAAGCCTCATAATGCCCCATTCCTTTGGCGAATATAAGGTCTGCTGACTCAAATTCTCGTTTGAACCGGGCTGAAGCCAAAGAAAAAACTATCCCCGGTGAAGCTATGCCCGTGCTTATAACCTTTCCGAACTCGCCTTCCAAGCCAGACCTCTTCACATCTTCCAAGGTCAAATCGTCTTGAACGGGCGATGGTTTAACTGCATAGATAACCTGGGCGAATTGCTTCATCCACTTGACTAGAGGTAGGTCGAAGTAGAGCTCCCCGGCATTATCCGCCAGATATAAAACTTTGCCGGCATCTTTTAGCTTTGCTTCAAATTGCTCCGAATCATCTACAGCAAAGCTCACAGGTTCCCTGATATCATCCTTAATAGAACTAGGCTCCCTGAAGAAATCAATGGCATTCGCTGCAGCGGCCAGCTGAAGACACCCCCGAAGTTCATCCTTATATCGGGACTTTATCACAGGGTGTAATTCCTTAGTGAGCGTCATCTCTCTTTCCTTCATTGCTCGATAAGGGTCAGGATTATGGGTCACTTCTCTTATTATCTTGTGAATTTTGGTGGCAATCACAATAGATAATTGGCTACAAGAAAACTCATCGTCCAATATCTTCATCGCTTCATTGATTGCTCTTTGCTTCAGCGAAACATCATTCGTGGCTAGCTCTGCAGCCTGGTAGATTAATCTGCGTAAGCACTCATAGCAACCTGGCGCCAGTTTCATTGTAATTTCCTTCACCCAAATTTGAGCAGCTTGTGCCCCTGTATTATAATAGTATTGGCTATGTTTGATAAACTGGAATTAATACAAAAGCGCTATGACGAGCTAAGCCAACTCTTGGCTCGAGAAGAGATAGCCACTGACCGCAGGCGGCTTCAAGAGCTGAGCAAGGAGAGGGCTGCTCTTGAAGATATTGTGGGCATGTACCAAGAATATAAGGCCAAGGGCAAAGAACTGGCGGGACTTGAAGTTTTGCTTAATTCTCATGCCGAAGCGGAGATGATGGCTTTAGTCAAGGAAGAAGTGAGCAAACTCAAACAGCAGCAAGGTGAGCTCCTTCGCAAACTTAAGCTTTCCCTGATGCCCAAAGACCCCAATTATGATAGAGATGTCATTGTGGAGATAAGAGCTGGTACTGGTGGTGAGGAGGCAAGTCTTTTTGCCGCAGACTTGTTCCGTATGTATAGTCGATATGCCGAGGCCAAGGGCTGGCAGGTGGAGGTCATAGATAGCAACCAAAGTGAAAGAGGAGGTTTCAAAGAGCTAATATTTGAAATCAAGGGTAAAGGCGCTTTCAGCCGCTTTAAGCATGAGCGTGGTGTCCATCGGGTACAAAGGGTGCCAGTCACCGAAGCCTCGGGACGAATTCACACCTCGACAACTACAGTAGCGGTCCTGCCCGAGGCGGAAGAGATTGAGCTCAACATCAATCCTGATGACCTCAAAATGGAATTTTTCCACAGCCGAGGTGCCGGGGGGCAAAATGTGAATAAAGTAACTTCGGCAGTTCGCATCACGCACTTGCCCACCGGCATAGTAGCCGCCTGCCAGGATGAAAGGTCTCAAATAAGAAACAGGATGAAGGCTATGGCGGTGCTTCGGGCCAGGCTGCTTGACATGGAACAACGGAAACAATCTGAAAGCATAGATAAAGAGCGGCGGATGCAAGTAGGCAGCGGTCAACGGGCGGAAAAGATTCGCACCTACAATTTCCCCCAGAACCGGGTTACCGACCACCGAATCAACTTAAGTTTTCACAACCTTCAACGGATTTTAGAGGGAGAACTGGACGAAATCATTGAAGCTCTGATCAGCAAAGAGCAGGTGGAACAATTAGAAGCGGCTCTTACGTGATTTTACGCGAAGCTTTACAATCAGCTACCCAAACATTACGCACGGCAGGAATTGCTGATGCCTCTGTTGAGGCTGAGCTTTTACTCGGCCACGTCTTGGGGATATCTAGAACACAGCTTTACACAGAACCAGAGAGGAGCTTAACTTCAGTGGAAGCAGAGCATCTATGGCGTCTTGTCCGGCGTCGCCTTGACCATGAGCCTGCTGCTTATATTTTGGGGCGCTGCGAGTTTTACGGAATTGACTTCTACATTGATTATCACACTTTTATCCCCCGACCAGAAACAGAACTTCTCGTGGAAAAAGCTGTGGAACTTGCCCAGCGCATTTCCCACCGGGAAGAGCAAATTACCATAGCCGACATCGGCACAGGCTGCGGTGCTATTGCCGTCAGCCTTGCCTTAGCATTACCCCAAGCTAAGATTTATGCCACGGATGTTTCAGCTTCAGCTCTACAGGTGGCCGAGATGAATTGCCGGCGCCACGGGGTTAACAGCCAGGTGGAACTTTTGCTAGGGAATTTGCTTGAGCAGTTGCCTCAGCCCGTGGATATGATAGTAGCCAATTTACCTTATATCAAAGATTGTGAATTTAAAGATTTGAGCCCAGAAATAAGAAAATTTGAGCCAACGATGGCCTTGGCTGGTGGTGAGGATGGCTTGGACAAAATACAACAAATGCTAGAACAGATGCCAGGGAAGCTTAGTTATGGAGCCTGTTTCCTTTTGGAAATAGGCCAGGGACAGGGTGGAATGGTAACTTCGTTAATAAAGAGCTATTTCCCACAGGCCAGTATTGAGCTAATTTCCGACCTGGGCGGTATCGAAAGAGTGGTAAAGGTCGGATTATAGGTAAAAAAGTCAGTTTCAGAGGAGTGAGATGATGGAAGAGATAGAACGGTTGGCTCAGCTTATCATAGAGTCTCAAAAGGTCATCGTGTTTACCGGAGCCGGGATAAGCACGGAGTCGGGTATTCCCGATTTCCGCAGCCCGGGAGGAATCTGGAGCAGATATGACCCTGAGGACTTCACCATTCAAAAATTCCTCAGCAGCCCAGCCGCTCGCAAGACTATTTGGAAGATGTCCGTCGAAGGTGGACTTCTTACTGAAGCTGAACCAAATCTCGCCCACTATGCCATCGCCGAGCTTTACCAGTTGGGCAAATTAGATTGCGTCATCACTCAAAATATCGACAACCTGCATCAAAAAGCCGGAGTCCCTGAAGATAAGGTGTTTGAGCTTCATGGTAATGTGGGGTGGGTGGTGTGCTTAAGCTGCCGTAGACGCTTTCCGATGCCCGAAGTATTACAAAAGATAAAGGAGGGGATAGAAGTCCCCGATTGCCCTGACTGTCAGGGTATTCTGAAGCCAGATGCAGTGTTTTTCGGGGAGGCATTACCACAGGAGACATTACAGGAAGCTATCCGCCGGGCGCAGAACTGCGACCTTTTTATTGTCATTGGTTCCACTCTTGTCATTTATCCCGCTGCTTATATTCCAACATACGCTGGAGAGGCCGGAGCAACGTTAGCTATCGTTAATTTAACTCCCACCCCCTTCGACCACTACGCGGAAGTGGTCATCCGGGGTAAGGCTGGCGAGATAATGTCCAGGGTGATGGAGAAAGTAAGGCTTTCCTAGCTATCAGGTTTGAGCTAAGCCAGCTGCCGAATGCCTCTTCTTTCTTCCTAGTCCACTACTTTTTGGATACGCTTGATATCCACTGCCTTGCCGGTCTTTTCATCCACTTCGACCAGAATTGCATCGAAGCTGACTTTTCCCTTGCCAACCGATAGCCGGCTGGGTATCTGAGTAAGGAAGCGGTTGATTACAGAATCAGGGTCATCCCCGATGACCGAATCTATAGGGCCAACCATGCCTATGTCGGTGACATAGGCAGTGCCTCCGGCCAATATGTGAGCATCAGCGGTGCCCACGTGAGTATGGGTGCCCAGCACAGCACTGACTCGTCCATCGAGGTATCTACCCATGGCCACTTTCTCCGAGGTTGCCTCAGCATGGAAGTCAACAATAATAGGGATTGATTTATGCTCAAACTCAGCCAGTAGCTGGTCCATAGCTCGAAATGGACAATCAACATGGCCCATGAAAACACGCCCAACGAGGTTAATTATCAGGACATTGTTTTTAAGCAAGTAGCCACGACCAGGATTCATCGGTGGGTAATTCAGGGGACGGAGAAGGGCAAGCTTACTATCCAGATAGGGAATAATCTCTTTGTAAGCCCAGATATGATTGCCTGTGGTTATGACATCAATTCCAGAATCGAAGAGCTCTTCTGCTGTACTGGGGGTCAGCCCTAACCCACCGGCAGCATTCTCGCCATTGCCTACTACGAGGTCAATATTATATTCATCACATAAGCCTGGCAGGATTTCCTTCACCGCCTTCCTACCAGGCTTGCCGATGATGTCGCCTATTACCAGTATTCTCAAATCTACTTAGCGTAATCTATTGCTGTGGTCTCCCTAATCACTACCACTCTTATCTGGCCAGGATAGGTCAGGCTCTCCTCTATCTTTTTAGAAATATCCCGAGCCAATCTCACCGCAGCTAAATCATCAACTTTATCTGGTTTTACCATGACGCGCACTTCGCGCCCGGCTTGGATAGCAAAAGCCTTTTCTACGCCAGGAAAATCGACTGCTATGTCCTCTAAGTCCTTAACACGCTTCAAATATTGTTCCAGGGACTCACGCCTTGCACCAGGCCGCGAACCACTTATGGCATCGGCAGCAGCAACAATAAAGCCCAGGACCGTACTAGTCTCTGCCTCGCCATGATGTTCAGCAATGGCTTTAACCACATCTGGATTTCTATCCCACTGCTTAACTAGGTCAGCACCTATCAGAGCATGCGGACCCTGCGTTTGATGGTCTATCGCCTTTCCGATATCATGAAGCAGGCCGGCTTTCCTGGCGACACTGACATTAACTCCAATCTCGCTAGCCAACATCCCCGCCAGATGAGAAACTTCGAGACTGTGAAGTAAAACATTCTGACCATAACTGGTACGAAATTTAAGCTGGCCAAGCAGCTTAACCAGCTCAGGATGTAAGCCTGGCACCCCAGCTTCGTAAGCAGCTCGCTCACCCTCACTACGGACAGTAGCTTCAACCTCTGCTTTGGTTTTGTCCACTATCTCCTTAATCCGGGCGGGATGAATGCGCCCATCAAGAATAAGTTTGCTTAAGGCAAGGCGAGCTACTTCACGCCTCACGGGGTCAAAGCTGGAGATGGTAACCGCCTCTGGAGTATCATCAATGATAAGATCAACGCCAGTAGCTTGCTCTAAGGCTCGGATATTGCGTCCTTCACGCCCAATGAGCCGCCCCTTCATCTCGTCACTAGGCAGGGGAACAGCGGATATGGTAGTTTCCGAAACAACATCGGTAGCACACCTTTGAATAGCTGTGGCCAGAATATCCCGAACCCTTCCATCAGCCTCTTCCTTTATTTGTGCCTCCCACACCCTAACTTGTCGCGAGGCCTCTTCTTCAACCTCTTGTTTTAGCATTTGAAACAAGAGAGTTTTTGCTTCTGCGCTAGATGTGCCGGAGATGGATTCTAACTTTGCCAGCTGTTTTTCTCTTATTGTCTGAAGTTCAGCTGTTATCCGCTCATTATCTTTTTTCCTGCTATCTAAATCACGCTCACGCCGCTCTACAGTCTCTAACTTCCGCTCCAGCGCCTCTACTTTCTGGTTAGCACGCTTTTCTAATCGTTGTGTTTCAAGGCGACGTTCCTTGCTTTCCGCCTCGGCAGCGTTGCCAACCTTGATAGCTTCTGCTCTAGCTGCACGGAGTAGCTCATTATACTTGGTTGTTGCCTCATCTAAGAACTTCTGTGCCTCTTTTCTTGTTCTTTGGATCTCCCGGTTGGCTACTAGCTGCCTGACAAAGTACCCAATACCGATGCCTAAAACAAGAGCAAGGCCACTTATCATTAATGTATAGCCCATTTTCCCTCTCTATTTCGTTGTTATAATAATGAATGCAAAACATTGCATATTAATAATAACCTTTTATTGGATTATCGTCAACTTGCTGTGCTGGCAAGTAATCCCTTGACCCATTTGTCTTGCCTCTCTTAGTGCACTGGGAGAGGCGCTATATTACCGTTGCGCATAACTCGGGATTGTGCAATTTAGTCACTCCAGCGCTGATATAGATTGGTTCTTATCGAACTGGTGTCTACCGCTTCAAATCCTGTATATTATTATTGTGGAAGCCATGACTGAAGAACTAATCGCTCCCTGTGGGATGAACTGTGGCTTGTGCGCTAGCTACCTGGCGATGAAAAACGACCTGAAGAAGAGGGGTATTTTGAAGACGTACTGCACTGGTTGCCTACCAGGCGGCAAGAATTGTTACTACAAAAGGCAGTGTGAACTGCTGAGAAAAGGACTTGTGCGGTTTTGCCACGATTGCGGGGATTTCCCCTGCCGCCGGCTAAAGACTCTCGACAAGCGCTATCGTACTTTTTACCATATGAGCATGATAGAGAACCTCGAATTTATAAAAAAGTATGGCATTGGGAGATTTCTAGAAAAGGAAACAGTAAAGTGGCGCTGCCCTGAATGTGGTGAGGTGATATGCTGCCATAACGGGCTGTGCTATAAATGCGATCTTGATAAGCTACGCCAAAAGAAACACAAGTACCGCTGGGAGGAATAATGAAGAAAACATGGCAGGAGAAATTGAAGGACAAACCATCTTTTCCTAAGGTGCTCAAGCTAGAGAAAGGGTTTCCCTGTTACAATGCCGTGCACAAGATAGGTGCCGAAGTCGGTGATGAGATAGTGCTGGTAAATCCGTCTGAAGTAGTGACAATCATGAAGCAGGTACCGAGAGGAAGGCTCATCACTATTGTCGAAATATGCAAAAAGATTGGCGGGCAATACGATGTAAAAGCTTGCTGCTCTTTAACCACCGGTATCTTCATCATGACGGCGGCCAATGCGGTAGAAGAAGCAAGAAGGGAAGGTAAGTCATTAGGCATACCATACTGGCGGACGCTCAAAGCAGATGGTTTTTTGAATGAAAAATACCCCGGTGGACAAGAAGCGCATAAGAGACTACTTGAGGGAGAAAATTTCAGGGTCATTGTTCGGGGCAAGAAATACCAGGTTGTCGATTATGAAAAATACCTGGTGAAGCTAACATGAAATTATTGCCAGTTCAAAATATCGCGCCTTGTACATAACAGATTGGCATTCTTACACACTAACTCAAATCGCTCAATTTGCCTGGGTTGCTAGGCACAATAATACTTCGACATCGGGCCTTCTTTGATATAAAATACCCCCCTATATGAGCGCAAAGAGGCCGGTGAAGCTGAACACGGTATATTTGGGCCTTCTTCTTTTTGTCGTCGCTCAAATTCTCATCCTTCTTGTTGCTCCTCGTATAAATCCATTCCTGGATAAGAATGATATAGAAATACCGACCCAGCCATCCGGGCCGGTATACTGGTGGCCTGGGGAAGTGACATTACCCTCTGGTGAAGTTATCGAAGTCCCAGCCCATTCAGCGTTAGGACCAATTTTAATCTATATTTTTGCGGCAGTAGCCGTGCTTGGACTTACACTCTCAAAGATTCCACTTACGGCTTTAAAAGTTCTTCTTAGGCTCTTGTTTGCCCTTCTGTTTAGTTGGGGCGCATTCATCGCCACTGTCTTTTACGTGCCTCTTCCACTAGCTGTCGCCATCGCTGTCGTGTTTGGAGCATTTTGGTTCTTGATACCACTTGTCTGGTTACATAACTTGGTATTGATTCTGGCGGTTAGTAGTTTAGGAGCAGTTTTTGGTCGCTTTATTACGCCGTGGACCGCTATGGCTATTATTTTGGCACTTGCCCTCTATGACTTCCTGGCGGTTCGTTTCAAATTTATGCTCTGGATGGCAGACAGGCTATCGCAAATAAGTGCCTTGCCGGCACTAATCATTCCCAAAAACTATTCTGAGTGGAACTTCAACTTGAAAAAACGTGGAGAGAAGATAATAGAGGTGAATCCTGCCGAGAGGGAATACTCCATACTGGGTGGTGGCGACATTGCCTTCCCTTGTCTGCTGACAGCCTCCGTTTATTTTGCCCAAGGCCTAAAGCCAGCGGCTATTATTGCAGCATTCGGATTACTGGGATTAGTTAGCGTCTATGCGATTCAGGCGATATTTTTAAAGGGGAAGCCGATGCCGGCTCTGCCACCTATCGCTGCCTTCACATTGGTTGGATTATTGATTATCTAGTGATACAAGATTACAGTGGTTTGTTCAGCAAGAAGGTGAACTGTTTGGATACATTGAGTATTACGTGTTCCGCATTTTGAAGTAATGGAATAGGAGGAAACAATGGCTTCTGTGAAGGATGTGCTGGATAAACTCCAGAGCAAGGCTCAGCCAGAGCAGTTAAAAGGGATGGCTAAATACGGGATGGTGGTTGAGCAAAGATTAGGCGTCTCGGTTCCTGATATGAGAAAACTGGCTAAAGAGATAGGGAGAGACCACAAGCTGGCACTGGATTTATGGAGAACTGGGGTAGCTGAAGCAAGGATCGTGGCTGGGATGGTCGGTGACCCTGCTAAGCTAACTGAAGAGCAGATGGAGGAGTGGGTGAAAGGCATTAATTCGTGGGATGTCTGCGACCAGGTGTGCGACAATCTTTTTGAAAAGAACCAATTAGCCTGGAAGAAAATTGTCGACTGGTCTGAGCGGGAAGAAGAGTTTGTCAAAAGGACTGCCTTTTCGCTGATAGCCTGTCTGGCATGGCATGATAAGAAGGCGAGCGATGAAAAATTCATCGAACTGCTGCCGGTGATAATGCGGGGGGCTACGGACGAGCGTAACTTCGTTAAGAAAGCAGTGAACTGGGCTCTTAGAAACATCGGGAAAAGGAACCTCAATTTGAACCGGGCGGCGATAAATGCAGCGAAAGAAATCCAGCGACTTGACTCGAAGGCTGCGCGCTGGATCGCTGCCGATGCTATCAGGGAACTAGAGAGTGACGCTATCCAAAGTAGGCTTAGGAGATGAACATTAGTCCATATTATTCAGCTCGGGAAACAGAAGCTTGGATTGTTGCACATTAACTCATTTCGTTCAGTGCCAGACGCACCGGCTAATATTAAAGTAAATACCAACACATTTTGGAGCGAATTGCTTTACTCGCTGAACGCTGCCAGTATCTTATTACCCAGTGTAATCAAGAAATAAAGCTGTTAACCAAGTGCCGTCAAAATAGCACTCGACACTCGATGCCCTGTTTTGCAAAGGCAGAGGCAAGTTTTTTGCCTTTTGAGAAGAAGAAATCATAGCTCATGGCTTCTTCGAGATGGTATTTTCTATACACCCAATCGCTATAATGGTAGTTCATTCTGTCAACCAGTACGTAGTCCACTTTCCCGCTAAGTTGGGCAGCGAGTTCTTCCGCGCCGGGAAGCATTGGAGCAATCATGGCATAGGTTCTAATGCCGGCAAGATGTAGCTCCTCGAGTGCTTTGATCCTTTCCTTAATAGATGGCGCACCTGGTTCAAACAACTTTCTTATCTCGTCGTCGGCACTTGTAACTGATAACCCGACCTCGATCTTATCGCTTTTCTTAAATAGGTCTATGTCACGCAACACAAGTGGGGATTTCGTCTGAACTGTTATCGGCCAGCCATATTGGATCAGTATTTCCAAGCACTTTCTTGTCAATTCGTATGCTGTCTCCAGCGGTTGATAGGGGTCGCACACTCCACTCACCCATACTCTACCAGGCGGCATCTTATCTATCTCGTGTTTCAATAGAGCAGGGGCATTAATCTTCACGTCAACAAATTCACCCCACGGCTCTTTATGTCCGGTGAATCTCTTCATAAAGCGTGCGTAGCAATAGACACAACCATGCTGGCACCCAACATACGAATTGACCGCATAATCAAAGACCTGTGATTTGGACAATATGCTACGCGCGTAGATTTCTCTAAGAATCATGGAAGGACTAGCTCACCAACGATAATGATACCCATGGATCATTTTACCACCTATTCCCTTCAAGCCTATGAAGTGCTAGAATATAAGGAACATAGGAAGTAATTATGTGCGGAATGCAAAGTGAACGAGACTACTACGAAGTCTTGGACATCGCGCCAGATGCCAGCGCAGAAGAAATGAAAAAGGCGTATCGCAGGCTAGCTTTTCGATGCCACCCGGACAGGCATCAGGCAAGCGAGGAAGCCCATAAAAAAATGGAGGAGATAAACGAGGCTTACGCTGTCCTGTCTGACCCGATTAAGCGCAGGGAGTATGATCTTCCCCGGGGGTATGGTAGGAGGGTGCCAAAGTTCAAGAAAGGCGGCAAAGTGAAAATCGGTGTCAATTCTCCTTCACCGTATAAAGGCCAAACCGGGGTCGTAGATAAAGAACCTGTTAATGATGCCTTTCGCTTCTGGTATATGGTGAGAATCGAGTCCAAAGGCTTGACGACAGCCAGGCGCTTCGCTGAAGAAGAACTTGAGGGGCCGGGCGATTAGCGACTAGACTGACCAGTCAGCGTTCGGAATGAGTAGCTATCCCCCGTGTGCGCTTTAGATTAGTTATTCTTTAAGTCATCTCCAACATGTGCTCTATCACTGATGAGGCAACTACTTAACGCGCCTTCCGATCATTCTTGTCTTATAACTCAATCCATCAAAACGGATTGAAAAATGGTAAACTGGCCACAAAATACGGGAGAAGATAGTAATGATTATAGGATTAATCGCTTTTATGATTTTCCTGGCTTTTCTACTTGCCTTCTGGGAAATCCAAATCGAGGGTAAGGATGGTTGGGCAGCGAAGTTACCTGGCTGGCGTATAGAAAAGGGATGGCTTGTCAAGTTGGCGGGTGGACGCCCGATAACCGGCTACCACATTTTTATGACGCTGTTCCTGATTGCCATAGTTCATCTGCCGTTGTTTTTTGTTCCGTGGAGTTGGCGGTTAGAAAGTCTGCTGCTGGGCTTTTATGTAGGTATGGTTTTTCTAGAGGACTTCTTGTGGTTTGTTTTAAATCCATATTATGGGATTAAAAACTTCCGCAAAGGAAAAATCTGGTGGCACAAAGAGTGGTGGGGGCCGGTCCCTGCTTTATACTGGGTTTTACTCATCATCGTCATCGTACTAATTTATTTAGGAAGAGCCGCTATCTAAACAGGGATTAAGAATCATCCAGATCATTAGGCAGGGGTAATAAATAGTAGAAAGTTATCCGACAAGATAGCGCATTGTGCTGTTTTCTAGTCACCTTAAGCGCCAAGGGATGAATTCAATCAGTAACGATTTGCTTTTGTAAATCTCAGGCCTCTTCGGTTTGCAGAAGCTGAATGCGATAAATGCAGAGCAAGAGAGGGCGATATGCCCTCTCTTGCCATAATCTTCACCCACGACTTCTATTAGCGGTCTTCAAAAACAGAGTCCGCCTTAGTATGGTTTGCAATGGATATTCGAATTTAGGCCTTTCTTTGATGTCCGGTATGAGGGGCTTCGAACCGTGTATTGAAGAAGCGACCCCGAGGGGATTTGAACCCCTGATCTCCACCGTGACAGGGTGGCATGTTAAACCGCTACACCACGGGGCCTTATAGTGAATTTATTACAAAATATAATGGAAAATTTCCTTAATGTCAAACTTGCTTTAGCGTCGTGGATTAAGGTATTATTTTACCTGTGGGCCGAGAAAAAAAGTTGACAGAGGAAGAAGGATTCCTGTAGAATATTGGTGT
>CAISEW010000028.1 GCA_903884455.1 uncultured Chloroflexota bacterium | reverse complement strand
TTTTAGAAAGGAGGTAAAATTCTAATGCCAGCAATTACATTTCCAGCTTTAGGTCTATGGATGGGGATAGCAAGCCTTATTTTCGGCGTTATTGTTATGATTTTCCCCAAGATACTAAACTATTTGGTTGGTATCTACCTTATCATCATTGGCATAATGGCTATTATAGCGTACCTCGGTTAAAGATGACTTTGGTGGTACTGAGTTAGCCACCGATAATTAGCGTTTTGCTTGTGCCTGGCATAACACAGAGCGTCATTATCAGGGAGGCTTGTATAATAACCAAACAGGCTCACCTTGCTGGGCAGCTAGGTGAGTAGTGCCGATAAGTAAAAGGAGGTCAATATGTTAAATTTGCTCGTGATTATTGGCGTTATCCTATTGATTTTGTGGTTGCTGGGTCTACTACTCCAGTTCATAGCAGGTCCGTTCCTCTGGATTTTACTTGTGATTGGAATCATCTTGCTGATTGTCTGGCTGGTGCCGCGAGTAAGAAGATAGACATTAGTCTTAACATCTGAATATAACGAGGTTCAAGAAAAAGCATAAGAAAAGAGGGAACAACAGGCAGCTAAATTCGAACTCTACAAAGCTGCAAAAGGTGCTCACCAGTAATTCTGTACGGGGACCCTTTCAAATTAATCGAAGCTAGAATTTATTACCATTGCACAAACATCGGGATGTTTGCCATTCCACGCACACATTTATCAGGCTATTAGCTCTTCTTTTTCACCTGATACCGGATTAGTGTCTTAATTATCTTGGCATCTGGCTTTGATTGGTATTCTTCTTCGTGCGGGCCAGCTATTTCATAGCCATTTGCCGTGATGAATTGTTGCAAGCGCTCAATGGGTTTCGTTTCCTGGTCATAAGGGCCGAGGTGAAGAATTTGAGCTACCGTGCCGTATTCCCAGGTCTCAATCTTTACCTCAGTGCCCGGTTCTTTCTGGGGTAAGGAGGTAGTGTTGTCTGGCACAGGGATACCAGCAATTATGAGCCATTCTCCTTTGGGATAGAGATGGGCATTGGGATAGCGAGCACGAGGGCAGCTCACCTTAAAGGACTCCAATCCCCTCTTTTTCAGGTCAAACTTCAAGGTATAAACTGAGCCGAATAGAGCAGGGAATATCTTAGGGAAGACTTTGTCCGGAGAGCCTTTTCCCTGGACAACGGCCATCTTCTGAGACGGCATCTCAAGGATTATCGGATCAGTCTTAAGTTTACGTGGCGACATACGCACCTCCACAGTTGCAGCTTTTTGGTAAGTATAGCATGGTAAACTAAGAGGAATAGGGATGTGGTTACGAGTTTAGATACAACCAAGATTTCAATACAAAACGCCGGTGAGGTATAATTCGAGAAACAGATACTCCGGAGGGGGCATGAAATCGCTGGTAGTTTATTATTCTTTGACAGGCAAAACAAAGCTGGTAGCTCAGGTAATCGCCGAAGCCCTGAATGCCACGCTATTGGAGATTGAGGAGAGAAGGCCCATACCCAAGCCGTTCGTCTATTTGAGTGGTGGCTTCGCAGCTATAACGAACAGAGGGAGTAAGATAAATCCCATTGATGTCGATTTAAAGCAATGTGAAAAGATATTTATCGGTTCTCCAATCTGGGCTTCAAGACCAGCACCGGCTATTAACTCGTTTATATACCAGACAAATTTTGAAGGTCGGAGTATTATTCCATTCTTTACCATGGGTGGCAACAATTCAGAGAACGCTCTGGCGAACATAACGGCTAAAATAGAGAGAAGCCAGGGCAAGGTAGTAGGCTCTTTTGCCATAACATCGTACGGAGTGTCTGACGAAGAAATCATAGCCAGGGCTAAAGAGGCTATAAAAAATTATTAAGGAGTCGCGTCATCTATGCTAGCTAAACTGACATTTCTGGGGGCAGCGCGGAATGTTACAGGTTCCTGCTATCTTTTAGAGAGCCGAAATACCCGTGTGTTGGTAGATTGTGGGCTGTACCAGGAGCGTAAGTACCAGGAGAGAAACTGGCAGTCATTTCTATTTGACCCTCAGTCAATTGATGCTGTTTTTTTGACTCATGCCCATCTTGATCATTGTGGACTTTTACCTAAACTGATACGTGAAGGTTACAAGGGCAAGATATATTGTACCCAGGCGACGGCTGAGATAGCCGAGATTATCCTTCTTGATGCCGCACATCTGCAGGAAGAAGATGCTATATTTAAGCGGGAACGCCATAAAAGAGAAGGGCGCCGTGGTCCTTATCCTGAAATACCTCTTTATACTGTAAAAGATGCCGAAGCAGTTAAGCCGCATTTTTCCGCCGTAGAATATCTGAGTTGTGTCGGAATCAGCAGTAATGTCGAAGGCTGTTATTATGAAGCGGGTCATGTACTTGGGGCGGCAACCATAAGTATAAATATCCGACAGGATGGCCAGAACCATAGAGTAATCTTTTCCGGTGATATTGGCGAGCCTCACCGCCCGATAATAAATGACCCGACTCTTTTCGATGAGGCTGAATATATAGTTATAGAGTCAACTTATGGCGATCGTACTCACGAAGAACACGAGAACATCGATATTCAAAAACAATTACGCGATTGTATCAACAGGACGGTAAGCGCCGGGGGCAACATCATTGTTCCCAGTTTCGCTCTGGAGCGGAGCCAGGAGATGCTGTATCACCTGAACGAATTATTTTTACGCAAAGAAATCCCTTCTTTACCTGTCTTTTTGGATAGCCCTATGGCAATACGGATTACCGAAGTATTTAAACATCACGCTGAACTCTTTGACAAAGAGATGATGCAGCGTCTGCGCCAGGGTAATTCCTTTTTTAATTTTGAAAACCTCAGAATAGTACAGACTGAGGAAGAGTCCAGGGCCATTAATAACGTAAAGGAAAGCAGTATCATCATAGCTGGTAGCGGTATGATAAACGGTGGCCGTGTAAAGCACCATATTGTTAATAACATCACGAGGGCAGAAAGCACAATATTATTTGTCGGCTATCAAGCGGAGGGAACGCCGGGGAGAATATTGCTGGATGGTGCCAGGGAAATCCGTCTCTTAGGGCAAATATATCAGGTGAAAGCGCATATTGAAAAAATAGATGGTTTTTCGGCCCACGCCGACCGTGATGGATTACTAGCCTGGCTAGCTGATATTCGTGTCCCGCCGCGCTGTGTATTTGTCACTCACGGGGAAGAAAAAGCAGCCACGAGCTTTGCGAAGGTCTTGAAAGAGAAGACCGGATGGACCATAAAAGTCCCCCAATACAAAGATACTGTGAAGCTTGTTTAAATCGGTAAAGAAGGTTCAACTGTGAAAAACAAAAGTGGCCGCGGCTGGACTCGAACCGACGCCCCAAGTCTTATAAGAACATACAACGTGCCCTTGGACATTCCTGCCCAAGAGTATATTCTTTTATTTCACATACAGGTATAATGTTGTGAATGCTAAGTGGCGTCGAAGGGTGCATGTACGATGAATTGGATGAGAACCAGCTTAAAGTATAGGAGGGGTCCATGATAGATGACATGGTCAGCTATTTCGTCTCTTTCTTTCAAAACCCCAGCGGTTCGGGGATTTATCTGGCCATAGCCATTGGTCTGGCTATAGCCTTCGGTGCGGTCTGGCTGGCCAGTTATTGGCCGCCACTCTTTAAGAAACCCTGGCTCTGGGCGGTCCTCGTAGGCAGTGCCTTTCTAACCCTGGTTGCTTTTTGCTTCATTCAAATTCCTCTCGGGATTTGGGCTGGACAAGCACTGAACCATTTCTGGAGTGAGGAGGTCCTCATGAACTGGATTTTGCTGGCGGCGATACCACAAATATTCCTCGGCGGACTGGTTCAGGAAGGGTCAAAGCTGGTGCCCGTGGTCGTCTACTGGTGGCGTAGCGGCAAGAACATTGACCCCAAGCTAGGACTCGCTATCGGCGCTGTGGCTGGAGCTGGATTTGGCATCTTTGAAGCGCAGTGGGTGCACAATCTCGTCTTTGCCTCAGGGTGGACGTGGGGATGGGTGCAAAGTGGCGGCTTTGTGGCACTGGCTTATTTTTGGGAGAGGTTCTTTACCGTAGCCGCTCATATTGCTTTTTCCGCCCTGGCTGGCTATGGTCTAGCCAGGGGTTGGGGATGGCAGTTTTACCTCATAGCCTCTGTTCTGCACGGCTTACTGAACTATGGCGCAGTTTTGTGGCAGGCGGGACTCTTTACCGTCATTCCTGTGGAAATCTATATTGCCGTGCTAGCCGCGCTGGTAACGGCTTGGGCTTTGTGGCTCCGCTGGAGAAAAACGGCAGCTACGGCTGAGCCTGCAATATCAGCTCCGTGAAGTTATGACCGTGAAAAAAAGTGTTTTGCTATTAAGTGAAGTTATCATTAAGATATTGCCGGGAAAAGTCATCAAACCAAGAATAGCTTATCTTGTAAAAGGAGGACAACATGGCAGAGGAAAAGAAGCATTGGTACCACCGCCGCCGCTCCGCGACTTTAATAGGCCCTATTTGGTTCATCGGCTGGCTATTTACAGTCGGTTATGCCCATCTGGTTTTGTGGCAGATTTTGGTGGGCATAGTAGTCTGGCCATACTTTCTGGGCCGGGCAGTGGGCGGTTAAGAGAGCGCACTCTAATTTCGAACTCCGGCTCTAATTCCAGCTACCAAGAAGAAAAACAGTAGTGGCAGCGGCTGGATTTGCACCTGTGTCTAAACGGCCAGTGGTATAATTATATGACTCATATCATATTGGCTGGAATTTGCAATGGCGCGTAGAAGAAAACCTGTATCCTTCCGTACTTCAGAGGTATCACATGTGGTCGGCGCTACCTATAACCAGCTTGTGTATTGGGACAAGACAGGCCTGGTGAGCCCGAGTCTGAGAGCAGCATCCGGAAGAGGTTCGCGCCGTCTCTATTCCGTAGAAGACATTTTTGAATTAAAGATACTGATGAAGTTGTTGGATAGTTCGTTGCCTCTACAGCGGATACGGTCGAGCTTCCGCTTTATACGAGGTCAATCCAAGACTTTATCATCTTTCGTAGTGCTCACGGATGGGAAGACAGTCTATTTCTATGAGGACTATGATGTTCTCGTGGACACGTTAAAGGAAGGCCAGACAGTATTACGTATCGCAGTTCAAGACCTGATTGCAGAAGTACAAGCCAGGTTGACCAACGGGCAGTGAGCACAAGAGGAACCAATCCTGTTGCAATTACAGAATATGGCAGCGGCTGGATTTGAACCATTGTGTATTTCTTGGGCCAACTGTGTTGGCAAAAGAACGAACTAGTTGATATAATCTCGGTATAGCACAGGCAAGGAGGTCAAGAATATGTGTCAGACTTGCAAGACCCACAACCCGGGGCAATCCGCCGCTAAACCTGCAGCGAAGCCGGCAAAAGAGAAAAAAGCGCCTGCCAAGAAGAAGTAAGAAACTGCTTGAAGTGGCAGCAGCTGCACTTGAACCATAAGGCATAGAGGGTCAGTCTCGAAAAGGGTTCATTTATTTGAGAAGATAGCTGCAATGCCAACAATTGCCAGTGCTATCCCGATTCCCATGGCATTATCGGGAAGTAACCACTGTCGCTATCTTTGCTGGACAGATATGCCAGGATAAAAAGCACTGCACTAAGACCAAATGGTGCAACGATTCTAGCTACCTTCATTTGCCCTCCAGAGCAATGCTATTCCAAATAATAACGCACCTGAATCAATACTCACAGTTTGTTGAAGGGAACTCACCGGGGAAACAATAAGTGGCAGCGGCTGGAGTTGAACCAGCGACCAAGGGCTTATGAGTCCCCTGCTCTACCACCTGAGCTACGCTGCCTGAAAAATAGTTTAGCATTGGCTGGAGAAGACGGTCAAATTGAGAGATGCTTTTTCGCTCGCAATGACAAGGAGAATTTGAGCAGTTATAATCTAATGTGGCGATGTCAAGCTGTACAGGAGGCGTAAATTGAAAGAGTCGTTTGCCAAATTCGTAGAAAGCGAGCTGGGGTCTGATGTCTTGCTTATTACCTGCGGCTTGCCGGCCACCTGGAAAACTGAGACGAGCGAGGAGATTTCCAGGATTAAGGGCTACCCTATCCTGCGGTCCGACCTGATTAGACTCGAAGTACTGAAAGGTGTGGATATATTCAATGAGAAGGTCGCCTCGGATATGAGCAAGCGAACAATGGTCTATGATGAGACATTACGACGGGCAGACGAGGCCCTGGAGAAGGGCAATAGTGTAATACTGGATGCCACCTTCGTTACCCAATCGTTGAGAAGACGGGCTGCTGAGATAGCCGCCAAACATAATAAGACATTCGTCATCCTTCAGACCCATTGCCCACAAGAGGTAGCCATCGCCCGGATACTAAGACGTACCCAGGAGGATTATGAATCGAATGCCCTCACCGAGCAGGCCTACCTCAACAATAAAAAGAAGTTCGAAAAAGTGGACTTGGCTGACTTTAAGCGATTGTACCCCAGGCTTAAAATTATCCACCTGACAGTTGATACCCAATACGACCCGCCCGAAGATTGGTATATCATTGGTGTGGAAAAGAGATAGAAGTGAAAATAGATTTACACATCCATACCAAGACCGGGTCGGACGGCAATCTCCCTATCGAAGAGGTTTTCCAGGAAGCCAAAAATAGGAATATCGATTTAATCTCGATAACTGACCACGATTCTATAGACTGCCAGAAAAGGGCTATCGCCCTGGCGAGAAAGCATGGCATATCTTACATCACAGGGGTGGAATTAAACGTGGCTTTCCATTATCCTGAGGGCAATAAAGATGTTTCCCTGGATTTTCTGGGATATGAGTATGACATCGGCAATCAAGAGCTAAAGAGTAAGCTTCAATTGATAAAAGAATATAGGAGAAGAAGGGCGCGTCAAATTTTGCAGAACCTGAATATTGAGTTCGATAAAGAGGGGATTGAAAGATTTACCGAGGAAGACCTCAGGAAAATAGAAGATAGTGTGGACGGTGTGTTCGGGCGACCACATATAGCGAACTATCTAATAGAAAAGGGGATTGTGAAGGATAAGCAAGAGGCCTTCGATAAATACCTGGTCAAATGCGATGCCCCCAAATATCCCCTTTCTTTAGCTGAAGCCTCACATTTGATCAGGAATGCCGGGGGCAAATTGATACATGCCCACCCCGGTGACTCCAATGGAACATCCCTGGTGAGCATAACGCATGATTTAGAGGAACAAACGAAGGTCATAGAAAAATATATGCTACAATACATTGATGGTGTTGAGTGCTGGCATACGGAACATGACGAGAAAACCACAGCACACTATATTGAATTTGCCAGAAAGCACAATATGTTTATGACCGGCGGCAGCGATTGTCATCAAAAACCGCTTCTTATGGGCACATTGGACATACCTGATTGGGTTGCTGAGCAGTTCAGCTAATGCTATTTTCACGGAGATAAAAAGATGAAGAACTATGACATTAAAGACCCTTCCCTGGCCAAAGAGGGCAAACTGCGCATTGACTGGGCTGGTAAGGAAATGCCAGTCGTCAAACTAATAAGTGAGAGATTTGGTAGGGGAAAGCCCCTGGCAGGAGTGCGTATTTCTGCTTGCCTCCATATCACTACGGAAACGGCCAATTTAGCTCTGGCTCTAAAAGAAGGTGGTGCTGAAGTAGTCCTGTGCGCCTCCAATCCTTTAAGTACCCAGGACGACGTAGCTGCTGCCCTGGTGGACTATGGCATTCCCGTCAACGCTATAAAGGGAGAGGATAACAAGACTTACTACAAACATATCATCACCGCCCTGGAACATAAGCCACAGATTACCATGGATGACGGCGCGGACCTGGTTTCCACCCTTCATAAGGATTACGTCAAACTGACTGCTAACGTCATTGGCGGCACTGAGGAAACGACCACGGGAGTCATCAGGCTGAGGAACATGGCCAAGGCTGGTAAATTGATTTATCCCATTATTGCCGTAAACGATGCTCAAACTAAACATTTCTTTGACAATAGATATGGAACAGGGCAGAGCACAATTGATGGCATCACTAGGGCTACCAATATACTCTGGGCGGGGAGGAAAGTGGTTGTTTGTGGCTATGGCTGGTGTGGCAAAGGGATAGCCAAGCGGGCTCAAGGGCTCGGGGCGCAGGTTATCATTACCGAGGTCCAGCCTATCCCGGCTCTGGAGGCTGCCATGGATGGCTATCAGGTCATGACTTTGATTAAGGCTTGCGAGATGGGAGAGGTCTTCATCACCACCACGGGCGATACCAACGTCATTGATAAGGCACACATTTCCCGGATGAAGGACGGGGCTATTCTGGCTAATAGCGGCCACTTCAACGTAGAAATAAACATCCCAGCTTTGGAAAGCCTGGCCAAATCCAAGAAACGAATACGTTCTTCCGTTGATGAATACACTTTAGGCGATGGGCGGCGCATCTATCTGTTGAGCGAGGGCAGGCTAGTTAATCTAGCTGCCGCCGAGGGACACCCGGCTAGCGTTATGGACATGAGCTTTGCCAACCAGGCTCTATGTGTGGAATATCTCACCAAGATGAAGGGAAAGCTTAAGCCCGCGGTTTATCCTGTGCCTGAGAAGATTGACCAGGAGGTAGGCAAACTGAAGCTCGCCTCCATGAATATCACCATTGATTCCCTGACCAAGGAGCAGAAAAAATACCTCGAAAGCTGGGAATTGGGAACATAAAAGGAGTAAAAATGGCGAATAGCTTTAATCAAGCGAATTCCTATTTAGCCACTGCGGAGTCAGTCACCGAGGGACACCCTGATAAGCTGTGCGACCAGATTTCAGACGCTATTCTGGATGCCATGCTGGAACAGGACCCCTTCGCCCATGTAGCCTGCGAGGTCTCCGTGGCTATGGGCATGGTGATAGTTCTGGGTGAGATTACCTGCAAGAGTTATGTGGAGATTCCCGAAATTGTGCGCCAGGTAATTAAAGAAGTAGGCTACACCAAACCTAAATATGGCTTTGATTATCGGACATGTGGAGTCATCGTCTCAATTAAGGAACAGTCAAGAGACATCGCTGCCGGAGTTAGGCAATCTTTAGAAGCACGAACAGAAGTAACAACCGATGAAGTTTTGGATAAAACTGGTGCTGGTGACCAGGGAATGATGGTTGGCTTTGCCTGTAAAGAAACTCCTGAACTTATGCCTTTGCCTATTGTGCTAGCACACAAGCTATGCCGGGGACTGGCTCAGGTAAGAAAAGATAAAACTGTGCCTTATTTAAGGCCCGATGGTAAATCTCAGGTAACCGTAGAGTATAGTCATGGAATACCTAAGAGGGTGGTTTCTGTTGTCCTGGCTGCTCACCATGACCCCAAGGTGAAACGTAGTGTCATTGAGCATGACCTTATAGAGCAGGTGGTTAAAAAGACCATTCCTGCCAAATTGCTGGATAAGAAGACTGGATACTTCATTAACAGTGCTGGGCAATTCGTCATCGGTGGTCCCGTGAGTGACACAGGTTTTACCGGGCGCAAAATCATTGCTGATAGTTATGGCAGTGCTTGCCGCCATGGTGGGGGCTGCTTTTCAGGCAAAGACCCCACTAAGGTAGACCGCTCCGCCGCTTATATGGCCAGATATGTCGCCAAAAATATAGTAGCTGCTAGACTTGCCGATTACCTCGAGCTTCAGGTTGCCTATACTATCGGAAAAGCTCACCCCCTATCATTATCCATCGAGACATCCAGTACGGGAAAGGTCCCTGATGAAATCATATTGAATCTCATAAACAAGCATTTCGACTTTCGCCCTGAAGCTATTATGAGGACTTTAGGCCTGCGCCGCCCCATTTACCGCCAAACTGCTACTTACGGCCATTTTGGCAGGGAAGACCTCGACCTGCCCTGGGAGAGAACGGACAAGGCCAAAATCCTAAGAAAAGAAGCGGGCTTGTAAAAGTGCCAAACCTGAAACTAAATTAAGAGTCCTCTTAGCACTATGTCCTGACTTAGCAATTTGTCATTTTATGTAGCCGACAGGTAGCTTAACAAAGAATTCTGGAAGAAGTCCCAACCAAAATCGCCATAGGTGCTGAAGTTACCGCTGGTGCATGAGAAGATTTGGACAACGGTAATCTATCTTCTCAAACCTGGTGTGTTCTGCCACAATGCGGGCACTTGATTTGTGGCTCTTTGAAATTGGGTGGCACTCGCAGCTTGGCACCGCAGTCACATGCAATGGTTTTATAGTTACTCAGCTGCCACATTACATCTGAGGTCTCACGAGCCCGCTGTATCTCGTTTAGTTCACCCGCTTCCCCCTCCAGCTTTATCGTTGCTATTGGGACTGTTGCGGCGGCAAGGCTGGCAGCAGGTATAACCCCCGTACCCCCGCGGTGGACCTGGCGGTAAGACTGGTCATAATCGTTAAAAGAGGCGCCAGCCATGGCACGTAGGATGCGTATCCTCTCTGATATAGGGGGGTGGGTGCTGGAGAGGTCACTGGCTTGCATGCCTTTCTGGCGGAAAGGATTGACGATATACATAGGGGCTGTGGCCTTATTGGCTGACTTTAACTGCCCAGTTGCGGTACCCAGCTTTTCCAGGGCTGAGGCCAGTCCTTCAGGGTATCTAGTGTAGAGGGCTGACGAGGCATCTGCCAGGTACTCTCTCTTCCGCGAGATGGCAAAGTAAATGAGCTGCGCAAAAATCGGCGCCAGTATCATAAATACGAGTGCCACGACCAGAATTATTATCTGGCCTTGCCCACCCCCTCTGGATGAGGAGCTTCTTCTTGACCCGGTCATGCTGCCCCAAAACAGGAAACGTGACCCATACCAGGCCAGGAGCACGATAGTGCCGAGCAGGATACTACACATCGCCATGAGCAGCACATCTCGGTTCTTGATGTGAGATATCTCGTGGCCAATGACCCCCTGCAATTCATCGCGGTTTAGTTTTTGGAGCAGTCCCGAGGTAATAGCTACGGATGCCCGATTGGAGTCACGGCCAGTGGCGAAGGCATTTAATGCAGGGTCATCAATGATATACAGGTCGGGCATTTTCTCCAGACCGGAGGCAATCTTCATTTCCTCAACCACATTGTACAGGCGGGGGTGGTCATCACGCCCGATTTTCTTCGCCCCCGACATGCTAAGCAGGATACTATCACCCTGAAAATAGCCGATTAAACTCAAGATTGCCCATACTAATAGGGCGATGACCAAGCCCGCAATAGCTCTATCAAAGAAGTACAGGCCCAGGAAATAGCCAATGAGGATCAGTAATGCTCCCATGACCATTGTCAGCACTACCGACCTTATTTGATTAGACCTAATCTGTTCCCACACAGCTGAAGAGTCTTTTTACTGAGTGAAACTAACCTTGACCGGTTCTTTTTCGGCGGCTACAGTAACCTCGAAGAATTCACTGGCCTTAAACCCGCCCATGCTGGCTACAATGTTAGATGGAACCATCTGCGTCTGGTTGTTATATCTCAGGACTGAATCATTGTAAAACTGGCGAGAAAAGCTTATCTTATTCTCGGTTGAGGTAAGCTCCTCCTGAAGTGCCAGAAAGTTCTGATTGGCTTTAAGATCGGGGTAGCGTTCCACTACAGCCAGTAAACGGGATAGGGCTGAACTCAGCTCGCCTTCGGCCTTGGCTCGCTCACCAGCTCCCGCAGACGACGCTTGCTGGGCAATAGTACGAGCTTTGGTTACTGCTTCCAGAGTTTCCCGCTCGTATTTCATATAGCCCTTGACAGTTTCCACCAGGTTGGGAATGAGGTCATGGCGTCGTTTTAGCTGAACGTCAATCTGCGCCCAGGCGTTCTTGACTTGATTACGCAGCCTGACCAGGCCGTTGTAGAGAATTAGGAATGCGATAAAAAGAACCACCACAACACCGATAATGATATAAAGTGCTAGCATATTAAACCTCCTTTACTAATATTCTCTGGGTGTTGCTTAATCGCCATCGCTGCTTTACTGTGGGGCTCCGAATACTTCTTCTAAGAAACTGATAACTGGTCCCCTGGAATCATGTTTTGTCGGATGTTCCCCAGCCAGACGTTTTATCAGTTGAGCCACCTCACCTCCATCAAACCACAAGCCATGTTTATCACGGCATGTGTCGATGAGGATTTCAGGTTGTCCGTCTATGGCTGTCTTTTTCATCTTACGGCCACAGATGGGGCACTTCCGTTTCTTTTCTGATGAAGCAGCTTCCTGAGAGTTGAAGATGTCATCAAAGAACGCCTTGGGCTCTTCAAGACCCTGCGACTTAAGTAAAAGGTCAAGCTCTCCAGAGTCAAACCATGCTCCCTTGCAGTTATGACAATAATCAAGCTCAATATTGCGATACTCAACGACTATCATAGCGTATTTACAAACAGGGCATATCATTACTTTCAGACCTCATCAGGTTATTTTAATAGTGTAGATGCTCGAGGAAGTCATGTCAAGGTTGTTGCTGCATGAGCTTTAGACAATCTCTATCTCTATATCATCCACGCTCTTTACCACTTTTCTCACATCAACCAGGGCTATGGTGCGCTCAGAAATATAATGGCTATAAGCTGAAGAGGTGAATATAGTAAGGCACTTTCTGCTATACATCGTGGGTGGGGCATCTGGCTGGTGAGACCTTATTAAGACATTTTTGCCCAAGCGGGACATGATTTCCTTGAACCAACCTCGCCCGAATTGAGGCCTCCCGGTATAGGGATCGATTCCCAGGAACTTCCCTGCCCTTTCCTGCCAGTCACCCCAGGTTATTTGATGCCATTCGGCACTACCTGGCTTTATCCTATTTATATCTTCTAAACCTGACACATCGGGGAGCGCTCCATGCAGAGCAATGATTCCATTTGACGTGGACATGGCAAGTGGCAACTTGGAAAGGACCTCACTATATCGCTGGCGAAGTTCGGCATCCAGCCCCTCCCAGAAATCGGCAGGGTGGAAGCTGAATACAGCATGGCCTTCGTGATTTCCCATAAGCAGGTAAAGAGAATCGAAGTGCTCAAGTTTTTGCCCAAGCAAAAAGTTAATGTTCTCCAGAGAAGCTGGTCCCCGGTCAACATAGTCCCCTAGAAAAACTAGCTTATTCTTCGACTTGAGATACCTGTGGATAATTTTCTCCGTGGCTTCGAGGTCACCATGAGTATCACCAACGAAAATGACTTTGCCTGACTCCAACTGTATCAACTTTGCTTCCGAGGCAAACCTCTTCTCTGCCTCGTTGAGCAACTCTTTTATTTCTTCTCTGGTCATACTACAAAGCCTGCCGGTTCGAAAAAGTATACACTTTCATCAGCATAGATGTTTTTTGTGATAAAAATCAACACTTGCTCTGGAAAGCCCATAATTGTTTTTGCTTGAGTGCTTTTGATATGATGCGAGTATGAAAGCAGGCCTGGTTTATGACCCAATCTATCTGGAACATGATACCGGCGACCACGTGGAGAATTCTCGCAGGCTGGTAGAGGCGATGTCCTATTTGAAAGAGACTGGAATTAAAGAGAAACTCACCTGTCTGCCTGCGCGCCCTGCCTCGCTAGAAGAGCTGGAGATG
This sequence comes from uncultured Chloroflexota bacterium, assembly GCA_903884455.1. GTDB lineage: Bacteria > Chloroflexota > Dehalococcoidia > GIF9 > AB-539-J10 > RBG-13-51-36. The sequence continues at coordinate 23,361 of CAISEW010000028.1, read as the reverse complement.
ATACACGCGCCGGAGTACATTTCCTATGTTAAGAGCAAAGCGGAAAAGGGTGGTGGCTGGCTTGATCCTGATACCGTAATGTCTCCGAAATCTTACGAAGCAGCCTTATATGCTGCCGGTGGGGTCCTGGCGGCTGTAGAAGCGGTGATGAAGGGGGAGGTGGATAACGCCTTTGCTTTGGTTAGACCACCAGGGCACCATGCCATTCATGATCGAGCAATGGGCTTCTGCATTTTCAATAATGTGGCAATCGCCGCTAAATTTGCCCTGAGCAAGTTCAACCTCAGCCGTGTTCTTATCGCTGATTTTGATGTCCATCATGGCAATGGGACTCAGGATGCTTTTTATGCCGACCCCGAAGTCCTTTACTTCTCCACTCACCAGTATCCCTTTTATCCCGGGACAGGATGGATAGATGAAACTGGAACGGGTGAGGGAGAAGGCACTACGGTTAATTTTCCTATGGCTGCTGGCTGGGGCGATGAGGAATGCTTGAGAGCCTTCAACGAGGTCTTGGCTCCAGTAGCCCGGAGATTTCAGCCCGACTTAATCCTGGTTTCTGCTGGCTTCGATGCTCACTGGGCTGACCAGCTAGCTATGATGAGGGTAACTATCACAGGTTTTGCTCAAATGACGATGATATTGAAAGAACTGGCTGCCGAACTATGCCAGGGACGTCTCGTTTTCACCCTGGAAGGTGGCTATAATCTTCGGGTGGTTGCTTCTTCCATAAAAGCTGTTTTTGATGTACTGCTGGGTAATTCGAAGGTAGATGACCCTTTGGGGAAAGCATCAATGGTAAGAAAGCCCGAGGGATTTGACGAACATATCGAGGCAATAAAAAGAATACACCACATATAAAGCTAAAGGCAGGTTCAAAACGAAGAACAGCCAGTCCTTGTTCAAGTTCTTGTTTTATAGTGGCCCCTGATATTACGCGATAGAGCTGTTGTTCATTGTAACAGCAGCCTCTCCCTCGGGCAAACTTGATAAGTTGGGAAAACTATGTTTTCGAGATTATGTGGGCTGCTTTACGAAAGGTAGCCAGGCAGAGATTTTCCCCCATTCGCCTTTCTCCCACATTACCAGGAGCTCTCCTGCGATGCAAACAGAATCATAGGTGCCAATACAAACACCTAACAGCAAAGCGAGCATGAAGTAATGTATTGTGGCACCACCAAAAAGGAAGAGCGCTAAGATAGTAAATACCGTTGTCAGAGAGGTATTTAAACACCGCCCCAGCGTTTCCACAATGCTGGAGTTTACTGTTACGGCAAAGTCGGAGCTAATACCTTTAGTTTTATTTTCCCGGATACGGTCATACACCACCACCGTATTGTTTATGCTATAACCAACAACGGTAAGCAACGCGGTGATGAACAAGGCATCAACTTCTATCCCGGCTATCCAACCGAGGAAGGAGAAGATACCAATAAGAATAACCACATCGTGGAGAAGGGCAATAACAGCGCTCATGCCCCAGCGGAAGGGCTTGGGCATCTTACGGAATGCCCAGGCTATGTAGATTAGCATCCCGATAGCGGATATTATGACGGCAATACCGGCATTGCGTGCCGTACTAGCACCTACCGTTGCTGAGGTAGAGTAATAATCTGTGACATTAAGTTGAGTTCCGAGGTTTGTTTCCAGGTTGTCCCGTAACGTGTCTCTTTCCTGAGCTGAAATTTCCCTGAGATGAACTAAGAAGCTACCTGGACCCGTCTTCTGAATAGTGGCCTCACTATATCCCAGGTTAGCCATTTCCTGGCGCAATTGGTTTTGCTCTACTGGAGAACTGAATTCCAGAGTCAAGGATGTGCCACCAGAGAAGTCAATCCCGGGTTTGAGCCCAAAGATGGCTAAGGAGGCTATGCTCACGATGAACAGTAGTGCTGAGATAAAAAAGAACCATCTTCTCTTGCCAACAAAATCAATCATAGTTTCACTCCGTAAGCTGTCGGACTGGTGGTTAACCGGCTTTTCGGGATAAAGCGCAGGAAAGTTCTGGTGATGGTTATGGCGCTGAACATGGACATAGCAACACCGATAAATAAGGTTATGGCAAAACCTCTGACCATTAGGGCACCTAGCGAGCCACCCAGCCAGATGAGAACAATGCAGGCAATGAAAGTGGTGATATTGCTATCTCTGATAGCGGTCCAGGCGCGGTTGAACCCGGCCTCAACGGCAGCACCTAAGCTACGTCCGCCTCGCAATTCCTCCTTCATACGCTCAAAGATAAGGACGTTGGCGTCTACGGCCATGCCAAAAGAAACGATAAAGCCGGCGATACCAGGCAGGGTCAGTGTTATTGGGATGAGTTTAAAGATTGCTAGGATGACAACGCCATAAATCCCCAGGGCAAGGCAAGCTATAAAACCAGGAAAACGATAATAAAGGAGCATGAATAACACTAGAACGGCTATTCCGATCTCTGCCGCGAATATGCTTTTCTTTATGGAATCAGCCCCCAAGGTAGCGTCAACAGTCTTTTCATATAAGGGGACATCTGCCTCGAAGACTTTGCTGCCACCTTGTTCTACCCAGCGCCCCAAGGAAACAGGCATTCTCCCGGCGTTAAGTAATAGAGATAGCTCATCGGCATCAGCCAGGCTCAGTCCTTCAATTTGTCCCTTGTCTTCTATCACCGCCTGAACCACCGGAGCGATGATATGACCATCCTCTCCCCGGAGCGGCTCATCGCCAAGGTAGATAGCTAGCTGTTTTCCGAGAAGGCGGGTTGTTATTTGTTTGGAAAGCTGTGCTCCCGTTGCGTCCCACTCAAATACTAATAGCGGTTTGCCATATTGGTCTACAGTAATGGAAGTGTTTACCTTAAAATATTTACTGGTAAGGGTTAAATTTTCGCCATTCACTGTGCCTGTGGCAACAGTCCAATTTCCTCCGGCATCCTGTTCCCGAAACTCGAGCAAGGCAGTACGCCCAATCATTTCCTTGGCTTTCTCAGTTTCGTTGACACCCGCTATCTGAATGGCAATGCTATAACTACCTTCTTGTTGTTGTACGCTGACGACAGGCTCGCTTATTCCCAAAGCATTGATGCGTCGTTCAATCACTCCCTTTACCCCCTCCATAATCTGCGCTTCGCTGCCAGACTCATTTTGGCTAATGTCAGCCTGGTACACAAGATAACTTCCCCCGGCGAGGTCAAGCCCCAGGGACAGCCCTTTCCTGCCGAATACATTCCGGTCTAAAGGCACGACTGACCACAGGCAAAAACCAAATAGGACGAGGATGAATACCAGCAGATAAATATTTCTTTTTGCCAACTATCTAACCTCCATTTCAGAGGGATTGCTGCGCTGTCCCCGTAGTGACAGTTTTCTTTGCACCAGCGCCAAAGCTTCTTCTCTAGTGCTTAACTCACCGCTGGCATGAGCCTCGTTGACCATGGCGAGGAGCTTGCCAATCAGTGGTCCTGGTGCTAAGTCAAACGCATCCATTATATCATGTCCATCAATGAGTTCCACCGGCAAGATTTTGGCCTGCTGCTTGTCATGCTCCGTCAGTATGTAGTTTATCAATTGGCAATGTTTTCTCCATTCTTCCATGGATGCCAGGGGCCCGCGGCTGGCCAGATAATCGGCTAAAGCCAGGAATAGAATATCAATGCCGACCTCGCAGGTATCTCGAAAGTAGCGATAAATTGCCCGTTGAGTAGGCAATTCATCATTTGCCATCTGAGCTGGACGGAGGTGATGATAAACAAGGTCTTCCACCACTCTTATTTCCCGATTGCTAAATCGCAACCGTTCCAAAATGTTCGCAGTCATAGCAGCTCCTTGCTTGGTATGCCCTAAAAATCTGGCTCTCCCTGTATCATCAATAGACTTTGTCATTGGTTTGGCAACGTCATGGAATAGCCCAGCTAACTTGAGTAGAACCTTGTGGTTACTTCCGCTGGAAACTTCTTGGGACAAGTGACTCTCTATTACGTCAGACCAGGGAGCAGTAGTTAGCATATCGTCGTTGCTGTACTCCCAATCGCTTTCTCTGATGAGGAATTCTACCGCAGCTACGGTCTGTAAAGAGTGTTCGAAGACATCCCAGAAGTGCACTGTTGGTTGCTCAACTCCCTTGCTCTCTGCTAGCTCGGGGATTAGGGCGAGTAGTAAGCCAAGTTTATCTAAGTATCTCAGATAGTAAGCAGCTCGTGGCGGACTGAGCAAACGCAGTAACTCTTCTCTAACCCTCTCCCCAGGGACTTCAGTGATAGCCTGGGAATAGCGGCAGATTAAAGATTCTGTGTTTGGCTCTATAGTGAAGTCAAGCTCGGCAGCCAACCTTATTGCCCGCAAGAGTCTTGCGGCATCGGCTTCAAATATTTGCTCGCTTACCCCCCGCACTATTTTATCCCTCAAATCCTCCTTGCCGGAAAAGGGGTCGATAATCTTCAAAGGAGGTCGCTTTTCAGCCACCAATTTTGCCGATTTTCGGGAACTCTTAGTGGTGGCTGTGCTGGCAGTGACAAATTGGCTAAGTTCCAGAGCCATGGCGTTTATGGTGAAATCGCGGCGGGCAAGGTCCGATTCAATAGCTCCAGTAAAAGAAGAGAAATCAAAATGCCACTCTGCACCATGCGATTCTTGCTTTTGTGAAGTCTTTCCTGGCTGCTCATCTTCAATCACCACCACTCTAGTTACATTGTTGACATCGTCAAGGAGCACAAATGTGCCCCCTATTTCTTCGGCTACTTTCCGGGCTATGCTTATGGCGTCACCGTTTACAGCAATATCTATGTCGTTGGTCTCTCTTTTCAAAAGCCAATCGCGGATGAAGCCACCAACGATATAGCCTTGCTTTTTCTGGATAGCTAACAGGTGGGATATCTTAGCCAGGGTGGCAAGTAAATTGCCGCTTTTTATGAAAGACATGACTGAGCATTATAGTTTGTGGCGCAAGCATTGTAAAGGTCTATTGACCTTCCTTGAGCATTGTTATTCTGGCTTATAAATGGGAGTACATTTCATCAGGATAACGTCTGCCAGGGAGGGAAAAGGTCGGGCTAATTTATCTAATGTCTTCAGAAGAGCACAAGAAACAGAATTTTGTATCATGATTCGGATTCGAAATTCTTATTGTGGGGTTATCAGGTTTGTGAAGAGGTGCAGTTTTTTGCGGCTGGCTTTATTTAGCCTCCTGCCGGCAAGAATATTTGTTAAGTTTGCAAATAGCTTTAGCAGCATGTTCCATGGAGCAAAAGACTGGGATGGAAGCTGCGAGGAGCTTTTGCTCTATCTGCAATCTTTCTGGCTCAGCGGAGCCAGACGGTAAAACGACTATTATGGGCTTATTTTGCCTGCTTCCAAGCTCTATAAAGAATTCGTTTATTTCTTCCAGTCCTTTCCGGGAGTAAATTGGTAAGAGGATGTCTATATCCTCTTGAATTAAGACGATGTCGATAATAGTATCCCTTGCTATTAAATCTATGGCTTGAAATAGAGCTGCTAGGCCTCGGAATTGTGCCTGGCTTACATCTACCGGATTACGCAGGATGCTGCCTACTTCTCCCAGGAGCTCACTCAGTTTTTGCTTTGTCTCAAAGGAGAGAGGTGGGACCTTGAGCCCATTTTCCATGCAGGCATCGCCAGCGGCTACCGAATTGCCGCCGCCCCCATCAGCTAGACCGCCAATAATGGCTGCGCGGGTACCTTGCCAGTGTCTAAGCTGTTGGAATATAAGCAGGGTGTCGGTCAATTCTTCTAAACTATGCACTTCTATGGCGCCAGATTGCTTCAACATTGCTGACCAGATGGCTGCTGAACTGGCTAAAGAACCAGTGTGGGACATGGCAGCCTGAGCGCCAGCTTCTGTTCTCCCTCCTTTCCAGACAACTAAAGGCTTGACCTTGGCTACTTCTTTCATAGTGTTGAAAAGACAGGCTCCGTCTCTTGTTCCCTCGAGGTAGGCACCAATGACCTTGGTTTTGGGGTCAGCAGCCAGGTATTGCAAGAAATCGCTGGCATCCAAATCAATGCCGTTGCCAAAGCTGACTCCTTTGCTGTAGTTGATATGGCGGGCTATCCCGTTTGTCACTAATTTGGTAGCGATGCCACCGCTCTGGGAAACGAAGCCTACGGAACCACTTTCACCGAGTATCCCCAGGAGGAATGGGATTTTATGTTCCGGGCAATATACACCTATGCAATTTGGACCGATGATGCGAAGGTTTCCCTGTCGCGCCTTCTCGAGCATTTGTTCCTCTAGCTTGCGTCCCTGTTGTGCATCTATTTCACTGAATCCAGCGGTGAAGAATTGAACAGCTTTGACATTTTTGGCTGCGCAATCATCGAGGAGCTCCAACACAGATTGTCGAGGAATGGCTACAATAACGTAATCTACCTCTCCAGGGACTAGCCTGAGGTTAGGGAAAATTTTGAGGTCGGCGATTTGGCCGCCGCTGGCACCAACGGGATAAATGAGTCCCGGGAAACCAGCGGAACGCAAGGCCCAGACCCATAAAGAGCCGGCTTTTATCGAGGTAGCCGATGCCCCGATGACGGCAATGGATTTGGGGTAAAAGATAGGCTCAAATTCCTTAAGCTTTTCCTCAAACAAAGTTAAGCCTCGGCAACTTCAATATGGCTGGTGAAATCCAAATTTAATAACCTCTGGTTATCGGGACAGTGGCCTTTAGATTATCATTCCAGGATTATTCGGGCATCAACAGCTACAGCCTTATCAGGATAGGCGAATATGGGATTAAGGTCGAGCTCTTTTATTTGAGGATTTTTCTCGACAAACTGAGACACTTTGACTATTAGCTTTTCCAATGCCGGGATGCTGGCTGGCTTTTGTCCCCTGTACCCTTCCAGTATGGGATATCCCTTTATTTCTCTAATCATTTCCCGGGCATCCCTTTCGGTAACCGGGACTATTCTGAAGGAGACATCCTTTAACACCTCTACCAGTATACCGCCGAGACCAAACATGAGTACGGGACCGAATTGTGGGTCCTTGCTCATGCCCACAATCACTTCCACTCCTGACGGAGCCATCGGTTGCACCGATACACCCTCAATTTGAGCTTCAGGGTATGCCTGTTTAACGGAGGATATAATCTCGGTGTAAGCCTTGCCTACTTGAGTAGCGTTGGCTAGTCCTAATTTAACACCGCCGGAATCACTTTTGTGAACCACATCAGGGGAGCTTATTTTCAACACTACAGGGAAGCCCATTTCCTTGCTTACGGAAATAGCCTCCTTTTTACTTCGAGCCAGCTTCGCTTCAACAACGGGTATCCCTGCTTTCTTAAGAAGCTCCTTGGATTCAACCTCGGTTAACAAATTTTGGCTCTTTATCATTGCTTATCTCCTTCCATCGGTGCGATTATTCTAAATTAGCCCTTTATTGTAACCCGTTATTCATTTTTTCTCCAGCAGGTTTGTGGTTTGACTTATTCACTAAGGCAAATAAAACAGTCTATCACCTTGGCTTGCACAGGACTTCCTTGACCTTCAACTCAAAAAAGTCGTGGGTATGAGCTGGCTTAACGACCAGTGCTGTATCTGCTCCCTTCGCTGTACCGCCGATAGAGATTATCTCCTCGTCTGTCCTTATGAGACCGGCATCGGCAGCCATAAGGGCTATCTCACAGGCTACTTTGGTGCCCTGCCCAAAGACCCTTAAAGTGTGAGCTATAATCTCATCCACCTGATAAGTATTGAACCTACGGCGCACTGCCCTGCCCACCCCGCCAAAGGCATGGGTGGCAGTCAGAATTAATCCCCCATTCTCCAATATCTTAGCCCTGTTTTGCGGGGTTAATTCCTGAACATCGGGTGCCTGCAGCCCTGTAGTATGAGTAACTACCACTACCTTATAGTTGGCGAACGCCTTCACCGCCTTCAACCCAGTTTCCCCGCTGGTAGAGGCTACCACTATGGTTTTTATCCCTAACTCCTCGGCTCTCTTCTTGGCTATTTCCAGGGTTTTCTCAGTGTTTGCACTGCCTGATTCAAGAAAATAGACACTTTGGATTTCCATCATATCGGAATTGACACCTCCCTTCTTTATTAATAATATCTTACCAGATAAGGAAATGAACATCATTTTTGTCCACGGTTCAGGCGCTTACGGGGACATCTGGCGCTATCAAACCGACTACTTCCCGGATAGCCATGCTGTCAACTTACCAGGACATCCCCATGGCCAACCCCTTAAGAGCGCAGAGGAATGTGTTGACTGGCTCAGGAAGTACATCAAGGGGAGGGGATATAAAGATATGGTCTTGGCTGGACACTCCTTAGGTGGGGCTATAGCTCTGATGTATGCCCTGAAATACCCCCAGGAGTTGAAGGGGATTATCATCATCGGCAGCGGAGCCCGGCTCAGAGTTCACCCTAGGTATTTAGCCCCATGTGAAGAGGCTATTAAGGGCAATCCCCGAGAGTGGTATCAACTAGTGGAAGAAATCTATCGCTTAACCCCAGAGGATTATAAAAGGGAAGTCGTAGAAAAACAGAAGGCTATTGGTCCTGCCGTCATGCTCAATGACTTCCTTTGCTGTGATAAGTTTGACATCATGGACAAAGTTCAAGAGATAAAGCTACCGGCCCTTATTATCTGTGGTGAATTGGATGCAATGACCCCTGTGAAATATTCTAATTACTTAGGAGCCAAGCTCGCTAACTCCAGGGTGGTGATTATTCCCCAAGCTAGCCACCTTGTCCTTGCTGAGAAGCCGGAAGCGGTCAATAAAGCCATAGCGGATTTCGTTAATGGGATATCTTCTTAAATTTCTTTGGTCTTTGCAGCAAAACCAGGCACATAAATGCTCTTAAAGAAGAGTTACTACATCAAGCCTCGCATGATGTAGCAGGCATGACCTCGTTAGCCAGTTTGAGTTTTTGAGTATCGCTCCACTCCCACCGCAGGCTATTTCCCTTTGGCTCTCGCCGCAAAACTCCCTTGGCTATTAATTCGCTCATTCGCCGCTGGGCTACCTCTATGTTAAAGCCTAGCTTCCCGGAAACTCGGCGGGCTAGCTCGGACTCGGCGTTACTGGGATTCAGGGCGGTGGCTGATGCCACACCTCCGAGCCCAATGTGCTATGTTTTCGTGATTTTATGCTATAAAATTGGGTAGGGGAGGTGAGTATGTCTAAAGGGACGAGAATAACCGTAGATTTGGGAAGTGAGGAACTTCTCAAGGCGGTAAAATTAGCCTCTGTCGAGCAGGGTAAACCAATTCGGGAAATCATTATCAAGGCGCTGGAGCAGTGGCTGGGGGGAAAGAAAGGCTCAGGACAGCCGGATTACCTGGCTATGATGAAAACCCTGGATGAATATCGAAAATCCGCGGGCAAGGAGACATGAGGCAGCGGCAGGGTGACGGAATCTTTCCGATTAAGGTTAGCGGGTGGGTGATGGTATAATCAAGAAAACACAAGACGCCTTGAGGAGGACGATATGATTATCGATGTTCATACTCACCTTTGCGATTATGATAGTGTTGCTAAGCCTTTTTGGGATGGCTGGGCGGAGCTTGCAGCGCTGCGGGTTAATAGGCCATTGGAAAAGGTGCAAAGACGATTGCCGGAGTTCTGGGATATTTCCGGTGACATGATGGTCAAAGATATGGATGCTGCCGGGATTGATAAAAGTGTGCTGTTGGCGATTGATTGGGGTCTGGCTCGCGGCCTTGGTGAACCCAAGCTAAGTATTGAGGTGATAAACAAGGTTTATGCTGATGCGGTGGAGAAATATCCCCAGCGATTAATTGCTTTTGCCGGCATAGACCCCAGAAGAAATAAAGCTGCCGAATTGGTGGACAGATTTCTCAAGGAATATGGCATGAAGGGGATTAAATTCCATACGGCAGCCGGTTTCTATCCCAACGATAAGGCATGTTATCCCATTTATGAGAAGGCATTAGAATATGAGGTTCCTGTTCTGCTCCATACTGGGGAGGTGTTGAAACCATTTCATTTTAAATATTGCCAACCCATTTATGCGCAGGAGGTAGCCATGGACTTTCCTGACCTGCCCATCATTCTGGCGCATACCGGTGGATGCTGGTACTCGGAAGCAGTGGCAATCTGTAACAACACAACGAATGTCTACCTCGATTTATCTGTATGGCAGCCACGACTTCTCCGCCCTCTGGAATTTTACAGAGCTCTGAGGACATTGTTAGACTCGGTCTCCTGGCAGAGAGTGCTGTTCGGCAGTGATTACCCCTTTCTGAAGTTGCTAATTAATCAAGAAAGGTGGGTCAAAGCCTTTACCGAAATTCCCGACGTAGTGAAGGAGCAAGGAATCGAGTTTACAGACGAGGAAATCGCAGGAATAATGGGCGGCAACGCCGCTAAAATCTTAGGACTAACAGGATAAGCGGCTGCGCGAGTTCTCAGGTCTTCTTATCCAGCCTTGACAGAGCGTCACACGTTCATCCCTCCGCTGATGACGAAGGCGCCGCCGGTAACGAAGGAGGCAGCACCCGAGGCCAGCCAGATTACCATTTCCGCCACTTCTTCGGGTTCACCCCATCTCTTCAGAGGTATGTTGCCCTGTATGGCATCGGCGTCTTTCCGGGCACGGAGTTCTTCAGTCATGGCGGTTTTGATCCAACCGGGGCAGACGGCGACTACCCGGATGTTGTCCCTGCCATATTCAGTCGCCGCTGCCTTGGAGATAGCCACGACAGCGTGTTTGCTTCCGCTATAGACGGACAATCTTTCCGCGGTGGACACTCCGGCGATGGAGGCATTATTTATGATGACTCCGCCACCTTGCTCCAGCATCACCGGTATTTCGTATTTCATGGACAACCAGACGCCCTTGAAGTTGGTGTCCACCACCTCGTCAAACATCTCTTCGGTCGTCCGTATCAGGCGGGCCATTATGCTGCCTACTCCGGCGTTGTTAAAGGCGATATCCAGGCGGCCGTATTTTTTAATGGTTTGTTGCACCATGTTTTCAACCTGGGAAGCAATCCGCACATCAGTTTGAACAAACAGCGCTTCGCCGCCGGCCTTTTTTGTCATCTCCACCGTTTCCTTTCCCTCCTTTTCTCTACGGGCAGCCACCATCACCCTGGCACCCCGTTCTCCAAATTTGATTGCCGCGGCGCGGCCGATGCCGGAACTCCCGCCGGTTACCAGTACTACTTTTCCCGCAAACGTGTTCATCTTTGGCCTCCTTTTTGCTTACTAAATTAATGCCAGACTCTGTTTTATACTTAATGTTAATTGGACAACTTTATCACCGATGAGCGCACAACCGCAATATGGGCGGCGACTCCCAATCCCAGAGATTGCCGCGCTTCGCTCGCAATGACAAGAGAGAAGGGCTTGCAATGAAACCCCCGTGTCGTTGCGAGGCTGACTTTAGTCAGCCGAAGCAATCTCGGTGGGGCTGTTAAGGATGGAAATTGACACGTGGAGTTTACCCTGAGCGTGGTTGGATTCTTCGCTGCTTCCTCTGTGAAAAGGTGCCGAGGTTTATCTTCGCCTCTCAATCCCAGAGATTGCCGCGCCCCGACCAGTCGGGGCTCACAATGACCCCCCTTTCTGTCGTTGCGAGGCTGACTTTAGTCAGCCGCAGCAATCTCGGTGGAGTTGTTAAGGATGGAAATTTACACGTGGAGTTTAACCCCTCGACTTCGCCTCAAGACAGGTCTGAGCGGGCAGAAGGTTAGGACTGAGGAGGAACTTTCTCCAGAGACAGGTATAGCTCCTTTTTCTCCTCATAGGACGGGAAGAGTTCCTCCAGCAGCATTATTTGCCCTTCGGACTTGAGTTTACTAATCCTTCGAGGCATTCGGGTTTGGCAAGGCTGGGGATCCATTCCCGACAAGCTTTAGGACGCGAGGGATATATGGTGCAGCGGGCTTTCCCATCCGCATCCCAGGCCAGGAAGATACAGCCTTTCTTTATTTGCTTGAGAAGGTAACCTTCCTTTATTGGCACCTTCACGGCATACTTAGAGATGCACTTTGCTCCTGATATTCCCAGCACAGAGGCAATGTTCTCTATATCTTCGGCGGTAAGCGGAGGTTGATAGCAGGTGCAGCAAATGCCACAGCGAAAACATGGGATGGGAGTTTGTTCTGCTAGGGTAATCTCTTTTCCTTCTATTGTCTTTATGATTGCTTTCTCTATTGACATAATAAGAGTCCGCTAATAGCCCAAGCCTACCTTCTTGGTTATCTCGGCTTCGTCGAATAAGTGGTGCAGGCCTTTGAGGAAAGAAGTCGAGCTGTTATCCAATAGCCACTGTCCGAACCTTGCCCCCTCTAGCTCAAGCTCGTCAGGCGTGATTCCGGGCTTGAATACCAGCTTAACATAGCCCTTTTCCTGGGACTGGGCAACGATGAAAACTCTCGCCTCGCTCATTCCGCCTCCTTTACATCACTGAGAAGAAATCAGACTCAATATCTTCTCGTGAAGCTTTTTGTTGGAGAATAAAAGGTCGCTTGTTTGAGGCTTCCAGGGATTGCCCTGAAAATCGCTAACCTTGCCACCAGCTTCTTGAACTAATAAGACACCGGGGGCGACATCCCAGGGCTCAATCCTGGTGGTGAAGTAAGCCTCTCCTTTGCCGGCGGCAACCCAGGCTGTTTCCAGCCCAGCCGAACCAAGCTTGCGTATGTCGGTAACCCCGGGGTAGACCTTATGCAGAAGCTCGCCTGTTCTCCCCCGGTTTCTCTCTCCGCCTTCACAGTAGAAAATGTAGCTCTGGCTGAGGTCTGCTACATCGGATACTCGAATCTTTACCCCGTTTAGGTAAGCACCTTGGCCCTTTTCAGCAAAGTAAAACTCATCAATCGCCGGGGCATAAATTACCCCCAATAGAAGTTCGCTGTGGTGCATCAGGGCTATGCACACGGAAAAGAAAGGGTTGAAATTGGCAAAATCACCTGTGCCATCCAAAGAATCTACAATCCAAAGCCAATCAGGGTCGCCCTCGAGAAAACCGCCTTCCTCAGTGAGCAGGCTGTGGTGAGGATAACGTCTCTTAATTTTTTCAACAATTAACCTGTCCACCTCTTTATCATATTTGGTGGCTGCTTCCTTAGCCGGGCTTCGCTCTTTAAGCAAAGCCCAGTCCTGGCGGAAATGCTTCATCAGGGTATCGCCAGCCTTTCTGGCCAGGCTCTCAATTAATTCCTTCATATGTTTCTAGTTATTTTATCATTGCTGCTAAAATAGCACTAAGCACAGAGGTTCTCCGACGAGTGGGGCGAAAGGGCACCTGTTTAGTTGACATAAAAATCTAGATGTGTCAGGAGGTGAGAGAATGGCAATAGCCGAGGTAAGCGTTGTCCCGTTAGGAACAAAAACTCCTTCAGTCAGCCAATATGTGGCACGGGCAGTTAAGGTCCTGGAACGGGAAAAGGGTATAAAGTACGAGATAACTGCAATGGGGACAATTATAGAAGGTGACTTAGACAGGATTCTAGCAGTGGTAAAGAAGATGCACGAAGGGACCTTTGGGGAAGGGGTTGCCAGGGTGCTGACCACGGTTAAAATTGACGACCGGCGAGACAGGGCTCAGGGCATGAAGGAGAAGGTGAATTCGCTCAGGAAGAAGTTGTAGGCTTAGCTTAGTCACCGCCAAGTTTATTTCTACATTCCCCCTCTTAAGGTAAGAGGGGTCAGGAGAGTTATGAAAGGAAGGGGCCCTTATCTTAAAGGGGGATATTAAAGGAAAGAGAGTGGCTAACGAAGGACAACAGACGAATCTCTCTTGTTTGCTTTCTTTGCTCAAGGAAATGCCTGCTTACAGGCAATTGGTGGGGGAGCTGTCCACAGTAAAAGGTGAGCATAAGGCAATCATACTTGATGCCGCCAGGCCCTACTTGATTGCCGCTCTTTACGAAGAGCTTGATTTGCCCTTCATGGTGGTGACTGGTCAGCCTGAAACTGCCCGAAAGCTTCATGAGCAGCTTCGAGTCTGGTGTTCACCTTCGGCCGAGTTGCATCGTCTCCCTGAGCTCGACTTCCTGCCTTATGATAGTTCTCAGCTATCGGCTGTTAGCTATCAAATGCTGGAGAGGTTGAGGGCATTAGCCACCTTAGCCCTTTACCAGTCCTCCCATCCCTCGCCGAGATTGCTTCGGCACGCTGTGCCTCGCAATGACAAACAAGAAGGGACAAAAGTCGATAAATCGCCCTTGATAGTAACCTCGGCTCTGGCAATCATGAGTAAAACCATCCCGCAAAGAGATTTTGTGGCTGCCTGCCATATTCTAAAGCAGGGCGTGGCTGCTGACCCCCTGGATCTACTGCGCCGATGGCAAAGCATGGGCTACGAAATGGAGGACGTTGTCGAAGTGCCCGGACAGATGAACAAACGGGGTGGCATTATTGATGTCTTCCCCCCTTGCAGCCAGTTGCCAGTTCGCATAGAGTTCTTTGGCAACCAGATAGAGGGCATGAGGTGCTTTGACCCGGAAAGCCAGCGCTCAACCAGCCTCGTATCCTCATTGATTGTCACCCCGGCTAGAGAGTTTATGCCAATGGCTGATAACTCTGAGGTGGTGGCTGGCAGCGTCCTTGACTATCTTGGCAGTGATGCCTTACTTGTTCTCGATGACCCTGAAGGAATTGAACTTGCCGTCATTAGGCTAAGCGAGGAAACACAAGAATTAAGGGCCACAAAGATGGAGAAAGGCGAGCTGCCTCGGGATTTTCCCTCTCCTTATCTCACCTGGGAGGAATTAGAGTCGCAGATGAAAGAAAGGCATCGCCTGGCGCTGGCAACATGGGATGCCGCCCAGGGCTCTGGACAGGCTTTGCCCTTCATCAGAGCTCAGAGTTATGGCAGCCAACTGGAAAGGTTCCTCAAAACAGCTGGGCAAATGGTGGAACAAAGACAGCGCGTGTTCGTAGTCAGCCATCAGGCAAATCGTTTGGCTGAACTCCTCCAGAAAGAGGACATTCATACTTCGCCCTCATCACAGATAGAACAGATACCTCCGCCCGGTTCAATCACCCTGCTCCAGGGTTCACTGGACGGAGGCTGGGTGATGGATGACAGGCTGACCCTTATCACTGATGCTGAGCTCTTTGGCTTTGTGAAGCAGCCGCGAGCAGGCAGGAAGAGGCCAATACCTCACCAATGGTTTCTTCCTCAATTAGCTCCCGGCGATTATGTCGTCCATGTTGACCATGGCATCGCCAGGTTCCATGGTCTGGCCAGGATGTCCTCCGATGGAATTGAGAGAGAATACCTTGTTTTAGAGTATGCCGCTGGTGACAGGCTCTATGTGCCTACTGAACGGATAGACCGCGTTAGTCGCTATATCGGTGCTGGCGACCAGGCACCACACTTGAGCCGTTTGAGAACCCCGGAATGGCAAAGGACCAAGAACAGGGTTAAAGAATCAGTGGCGGAAATTGCTCAGGAGCTACTTGACCTTTATGCTGCTCGGGAAGTAGCTCCGGGCTTCGCTTTCTCTACAGATTCACTATGGCAACAGGAGCTAGAGGCATCATTTCCCTATATGGAAACACCGGATCAGATTGAGGCAATTATGACAGTGAAGGAGGACATGGAAAAAGCTAAGCCCATGGACCGGCTCATCTGTGGAGACGTGGGCTATGGCAAAACCGAGATAGCATTGCGTGCTGCCTTTAAGTCGGTTATGGATAATAAACAAGTGGCTATTCTGGTCCCGACCACAGTGTTGGCTCAGCAACATTTCATTACCTTTACTGAGAGGTTGCAAACCTTTCCCTTAAG
The DNA here is from genome assembly GCA_903884455.1 of uncultured Chloroflexota bacterium. Classification (GTDB taxonomy): domain Bacteria; phylum Chloroflexota; class Dehalococcoidia; order GIF9; family AB-539-J10; genus RBG-13-51-36. The sequence continues at coordinate 7,651 of CAISEW010000028.1, read as the reverse complement.
AGTAGAAATGTTGAGCCGCTTCTGTCTGCCGGAAAAAGAACGGGAAATCCTGGAAGGCTTAGCCAATGGCACTGTGGATATATGCATTGGCACTCATCGCCTGTTGCAAAAAGACGTCGTGTTCAAAGACCTGGGACTGGCGATAATCGATGAAGAACAACAGTTTGGCGTGGTGCAGAAGGAAAAACTCAAGCAAATAAGGAAGGAAGTGGACACTTTGGCTCTCAGTGCTACTCCCATCCCGCGCACCCTTCACATGTCTTTAACCGGAATCAGAGATATGAGCGTTGTGGGAACGCCTCCTGAAGAACGCCTGTCTGTCCAGACCTATGTCGGGGGTTATGATGACACTCTGGTCAGACAGGTGGTATTGCGTGAACTGGAGAGGAATGGTCAGGTCTTCTTTGTTCATAACCGCGTTCAAAGCATTGCTTGGGCTGCCAGAAAATTACAGGATTTAGTGCCCGAGGCTCGAATAGCCATAGCTCATGGGCGAATGCCTGAAGAGCAATTGGAAAAGGTGATGACGGATTTTATCGCTGACAAGTATGACATTCTGGTGACCACCACTATTATCCAGTTAGGTCTGGATATGCCTAATGTTAATACGCTGATTATTGACCGGGCGGACAGGTTCGGCCTAGCTCAGCTTTATCAGTTGAGGGGTAGGGTGGGGCGGGGCATCAACCAGGCTTATGCTTATTTCTTCTTTGAAGAGGGGAAGCAGCTGACCCCCCAGGCTTATAAGAGGCTCAGGACTATCTTCGAGGCTACCGAACTAGGTTCGGGATTTGGTATCGCCATGAAGGACCTGGAAATTCGGGGAGCGGGCAATCTTTTAGGTGTCAAGCAAAGCGGGCATATCGCGGCCCTGGGCTTTGACCTTTATTGCCAGTTGCTGGCTGAGGCAGTGGAGGAGTTGAAAGCCAAGCAAGCTGGCGAAGTGAGGACGAGTGTCATTGCGAGCGAAGCGAAGCAATCTCCCAGCATATCCCTGCGCTTAGCCGCCCACATACCGGAAGAGTATGTTTCCAATCTAAATACTCGGTTAAGCCTTTACCACAGACTGGCCAAGGTGGAACATATTGAAGAGGTAGCCGACATAGCTCAGGAATTTGAAGATAGATTCGGTCCTTTGCCCGAGCCTGTGGACAATCTTCTTTACATTGTGAAAATCAAGGTTCTGGCTATGAGGGCTAAGATAAGCTCTATTTCCACACAGGGCAGGCAAATTGTCATAAAGCCCCAGACCATTAATTCCCCTCTTAAGATAAGAGGGGCAGGGGAAGTTATGAGTAAATATCTTGATGGCGCAGTTAAAATAGGCGCCACACAAATCAAGTTGGACACTAGGCTCCTGGGGGATAGATGGAAAGTGGTTCTGGAAGAGATACTACACTCTAATTGCGCCTGAAACCACCTGAAAGCTATCTATATTTCTGAGTTTAGCCCGACAACCGACGATAAGGTCTTTTTTATTTAGGGTTAGACCATTTTAGAAAATCTAAGTTTCTGGGCATTGATTTTAGAGGCATTTCGGAATGGAGTTTGAGGACCTCTTCATAATTTTTGTTTTGGACCCAGCCGGCTTGCGTGTAGTAATACGACAATCCCCCTTTTGTTTCAATACTTTCATAATCAGCCATGTATTCTTTGGATATCCAATTTCCCATTTTCAATGTTTTGGAACCGGGATTTATTGTTACATGCCCATAAAAAGGAGGAACTAAAACACAATCTCCCTTCTTTGCTTTCACATAGTAAACATCCTGGATTTTCCCTTCTCCTTTCTTTTGCATTAAGAAAATCCCTTCTCCTTCCAAAACAATATATAGTTCTTGACATTCCCCAATGTGGTAATGTCCTTTTGTTTTTGCAAATTCTTGGCCCAGCATCTTGGGCGGAATTATTGTAATGTCATACCTTAAGTCATTTTTTTCCTCGATCCCTCGCTGCATATAATAAACCTCAAAATTGGGGGCAGTTCTTGTCCATGCCTTATCATAAAGGACCATCTTCATATCATCCAGATACCGAATTTCCGTTTCTAGTCCCATATTCTTGCTACCTGTGCCCTAACCGGCTGGGCTATGGTTCCCGTTTAGTAGAATACTCCAATTAAGCGATTCAGGCAACCCTCATAAAATACAAACGTTAATGTTCTATTGTTGCTTTGGCGAGTTCCCTCGCTTGCGCTCGGGACACCTCGCAATGACACGTGGTAACTAGTAGATAGTCTCCTAATATTCTCATTGACATCTGGATAAACTAGAGTTAACCTTATTAAAGCGAGCAAAAATTCCTTTAGTGTGAGATGGCCATGGGTGGAGACAAGAAGAAAGTGCTTATCCTGGGCGCGGGTGCAGTGGGGATTAGTGTTGCACTGGAGTTGAAAAAGGCCTCCGCTGGTGTACCGGGGCTGGAGGTAACACTGGTAGATCAGCGGGATTATCATCATCCCCTGCCTTTTATATGGCAAGTAGTCAGCGGGAGCGTTGAGCCCAGTCATATCTCTTTCCCCTTGCATGCCCTGCTGAGAAAAGGGGGTGCTACCGGACCAGTTAAATTCAGGCAGAGCCGGGTGCAGGGCATAGATGTGGCAAAGAAGGTGGTCAGCACCGATGATGGAGAGATGGAGTGGGACTATCTAGTGGTAGCACTGGGCAGCACTACCAATTTCTTTGGGATGGCCAATGTCGAGGAAAGTTCGCTAATCTTGAAATCTCTGAGCGATGCTGTCAGCATCCACAATCACATTTTGGACAACTACGAGGCGGCATTGCGGGAAGGAGATGAACAACGCCAGCGTGAACTACTCACCTTTGTGGTGGTGGGAGGCGGGCCCACCGGTGTAGAACTGGTGGCGGCTATTCAGGACTTTGTGCGCAAGGCGCTGATACGGGATTATCCTTCCCTGATGTCCCAGACTCGGGTGCTCCTGGTTGAGGCACAAGATGCTCTCTTATCTGGCATGAAGGCTAAAATGGCAGAACTGGCTATCAGCCGGCTGCGCTCTCGAGGAATTGAGGTTTTATTGAAAACTCGTATTACCAAGGTCTGGTCAGGTGGTATCCAGACTGCTGATGGGCAGACTATACCGACTCGCACTGTTATTTGGGTAGCGGGAGTGAAGCCGGTAGCTGTTGTGGAATCGCTGCCTTTCAATAAGGCGAAGGGTGGGCGCATTATGGTGAATCAGTATCTGGAAGTCCCGGAGTCACCGGGGGTCTACGTACTCGGGGATTGCGCTTATTTATTACAGGAGCATGGCTCAGTACCCTATCCCCCAACCCAGCAGGTAGCTCAGCGACAGGGCCCGGCCTGTGCCAGAAACATCATCTGTACTATACAGGGTAGGGAGCAACTAGCATTCCGTTACAAATTTAAGGGGCAGCTAATATATATGGGCAGGAATCTGGCGTTGGCTCAGTTAGGGGATCGTGTCTTTGATGGTTTCGCTGCCGCGCTGCTGCGGCGAGTCTATTATCTATGGGTATTTATCTCATATCTCGGGCTGCCAACGGAATTTAGGAGAAAGCTAGGTGCCGTTCGTGATTGGATCCCTGCCTACTTCTACCATCGCAATACAGCTCACCTGGAGTGAGTAGCGGACGCGGTCAAAGAGGGTTACAACTCTGCACTCTTGGTAAATCTTAGCCAAAGCCCCTCCCCATCGGTAATGAACTCGGTGGTGCCATCCTCATCTGTGCGATGTGCATTGACTATCGCTGGGTCATTGGCTGTTTGACTACCCTCGACGGCACCTGCTAGACTGCCGACATATTCTAGTATGAGCACGTCAAAGGAGGCGAAATGGCAGATCCAAGAGTCGAAACCGTAGCTAAGATTCTGGTCGATTATTCTGTAAAAGTGCGACCGAACCAGCTGGTCCGGATTACCGGTGGCCCTGAGGGTGCGCCGTTGATTTTGGCTGTATATCAGAAAGTTCTGGAGCGCGGTGCTCACCCTTTTCTCCAGGTTGGACTGGAAGGTGCAGAGGAGCTTTTGTACGCCTATGCCAGCGATGCCCAGCTCGATTACGTCCCTTCGTTTATGAAGGACATCGTTGAGCAAATTGACGCAAGCATTGGGATATGGTCGGATGCGAACACTAAGCGGCTCACCAGTGCCGACCCTGCCAAGCAATCTCGCCGGTCAGTGGCGATGCGTCCCCTGTCCGATCGATTGCTCGAGCGGGCGGCTAAGAAGGAGCTGCGCTGGACTGGGACCCTCTACCCGACCCAGGCCTTCGCTCAGGACGCGGAGATGTCGCTCCGCGAGTTCGAGGATTTCGTATACAGAGCCTGCTTAGTCCATGAACCTGATCCAATCAAGGCCTGGAGGACGGTCTCTAAAAAACAGCAGCGGCTGGTTGATTGGCTGAACAAGGCCAGGCAAATCCATGTCGTTGGCCCGGATACCGATCTCAAGCTCGAAGTTACTGGCCGGGAGTGGGTGAACTGCGACGGGCACGAGAACTTCCCCGATGGGGAAGTCTTCACTGGCCCCATCGAGCAGAGCGTGGACGGGCATATTAGATACACTTATCCCGCCTGCCACTTCGGCCGTGAGGTGGAGGATGTCCGACTCCAATTCAAGGACGGGAAAGTCATCAAGGCCACGGCGGCTAAGAACGAGGAATTTCTGTTGAAGATGCTGGAGACCGACAAAGGGGCACGCTACGTGGGCGAGTTCTCCCTCGGGACCAATCCCGGCATCCAGCGGTTTACCAAGAATATCCTGTTCGATGAGAAGATCGGCGGGACCATCCACCTGGCCCTGGGGAAGGGTTATCCTGAGTCAGGGAGCAAGAACAAGTCAGCCATTCATTGGGATATGGTGTGCGACCTCCGCGATGGCGGAGAAGTGCGTGTAGATGGGACTCTCTTCCTCAAGGACGGGAAGATCCTGGTCTAAGGCAGGGCTTCGTCACAGTTCCTGTGATGGGCTATCCCGGCAGTTTGATTGTCGCTTCACAGGATAAAGCAGAAAGGTGCACCTCGGTAGAAGGAGGGCCAGGAGCAACCCTGCATGGTGTCTTGCTACGGCAGTACGCCTCCCATTGTGAGCGCCTGGCTACCGAATAAATTTCCTAGCTGTCTGCCTTCACCCACAGCTTTGCCCCATCGGTAATGAACTCGATGGTGCCATCCTCATCTGTGCGATAAACATTATCCTCGCCCAGCCTGTCAATCAGTCTCTCCAATACCTCAGTGCTGGGATGCCCAAATGGGTTGTCTTCTCCCACGGAAATCACCGCCACTTCGGGGGCGACCGCAGCCAGAAACTGCGAGGTGGTAGAGGTCTTGCTGCCGTGGTGTGAGACCTTAAGCACGGTGCTTTTCAAATTAGCTCGCTGCCCGATAAGCGCGAATTCAACTTCTTCTCTGATGTCGGCAGTAAACAGGAAACTGACCTTGCCCCAACTCAGCCGTAGCACAACTCCGTTATTATCAACATCATCGCTGGTCCCCTCCCATAAGCTTGCTGGCGGATTTAGCACTTCCAACTTGAATCCGTTGCCCAAATCAATCTCCTGCCCCGCCTGGGCTTTATCCCGCTTTATTTGCTTCTCTTCAACAAGATTGCACCATTCCTGATAAATAGAGGAGTTGTAAGATACTCCAGGCTCAAGCACCTGCTTCACTTTGTATCTCTGCAGAACCTCTACCAGACCTGTGATATGGTCAGCTTGAGAGTGAGTGCAAACCACGAGGTCTATGGTCCTATCCCAGAAGGGGAGCTTCTTGCTCAGCTCCAGATTAATTTTCTGGGGGGCAGGACCGCCGTCAATGAGTATATCTTGGCCATTGGGTGTTTGAATCAGGATGGCATCTCCTTGTCCCACATCAAGAAAACTCACATGAAGCTTGTCATCAGGCATGGTCAAAGCCACAGACCACACCAGGATAGCTACTACCAAAAGGGGAGGGATAAGCCATTTCATAGAAAAGCCGAGGCGAGGTTTAGGAATGCCTTGGGCGGCTTTCTTTATTCCTGAAGTCAGCCTAGAGGAAAAATCAGCCAACTGGTTTCGGTAGTTAAGGAATGCTATAACTCCAGCCAATATGACATAATACCCCCAGATATGCCAGGTGGAAATAGTGGCCACCTGGAAAGACGAGTAGGGCAAGGCATCGAAGCCTCGGACCACCAAAAGAAAATAGCTGAGAAAGAGCCAGGCCAGCCAGCCCAGTATTTGAGCGGCAAGCAGGGCGAAGAGCCCCACGAAGGCGACTAATGCTGATGTGACTATGATGACAGGCAAAGCAGGCAGGGAGAAGAAGGTTGCCGGCGGGCCGACTAAAGAGACCACCCCAAAGTTATAGGCAATAAGTGGCCCCACTGCCACGATAGCTGCCAGGGTTGAGGCAAAGCCGTCAGTTATTATACTGGCTGTGGGCACAATCTTTTCCCTGTTCTTAAACAAGCGAGCAACGCCTTTCCTTCCCCACGTCTGAAAATAAGGATAGAAGAAAATAAGCCCAGCCATGGCTAAAAAGCTGAGCTGGAAAGAGACACTCCACAATAACTGAGGCTGGATTCCCACCATCACCGCGGCGGCGAAAGCTAGGGCAATGATGGCACTTCCCTGCCTCCCCAGATATTCAGCTATTAAAAACAGGCTTCCCATAATTGCCGCCCGAATTACCGGCGGATTCATCCCGGCGAGCAGGGTATAAAGCCATATAACTCCGAGAGCCAGCCAGATATATATGGAACGCTGCCGGCCAAAAACCAGGATGCCCAAGCTGAGGAGGATGGCGATAACGATGCTGATATTCAAGCCTGAGATGGCTAATATGTGTGCTGTCCCCGTCCTGGAAAAGGCTTGATTGAGAGAATCGGGTATGTTGCTCCTCAATCCCAGCAAAATACCCTGGGCCAATGAGCCTTGCGGCTCAGGCAACGCTCTGGCTAAAGAAGTGGAGAGCCGCTCTCTTAAGGAGTAAATCCACTGCAAAGGCTTCAAGCCTTCACCCTGGCCTAGAAGTTCTACCCCGGGATAATAAATGACTGAATAAATTCCCTGGCGTTCCAGGTAGCTTTTATAATCAAAGTTATCAAATGGTTCCGGCGTCTCCAGTTTTCCTGTCACATTAAGCACATCCCCATAACGGTAGGCGGGGTATCGAGGTACTTGAATTAAGACAGTTCCCAATACCTCTTTCCTTTCGCCATTTACAATTATTTCGCTGGCGGAAAATGTCAGCAGGCAAAGTCTATCCCGAATGTCAGGCTCCTCTGCCACCATGCCGTGAATCTCCATGATTCCTTTGTCGTTATAGAAGCAGAGGGAATGATCGTCTACTGGAGGCAAGCTTGATGAGAAGCGAAGTCCGCCGCCAAGGAGAGCAAGGAGGCATAACCCGGCAACTATTAAGGTCTTCCTGCTGCTGGGGAGGAAAGGTATAAGTGCGAAGGGGATAAGGCCCAAGGATAAGGCCAGCAAGGGCGGGCTGACCTTTGAACCCAGGAATACCCCGGCGACCCAAGCACAGCTAACATATAGGGAAGTGCAAAATGTTATGTCAGTGGTTGGGCGGTAGTGGGTCAATTTGAAAAGGATGGGTGATTAAAGATGATATGATAGTACATTAGTACTGTTGACAAACTATTGACGGTGCTGTAACGTTTTAATAAGATATTA
>CAISEW010000027.1 GCA_903884455.1 uncultured Chloroflexota bacterium | reverse complement strand
ATGTATGGCGGTTTTTCCAGTCATATTGTCGTCCCCTCTCAAGATTTGTGCGAAATTCCGAATAGGAAGGGGATGCCCCTTTCGCATTTTGCCGTGATTGCTGATGCAGTAACTTCACCCTATCAGGCAGCAATGAGGGCCGGGGTTAAGCCTGGAGATTTAACTATTGTCATCGGGGTTACCGGTGGGCTTGGTGTCTATGCTACTCAAGTTTGCTCGGCACTCGGGGCTAAAGAGGTAGTTGGCATTGCCCGCAACCCAGAGAAACTGAAGAGAGCCCTCGACTTTGGCGCGACTCATGTTATTCAGAGCTCAACGGATAAAGACACCAGGGCTATTAGAGATGAATTGCGAGCCTATTGTAACGAAAAGGGAGTACCCTCTAACTATGGCTGGAAGATTTTTGAATGGACCGGGACACTGGCGGGGCAGAGGATTGCCCTTGAGTTGCTATCGTATGTCGGCACATTAATAATATGCGGTTTTGGTATGCAGAAGAATGAATATTCGCTGTCCCGGTTGATGGCGTTTGAAGCTGACATTTTGGGCTCGTGGGGTTGTCTGCCTAAGTACTATCCCGAAGTTCTTAGCATGGTTTTGAAGGGCAAGATACAGATAGAGCCCTTTATCGAGACAAGACCGATGAGCACAATAAAGGAAACATTTGAGGAAGCTCATAAGGGCAGACTGACAAAGAGAATAGTGTTAACCCCTGATTTTTAACCTAATTAAATAAACTAAAGCGGAGGTATAGGAATGTCTTTAGATTGGTTACCTAAAGAAGGTGGACTAAAAGACCATAATATTTGGGGCATGGAACATTATGGCACTGAGGCCCCATGCACCATATATGAGGAGAGGCCAATTGTTGACCCTAAAGGAAATCCTGTGGAGGGTCTATGTAGTTCCTGGATTATCCTTAATAATCCTGACCAGTTAAACTCCTACACCACGGAAATGGTGAAAGGGGTAATAGCTGGCTTTCACCGAGCCCAGATGCAGAGAAACGTTGTGGCCGTTGTCTTTACCGCAGTTGGCACCAGGTCTTTCTGCACCGGGGGTAATACCAAAGAATATGCCGAGTATTATTCCAATAAGCCTGCGGAATATGGTGAATACATGGACCTGTTCAACGGCATGGTGGATGCTATCCTTCAATGTCAAAAGCCAACCATTTGCCGGGTTAATGGTATGAGGGTAGCTGGTGGACAGGAGATTGGTGGTGCCTGTGATTTGGCTATCGCCTCTGACCTGGCTATTTTTGGACAGGCGGGACCGAGGCATGGCTCAGCTCCGGTAGGCGGCTCATCAGATTTTCTCCCCTGGTATCTATCCATAGAGGATGCCATGTGGAGCTGTGTCTCCTGCGAGATGTGGAGTGCCTATAAGATGCTGAGGAAGAACTACCTTAGCAAGGTGGTGCCAGTGCTTAAGCAGGGAGACAAGTTTATCAGGAACCCGCAGGTGATTACTGACAAGTGGATTGAAGATGGTGAGATTGTCTATGGTGAGCCTGTTACTGGCGAGAAGGCACAGGAGGCCAGGGATTTGGCTAGATCGCTGCCGGTAGTTTTGACGCGCTTAGATGAAGAGGTGAATAAGATACTGTGGACGTTCACCAACCTGTT
>CAISEW010000026.1 GCA_903884455.1 uncultured Chloroflexota bacterium | reverse complement strand
CTGGCAAACGCTCTGAGGCCCAAACTGAGATTTGTCTCCATCATCGGCTCCTACGGGTGGGGAGGCAAGACAGTGGAGCAACTCTCCGCCATGCTCCCTAACCTGAAGGTAGAGGTACTGCCGCCGGTGCTCTGCAAAGGCTTCCCCCGAGAAGCCGACTTCAAGGCCCTGGATAACCTGGCCGAGACCATCGCCCAAAAACACAAGGAGAACAAATTCGGCTAACGACATTTTTTTAGGGTCACGGCATGCCGTGCCCCTAAAATTTTTTATGTCACTCCCGCGAAACTTGTCCCTGACGCCAAGCAGGGAGCAGGAGTCCAGGCGACTGGATTCCTGCTTGCGCAAATAATGACATATAGTGGTTATCTGGGATAATATATACCAACATGGATTTCCAGTACAATGTTCAAATCATAAAATTCACTTTACCTTAAATAAAAGGCAATTCATATGTTGTACGATGTGTTTATTTGTCATGCTAGTGAGGATAAAGACAGCTTCGTCCGCCCACTCGCAGAAAGGCTAAGAAAGGCCCATTTGGAAGTATGGTTCGACGAATTCTCATTGTCTATAGGTGATAGTCTTCGAGAGTCTATAGATAAAGGTTTAGCTAAATCTACGTATGGCATAGTTGTATTAAGCCCCTCATTTTTCAAGAAAAAATGGCCTCAGAGAGAGTTAAATGGACTAGTTGCACGCGAGATGTCTGGAGAAAATAGAATTATCCTCCCAATTTGGCACAACATAACGGCTTCGGAAATATTGGAATACTCCCCACCACTTGCTGATCTAAAAGCTGTTGAATCAAGGAGAGGGCTTGATTTTGTTTACAAGGAACTGCTCAAAAAGCTTCGACCTAAAGGAAGCCCTTTGCTGACTGCACGGGATGAACTAATAAAATTTGGGATGGACCCCCCAATCATTACAGATGAATGGTGGCTCGACGTAGTAGAAGCTTCAAACAGAATACCCTGCTGGGGGTTCGCGATACCAGAAAATACTATATGGGGACGATGGACATTCCCTTTGCCATGCCATGATTCACGTGGCAAAGAGCGTGGTATTTGGCTAGCCTGGACGGCGATGCAAATGCGCTGGGAAAAAGAAGCTGATGATAACGAAATAACGCAAATCACAAAACCTGACAAAGTATTGGGGTTTATAGGTTCACAACCTGGGTTGAAAGAGATGTGCCATGAACATCCAGAATTACTAGCAATATATGCACCTCAACTTACAATTAGAGGTCTTGGAGGCGAATTCGAAGAACAATTCGAGGAAATGTTAAACCTATCAGTAAAACACTACGAGAATATGAGAAAAGGCGACAAAGCATTTGGCTCTGCTCTTACCAAAAACCAGCTAGTACCTGCCTGCTCTGAAGAAATTGCTCTCAGACATCCAACTTTTGGAAACTATAACTCGGCCATAATAGCCTGTAACTTCGTTCAAGGAGAGCTAGGCGGACCAAAACCCAAATTTTATGAAGTATTTGAATATCTAATTTGGCTTCTTTCCTCAGATAGTGCCTGGTTACCAAAGAAGGTTCACAGTTTTCTATTAGATGGTATAAAGGAGTGGGGAGTATGGGTTTCATCCTATCCTCAGGATTTATTTGATATTACTCGCGATTTTTTTAATTCGTTATGGAAAGCTAAAAGTTATAAGACTTTTAAATTTTCTGCTAAGGAAAAGAAATCTTTGCTGAAATGGATTGAACACTCATTGACCACCTTAAATCTGACAGATAATCCCAACACAATATTAGATGAATTCCTCAGTTATGGCTTTATCGAATCCTTTATTGAAAAACAAACCCTGAAGAACACTAAAGGGAAATAGTCTTTCTCAATTAGGCAGTAAAAATTTTAACTATCATTCTGTTTTGACTGATTTAATCACAACAAATAAGAGGATAATTCTATGGCGATAGACCCGATATGCGGAATGGAAGTGGATGAGAAGACGGCTCTCAGCGCAGAGCACGAGGGCAAGAAGTACTATTTTTGCAACCCGGGATGCCGCGATAAATTCCTCGCCCAAAAGGGCTTGGTTTCGCCTCCGCCTGCCGAAAAGAAACCTGCCTCAGAGGGTGGCGAGCAGCAACTCGAAAAAACCACTATCCCTATAACCGGGATGCACTGCGCCTCCTGCGCCGTCGCTATAGAGGACTCTCTGAATAAGGTGGAAGGGGTCTCTAAAGCGACGGTGAACTTCGCCACCGAGAAGGCATATGTGGAGTACGACCCTGGTAAAGCAACCCCTCAAAAACTAGAAGAGGCGGTAAAGGAGGCGGGCTACAACGTCCTCAAGGAAGAAGCCCAGACGCTAAATCTCACGGTCATCGGCATGGACAACTCACACTGCCTGGGCACCGTCGAGGCAGCGCTCAAAGGGGTCAAGGGCATAATCTCCAGCCAGCTTTACCTCAACGAGAAGGCAAGAATAAACTTCGACACGGCATTGACCACCAAAGAGATAATCAAGAAGGCGATAAAAAACGCCGGCTATACCTCCGTGGAGGAGACCACCGTTGACCGCGAAAAAGAGGCGCGGCAGCGCGACATCAGGACGCTGAGGATTAAATTCTTTGTCTCATTGGTTTTCGCCATCCCATTGCTCTACTTCGCTATGGGCCACCACGTGGGGCTGCCCATACCATCTCCTAGCGACGGCAGCATGGCGCTGCTTCAATTGCTGCTGACCACACCCATCATTGCCACAGGCTATCAGTTTTATACCGTGGGCATCAGGTCGGTGATAAAGAGTCGTCGCGCCAGCATGGATACCCTTGTCGCGCTGGGCACCGGCACTGCATATCTATACAGCCTGGCAATATCTATCCTCATCTGGACAGGCAACACCAACTATGGAAGTCATGACATTTATTACGAGGTGGCAGGGCTGCTCATCGTGTTCATCCTTCTGGGAAGGATGCTGGAGGCCCTGGCTAAGGGGAGGACTTCAGAGTCCATCCGCAAGCTGCTGGAATTGCAGCCCAAAACAGCACTGGTAGTCAGGGATGGCAAAGAGCAGGAGATTTCGGTAGAGGAAGTAATAGTTGGGGATGCAGTCATAGTTAAGCCGGGGGGAAATGTTCCCGTAGACGGCGTAGTCCTTG
>CAISEW010000025.1 GCA_903884455.1 uncultured Chloroflexota bacterium | reverse complement strand
CTTCTATCTTAGTTTATGTCGGTGAGATGTTCAGACAAGGGGCAATAGATATAGACACTCGTTTCTTATTATCTCATCCCAAAGCATCTGCTCGTTTAATCAAAGGATTAATTAAGAGCAAGCTAGCTCATCGCCCGATGCTGCCCGGTGACCTGTGGTCCCTGAAAGCGATTGTCGGTGGCGGCACTGATGGCGCTATTTTCCGGGAAAGCGTGGAAGAACTGTGGGGAAGACGCCCTCTAGAGGCATATGGCGGGACAGAAGGGGGAATCTATGCCACTCAAACATGGGATTATGAGGGCATGACTTTTATTCCCAACCTCAACTTCTTTGAGTTCATTCCCGAAAGGGAGTGGTTCAAATGGCAATTAGATCATTCCTATCAACCGAAAACCATATTGCTGGACGAGGTAAAAGCCGGTGAGAAATACGAGATAGTAATCACCAATTTCCATGGCGGTATTATGACTCGATATAGACCTGGTGATATGGTCAGGATAAGTTCGCTGCGAAATGAAAAACTGAATATTGATATACCGCAAATGGTGTTTGAAAAGCGAGCTGATGAACTTATTATCATATTTGGTGTTGGTTATTTGACGGAAAAAGTAATAGGGGAGGCAATTGAAAATACCAATATTCCTTATGTAGATTGGACAGCGTGCAAGGAGGTAGTGAGCAATAAGCCAGTTTTAAATATTTATATTGAGCTCAAAGATAACTATATTGCCAGTGAGCAAAGTGTAGCTGCATCTGTGCAGGATGAGCTGGAGAAACTGGACAGTGTTTATCACTTCAATCTTTACAAGTATGCCTATGGTAATGCTACGAAATTCCTGGGCCTCAGACCAATAGCAGTTACTTTTCTTCCTCAGGGTGCCTTCTCTGGCTATATCTATCAACGGCAGTCTGAGGGAGCTACTGGGAGCAATCTGAAGCCGCCGCATATTAACTCCTCTGACGAAGTACTTTCTTTGCTAAGAACTCCTAAGGTTGTGGTAGAGGCTGCGCCGGTAACTGAAGCTGAACGTGCGGCTGCTTGATGACAGTAGCATAGTTTAGAGCAAATCAGGACGCCTTACCAAAGCAAGAAAGACAAGGATTTAACCTGCCCTTTCATTTATCACTCTAAGCCCTTCGGAGATTCTTCGCCCGACAAGTCGGGGTCCACAATACGAAAGATGAAGCTTCAAGCTCGCCTTATGAGAGAGAGCCGTGACTGAGAACACCTAGTACCTTGGTAATTACCATAGTCCTCTTGACAGCTTAAAGATTTATGTCGATAATACAATAATAACTTCATATTAGAATGACTTACGGAAATGGTGACGCAACAATCATTGCGAGGCTTTCCTTCCCATCACGGAGGGCTCAGAATGACAGGTAAAACTGTGTTAGAATTCATGTGGTTGACCATACAGTGGTAATATCATGAATGCCCAGATTTTAATTCCCTTAATTGCTACGATTGCTTATATCCCATTATTTGTTATTTTGCTATCTACCCGACCATGGCAACGAAGGCATAGCCTTTTCCTCCTATTCTTGATTCCTGCCGTATTGTGGAGTTTGGACATCGTTCTCTTCCGCAGCGATTTTCTTATGTCCTACAAACTCCACCTAATTAGAATTAGCATCTGCCTTGTCATCTGGATGCTAGTTCAACTTCATTATTTCATCTGTTCTTTCTACCAATCTGAACAAATCAAGATACCATGGGCTTATGTTTTCGTGATCGCCACTATTGTCCTGGCCGCACTGGCCGCATTGAATGAGATTCCCAAGGACATTGTTGTCAGCACTGTTCCCACTGACGGCGGCATCCGCGTTGTTTATGGTGGCGGGATTATTGCTATATTTTTACTTTTTCTTTCCACAATAGGCGTCAGAGATGTATATTTCTTGATACAAAAGTACAGGCTTTCCCCCAACCCAGCGGAGCGTAATCAGATTGTTTACTTAGTTACCGCTATTGCTGTCCTAATGGTGTTCATTCTTGGCTCCATTGTTGTTCCTTATGGGGGCGAATTTCCTGTGAGCCATATTGGCAACTTTATCATTGCCTGTGTCTTCACCTACGCCGTTATCTCCCATCGTCTGGTGGATATCAATGTTGTATTCCGCCAAGCCCTTATGTACGTAGCCCTCTACGGCGGCGGTGTTGGCATTGTGTTACTACTTTTCAGTCTCGCTCACCGGTTCGTCGGCTTTGATCTTAACTTTACCTCTTTAGCGATAACCATCGGCCTGGGAATTCCCGCTATCCTGTTTCTTGCTCATAAGGTGCGTGACCTTTGGCAAAGGAAGGTGGAGAAAGCCTTTATAGGCGTAAAATCCTTCTATCGCAGGCAGTTATCTCAGTTTATCACCGGGATACACAATGTTCCTACACTAGAGCAGTTGGGTAACGGATTTATATCACTGCTTGCTCAGTCCCTTGACTGTCGGAGAGCTTGTCTGCTTTTTCCCCAGGCTGGGGAAGGAGATTTTAGTGCCCAATTTATCTATCCTCCTGTAGAGGATAATCCTATGGGGGAGTTGAAGTTGAGGAAGGATAGTCCTGTTGTGACCTGGCTGGAGCGCAAAAGCACCATATTGCCGGAAAGAAGTCTCGCTATCTTTCCTGAATTCCAATCTATATGGGAGGAAGAGAGAGAAGAAATTCGATCGGCAGAGGTAAAGATGTTCGTTCCCTTGATGAACGAAGGGAAGATTGTGGCTATTGTAGCAATAAGTGAGAGGCGAGATGGGAAGCTTTACGCCGTTGAGGATATTGATTTATTGGAGTCTATCACCGCTCAGGTGGCAGCAAGCATGGAAAAAGAGTATTCCCGTGAGCGTTTGAGAGAACAAGACCAAGAAACAACCCTGCTTAACCGTTTGACCTCAATCATAACCTCCAGTGTGAGCATTCAAATGCTATTCGAACGTTTCACCCAGGAATTAAAGAAAGTGGCGGATATTGATTGGGCAACAATTGCTTTAGTTGATGGAAACGAACTTTGCTTTATGGTTCTATCCAGCACAATAGGGTCTGCTTGGCAGCCGGGGGAAAGGATACCACTCGAAGGGACGGCTACGGAGTCGGTATGCCAGGAAAAGAAAAGTTTATATGAACCTGATTTGAAACGACATCAGAGGTTCTGGACCGCGGAGACTCACTTGCAGCAAGGGATTTGTTCTGTTGCTTATCTGCCCTTGAGTGTCACAGACCGCACTATTGGCAGCCTGATTTTGGCCAGTCGCAAACCTAACGCTTACAACCGCAGGCAAATAAAGCTTCTGGAAAAGGTGGCTTTGCAGATCGCTGCACCAATCGAGAATGCTCAACTTTATGCCCGGTTGGAGCAAAAGTCTCGTATTGATGAGCTTACCGGGCTATTTAATCGACGATATTTTGAAGAGCGACTCAAAGAAGAGCTTTCCCGGCATTCTCGTTATGGTGACGTGTTCTCTATATCCATGATTGACCTGGATAATTTTAAGGCCTATAACGATGTATATGGGCATCCCGCCGGGGACATTCTTCTGGGCCACATAGGGAGAATTATCAAAAACTCTGTCAGGAATGTTGACCAAGCTTTTCGCTATGGCGGCGATGAATTCGTCGTCATTTTGCCCCAGACAGCTAGGGATGCTGCCTATGTCGTAGCAGAGCGGGTTCGAAGGCAGGTTGCCGAGGAGATGGAGAAGAGGACAATTGCTGTGACCTGCAGCATTGGTTTGGCTAGCTATCCTGCAGACGGAATGTTGTCTGGTGAACTTGTTGACGTAGCTGATACTGCCCTTTATTATGCCAAGCGGACTGGAGGTAATCGAATCTTCCTTTCCTCCAAGATTATGTCTAAACCACCGGATGACGGGGGGATTCCTGGGATTGATACCAGACCTGGTAGTTTAAGTGAGGTCTATGACATAGCCTCGGCGGTGGAGACTAAAGATCCCTATACTTATGGTCATTCTAAGAGAGTTAACATTTATGCTGTGGCCTTGGCGGAAAAGATTGGACTATCGCCTTATGAGGTGTCTGTGCTGAGCGCTGCTGCTTTGCTTCACGACATTGGCAAAGTTGGCATTCCCGATAAAGTGCTTAACAAAAAGGGTAAGCTTAATAAAGAAGATTGGGAAGCGATTAAGGCTCATCCCAAGTTAGGGGCAAATATCATCAGTAACATACCCAAGCTAGCTCCTTCCGTAAATAGCATTTTATATCACCATGAGAAGTGGGATGGTAGTGGCTATCCTGAAGGACTGAAAGGCGAAGAAATTCCCATAGAAGCTCGCATCCTCGCCATAGCTGATAGCTTTGAGGCTATGACTTCTGCCCGTCCTTACCGCCCTGCCCTGTCTCTTGAGGAGGTAGTAACAGAGCTCAGACAGGGTGCCGGGATTCAGTTTGACCCTAAGTTGGCGGAGGCCTTCATTGGCATTATCGAGGCTGGACTTCCTGAGAGAGTGAAGATAGGTCAAGACGCAGCCAGTGAGCAACCACGTCCATAGTACAGCTCTACAAAAACCCTAATGTAGCTGCGGGAATTTGGGGATATCAGGCTTTGCGTAGGGCTAAAGCGTTACACCGCTGGTACACTAGTGGTGTCTTGTTTCTTTACCAGAACACATATGTTACGTGAGAAATTTCTTATCGGGAAATGGTAGGACTTCTCCGGCGACATAGTAATGATTTCCCAGCCAGTTTCGATTAATAGCTTCCGTAACTCGCCATAAGAGAACAGGTGATAGTAGCGGTAAACTGTTTTTTCCCCTAGCCTCCAAGGGACTTGTTGCTCTTTGGATTTGAACCAGAACCCCGGTTGGCCGTGGTTCCACACGGTTAAAAAGGCCTCGCCCTGGGGCTTTAGTACTCGCTTTAATTCTACGAATGCTTTTTCTCTTTCTTCTCTGCCTTTGATATGGTGGTAAGTGGCCACTGATATGGCCCAATCGAAGGTATTATCGGGGAAAGGCAGGAACAAGGCATCAGAGGCTATCAAGTTGACATAAAGCTTAAACTTGGCAGAATATCTCAGAGCTTGTTCGAGCATAGCAGGGGAGGAGTCTACTCCCCAGAGTGCAAAGCCCCGACTGAAAGGCAAGAAGTCTGGTCCATGAGCACAGCCCACATTTAGCAGCTTTCCGCTTTGCCATATTGCTGCCAATTCCTCTAGCTCTTCTTTTAATAAAGGCCAATGCCTTACCCGATACCAGCTTTCAGCTATTTGATCGAAAACTTCTCTGTTTGTGGTCATGGATAAGCTCTGCTAAACTTTAACATATTATGGTGAAATGCTCATGGTCGCCAGTCTCTTGTTGTCATTCTGAATGGAGCGAAGCGGAATGAAGAATCTCTTCGTTAAGAGTAAAAAGGAGATTCTTCGCTACGCTCGGAATGACAAGGTGAGGGCTCAGAATGACACCTCCATCCTGTCATTGCGAGGCTGACGAAGTCAGCCGAAGCAATCTTGTGGAGGGGTAGGGGATTGCTTCGCTCCGCTCGCAATGACATCAGAGGGAAGACTGAGAATGACATGGAGATGGCATGAAGAAAGCATCTCGAACGATTTCTGGAGTAACCCCTGTGGCAGTTATGACCAAGCCGTTTCCTTGCCCCGGCAAATGTGTTTATTGCCCCAGTTCTCCTGAGGCGCCCAAGAGCTATACTGTGGAGTCTCCAGCGGTGCTCCGAGCTCGAAGTTGTGGCTTTGATGCCAAAAAACAGGTGGAGGTCAGGCTCAAGACACTGGCTGAAATGGGACATGTCCAGGATAAGATAGAGCTTATCATCATGGGGGGCACCTTTCTGTCTTATCCCCAAGACTATCAGTATCAGCTTATTAAGGATTGCTATGATGCTCTGAACGGCATTCCCTCCAGCAGTTTAGAGGAAGCCAAGAAATTGAATGAAAATACTGAGCATCGCTGCGTAGGATTGTGCATCGAGACGCGGCCTGACTTTTGTGGGGAGAAAGAGATAAGGAGCATGCTTGATTTTGGCACCACCAGAGTGGAGCTTGGGGTACAGACTTTGGACGATAAAGTTCACTACCTGACAAAGAGGGGACATGGGGTAGCTGAAGTTATCTCCGCGACCAGACTGTTACGAGATTATGGCTTTAAGGTTTACTATCATTGGATGCCTGGTTTACCGGGGTCAACACCTGAGCATGACCTGGAGCTATCGCGGCAATTGTTTGAGGATGAGCGCTTTCGGCCTGACGGGCTCAAGCTTTATCCCACACTGGTGGTTCGGGGGAGCGAGCTAGAGAATTGGTATCGGGATAATCGCTACCGGCCTTATGGCGATGAAGAAATGATTGATTTGCTTATAGCTATTAAAACCTTGATTCCCAAATATGTAAGGATTTCGAGGTTGATGCGAGATATTCCCAGCAAATTCATCATTGCTGGCAGCAGAGACTTAGCGCTTAGAGGAACTATTAGAAAGAAGATGGGGCAAACAGGTCTTCGCTGTAGCTGCATTCGTTGCCGGGAATATGGGCATCGCCTGAGGGATGGCTGGGCAATTGGCGAGCCCCGTCTAACCAGGCTGGATTATGAAACCTGGGGAGGGAAGGAAGTCTTCCTTTCCTACGAGGATGAGAATGAGACCTTGTTTGGCTTGCTGAGGTTGAGGATAAATGGGGAAAAAGCGGTAGTTAGGGAGCTACACATTTTTGGTCCTGAAGTTGCTCTGGGAGCGAGGCTAGAGCGAGCCGCTCAACATCACGGTCTTGGTGAAAACTTGCTTCGAGAGGCAGAGAGAATCGCCGGGGAGGAATTTAAGGAT
>CAISEW010000024.1 GCA_903884455.1 uncultured Chloroflexota bacterium | reverse complement strand
GGTAGCAGAGGCGATGTAGTTCGACCCCGCGCATCCCAGCACCTGGGAGCTCTCTTCCACCAAAACAGAATTGGGCATCAGAGCTACATCGAAGGGATTGGTGAGCACAGCGTTGCTTATCTCACCCGTGTCCAGGGCATATTTCATCAGGGCGGAGACCACTCCGCCGTACTGAGCGCGGCATCTCACCTCGCTGTCCTTTGCCTGCGCCATCTCGATGGAGATATAAGGCCCGAGCGAGTAATCGCTGCGTGGTTTGCCGAACACGCTCTTATCCAGGGCGGCGATATCGGTGAGCGTCCGGGGGCAGAAATCGTAGCACTTCCCTTCGGTGAGGCCGCAGGGCTCGATTACGGCCACCTTGTCCCTGACCACTTTGATATAGGGGCAGATGTTGACACAGGCGCCGCAGCTTGTACATAGACCCTGACTGAGTACTTCTTGCTCCAAATCAGAGGAACCTTTACCCGCTTCCATGGCAACCCCCTTGGACAACTTCTTACATGACTATTTTAGCGCAAAAACTAGAAAATGTCGCCTCCTAGAGTTGAAAGTCCAAAAAGGAAACTTTTTCAGCGAATCGGTGTCCGTGCCATAAAATCCAGAATGTGTTTAGCGATCAGCTCGCCTTTTTCTTCCTGAAGAAAATGACCTGCATCTTTTATAATTATATGAGGTTGCTTTCTTGCCGTGGGTATCAGTGTGCGGAAAAACTTGTCTCCTCCCCTCGTAATAGGGTCCCCGTCAGAGAACATTACCAACGCAGGTTTCTGCCATTTAGAGAGAGCACTCCTGGCGAACCTCATCTCGGCCGCGCCCGGGGCGCCAGGGTGGATGGGAACAAGCAGCGGCCAGATTGATGCACCCGCCTTGTAGGCTATGTCCGGAAAGGGTGCTTCATATCCTGCAACTACTTCAGGTGGGATTAAGTTGCCGTGTGCAGTACCCATGCTTATGACCTGTCCGATAGGCAAGTCTGGTGTGGTTTCGGCAAACTGCCGCCACGGCAGAAACGCATTGGCCCTCTCTTCGCTGACATTGTCCTCGGCGGTGGGCAGACCGGTATTCATGATGACCAGTCTGTCGAATACTTCAGGCTTTCGGCTCGCCATCGGCAAGCCGATAAGTCCGCCCCAGTCATGTACCACCAAGGTAATGTTCTTCAGGCTCAGGGCATTTATAAAACCTGCCAGTATTTCAGTGTGCATTTGGAAGGAGTAATCATCCCTATCGGTGAATTTGTCCGAGCGGCCAAACCCAACAAAATCCATAGCTATTACTCGGTACTTAGCCGATAGGATCGGAATCATCTTGCGATACAAGAATGACCAGGTAGGTTCTCCGTGCAGGCAAAGGATGATTTCGCCACTGCCTTCTTCAATGTAATGAATACGCAAACCGCTGACCTGTAGGTAATGAGGTAGGAACGGGAAATCCGGCAAATTGTTGAAACGTCCGTCAGGTGTGCGAAGTACCGACATCGCTTCCTCCATTCGCCGTAACTACTAAATCCGGCATAGCTTTGAACAGGAAGTTCATACCGGGCTGACTTATATCACCAACCTGTTCAAGTGTCAACGTAATGACCTCTGGCGACTTTTCGGTGACATCTAGCCAAAAAATCGGAAGCGCGGGACAGAAACAAACAGCCAAAAAATGACTCGAAGAATATGTTTGGTCTTCCCCCGATTTTGGGGGCTTGATTATAGGATAAGTGAGGGGGAAATGCAAGATTCTGGTCTACACCAAGTTATGTGTATGTGGACATCCCTGTGTTCGTCAAATGGTAGACCTCTGAAGCTGCGATAGGTTCAAGAACCGTCTAACGCAGTGACCTCAATATTAGCTGAACTATGCTACAAAGCCGGGGGTATGAAAACAGCTTCATACATAGTACGGTCTCGGAAAAGTTGACAGAACCTGTTAATAGTGGTATAAGACTTCCACGATTTCCCTCAAAGACATTCTTGCTATACAATTTATTGCTAGAAGGCGAATAGCTTGATTTGTCTGGGTAGTTTAGTTAGTTCACTTGCGGGAGGTAACTATGTGCGAATTTTGTCATAAACACGGAGAAGGTAAAAAATGGTACCTGCAAGCACAAAATTACTCTGAGGATTTGCTCAGCGACTTGCGGCGTCGAAAATTCATTCAGGACTTTTTCCTACACCCAGAGAAGCTGAATGAAGACCTAGAAAAAGTTGAGAGGTTCAGGCGGACTCCGTCCTTTGTTAGAGGAGTCCTGACGCCATTCCTAGTAAACAGACAGAAGAAGGTGCATTGGGGTCAGGTAGTGCCCATAGAGGATGTTGAGCGGATACTTGGTTTTGTGAGCTCTGTCGTGCGGATGGCTTGTTTGTGTCGCCAAGCTACAGTAGGTAGCGAGCAACGGTACTGCTATGGAGTCAGCATGGTGCCACAAGAAAAATCTCAATTTAGGCAGTTACTAGAGGGGATCGATGTGGCCTACCTTACGGGTCCAAACACGGCTGGCCTAGAAACGTTGTCCAAAGAGCAGGCACTCGCCAACTTTAGGGAACTTGAGAAGAAGGGCCTTTGTCATACGGTGTGGATTTTCAACGCTCCATTCATTGGCGGCATATGCAATTGTGACCGGTCGGATTGCGGGGCCATGAGGTCAACCATAACCGCAGGCTTCCCGATGATGTTCCGTGCTGAGTACGTGGCTGGAGTGAATCCTGATCTGTGTAATGGGTGCCGACAATGCATGCGTGTCTGCCAGTTTGGTGCTATGGGTTATAGCATCGCCCATGAAAAGGTAGTAATTGACCCTAGACGTTGTTACGGGTGCGGAATCTGCCGTGCCAGTTGCACAAAAAACGCAATAGCACTCAATGAGCGGTCTGCCATACCTCTAGCCGCAGGTGTGTGGTAAGCATCTAGAATAACCTAAGATTCGTTGGCTGGATATGGTAGAATACTTAATGACTCCTTGCCAGATGAGTAGTCATAGTACAAGCAAATCAAACATCCCTATGTTCGTTCAATGGTAACCTGTGAAGCTGCCCACCGCCAAATTGAAGCTAAAAGCCAGTGGTGTATTACTTTCCCACGGACAAAATCGCTGAACAGTCAACCCTGACATTTCCCCCGGACAACGACATGTGCACGGTCGGAAACCTTCATGCCACTCTCTTTGGGAACAAACTCTTTTCAGCTTCTGTATGTTTGACGAAAGATTTTTCCGGTATTTTGCTAGTTCACTCAGCCGCATGGAGTAGTCCAAAATAGAAAACTGTAGATTTGTGTGGTACAATAAGCCGCGATGGAATATCGCGCATCAATCAACTTCCCGCTTCTGTTACCTCTACCGCCCAGTGAGAGCATAGACACAGGATAACTTGCGAGGGAATCGGCGATAATAGAGTTTCTGATAACAAGGCGGAACCATGACGCCCTGAACCAGAAGGAGAGAGGAGGTCATGCCATCTAAGGAGCTTTGAAAATCTTGAGAGGTCAGATTAAGAAAAGAGAGGGGTATCAAAAGTTGAAAAAAGTAGGTTTTATTCTCACCTTAATGCTCGCTGCGATCTCTTTGTTGGTAGCTGGCTCTAGTTGTGAAGGGG
>CAISEW010000023.1 GCA_903884455.1 uncultured Chloroflexota bacterium | reverse complement strand
GTTATTGCTTCGGTTGTCCTCCGCGCTCGGTTGGTAAGTAAGAAGGCTGCACCCTATCTTATTATGATAGGGGCATTGATTCTGACGCTGTCGTTTCCTGTGGTTGCCTACAGTATCGATGCCTACAGCAGTTACCCTCGTTCGGAGGAAAAGGGTCTGGAGTTTCTGGCATCGGAAGAACCCTTAGAAGGGAAGACAGTGGTTGGCAGCACCCTCCACCAGCTTTCTTTTTACCCACAAGCTAATTTAGAGCAGACTGAATTCTTTAGCTTTGATTCAGCACAGGGAGTAGAGCCCGATGTGGTGGGGTTTCGCAAAAGCGGCTACTATTATTCAGCGATGCGTATAAACCTCTCCTTTGAGCGCAATCGGTATACCGAATACAAAGACAAAATTGAGACTGAGCAATACGACAGAGTTTATAGCAGCCCCACGTTTGAAGTCTATTTGAAGGGCATGGTGGAACAGTGAGGGTAGCTCTATTTTCCAGAGAGTATCCGCCTGATACAGTATGGGGCGGTATAGCTATTATGTGGCACATATGCTATGCATACATAATGCTTTAGGAACCAAGCTTCGCTGGGCGTCAGACCGTGGAGTTGTACAAAACATTTGGCGGCACAGGTGGAGAGCGAGCCGAATTTGTGCAGCAGACTTCAGATGGTGGGTTCGTTTTGGTTGGTTACACCAATATTCTTACAGATCTGGCGAGGCTGACCTGTGGCTCATAAAGACAGATGCCAATGGTAACAAGATTTGGGATAAGACCTTTGGGGGACCAAGTTCCGAGATCGGGAATTTCGTCCAACAGACGACTGACGGTGGCTACATCATAGTCGGCTCTACGAATTCTTACGGCGCGGGTTGTAGCGATATCTGGCTAATAAGAACGGATGCTGAAGGCAACAAGTTGTGGGACAGCACATTAGGTGGCTCTGGTATTTGTGGAGGAGACATCCTCGCCAGATAACGGTTCCGGCATTTAGATTGATTTTCAGCAAAATGACCGGCATAACGATATGAGCCGGGCAGAGCTTTAACAAGGACGGCAAGGCTTATTCAGGAGCGATATTCACGATGACAAAGGTCGTATTCGTATATATCTTTCCTCATTCCTGTCATCGGGGTTTTGCGGAGTCCATAGGGGCAAGATTCTGGTATTATCACACCTATTTTAACTACAGATGGTTGCCCAGAATAGTTAAGGGCGTCTTGAACGGGTTGCTGCTTCCGCGGGGTGACGTATATTTCTGCGAAGGAGGCGCACCCCTGGCACCGGCTGCGGTGAACAAAATGATTTTCAAAAGAGGTAAGATAGTTGAACTCATTGCGGATGAGACGTTCATGATGATAAAGGAGACTCCGAAAACGGCGAGGGGTAGTTTCCCTCGGTACGTTAACTCACTCCACAGGATAGAGGCTCGGTTCATAGACGGAGCTATCGCCGTGTCTGACTTCGCCAAAGAGGGAGCGAGAGAATTCATAAAAGGCCCCATAAGGGTAGCTTTCCCCTATGTCGAAGACGCCCGATATGAAAGTCTATCCAGGCTCTCCCCAAATTTAGAGAGCCACAATATAATCTCAATAGGTCATGGAAGGTCAATGAAAGGTATGGACATACTGCTAGAAGCCTTTAGATTGGTGAAAACCCAAGTGCCGGATAGCAGTTTGTATATAATCGGGGAAGGATATCCTGAACAGTGGAATAAGGTAGAAGGAGTTACACTGACAGGATATATTGATAACCTGGGCCCATATCTGGAAAAGGGAAGTCTCTATGTTCAGGCATCGTGGGCGGATATGTTCGCCGTGGCTGCACTGGAGAGCTTACAGGCTGGGTTGCCAACGATGGTTACCGGGCTTACAGGAAGCAAAGTAGTGATAAGCAAGCTGGGTGACTGGTTTGTAAGACGAGCCAATGCTCAGGATATAGCTGAAGGCATACTCCAATACTTCGCTCTGCCCTTATCAAGCCGCAGGGCGCTATCCGAGAAGGCAAGAGAATTGGCCAGACCTTTCCATAGACAAGAGATGTGCAATCAGTTTCAGAAGGAATTTTCACAGCTCTTACGAGATATAGACAGTCAGACATGAGCTGACGTGCTAATAGAGATAGTAAGGAAGTTCAAAAAAGCATTGAGCAAGAGGCCAAGCTCTTAGGTTTGGAATCAGTTAGCGAAGCGGTGGTATCAGGCATTTAGGGGGCCATTCGTGGGAAATCGATGACCACAACGATTGGGGAAGGCTGGAGGGTGTATTGCGTAGAATAAGCGCAGTATCAAAAGAGGTAATACAATTGAATAGCAGCCCATTAGTAAAAATATACGCAGACGATGTCAAAGAGAGGGCTAAATGAAAATTCTCCAGGTGTGCCATCATTATTTCCCCTCAATTGGTGGCGTTGGAGTACACGTAAAAAACATAAGCGAGAGGCTGGCTAGAGAATATGAAATCACTGTTTTCACTACAGATTCCTCAGGCGTATTACCGAAAGAGGAGGAGATAAATGGAGTCCTAATCAGAAGATTCAAATGCTTCTCCCCGAACGGGGCATATTATTTATCCTTTGAGATGTTGAAAGAACTCAGGCAGGCCCAATTCGATATTGTTCATGGTCATAACTATCATGCTTTACCTCTCTTCCTCTCTAGATATGCCAAGAAAAATAAGTTTATCGTGACTCCTCACTATCATAGACACGGAGCCACTCTATTCCGGGATACG
This sequence comes from uncultured Chloroflexota bacterium, assembly GCA_903884455.1. Taxonomy (GTDB): domain Bacteria; phylum Chloroflexota; class Dehalococcoidia; order GIF9; family AB-539-J10; genus RBG-13-51-36. Next base: position 614 of record CAISEW010000023.1, on the reverse strand, counting down.
CTTATTAAATTATACAAACCACTTGGGGGGCAGATATTTCGAGATGCTGATAGGGTTATTGCAGTTTCCGACTATGAGAGATCACTTTTAGTCGAAGACTTTGGAATAGCTAATGGCAAAGTCACAGTAATCCCCAACGGCGTTGACATCAAGGAGTTCCGATGTTTGAGAAAGGCGGAAAGGAATCACAGGACGATTCTCTGCGTGTCTAGATTGGAGGAATTTAAAGGGGTGCAATATGCTATCCAAGTCTTACCTTTGCTGGAGGAAGATATCCGCTTGGAAATAGTGGGGAAAGGAACATATAAGGATAAATTAGTAAGACTGGCAAGGGAATTGGGAGTGGAAGAAAGGGTTGATTTTTATCAAGACTTACGGGAACGGGATAAGATTAATAGATATGCAAATGCGGACATATTTGTGCTGCTCTCAAAGTACGAAGCTTATTCGCTTGTAGTTGCTGAAGCCCTGGCAGCAAAACTACCCTGCATTGTGGCCAATACTTCGGCTCTGAGGGAATGGGTTGACAACCAAAACTGCTTTGGCATCAACTACCCGATAAGCCGTGGCCTATTAGCTAATCTGATAAATAAAGTTATGGGCAAGAAGGTTGG
>CAISEW010000022.1 GCA_903884455.1 uncultured Chloroflexota bacterium | reverse complement strand
TGACCGGCTGAGGACAACCGCCGGTTCACACAAGAGAATATTTGTTGTGGAGACAATGGGGAGGGAAACTGGCTGGCTCGCTCTTGAAGGCGGAGAATCAAGTGGCGCCTACATTATTCTGATCCCGGAGTATGATTTCTCAATTGAGAGGGTGAACGAGTTGGTTCTCGAAGGCGGGAGAGCCGGGACCAGATACGATATTATCATCGTGGCGGAAGGAGCTAAGCCAGCGGGATACGGTCAATTTACGAGGAAGCAACGCGCGGATAGCTTCGGCCACAAGGCTCTGGGTGGAATTGGCGAGTTTTTGGCTGATGAGATCCAGAAGGGTACCAAACTGGAAACACGATGCGTCCTTTTGAGCCATCTGCAGCGGGGGGGAGCGCCATGTGCCTACGACCGAAGGATGGGGCGGTACTTTGGCATTGCCGCTATGGACCTGGTTATGATGAGGGACTTTGGGAAGATGGTCTGCTATAATAATGGCAAGATTACGGCGTGCTCCCTCGAGAAGGTTGTCGGGAGACTGAAGTACGTCGACATCAAGACTATGTATGATATCGAAAGATATAACGGACGCCGGACTATTCTGGGGGGGGGAACAAGATGTACCGAGACCATGGCCTATCAAAAGATGAAATGACTTCTGCGGAACAGTCCGGAAATACTAGCCTGAGAAAAGGCGTGTCTACGCCCCCGGGCGAGGTTGATACCCTAGTAGAAAACGCCGTCTTTGGTGCTGATGAGGTGAGAGAACATAGCCGCGAGAAAATCCGGCAATTCGCTTCGGCACAGGATGTAGTTTTGGCAAGCGTTGATGGCCTGTACCGAGCTGCTGGCAAGGGGCTGTACACTGGTATCACTATTCCAGCAATAAACATCCGCGGCATCACTTATCAAGTGGCTAGGGCGGTATTTAGAGCCGCCCTGAAGGATAGGGTTGGTGCTTTTATTTTCGAAATTGCTCGTTCTGAGATAGGCTATACCGCGCAAAGGCCGGGTGAGTACGCCGCCTGCGTACTTGCGGCGGCAGTCACGGAGGGGTTCAGAGGCCCGGTTTTTCTCCAGGGAGACCACTTCCAGGTTAACAGCGCGAAATACAATTCAGAACCAGAACGGGAATTGAATAGCATCAGGGAGCTGGTACGTGAGGCGGTAAGCGCTGGCTTTCTGAACATTGATATTGACGCCTCCACTATCGTTGACTTGGGAAAGTCAAGCTTTGAGGAACAGCAGAAAGGGAATTGCCAAGTCACTGCGGATATGACCAAGTTTATACGGGAGATTGAGCCCGACGGGATAACAATCTCGGTTGGTGGTGAAATCGGCGAAGTAGGCGGACGCAATAGCACAGTGGCAGACCTACGGGCCTTTATGACAGGATATCTCAGGCTGCTAGGGCCAGACGTCAGGGGACTCTCCAAAATCAGCGTTCAAACCGGGACGACGCACGGTGGAGTAGTTTTGCCTGACGGGTCAGTGGCGAGCGTTGACATTGATTTCAAAGCTCTGAAGGAATTGTCTCGAGCAGCACGAAAAGAATATGGTATGGGTGGCGCAGTACAGCATGGAGCCTCTACTCTCCCTGATGAGGCTTTTGACCTCTTCCCACAGGCGGACACACTGGAAGTGCATCTGGCTACCGGATTTCAAAACATTATCTTTGACAGCCCCTATTTCCCCAAAGAGTTGCTGGACAGAATTTACCGGTATCTTCGGGATAAATACGCAGGTGAAATGAAGCAGGGGGACACATCAGAACAATTCCTCTACAAGACCCGCAAAAGAGCATTTGGCGATTTCAAAAAGGAACTGTGGAACATGTCTGGAGAAAATCTGAGGGGAATTGGGAACGCACTTGAAGAACGCTTTTCCCTGCTATTCCGTAAGTTGAAAGTGGCTGGCACGGTGGACCTAGTGAGCCAGTTCGTAGATTATTAGTGGTGATGTGAATAATGGAGTCGGCTCTATGAACCAGCCTCAGGTAACCAAGTTGCT
>CAISEW010000021.1 GCA_903884455.1 uncultured Chloroflexota bacterium | reverse complement strand
CCGATCTGGTATTCAAGAAGAAGTCTCCGGTGAAATGGCATTGTACCAATTGCGGTTATGTGTTTGAGGGCACCGAACCACCGAAGGAATGCCCTGCCTGCAGGCACCTGCAGGCTTTTTATGAGCTATTAGCAGAGAACTACTAGGTTACCGGGCATCAGGCCAGTTCAGCGGGGCAATACGACTTGGGCGGACAACTATAACGCTACTAGCCCTTGCTTCCAATAGGCAGTATTCTATGTAATTACCAGTGAGGGTACTTGCCTATATCTCGTTGTTTAGAATCTTGTTCTTTAGTGTTTCCCACTCACTCGTAGTCAAAACACACAGATTACCTTCTTCGCCGATTTCAACATGGTCATCAGCCAATTTTACTACGGGACAACAAGAACCCTCTCTACATAAACTAACAATTTTCACCTTTCTACCTTCCTTTCCTTAACAATTAAATGCCATCTTTACTATTGTAGCATATATTTTATCGTGAGAGATGTATGTGACAAAAGTCGCTTTCTGTCGGGGGTGTCAACACAACACGGCACTGTAGTGCTTCATGCTGTTCCTCTATACCTAGGCCAGAAAACCGCCCGATTTTAACTACAGCGGCTTCCGGCGATAGCACCTGCAATGCTTCGCGCGGTCTAAAAAGTGACTTAATATAGTGTTGTTGCGCTGGTGTAAATTTCGCGGTAGAATGTCGCAAGAAAAACGAAGTTATCTAGCCCAAGCTACTGTGCGAGGAGGGGGACAACATGACTACTATCATGCTAGCGAGACGCTATTCTCTTGAAGACGCTCAAACAATCATCGCCAAATTCAAAAAGTATTCCTTTGATGAACTTCACAAGTTGTTCAAGGAAGGCAAGGCACCATCCTTCGATGAGATTGAAGGCAACACAGCAGGGAGCTTTTTGGCCTTGAATCCCAAGGCCGCGTGGTGGAGAAAAGCAGCCCTAGTTATTACCTTAGCTATTACCTTCGCTAACCCTCTAGCCCGGTGGAAAGGCAAGAGATTCGTGACTCCATTTGACGAAGAGAAAAAAGGCAAAGGAATTAACCTGTTTCAGAATCGCCTTTTCCCTCAACGATTCGGAATAGATACCTCTATCGAGAAGTCACTATTTGACCAGAAACCTTGCCTCGCAGTAACCTATCCCCATTTTCCTTCAAGCTTATTCGGCCTGCGTGACGAACTGAGAAGAATTGACGATGGTGTCTTGCTCGGTCAAGGGCATCACAAGCTCCCATGGGGCAAGCAATACTCTCTTCAGGGATATTTTGTCCTTTGCGCTGTAGACAGGCCAACCTAATGCATGGTCAGCCTAGCAAGCCAGCATCACCCTGTATTGCTTCATGCTGTCCCCAATTAGATGCCCGTCAGTCTGACCACTGGATTTTGTGGTATGGCAAATCTGAAGTCTTAATTGCTCCTGCCCACGTAAAGCCTGGTGCGACATTTTCCTCTTGACACCATTAGAATATTTGTGCCAATATCGGCCTGCGAAGACTCCTAAATCGGTTGCAACCATGGGTTGGGTGCAGCGTACGGCACCTGCCAACTGAGGAGCGTTTCGCGAGCCGCCTACAATTGAATAGCTAATTTAAAATGCCAAATCCGCCTAAGGCGGACGCAACTGCGGAACGTGAATTCGGGAACGGCATTTTAGCTGAAGCCGAGCCCTCTTTCCTTGAGGCTGATGTAGCGCTGCTGGCCGATGATGAGGTGGT
>CAISEW010000020.1 GCA_903884455.1 uncultured Chloroflexota bacterium | reverse complement strand
TATCAATTCATTCAATCCGGATAGAATCAAATCTTTGGTTAGAATGAAACTTATATCGCAGGTTGGTCTACCCTTCGGACTCCCGTTTCATATCTCCCTGGGATGTTTAATGAAATTCGAGAAGTAGTGACCTAAGGGTAAAGATATAAGAATCCACTTATAGACCTCGTCAATTGTTTTCGGCATAATAAAAGGGGAACAACGTCTTTTGTGACCTTCCCCCGGTATTAGTATCACTGACCTATCACCGGCTATTAGAGCCCAGTCGCTGTTGTCCAAGTCTCAGTTCAATGCCATTTCCTGCTAACTTGACCTTGATATAGCTTACCATGCCACAGTGTTGGCTGATTTTAATAATGTATGTCTATTGTGATAGTATGGAATTGTGGGAGGTGGTGAGATCAACACGGTGCTACGCCTAGAAATCTGAAGTGATCTGGGCGAGTAACGATACTGCTAAATCATCACGACTTATGCACCTGATAGTCTAATCGAATCGGTGCGAGTGAAAAGGAGGCAATTACATCATGGTTTCCGAGATACAGGTTATTGCGAACAAGGAGAATGCTAAGAAGGGCGGTGTTAAGACAGAAGAAGGTAAAGCAGCAGTCAGGTTCAATGCCTTGAAACATGGCCTGCTCTCTCAGCAGGTTGTGCTTTCCGGCGAAGATAGGCATGCCTTCCATGAGCTCAAAGAGAGTTTCATGACAGCGCTTCAGCCTGAAGGGCCAGTGGAGAATATGCTAGTCGATACAATCGTGTCGACTTACTGGAGAATGGGCAGGCTTGTAATGCTGGAGACCTGCTATATCCAGAAAAAATTAGGACTGAGTAGACGTACCTATAGCATGGAAGAGTGCGCAGATGCCGTACACCATGCATTTGCATGTACCAATGCAATGGCGAATCTGAACAGATACGAGGCTGCTTTGGAAAGGAAATTCTTTAAGGCTCTGCATGAACTGGAAAGGCTTCAGATGGCAAGAAAAGGGGAAAGACCCCCGGCGCCTTTGGCTATTGATATAGATGTATCACACGGAGGCTAAAATGGGTTTGTTTGGTAAAAATGCCTAGTCACCTGGTTACCTTTATTATCGCAGATAATCAGGGAACGGGTTGACACCTATTTTTGAGCAAATAGCCATTTGGCCGCAGCAAACACACTGCTTCCCCTCGTCATAAATCAGGGAAGGCTTATGACATGGCCTTAGCTTCCTAACTTGAAAGGGATGCTGCGTTAGCGAGCCATAAATAAGGTTGTAGCTGATTGAGATAGCGAGCAGGGCTTGGGGGGTGTTTTGCGCCCAAAATGACCATGCCGCGATTATTGTACCACTTCCAGAGTTAAGCGGTCGCGACTTGATTTTGCACAGCGTTTGTCGTAGAATCTACACACGAAACAGCTTTAGGCGGTTAGCTCAGCGGATAGAGCGCTTGCTTCACACTCAGCGGCTCCCCTGCCTAGCTTCGGAACCCCGAAGATTAGCTTCGACGAAATCCAGCAAACCAAGTGCTCCCTCTGACTTGCCCGCTGGGATCATTTCGGATGTCACTTTCCACAGCTTTTTCCTAAATTGCGTGCCCCGGTTTTCGGGAAAGCATAATGATCGCCAAGAATATCGATTCCCAAGTTCTTTATTATCACCTGTGCACTATCATAGCACAGGCGCACAAGATTGTGGAGGTCATACTCAGTAACATATGGGAGATTGCTGAGATAGTCCACATCAATCCCCTTTATCTCCCAGTCTCGGGGATTAATAGGTTTGGGAAACACCCCTAAACCCCTGGCAGGAGGGTTCCTGGAGTCAAATATTTATTGCCACAGTTAGGGATTGTCGTCCGTGCTCCCGTTCTCGAATGCATCCAGCTTTCGGAGCTTGCGGGTTAGTTTACAAATACCATAGCAGTTGGTGGGGTAAAGGTAAAAAGGTAGGAAAGGTTAAGTCGTTGAGATTGACATTATGTATCCCATAAGCTAACCTAGCACTTAAAGTTGGTGTCGTGTGTCCAAATTGGGCATGAGAAACAGGAGAATAGTGGGAAGGGGTGGCTATTGCAAGGTAGGTGGCTTAATTGATAATGATCTGATTGTTTGATATCGTGGAGGTGATGATACGCTATCTGTGATTGGTCACTGGGATAGCGAGGAGCCAATAGTGAAACCGACCCGAGTGGGTCGGTTTTCGGTTATAGAAGGTAACCTGTGATTCTGTATGAAACGATGATTTGGGAATTATATTAAAATGCGCGCCAAGATGAAGTTGTTTGTAATTATAGGGGTGATTGCAATCGCTCTCGCGGTAGCAGTGCCACTGATTGCATCAGCATATAAAACACCTCCGGCAACCTATACATGGGACTCAAGCGTTCCTAACTACAATCCTTCTGCGGTAATTCACCCCGGAACTATCGATACAACAAGTCTGGTTTTTGGTGATTTTATGGGTGTCTCAAATTCACAGCCTGATGTGAGCATTTGGCAAGACTGGGGTGCTTCAATAGGGTGGGATGATGTCGCTGGTGGGCCATACAGTGGTGGCCCAAACACCAATGGTGATTTCCTGGATGGCAAGATAGTTGTGTTTGGGCTGGGATACAATCCGGCAACACAGACGTGGTTTTCAGGTTGTCCAGAGGGATGGTGGGACCTGGGTGCTCCAACATGCCGGGTAGTTGTCTTTCAAATGCTGGACCATCCACCTTACTTGGGGCATGGCCTTAATGAGCGAATATACGGATCTAACACTCCTTGGACTGGGGAGAGTTCCCAGGCAGTACTGACAGATGTTTATCTGGACGGATGGCGTGACAATGAAAGAGAGGGGGATATAGACAGCAATGGCAATGGTTGGTATTCAGATGATATTGTCGGCGTATTCCAACTACCGGGTTACTACCGGTACATAAAGTTGACGGCGTGGGGAGGGGGTACTTACACCGATCCAGAAATCGATGCAGTGGCGCGGGACCCTACCTGTGTACAACCGACCCCAACTCCTATATCTACCCCCACTCCAACGCCAACTCCTACGCCTACGCCCACTCCAACACCTACTGCTACCCCTTTTTCGACGCCGGTCCCTCAGCCGTGTGGTTGTATACATACTGTGCTGTCTGTAGATACGAATGTTAGCGAATGCTGCAAAGTCAAAGTAGATGGCATAGAAATTACTGCCTATCCATATTTTTACGTCTATGAAAGTGGCAAGGTCGCGGTGCTCGAAGCGATTGACGGAGGGTGCTGTAAATTTGTCAACTGGACGATACGGGGATCGAATACCGGTGAATGGACGGATACGAGCAAAACAATAAATCTGCTGATGGTTGACCATTTCAATGTCTCTATCACTTGTTCACTTACCTGTACGCCAACGCCAACGCCTACGCCCACACCAACTCCCACGCCTACGCCAACACCCACGCCCACACCAACTCCCACTCCTGTCCCGACACCCACGCCTAATTTGGTCTTAAATTCAACAGCAGACACGAGAGTCGCGGCGCAAGCCCCAACCAGTAATTATGGAACTGAGACATCTGTTGGTATTCAGGCATTAGATTCCGGCAATAGACAGCGAGGATTGTTTAGATTTGATCTTTCCAGTGTACCAGCAGGCTCAACAATTAATAGCGCTACCT
>CAISEW010000019.1 GCA_903884455.1 uncultured Chloroflexota bacterium | reverse complement strand
TGTTTCTCAAGTATAGCTTTTGCCTTCGGGTCGGCAAGTAGCTCCTTGAGGCTGGAATTGATTGTAACTGCCATGTTTTTGCCTCCTTTGTGTTTTTAACCGTGCACCCCATAATATTGCAGAATTGTTGTTGTGTCAAGTGAACATAAAACTAGCTGCCTCCTATTTACGGGAGGCCATCAATTCTATAGCTGAGGAATCCTTCGAGCGCTAGATGTATAATTATGGTAAGTTTTTTAATTCAGGAGGAAGAGCCATGGAGTTTTCGGATAAGTCTCGGTACGTGCAGCCAAAACAGATGTCTCAATACAATTCCTGGCTTTAGGATGGTTTCCGTACTGGCAGAGCGCCGATGGTAAATTGACACAAGCCTGGTAGAAGCAAGCCTTTATCCGGCATAAGCAGGAGGATGATAGGAGTTAATAGCCTGCTTCCTGGAAATATCTAAGAGTAATTTCCGCTATCCTTATAACGGTTTCCCTGGTCTTCGATACCGGGCAGGTACACACCGGCGTTACATTTTGTGACGAGTTCAGCTACTCAAGTATCCGTCGCTTAATCATGCCAGCATCGCTGATGATTTACACAGGGCCTGGCTCAACGTTTTGAGACGCGTCTGAGCAGCGACAGACACCACAATAGACCAATTACGATGAAAAAAAGATATGGTGGGGAGGCGGCTCCCTCGCCGGTTCCGGCAAACGCTATCTCCGAGGCGGGAGGTGGTGTTAATGGAGCTTCTTCTCCGGCAGGTATTTCGTAAGGAGGTATCTCGGCAGAAATTTCGTAGGCAGGTATTTCCATATCGAGATACTCGTCGGGCGCCCAACCCAGCGGGTTGTTTTTGCCAGTAGCCTCTGCCCAGATCCATCCGGGCTCACCTTCCAGCTCAAAGAAAACCGTGGCCTCGTTATATTCAGGCAGATAAACCAATACCGCAGTGTGCTCCGAGAGAAGCATTATAGCCGAGCGAAATCCGGCAGCTTTATACATGACCGCCAGTAACACTGCCATATCTTCACAATCACCCTTCCCACTGCCGTCCTCCACAATAGTTGCAGCCAGCTCGTCGGCATTCTGGGCAAACTCTTCACTTCCAAATTCGTCTATATCAGAGGTATATCTAACCCTATCACGGACAAAAGAAAATACCGCCTCGGCCCTCTGTAGCAGATCGGGATATTCATTGGCAATCTGCTGGCCCAGGCTATAGGCTACGTCAGCCTCTTCCCCCAGGCTTTCGAAGGCTATAACCGGACGAAACCCTGTCTCAGTTATTTGATAATAACCGTCTTCACCAGAGGCTGTGGTTCTGCATATCTCCCAGTCGTCAAGGATATCGCTGTCTATCTTGTGAAAACCCTCAGACGGAAATGCCCAGGCGTAACCAGCAGTCGCCACCGCAGCTAATAAGACAACTATTAAACCCAGTAAAACACAGGCTCTCTTCATAACGGTCCGGTCAGTGTCGCATGGAGTATTAATCCGAAGAAGACCAGATAACCAAAGACATGTAGCCCGGCAGCCACCGGGCTTTCGTTAATACGGCCAAACGGGATATCGGGCGTTAGCTTGTCCACGATATAGAATAGGGCTACTCCAACAAGTAGGCTTATCACAAAGCTCATAGCCAGTATCCCCCACGTCCTGAAATCGAAGATGTACCACACTATTGGAGCTGTGACCGCAGTCAAAGCAGTAATAGCGCCGTGGATGACAAGACCAATCAAGATGAAGAAGCCGGCTATGAACAACCCAATAGCTACGGGGCTTTCGCTTATGCGCTCGCGATAAGAGACCTGACGGATAAGAGCATCCATTGCCATGACTCCAAGCCACGCCAGAAGAGCAGAGACGAAGACCAGCAACACAACCTTAGCTAACCATATCAAGACAATTACCCAGAAAGGGACTCCTAAACCTAAACCTAACTCTGGCATATCAGTGCCTCCTTATTGTCCATATTCGATTACAGTGTAGCATTTTCTTGTCTTGAGTGTGAATTCCGGGACACCATACCAATCGGGCCTACTACAAATCAGGTATTATGTCCCGTAATACCTCTTGCACCAAATTACAGGGCATGCTTAAATTGGAAAGTGAACAGATTATAGGACAAAACATAAAGGGAGGTATCAATAACAATGACAACAGAAGCGTCGCCGACCCCGCCCGCGTATCCCGCAACTCTGGTAATCGACTACCCGGACAGACCTCTTAATCGGTTAACCACGTTCTTCAGGATCTTCACAGTAATTCCCATCGCTATTATTCTGGTATTAGTAAGTGGTGCGAACTTTGATTGGGGTAGAATGCATTGGGACTGGCATTTAGCTGCGGGGGGTATCTTGTTTCTAGCAACCTTGCTCATGATTCTTTTCCGGCAAAAGTACCCCAGGTGGTGGTTTGATTGGAATGTAGCATTGGTTAAGTTCGGCACACGTGTTGCCACTTATATTGGTCTGCTTACAGATGTATACCCGTCAACTGACGAAGAGCAGGCGGTCCACATTGAGATCCCCTATCCAGATGTCCCGAAAGACCTTAACCGTTGGTTACCACTGGTGAAGTGGTTTCTAGCTATCCCACACTACATCGTCTTAGCCTGCTTGATTATTGCAGCCTTCGTTTGCGTGGTGATAGCCTGGTTTGCCATCTTGTTTACCAGTCGCTATCCCAGAGGTTTATTTGACTTCGTAGTTGGTGTATCCCGATGGGCGCTGAGAGTAGCGGCATACGCCTTTTTGTTGACAACGGATCGGTATCCTCTCTTCAGTCTGGACTAGATTTACCTGGCGAATTCCCAGGACAACACGCCAATCAGGCCTGCTACAGATCAGGCATCATGTCACCGGGATACCACCGCCTCTATTTGTAAGAGCACTAAGAGTCGGTTAAAGTAAGCCGGAGTTGATTCACACACCATCGGGTGCTACCATTTCCATTAACGACAGTAGTTCGGGAGCTCTTTATGGCAAAACGGCCTTACCTTGAAAAAATAGAAGAGCTGGGTGATTTACAGGTTTGGATCGTCGATGGTAGCTATATCCGCAGCCATAAAGATGAAGAGTTTACCAACTTTGGCCAGCACTATCGGTATCCTTACATCCCCACAAACGAACTCTGGATTGACCGTGAAGCCAAGCATGATGAACAGCAATTTTTCATTGACCACCTGCTAGTCGAGCACCGGCTCATGGCGAAAGGCGTGCCTTATGAGAAGGCATTGCCCGCAGCCGACAGGCGGGAAAGAAAGGAGCGCCGCCGCGCCGGAGATGTTGGTCGCTTGACCCATCACGGGGAAACACTGCCGGATGGGAAGGACGTCCACGAGCGACTATGGCAAAAACTAAAGAACGGTATCAGTGTCTGGATTGTAAATGGCAGGCTTGTGCGCAGTGTGTTCGATATTGACTTCACAGAAGGCGGGCACGACTATATTTATGAATTCGTACCTGAGAATGAATTGTGGATTGATGATGCTATCGAAGAGTCGGAGCGCGGATACGTACTATTGCATGAACTCCACGAGCGAAACCACATGGCCAAAGGCTGGCCCTATGATAAGGCTCACGCTGAATCCAGCCGACTGGAATACCGCTGCCGCCACCATCCCGATGAACTGCATGAAGCCTTGACGGCGGAAGGCTGGGGTTAATACCGTGCTGGACACTGCAAAATATCCGGGTCGGCTGTTTTAGTCTTCCCTGTCAGCTTTCCTTTGTCACGCTGAGTCGTTTCCGGTCTATTTGGCCCGACCCGGTCCTAGGCAGGCTGTCAACAAACTTGATTTGTTTGGGCACTTTATAATCAGATAAGCTCTGGCGGCAGAAATCGCGTATTTCGTCCACCGTAGTGCTTTGTCCTTCCTTAAGCACTATGAAAGCTGTGGGTATTTGCCCTTTGTAATCATCAATGACACCGACACAGGCTGTTTCGGCTACCGCAGGATACCTCAAGAGGACTTCTTCAACTGCCGCGGGGAGAATTTTAACTCCCCCCGAGGGCACTATAATAGATGATGTCTTTTCTATATACTCCAGATAGCCGTCGTCATCCAACCTGACCAGGTCGCCAGTATGAAACCAACCGTCTTTGATGACCCGGGCCGTGAGTTCAGGCGATTTGTAATATTCTTTCATCATCCAGGGAGCTCTGGCAACAGCTTCCCCTACGCTGCCCCGGGGTACTTCCTTGCCATTTTTATCCAGCACTCTAAGCTCAGCCAGAGGCCTCCCTGCCGTACCCAATTTGCGGTCACGAATAGCACCCAGAGTGACGATTATCAACTCCGTGAGCCCATATATTTCGCATGCAGTTAAGTTAAACTTCTTCTCAAGCATCTCCATGAAAAGGGCTGAGGATTTTGCCCCGGAAGAAAGCACCGCCCTTAACGAACTAAGGTCATAGCTCTTCATTGTCTCTTCGTCTATCATGGCCATGGCATTAAAGCTAGCCGGGACGCCCATAAGTATGGTTGCTTTTTCTCGCGCTACGGTCTCTAGGACACTCTTGGAACTGAAATGAGGGAGGATTGCTATGGTGGCTCCCTTCATAATGGGCAGGAGAACAACCAGCCCAAATCCCATAAGGTAGTTAAAAGGGAGCAGACCTAAAACAACATCGTCTCTCTCCAGTTCAAATTTTGCCACCGCTATGGGCAAAATTGACATGAACGACGCGTGAGTATGCACTACGCCCTTGTTCTTCCCCAGCACACCCAGGGTGTAAAAAAGGATAGCTTCATCCTCGCCCTCTATATTGACAGAGGGTGATACAGAGGAGCTACTGGCCACCATCCCCTTGTAAGCGTCTGTGTCAATTTCAAGAACCTGTTTCAGCAAGGGGATATTGGGCAAAACTGAAGACAGCGTAGGGGAGAATCTTTCTTCGGTAATCAGGATTTTGGAATCAGATTCACGGAGTTGAGGCTCAAGTTCGGGCGCCTTAGCTCCGGCATCGAGGAGCACGCCCACAGCTCCAGCTTTAAGCACTCCAAAACAATTGATGACCCACTCAGGGGTACGAGACATTAGAATGGCTACGTGGTCGCCCTTCTTTATTCCTAAACTTATAAGGGCGTTGGCTATCTTGTTAGAAGTTTCATCAAATTCGCGGTAGCTAACTCTGCGAGAGCCAAGGACGATAGCCGTATTCTGTGGCACCTCGCTGGCAGTTCTTTCTAGCATCTGCTTGAGATTCTTGAGATTCATTATCTCCCCCGAAGATTTGATGAGTTTTAAGTAGGATTATGAGCTAATTTCTTATTTCCTGTCAATAGAATGTCCTCGTTCATATGATTAGTGACACTTCTTTTTTGTCATTGCGAGGAGCGAGATTCCTCGCTTACGCCTCGGAACAAGCTCCGCAATCCCTTCCCCCTCTGTCTTTGCGAGGCTGACTTTAGTCAGCCGAAGCAATCTCGTGATGGGGCATGAGATTGCCACGCCCCGACAAATCGGGGCTCGCAATGACACGCCGGTAGGGGCGAGAATTCCAGGGATTCATACCAATCAGGCTCACTCCATGGCTGAAGAAGCCGATTTTTTGAAAACTCGGGTGATTGCTTTATACTATGCGCTGATTGATATGGCGACTAGAGTATAGGCGACTCGGGAAGGTTACCTTGGGCGATAGGGATTTAGAACTGCTGGAATTCCACAAGATAAGGGAGATACTGGCCGGCTTTACTTCGTTCTCCGCCAGCCGAGAGCTTGCCCTCGACCTCACCCCCCTCTCGAATGAAGAAGAGGTCCGCCTGCGGCTCAGGCAGTCGGCTGAGGCGCGCCGTTTGCTGTCACTCAGTCCCGATACCAATATCGGCGACGTTGTTGATATCCGGGAAATGGTGAAGATGGCGGCACTTGGCAAAATCCTGGACCCTAAATCTCTGCTGGAAATTCAAAAGACGCTGGGCGCTGCCCACCGGTTAAAAAGCCACCTGATGAACCTGCCGGGTGAACTCCCGTTACTCAGCGGTCTGGCTAAGGACATTGTGGCACTGGGCCAGCTTCAAAAGGATATTGACGGCTGCTTTAGTCCGACTGGCGACCTGCTGGATACCGCCTCACCTAAACTGGCGTCGGTGAGGCATAGAATGCGGGAAGTACGCCAGGAGTTGCTCACTCACCTGCAAGCCATAATCACCTCACCCAGAGTACGGAAGATAATCCAGGAACCGATTGTTACCGAGCGGGAAGGCCGGTATGTAATTCCCATCAAGGTGGAATATCGCCGGCAGATGAAGGGCATTGTCCACGACGTCTCCAATACCGAGGCTACGGTATTTATCGAACCATGGACAACTACGGACACACAGAATGAACTGCGCGAGCTGGTTGCCGAAGAGAGGGACGAAATAGAAAGAATACTGAGAACGCTCAGTGCTGAAGTTGGGGCATTCGAAAGCGAAATTTCCCGTAACATAGAACTGATTGCTGAGATTGACCTGGCGCTGGCTAAGGCCAGATACGCCAGAGAGGCCAAAGCCACCGAGCCTATTATCGTGGCCGCTGCTAGAAGAGCTGGGGCAGAGGGACATGAACCGGGTGGAGTGCTCAGGCTGGTCGAAGCCAGGCATCCGCTGCTGAAAAAGAAGGCAGTGCCGCTGTCGGTCGAGATTGGCCGGGACTTCTCCGTCCTGGTCATTACCGGGCCTAATACCGGTGGTAAGACAGTCGCCCTCAAGACGATAGGACTTCTCAGCCTGATGGCGCAGGCCGGCCTGCCCATTCCGGCTCAGGCGGAAAGCCGCATCCCCGTTTATGACGGCGTATATGCCGACATCGGTGATGAGCAGAGCATCGAGCAGACCCTTTCCACCTTCAGCTGGCACATAGGCAACATCGTGCACATCATCAACAACGCCACGGCGCAGAGCCTGGTGCTGTTAGACGAACTGGGCACCAACACCGATCCGGGCGAAGGCTCGGCTCTCGGCCGCGCTATCCTGCTCCATTTCTTACCACAGGGAACGATGACCGTAGCCACCACTCACTACACCGAATTAAAGGCACTGGCCCACGCTACCGACGGCATGGAAAATGCGGCTCTGGATGTGGACCCTGTTACGATGGTGCCCACCTATCACCTGACAGTGGGTATCCCGGGCGGCAGCAATGCTCTGGCTACAGCATCTCGCCTGGGACTGCCCGAGGAGATTGTGGCCCGCGCCCGGCGCATGCTTTCCGAAGGCGCCCAGGAGATCGAGTCTTTGCTTACCCATCTGGTGACCGAACAGAAGAATGTCGAGTCACTTCGCCACAGCCTGGAGAAGGAACTGGATGAAGCAGAACAGAACGACGCGGACTTGAAAAACAAGCTCAGGCAGTTAGAAGAGGACAAACGAAGAATTATCAAGGAGACGCGTGACCGGATAGGTAGCGAGGCTGCCGAACTGCAGATGAAAATTCGCGAGGCGACAGCAGAATTGCGCAAGGAAAAATCCCGGGAAAGAATCGAGCAGGCCAAAAAGGCGCTGGTAGAGGCACAGGAGCAGTTGGATGCCGGGGTATGGCAGGCCAGACCGGTAGCAGAAATAGGTGAAACAGAAGCTGAGGCAGGCCCAATCACCGCCGGTGATACCGTCTGGATAAAAGAGGCTGGCGTGTCGGCGACGGTACTATCAATGTCTGAAGAACGCGGGCTTATCGAAGTCCAGGCCGGGAAGGTGAAGATGACCCTCAGGCTGGACAGCGTGGAGAAGAGGATACCATCAACTGGCGCGGTGAAGGCGGGCAGCGCCCTGATAAGGAGGGAGATGCGCAAGTCCAGGGTCTCTCTCGAGCTTGACCTGCGGGGAAAGAGGGCCGAAGAGGTCGAGCCGGTGCTGGACGACTACCTTAACCAAGCGTCTTTGTGCGGCTTGAGCCGGGTCCGCATCATTCACGGTATCGGCACGGGCACCGTGCGTCAGATTGTCAGAGAGATTCTGGCCTCTCATCCACTGGTCACGTCTTTCCAGCCCGGGGAACAAGGCGAAGGCGGCGACGGTGTTACCATAGTCAGCATGTAGCCAGAGAATTTCGCCCGACCGGGTGATTGATATTATGTTTGTATCAAAGAGGTTCCATCTCGGTAGATCGAAGGCGCTCGGTTTTCTGGACGAGCTGGCTTCGACCGAAGGCAAAGCGATATCGTTATACCTCCCGCGGGGGACGCCTCAAGCCAGGGTTGAAAATCTACTGGGAAAAGTGTTTGCCGCAACTGCCATACCGTCAGACATGACTGAGGCTATTGACGGGTCGGGAACGGGAGCGGCGTTTTTCTGGAGCCCGCCGCAAACGCATCTGGTCCTGCCCCCATTCCCGATTGACGAAGAATATATCACCGACGGCTATGATGTTGGGCCGCTGCGTTCTCTTCTCAGTCAGGACTTCCTTATCGCTCTGGTCCTGGTCCGCCTGGGTGCATACAGCATTGGCATCTGCCGGGGCACAGAGCTCATAGATAGCAAGACGGGGACAGGCCTGGTGCACGCTCGCCATAAGAAGGGCGGCTCCTCGCAGGCGCGGTTTGCCCGACACCGGGGAAAGCAGATAGAGCAGTTTCTGGTGCGGGTTTGCGGTCATGTGCGGGAGCATATTGAGCCCCATGCCCGGTCACTTGACTATCTGGTCTATGGCGGAGCCAGAACTACAATACTCTCATTGCGTAAACGGTGCCCGTTCCTGAGCCAATTTGACGACCGCATCTTGCGGATGTTGCTTGATATACCTGACCCACGCCAGGCGGTACTGGAAAAAGCCGTGAGCACCGTCTGGTCAACCGATATTATAGAATGGTGCGAGGATGACTCTTAACGAATTCCTGGGACACCGTACCAATCAGGCCTACTACAAATCAGGTATTATGTCCCCGGGATACCAAAGGATATGTTAAGATGGGTGAAATGGACCTCCCACTGTGGCGTGATTTCAGCGACATCTTGCTCGAGGAATGACCATGTCTCTAACAAGATTCATCAAGGATTTACTGAGGAAACCTGAATCAATCCCAACCCCTGGTGCCATATTCTACAATGCGACAGTGGCAAAAGTTCTGCGAAAGCCGGAAACAAAGATAGCTAATGATATAGTGGCAAAGATGGGAAAGGGGACTATCCTTGATTTAGGTTCGGGACCAGGCCATTTGTCAATAGAGATTGCCAGGAGGTCACCCGGCCTCCAGGTCTATGGCATCGATCTCAGCAGGCAAATGGGCAAGATTGCCAGACGCCATGCCAAAGGCGTTGATAATGTGCGATTTGTGTTTGGCAATGCGGCCAAACTCCCTTTCAAGGATAATTCAATAGACCTTGTGATTAGCACGGGCGCTTCGCACCATTGGAAGGCACCCCGCCTGGTGTTTGATGAATGCTATCGTGTTCTAAAAACCGGCAAGGAAGCCTGGATATACGATGGGTGCCCTGAGGTTTTCCACAACCCAGCTGATAGAAGAAAATTGAACGAAGAATACGGGTTCTTCGTTGGCCGACTTGGACCCAGAGTCTCTACACTACATGGTTTCACCAGGGAAGAATACCAGACTGTAATTAAGGATGTACTAGAGCAAACGGCATTCAAAGACAATTACCAGATGGCGCTAACAGATATCTGGATGAAGATTACGCTTAAGAAACGCAAGTGAGCAGGTTTGCTATTTCGCGACTTTTTAGTTGCCCGTCACATTCAACTGACAACAACAGGCCATATGTGCAGTTAAGTAACAGAAGCCTGTATTGTTACCCAACATCCCTGACTTTGAGCAATCAGTGTACTGCTAGCGTGTAATCTGGCACAGCGGAGAGGAATAACAGGGCACTCAGATGGAAACAACAAAACCATGATATTGCGAATAATCACTTCAAGAGGGCACGCAAGTTCCTTGGCAGCACATCCAGGTAATCCAGCATATAGCAACGATTGAGTTTGTGGGTTGTTTCAGGCGGGATGTGATCAAGTGGTACTCCACTCAGGATTAACTCGGTCTCGGCTTCAGTGAAATCTTCTCCCTCTTCCACCCACTTGATATAACGCTTGTTCACCGGGCAGACAATCTGGCACTTCATGCAGCCTATAAGGCTATTGTGCCAGGCCGGATCTATCCATTCGGGAAACTCTTCACTCGATTCGTTGTGGAAGGTAATACACCTCTCCGCATGAATCAAGAAGCGATCCGGTACAATCGCTCCGGTAGGACATCCATTAAGACATGCCTTGCACTTATCACATTCTTTCATTACCTGCGGTTCCAGCCAGTCACCTCTGCCAGTCGGCATGTCTGAAAGATAGGCTCTGAGTCGCACAAAGCTCCCCAGACCTTCTATGTAGGTGATGTTGTTCTTCCCGTACTTCGCCATTCCGCAGTATACAGCCAACAATTTCAACGGCAAGGCAGCTCGGTGAAGCTGGTAGCCATCAACATTGAGAACGTTCTCGATTATGTCCTTGATTTGGTCATCTGTGTCAGCATAGTAAGTAGGAGGGATTATGACCACATAGGTCTGCCCATTTAGGTGGAAGGTGACCTTGCGCTGAGGCTGCGGAGCTGCGGTTATTATGATTGAACGAATCCTCGGAAGACTGGCAGCAACATCGAACTTAAAATAGTTCAGGTATTTGTCATACAATCCGGCGTCTATTTCTTTCTGGCTGAGGCGCTCTTTTATCTCATTTTTGAGTTGGGCGACATGCTCGATGGGCAGCACTATACCGCGATAACCTCCTTCCTCTAGCTTGGAGCAAATGAGTCCTGCTATTTCATCGAGAGCCATCGGTTAATCTCTTATACTAAGCGATACCGAATTATATCCCCTGTCGCCCAGTATTTAAAGTATCGTCAGATAATGTGGGAGTTTCATGATGTATGTAGTAGCTCATAATTGGCGCACTAGACTTATCAGCTTGGTCGAACCGGCGTATATCAGCTATAATTAGGCTATGCTCGATAGACGGAGGAAGCTGGTATGACAAACGTGGCGCTGGTAAGCACCAAGAACCGAGGTGAAGGTGTCAGGCAAGCAATAGACCTTCTCGGTTTAAAATCTTTTCGTGGCAAATCCGTAGTTCTGAAACCTAATTTCAACACGGCTGACCCGGCACCGGGTTCAACGCATAACGACACACTACGGTCTTTGATTCTGGCTCTTCAGCAGATGGGAGCAAAGCAAATCATCCTGGCTGAGCGAAGCGGACCAGGCAATAGCACCCAGGCTGTTATGGCGAAGAAGGGGATTTTCAAGCTAGCTCAAGAGCTGGTCTTCAACATCGTCAATCTGGAAGAGGTGGGTCCCGAAGGCTGGAGCAAAATAGAGCCTAGAGAAAGTCATTGGAGCCAGGGTTTTCATTTTCCGCGGATTTATCTCGAGGCAGAATCAATTGTCCAGACCTGCTGTCTCAAAACTCATGCCTACGGCGGCCATTTCACACTCTCTTTGAAGAACTCGGTAGGACTTCTCCCCTTGAGAGGCTATCCCTATATGGGGGAACTTCATTCATCGCGGCACCAGCGGCAAATGATTGCCGAGATTAATACCGCTTATTCGCCTGACTTAGTAGTCCTGGATGGAGTAGAGGCTTTTGTTGACGGTGGACCCGACCGCGGCACCAAAGTGGAAGCCAAGGTTATGCTTGCTGGCACCGACCGAGTGGCCATCGATGCGGTGGGGGTAGCGATTCTGCGTCTATTGGGGACGACACCAGAAGTCAGCCGCGGGTCTATCTTTGCACAAGAGCAGATTGCACGGGCCGCTGAACTGGGACTGGGCGTATCCTCGGCAAAGCAGATTCAGCTTGTCACCGGAGATGCTAAGAGCGAGGCTTTCGCCGTGCAGGTCAGGGATATCTTGGCTCATGACTAGTCAGTCCCGTATTAACAAACATTACTGCTCTCTGTTGCAATTGGGCAATTTGTGCCGTCATGTTTGCCAGGCTATATGATATAATCACCCTCAAACTTGGAAAACACCGTGGACCTCAAGTTACTGGTAGCATACTTTGTGATCGGCGGACTTGTAGTCTCGGTCGTAACCTATTTTGGAAGTCAAGGAAAAAGTGAGCTTGCTGTTTTCATTGCTTTCTTGCCCAGTACTACCCTAATAACTCTGTGCACCATATATCTTGCTGGCGGAACAGGGGCGGCTGTTTCTTATGCTAAGAGTATGCTGGTACTGTTGCCTGCCTGGGTGCTTTATGTCGTTGGCGTGATTTTTCTTCTGCCTCGTTTGGGCTTGGTGGTGTCACTTCTAGTGAATGTTGCAGCCTATTTAGCAGCGGCGTTTATCACCATGAGACTAACATAGCCAGCTACTAGCTGGGTCGAATCCCCGGGACACCATGTCAATCAGGCGCAGGCGGGTCCGTAGGCACGGACTCCAGGATGGGCTCGCTGACTGGGGCACTATCCCAGATGCCGCTGCGCTTCTGTAGCCGGTACTCACGGTAAAGCCACAACCCGGCGACAATGGCACCGCCGGCGTCTGAAATCGGAAGAGACAGCCAGGCTCCGTTCAGCCCCATTAAGCGAGGCAGAATGAGCAGGGCAGGAAGGAGGAGACCTAGCTGACGCGCCAGGGAAAGAGAAACGGCTGTCCACCCCTTGGATAGTCCCTGGAAGGTGATGATAAACATGATGGCTGGACCAACCAGAATGAGGACCGCGATGAAAATGCGCATTCCCGGTACGGCAATAGCCAACAACTCGGGGCTATTGTTGAAGATGGCGATTACCTGTGGAGCGAAAATCTCCAGCAATGCAGTGACAACAGTCAATACCACCACAACAGCGAGCGAGCCTTGCCTGACTGCCGCCCACAAGCGCCCCCAGAGGCGTGCCCCAAAACAGAAGCCAACAATCGGCAAAAGAGCATGGGCAAGGCCGATAACAGGGATAAAGGCGAGGTCGGCAACACGGAATGCGATGCCCAGGGCCGCCAGTGCCACCGAACCAAAACCTGCGACAACTTGGTTGAATATGACGAACACGACGGATTCCGTAAGGTCCATCAGCATCTCGGGCAGCCCCACACGATAGATCTGAGCTATGATGGACAGGTCAGGCTTGAGGTGACGCAGCTTCAAACGATAAATAGATTTATTCCCCAGCAGATAATAGCAACCAATTGCAGCAGCGAGTCCACCCGATATCGTCGTGGCGAGGGCAGCCCCACCGATGCCCATCTCCGGGAAAGGCCCCCAGCCGAAGATCAAGAATGGGTCGAGGACAGCATTGAGCACAGAGCCAGCAACGATGAAAATCATCGGCTTGATGACATCCCCAGCCGCATGGAAAACGTTACGTGTCATGAATCGAAAGAGAATAAATGGTATTCCCCAGCCGAAGAAGACCAGGTACTCCGCCGTCATATCGATGATCTGAGGCGGGGCCCCGAGTAGAGCGGCTAACGGCTTAGCAAAGAAAACACTGGCAATGATGAAAACGACCCCGAAGATAGCGGTCAGAGGAAAAACCTGGCCGGCTACCTGGTTGGTCGCTTCAATGTTTCTTTCACCGAATCGCCGCGATGCTAACGCGTTGGCGCCAATACCAGAGCCAAGACCTATAGCAACCACCACGCCATAGAACGGAAACGTTATGGTTATAGCGGCAATCGCCTCATAGCTGACCCGGCCCAGCCAGAAGGTATCAGCTAGGATGTAGAGAGACATGGCTACCATTGAGACCATGCTGGGCGCACCTAGGCGGGGGAACAGCTTGCTCAGGCGTTCTGTACCCAGACGTGCGGTGGTCTCCTGAAGCTCGCCGGGTTTATCTGTCTTCATTATCCTTGAGGCTAACCATAGCTATGTAGGCCGTGACTATTCGACACAAGAAACTGATATGATCAAAAACCATGTGAGAATATGGGGGCTTCCCAGTGCTCTGCTGTTTCTGGGTCATTTTACTCTTGCCCTTGGGAGCACTGCAAGTCATTCACACACAATTCGTATTTATGCTTACTCAATTTGTTCAGCTAGAGTCATGAGAGTACGGGCTGTGTCAAATTATGTTATATTCATGACTAAACCGAGCCCGAGACATATTAGATTTCAGAGGGTCTTGGTTGGTAACCAGAGCTGAGACATATAGAGAGGAGACTTATGAAAGTCATTGGATTAATCGGAGGCATGAGCTGGAATTCTACATTGGAGTACTATCGAATCATCAATGAGTCAGTTGCCCAGAGGCTGGGCGGTCTTCACTCAGCCCGCCTGGTTCTTTATAACTTGGATTTTGATGAAATTCAAAGAGCTCAACATGAAGGCCGCTGGGATGACACAGCCGGTATTCTGGTTGATGCAGGTAATGCTGTTAAGCGGGCCGGTGCTGACTTCTTGGTAATCTGCACAAATACTATGCATAAAGTTGCTGATGATGTAGAAGAGACAGTTGGCCTGCCACTACTTCACATTGTTGATGTGATTGGCGATGCCGTCAGGGAACGGGAGCTGCACCGAATAGGACTGCTGGGTACACGGTTTTTAATGGAAGGACATTTCTATCAAGAGAGGCTTCGAGACCGCTTCGCTATCGAGGTGCTTGCGCCTGGAGAAGATGATATACATACTATCCATCAAATTATTTACAGTGAACTCTGTGAGGGCAAGATTAAGGCATCCTCTCGCCGTGTTTGTGCCGACATTATTAGCAAATTGATTAATAATGGTGCCGAGGGTATTGTGCTCGGATGCACTGAACTCCCCTTGCTTGTCCGACCCAGTGAGATACATGCTCCGGTATTTGATACTACTCGGCTTCATGCCGAAGCAGCAGTCAACCTGGCACTCGCTGAAGGTTAGAGCCTCGGCCCCTATCAGTATATTGCTGCACATGTCTCCAGGCATTTAGCAGTAGAGTGGATTGTGTGATGCATCATGTCACCCTTGCACAATCCGCGGCACGTGAGAATTTCAGGGACACCATACCAATCAGGTATTATGTCCCCGGGATACCGCTTTCGGTGGGCGAAAAGTTGACAGCACCATGTCAGCCGTCTAAAGTGTAAGTCAGCGAGTTGTGCCACGTTCAGTTACGGCCTCGCAGCGTCTATGGAACCAGGATACGTTATGCTATACCACTCTGGCGAATTGGAGCGTCGTGCGCAAGCACTGGAGGCTCGATTAGCCTCCTGCGATATCTGCCCCAGGGAATGTCGGGTCAATAGATTACAGAACGAGCTGGGCTATTGCCATTCAGGGCGTCTGCCCATAGTCTCGGCGGCGTGCGCTCATCACGGTGAGGAGCCAGCTATTTCAGGGACCAGAGGGTCAGGGACGGTCTTCCTGGGCAATTGTAATATGAGATGCGTTTATTGTCAGAACTACCAGATAAGTCAGAACTGGAAAAAGCAAAAGTCCAAGGAAATAGACTGCCACACCCTGGCGGAAAGGATGCTCTACCTTCAGGATGAACTGGGCTGCCACAATATCAATTTCGTTTCGCCATCCCATTTTGTTCCCCAGCTCCTGCGGGCAATTGTGGAAGCGGTGCCCAGAGGGCTGCGAGTGCCGCTGGTCTACAACAGTAGTGGCTATGATTCTGTCGCTTCTCTGAGAGAGATGGACGGTGTCATAAGTATTTACCTGCCTGATTTGAGATATGCCTCTGACAAGGGGGCTAAGAAGTTCTCGCACGCCCCAGATTATGTAGCACGGGCTCGTCAGGCTATTAAGGAGATGTATCGACAGGTTGGAGGCCTGGTGGTAGATGAATCTGGCTTGGCACAAAAAGGATTGATAGTGCGCCATCTTATTCTGCCCAATGGTCTGGCAGGCAGTGAGGAATCGCTAACCTGGCTTGTTTGGGAGCTTTCTCCCACGGTGACGGTCAGCATAATGTCTCAATACAAGCCGATGCACCGGGCGCTGCGAATACCACTGCTTTCTCGGAAGATTACCGTTGCTGAGCATGAAGCGGTCCTCCAGCTACTAACTGACCTGGGAATAGAAAACGGCTGGGTGCAGGAAATGGGGGCAGCAGAAGAGTATCTCCCTGATTTTGAGCGAGAAGGTCACCCTTTCTCCCCGGAGAATTCCCGGGACGCCACGCCAATCGGGCCTGCTATAGATTAGGCATTATGTCCCCAGAATACCGTCATTCGGGTGGTTCGGGCTGCACTCTGGTCTGGGTCCTCACTGGCAGGCCCCAGATGTGGATAAAACCGAGGGAGGCACTCTGGTCGAAGGCATCGCCCTTATCGTAAGTAGCCAGGCTGTAATCGTAAAGGGAGTAGGGCGATTTTCTACCCACTATCTGGCAGTTACCTTTGAAGAGCTTTACCCTTATGGTGCCGGTGACGTACCTCTGCGTGCTTTCCACATAGGCGGCTAAGTCCTGGCGCATACCGGTAAACCACAGCCCATTGTAGATGAGGTCGGCATACTCAGCGGCGACCCTGGCCTTGAAGCGGAGCTGCCCCTTGGTCAGTACCAGGTCTTCCAAAGCCTGATGAGCTTTCAGCAGGACCACGGCGGCCGGTGCTTCATAAATCTCCCTCGATTTTATGCCCACCAGTCTATTTTCCACGTGGTCAATCCGGCCTACGCCATGCTTCCCAGTTAGACTATGGACCTTCTGGACCAGGGCAACGGGCTCTAACTTTCGTCCATCCAGGCTTACCGGTATCCCCTTGTTAAAGTCAATCTCCAGATAAGCAGGCCGGGCCGGTGTTTTCTCAGGCGACTTTGTCCACAGGAAGACATCCTCGGGTGGTTCGTTCCAGGTGTCTTCCAGCACACCGCATTCTATGCTCCGGCCCCACAGGTTCTCGTCGATGGAATAAGGGCTGGCTTTGGTGATGGGCACAGGAATCTTGTGGGACTGGGCATATTTAATTGTTTGCTCCCGGGTCATCTTCCACTCCCGAGCTGGGGCTATTACCTTTAGTTCGGGGGCTAAAGCGGCTACGCTTACATCAATTCTCACTTGGTCATTGCCCTTGCCTGTGCAGCCGTGAGCGACCACTCTCGCCTTTTCCTTCTTAGCTGTTTCCACCAGGAGCCGGGCGATGAGAGGACGCCCCAGGGCTGTGGCTAAGGGATACTGCCCCTCATAAATGGCATCGGCTTGAAGGGCGGGAAAAACAAACGACTTAATAAAGGTCTCTTTGGCTTCGACTACCAGCGCTTTTATGGCTCCGACTTTGAGCGCTTTTTGTCTGATAGCTTCAAGGTCGGGGACATTGCCGATATCCACGGTGAGGGTGATGACTTTCAAGTTATATTTTTCCGCAAGCCATTTTATGGCCACGGAGGTATCCAGACCGCCGCTGTAGGCCAATACTACCTTTTCTGACATTTCTAACCTCCTTCGGAGAAATCCCAAATCCTGATATCCAAATCCTAAACAAATTCAAAGTTCAAATGTTCTAAATTCAAACCCTTGAGATTGCTTCGTCGCCTTCGGCTCCTCGCAATGACAGGAAGGGAGGCGATTGGCAATGACAGGAAGAGGGGCTCCTGGCAAGGACATTGTTCCAGGTCGCCATGTTTTGGTCATTGGAATTTCGTTATTGTTTAGCATTTCGTATTTAGTGTTTAGGATTTCGCATTTCTTCCAACACATCTCTTAAAATGCCTATCGCCTTGTCCACCTCCTTCTCAGTGATGATAAGGGGAGGCATAAAGCGTAGAGCATTCGGCTTCACGTTGTTAACCAATAAGCCTCTATCAATACAAGCCAGTACCAACTTCTCAGCAATTTCCTGGTTAAATTCCAAAGCTATGAGGAGTCCCCGACCTCTCACCTCGGTGATAAAATCAAACTGCTGTTTCAGGCTTTCCAGCCTGGTCAGGAAATAATTTCCGACTCGTTTAACCTTTCCCGGTATTTTGTGGTCAATAATATATTTCAGGGTGGCATAAGCGGCGGCACAAACCAGCGGGTTGCCACCAAAGGTGGAGCCGTGCTCGCCTGGAGAAAAGACGGAGGCCTCTTCCTTGGCTAAGAAAGCGCCGATGGGCACGCCGCTGCCCAGTCCCTTGGCCAAAGTCATTATGTCGGGCTCGACCCCATACTGCTCATAGGCGAAAAGGGTCCCGGTCCGACCGACGCCCGTCTGGACTTCGTCCAGAATGAAAAGGATTCCCTTTTCCCGACACCAGTCTTGCACTTTTTGGAGATAGTCATCGCCGGGTATGTTCACCCCGCCTTCTCCCTGAACTGGTTCCAGTACTACAGCGCAGGTTTGCTCACTGGTTGCCCGCTTGATTGCCTCGACATTGTTATATTCCACGTTGATAAAGCCATCAGGCAGAGGAATGTAGGGCTCCTGAAACTTACTTTGTCCTGTGGCGGCGGTCATAGCCAGAGTCCGCCCATGAAAAGAGCTATAGGTAGTAAGGATCTCATAGGCGCCGTGGAGTCGAAGCTTGCCATACCGGCGAGCCAGTTTCATTGCCCCTTCGTTAGCTTCAGCGCCGCTGTTGCAAAAGAAAACTCTATCGAGACAGCTATGCCCAATTAAAAGCTGTGCCAGCTCTATCTGCGGGATGGTATAAAACTGGTTGGACGCCTGGATCAAGGTTTTAGCTTGCTTTTCTAAAGCCTTGACTACTACTGGAGGGCAATGCCCCAGGCTGTTTACTGCCCAGCCGCCGACAAAGTCCAGATATTCTTTGCCCTGGTCATCCCAGGCCAAAGCCCCTTTACCGCGAACCAAGGTCACGGGGACCCTATTGATCGTTCTGAGAAATAACTTCTGTTCTAGCTCTTGCCAATTATTCTGAGACAATTGTTGTACCTCTTGATTTAATTTGCCGGGCCTGTCTGGCGATGTCCTGGAGCAAGGTATGGGAGGCTCGGCCATCTATGATGCGCACGACCTTCGTGGTAGTCAGGGCTCTGAGGCTGGCTTCTACTTTAGGAATCATGCCCCCGGAAGCTACCCCGGAGGCGAGCATATCACTGGCCTCAGCTAGGTTGAGCCTGGAAATCACCTGCCCCGAGCTATCGTGAATACCATCAACGTCGGTCAGGAATATCAGTTTCTCTGCGGCTAAGGCCGCGGCGATTTCCCCGGCCGCCGTATCTCCATTAACGTTAAGCAGCATGACCCTGCCTTCGACCGAGCCGAAACTTATGGGCGCGACCACGGGCATATAGCCGGCGTTCAGCAACAGCTTCAAAGGAGTGGGGTCAACGGCAACAATTTCGCCAACATAGCCCAGTTCGGGGCTCTTGACGCTGGCCCAGAGCAAGTTGCCGTCGCAGCCGCTCAAGCCTACTGCCTTTCCTCCCAGAGCCTGGATAGCCACCACCAGTTCCTTGTTGACCAGACCCCCTAGCGCCGCAGCCACCACCTTCAGGGTCTCGGCATCGGTAACCCTCAACCCGTCTACAAAGCTAGTGGGAATGCCCAAGCGGGCCAGCCACTCGGAAGTCACCTTGGCGCCGCCATGAATCACTACCAGGGACTTACCCTGTTTCTGAAGCTCTACCAGGTCTTCCAAGGTAGTATCGTGGTTGCCCAGGGTGCTGCCGCCAATCTTGACTACAATGATTTTCTTGATTTCCTTTTGCATTACGTTGTATACGCACTGTTAATAGTAACATACTCCTCGGAGAGGTCGCAGCCCCAGGCGGTGGCCTGGCCGTCTCCTAAATTGAGGCACAGCCTTATGAGCACATTATCGCTGTTGCTCAAAGCCGATATCATTTCCGCTTTGTTGAAGGGGATAGGGGAACCCTGCTTCATGACACGAACATCGTTCAAATAGACGTCCAATCTCTCTTCTCTCACCCTGGCTCCGCTTCGCCCCAGGGCAGCCACGATACGCCCCCAGTTAGGGTCGTTGCCATGGATGGCGGCTTTCACCAGCGGTGAACCAGCGATAGTCCGAGCCGCCTGGCGAGCCCAAATCCGGTCTTCTGCCTTTTCTACTATAACTTCGATAAGTTTTGTGGCTCCCTCGCCGTCCCGAGCCATGGACTTAGCCAGGTGAGTGCAAACTGCAGTTAAGGCTTCCTGAAAGGCGGCGCCATTATCTAAGTCAATAGGTTCGTTACCAGCTAAGCCGTTGGCCAACAGAAATGTACAGTCGCTGGGGCTGGTATCGCCATCAATACTTACCATGTTGAAAGAGCCGTCCACCGCCGTGTGTAATGCTGCATGCAGGAAATCAGCGTTTACCACGGCATCGGTGGCGACAAAACAAAGCATAGTAGCCATGTTGGGATGAATCATGCCCGCCCCTTTAGCCACTCCACCAATGGTGAACTTAGTACCTTTCAAATCTACCTGGACGGCCATTTCTTTGGGTCTGGTATCCGTGGTCATTATTGCCCGGCAAAAATCGTGACCTCCTCTTCTGGTTGGCTTTATCTTGGGAATTCCAGCCCTGATTTTATCCATGGGCAAGGGCACGCCAATGACACCGGTACTGGCGACAAGGACTTCCTCAGGAGATATGCTTAGCTTGGCGGCTGCCAGGTTAGCCATTCCTAGGGCATCTGTCAGTCCTGGCCCACCCGTGCAAGCATTGGCACAACCGGAATTTACCACTATAGCCTGCGCCCGCCCTTTGGCTATATGCCTCTGGGATAAAACAACTGGAGCTGATTTAATCTGGTTGGTAGTAAAAACGCCGGCAGCCTTGCAGGGCACTTCGGAGCAAAGAATAGCTAAATCAAGCTCGTTTTTGCTCTTTATCCCAGCACGCACCGCCCCAGCCAGAAATCCTGAAGCTGAGCTAACACTGCCTGAAGGGATTAAGTCAAACATAAGATTCAAATATAACAAGAAATGAGGGCAGCGTCTATTTCCAGCGACCTCGCAGCCCGGGCGATTCCCTTTCTAGATTGCTTCGTCGCCCAGGCTTGACCTACAGTTCAAGCCTGAAGTTGTTTTCGCCTACTATCTCGCTCAATTCTCTAGCTAATTCGGGGCAGTAATTTACTGTTATGTTGGGCATCTCCAGGTTAGTTATTTCACCATCGCTGACAACAGCCAGAGAAACTCTATCCTGCCCGGGATAACTCTTGAGGATATCCACAATTTTATGGAGGCATTCGACGTCTTTGTCGGCGTCGCCCGACTGGTCGACATCTATCAGGACATGGCGACGCGGGGGTTCCTTTAGCACTTCCTGCCTCACAGGGAGGAGCATCGCCTCCTGGCAGTTTAATTGCACTTCCCCATCCCTGACCTTCACCACACCCTTGATGCTGAGAATGTTGCCCTCCTGCCATAGCCCCTGGGTGCTCTCGTAGAGCCTGGGCCAGGCGATGACCTCGATACTGGCATCCAGGTCTTCAATTGAAGCGACAACAAAGGGGCGATTATCTTTGGTGTGGGCCTGGCGCACCGAGACCACCATCCCCCTAACGGTCACCGTTTCATCAACCATGTCCATATTGATTTCGCCGCAGGAAATGACGCCTGGTGAAGATGGTTCCCTGGCGAGGAAGTCCAGGGGTTGGGAGAAATAAACCCCTAGCAGCTCTCTTTCCCAAATGCGCTTTTGCTCAATGGGTACCTCTTCCTCTGTTTGCTTGTAGCCAACACGGGGGGTGGGGGAGCTTTGACCCCATAAATCAAACATGCTAACCTGTCCCGATTCTTTGGCTCTTTGTTTCGTTTGAGACAGAGAGATAATCTTATTCAGGGACTCGAGCAGCGTCTTACGACTGCCCACGGAGTCAAAGACACCGACTTTAATCAAGCTTTCTAATACTTTCTTATTGATGTTACGAAGGTCGGTTCGATAGCAGAAGTCTTCTATGGACTTAAAATCGCCCTCTGTGCCCCGGCCAGACAAGATATGCTCAATTGGGGCAAAGCCGACATTTTTAATAGAAGCCAGTCCAAAGCGGATGGTGGGATTATTTTCACCATCCTTCTCAATGGCGAAGCTAGCATGGCTCTTATTAATGTCCGGTGGGAGCACTTTGACGCCCAACCTCCGGCATTCAGCAATCGCCGAATGGACCTTCTCCATATTGTCCGAATAAGTGTCGAGCAAGGCAACCATGTACTCAATGGGGTAATTTGCCTTAAGATAGGCAGTGCAGTAAGCAATGAGGCCATAGCTAACGCTGTGGGCTTTGTTGAAAGCATAGCCGGCGAAAGGCTCGATCAGAGAAAATACCTCCTTGGCTAATTCCGGCGATATGTTATTTTTCTTCGCTCCGGCAATGAAATTGCGCTCTTCCTTCTTCATCACTGCAGGTATCTTCTTACCCATAGCTTTACGAAGAATGTCAGCCTGGCCCAGGCTATAGCCGGCGAGAGCTTGAGCGATAAATATTACCTGCTCCTGATAAACGATGACTCCGTAGGTTTCTTTTAAAATCTCCTTCAGAATGGGATGGGGATAGTGAATGGGGGCAATACCCTGTTTAGCTCTAATAAAGGTGGGAATTTGTTCCATGGGGCCCGGGCGATAGAGCGCCACCATAGCCGCGATATCGCTAAAGTTAGTGGGCTTGAGTTCCTTGATATAGCGGCGCATCCCGGCGCTTTCCAGTTGGAAGATGCCTTTGGTTTCCCCTGAGGCCAGCAACTCAAAAGTCTTAGCATCGGTGAGAGGAATATGCTGCAAATCCAGGGAGATTCCACGATTTTGGGCAATAATTTCTTTAACTTTAGTCAAAA
Organism: uncultured Chloroflexota bacterium; assembly: GCA_903884455.1. Lineage (GTDB taxonomy): Bacteria > Chloroflexota > Dehalococcoidia > GIF9 > AB-539-J10 > RBG-13-51-36. Next base: position 81,711 of record CAISEW010000019.1, on the reverse strand, counting down.
TGGTCAAATTAGATAGTCCCAGGAAATCCATTTTTAACAGTCCCAGGCGGGCGATGTTCCCCATGTGGAACTGAGTCATAACAGTGCGCTGCTCACCCTTACCCAGCAGTTGTAGTGGCACATATTCGATTAAGGGCTCATGCGCTATAACCACGCCGGCGGCATGGGTGCTGAAGTGCCTGACCATTCCCTCCAATTTCTTAGCCGAGTCAATTAGGTTACGTATTGCCGCATCCTGGTGATAAATGTCATAAAGCTCCCGGCTTTGTTCCAGCGCTCTATCCAGAGTTATGGTCAGCTCCAGAGGAATGAGTCGAGCTACCCGGTCGACCTGAGCATAAGGCATGCCTAAAGCCCGCCCCGTGTCTCTTATCGCGGCTCTGGCTCCCATGGTGCCAAAGGTAATAATTTGAGCTACGTGGTCGGAGCCATATTTCTGGTTAACGTAGGCCAGGACCTCATCACGGCGGTCGTCTTGAAAATCAAGGTCAATATCCGGGAGTTCGCGGCGCTCGACATTAAGGAATCGTTCGAAAACAAGCTCATATGCCAGCGGGTCGACGTCAGTGACGCCCAGACAGTAAAGAGCCAGGCTGGCAGCAGCACTGCCCCGAACACCAAAATAGATGCCCCGTTCTCTGGCAAAGGAGATTATATCCCAAACAACGAGGAAGTAATGGGCAAACTTTGTCTTCTGGATGACATCAAGCTCGTAGCTAAGCCGTTCCTTGACCTCTGAGCCGGGCTCCGGGTAACGTTTTCCCAGGCCCTGCCAGCAGAGCTCAGCCAGGAAATCGTCGGCTTTCCTGCCCTGAGGCAATTCCACCTGCGGCAGATGTAGCTTGGTAAAATCCAGCTCCAGTTGACACATGTCAGCAATAACTTGAGTATTCTCCACAGCCTGAGGTAAGTCAGCAAACAATTGTCCCGCCTCTTCAGGGCTTTTCAGGTAGAAGAAGTCGCCAGCCATCTTCAGCCTTTTTTCATTATACACAGAGGTATTGGTCTGTATACATAAAAGAAGTTCCTGGGACGGCGCGTCATGTTTATCAATGTAATGCACATCAAAGGTGGCTACCGGCGGTATTTTGAGTTTAATGGATAGCGAAACAAGCTCCTGGTTGATTTGCTCCAGTTCAGGGATAGGATGCCTCTGAATCTCCAGATAGTAATCGCCGAAGACTTCCCTGTACCACGAAGCTGTCCTGGCAAGCTCGTCGTTTCGTCCTTCGAGGATAAGTCGAGCCAGTTCCCCGTGAGCACACCCGGAAAGGGCAATAAGGCCGTCATGATGAAGCTTTAAAAGCTCTTTATCGACTCTGGGCTTATAGTAAAATCCCTCAAGGTGACTTTTAGTAACCAGTTGGAGCAAATTGCGATAGCCCTTTTCATTCTTGACCAGTAAAGTAAGATGATAGTGGGTTTTGTGGGCTGGCTCTCGGTTATGGCAATCGGTCTCGGCGACATAGACTTCGCAGCCAATGATTGGTTTTATACCTGCTTCTTTAGCCGCCACATAAAAATCGATGACGCCATACATGGTGCCGTGGTCAGTGATAGCAAGGCTGTCCATGCCCAACTCTTTGGTCCGGGCAATAAGCTGAGGAATGCGGCACATGCCATCGAGCAAGCTATATTCAGTGTGGACGTGAAGGTGGGCAAACTTTTGCGGCATTAGCTAGATTATAACATTTGTACCGAGGGCCCCAAATGAGGAATTTCTGGCTATCAAAAATTTCTTTAGCACCACAATGAGCATCTCATTGGCTAAATCCCAAATACTAATTCCCAAACTCTAAACAAATCCAAATATCAAAACGTTATGTTTCGGATTTAGGTTATTTATGCTTTGGTATTTCAATCGTGAAGGCAGAGATTCCTTCACGCTCCAAAAGTCTCATGCCCCACCGCGAGATTGCTTCGGTTGACTTCGTCAGCCTCGCAATGACAGCGTTCAATGCTGTTTTTTGCTACCGGTTGGTTTGAGGGCTGTTGCTCACCCTTACCACTTGATTTAATGGCTTTTTACCAATGCGGATGAAATTGTGACGGAATCGGGAAAAATCTTGAGGGGATCCTTAACAGTGCGGAGGGAGTGATATAATACTATAATAGTACTATAATCTAGAGGTTTTGTGGAAAAACTAAACTATGGAGGCCGTTTAATTGTCACCCCAACCCTGGGTGAAGCGAGGGGAAAGGGTCTCTGGACTCTTCAGTCGCCCTAGGCGACCTCAGAATGGCAGGGGGATTATTATACAACCTTGATGGATAATAGGAGGTAGCAATGAAAAACAAGAAGATGCTCTTATTGGCTCTACTCTCTGTCTTTCTGGTCTTTAGCTTGATTCTTCCTGCGTCGGCAGCGGAAGCTTCTGTGACCGTGCATTTGCCAGATGATCCTTCAATTCATTCGGCAGTAGATAGCCCCAGCGCTGCTTCGCCAATGGTATTGAGTGCACCTCAAGAGCAGGTAAAGCCCATGGTCGCCGCGGGCCGGGGGTACACGGTGGGGCTTAAGACCGACGGCACCGTTGTTGTTGTGGGGAACAAGGAAGAGGGGCGGTGCAATGTAGGCGGCTGGACGGATATCATCCAGGTCGCTGCAGGCGACTCTCACACGGTGGGTGTTAAGGCAAATGGCACGGTAGTCGCTGTGGGAGGAAACTCCTACGGGCAGTGTAATGTGGGTGACTGGACGGATATCGTCCAGGTCGCCGCAGGCAGCTCTCACACGGTGGGGGTTAAGGCGAATGGCACTGTAGTTGCCGTGGGAGGCAACGAATTTGGGCAGTGCTATGCAGTTTACTGGACTGACATCAAACAGGTCGCTGCAGGCAGCCTTCACACGGTAGGGGTTAAAGTGGATGGTACCGTGGTCGCTGTGGGAGAGTATTTATCCGGGCAGTGCAATGTAAGTGGCTGGATGGACATCAAACAGGTCGCCGCAGGCAGCTCTCACACGGTGGGTGTTAAGAATGATGGCACAGTGGTTGCCGTGGGAGACAACGAGTTTGGGCAGTGTAATGTTGATGGCTGGACAGGCATCGTCCAGGTCACTGCAGGCTACTCTCATACGGTAGGGCTTAAAGCTGATGGCACCGTGGTCGTCGTGGGAGAAGATTTCTCTGGGCAGTGCAATGTGGGCGGCTGGACGGATATCATCCAGGTCGCTGCAGGCGACTCTCACACGGTGGGTGTTAAGGCAAATGGCACGGTAGTCGCTGTGGGAGGAAACTACGACGGGCAGTGCGATGTGGGTAGCTGGGCGGACATCAAACAGGTCGCCGCAGGTGGCTTTCACACGGTGGGGGTTAAGGTGGATGGCACGGTAGTCGCCGTGGGAGGAAACTACGACGGGCAGTGTGATGTAGGTGACTGGACGGACATCAAACAGGTCGCCGCAGGCAGCTCTCACACGGTGGGTGTTAAGGCGGATGGCACCGTGGTCGCTGTGGGATACAACTACTTTGGGCAGTGCAATGTAAGCGGCTGGAGGGACATCATCCAGGTCGCCGCAGGCTACTTTCACACGGTGGGTGTTAAGAATGATGGCACTGTAGTTGCCGTGGGAGACAACGAGTTTGGGCAGTGCAATGTAGGCGGCTGGAGGGACATCAAACAGGTCGCTGCAGGCTGGGGATACACGGTGGGTGTTAAGGACGATGGCACCGTGGTCGCTGTGGGGGACAACAAGTTTAAGCAGTGTGATGTTGGTGACTGGAGGGACGTCAAACAGGTCGCCGCAGGCAGCCTTCACACGGTAGGGGTTAAGGATGACCGCACAGTGGTTGCCGCAGGCCTTGAGATCGAGCTTGCCAAATGGAATCTGGTGCTTGCAGTGCCACCGTCGCAATGTGTCCTGACCATCTCCAGCACCACCGGAGGTTCCGTAACTGACCCTGGCGAGGGGACTTTTACCTATGAGCCCAAGATGGTGGTTAGTCTGGTTGCCGAGCCCGAGGAGGGCTACCGGTTTGTCAACTGGACTGGTGAGGTGGGCACCATTGCCGATGCCAACGCTGCCTCAACCAACATTACCATGGAGGGCTGCTATTCCATAATGGCTAATTTTGAGAAGATTCCGCCACCACCAATTAACTGGCTGCTAATTGGTGGGATTATAGCGGCGGTCGTAGTGGTTGGATTGGTGCTTTTCTACTTCTTGAGAACGAAGAAGGCTCAAGGAAGCAAGGGGCGGAAACGTACAAATGCTCGGTAAAATTACAGAAAAAGATAGTTCTTTTCTAAAAACAATCTGAAGTGTTTTTGGCTCATCAGGTTTGTGATGCCGGCTAGTATGAGGGCTGGGGCTCATGTTCTGTCACTCATAGTATACTGATATCCTTTTGCCAATGCAGGTGAAGTGGTAGGTTTGTGCTCGCTGTTGTATTGTTCGCATGGTTACCATTAGTGCTAGCGAGGAGACCAAACTAGAATTCCCCGCGTGGGCTTTGAAGCTGGTGTGGTAATATTGTACAAAATCAGATTGAGACCAAAGGTATGGATGGTGGATTCTGGTTTTGTGGTAAACTTGGGGAAAAAATAGAATACGGTTTAAATAAAGGAAGGAGCCAGCGATGATTGCAACTCGATTCAAGAAAGTTTTTGAGCCAACGAACATAGGCCAGATGCAACTGAAGAATCGCATAGTCATGCCACCGATGGGAACTAACTATGCCGAAGCAGGCGGCGCTGTTAGTCAGAGAATGCTCGATTACTATGAGGCAAGGGCTAGAGGTGGGGTAGGATTGATTATTGTTGAAGGAAGCGCTCCCAGCCTGCAATGCACCACGTCTCCCCAGGCATCTCCGTCTCATCAGGCATCTCTCGGAGACGATAAGTTTATTCCCGGATGGCGAAAATTGACGGATGCCGCTCATAAATACAATGCCAAGATAGCTATCCAGATAATGCATGCCACCCTGGAGAACTGGGATGGAAAAGTAGTGCAGGTGAGTCCGTCCCCGGTGATAGTGCCCACTAGAGTTATGGGTATCCTGGGAGGGCCTCCTCATGAACTAACTGTGGAGGAAATTACGGAAAGGGTAGGGTGGTTTGCTTCGGCTGCCAGACGTGCCAGGGAAGCTGGCTTTGATGGGGTAGAGGTTCACGGTGCTCACCAGTACATTGTTGCCGCCTTTCTCTCCTCAGCTACCAACCAGCGCAAAGATAAATATGGTGGCTCGGTTAAGAATAAGGCAAGATTTTTGGTAGAGATACTTCAGGCTATTAAAAGGGAAGTAGGCCCAGATTTTCCTGTTTGGGTCAGGTTCAATGCCCAGGAGTGGGGAGTGGAGAATGGGATTACCATTGAGGAGACCAAACAGATGGTACCGCTGGTGGTGGAGGCGGGTGCTCAAGCGCTTCACGTATCGGCTTATGGCGCTGGATCTTATATAACCACCGCTCCAATTCCAGATACTCTGGGCTTTCTGGTACCTCTGGCTGAAGAGGTCAAGAAGCTAACTAAGGTGCCGGTAATTGCAGTGGGCAGGTTGGACCTTGAGCTTGGCGAGAAGATTCTCGAGGAAGGCAAAGCTGACCTTATAGCTATAGGCCGGCGTCTTATGGTCGACCCGGACTTGCCCAATAAGGTGGCTGAAGGAAGGCTTGATGAAGTTATCCCATGCATAGGCTGTATGGAATGCATTGAACGCCTGGCCTTTGATGAACGCGGCGAGGGTGTAACCTGCGTCGTCAACCCCGCGTTGGGCAGAGAGAGGGCATACCAGATTAAGCCCGGGAAAAAAGCCAAGAAAGTGGTTGTAGTTGGTGGTGGTCCGGCGGGCATGCAGGCTGCCATTGTGGCAGCGCAGAGAGGTCACAAAGTTACCCTGTTTGAAAAAGATGCGAAGCTGGGTGGGCAACTGAATATAGCCGCTCTACCTCCATTTAAGGGCGATATCTTCCCCTGGAAAAATTATCTGGTCAATCAGGTTAAGAAAGCTGAAGTGGAAGTTAAGCTTAATACAGATGCCACCGCTGAAATCATTACTAAAGGGAATCCAGATGCCATTGTAATAGCCACAGGAGGCACTCCAGCCATGCCTGACACACCTGGCATTGATAAACCAAATGTGATTACTGCTCAGGATGTGCTCTCGGGCAAAGTCAAGGCTGGACAGAATGTGGTCATCATCGGTGGGGGGATGGTTGGCTGTGAGACGGGGCACTATCTGGCGGGACAGGGGAAAAAGGTGACCATCATAGAGGTATTGAGCCGGATGGCTAGTGACATGTTTTTCATGACAAGACGCCGGCTCATGGATGGGCTGAGGAGCAAAAAGGTGACCCTGCTGGCCAGCGCGACCTGTGAAGAGATAAGGGAAGGCAGTGTTCTAATAAATACTGCTGATGGTAAGAAGGAAACCATTCCAGCCGACACAGTCATTATAGCCGTCGGCTACACGGCGAATGATCGCCTATACAAAGTCCTGGAAGGTAAAGTCCCTGAAATATACTGTATAGGCAATTCTGCCAAGCCGCGGAGAATACTGGAAGCTGTCGATGAGGGATACCGGGCCGGGCTGGCTTTATAAAGGTTTCAGGCACACTGGCTGCCTGGGCGACTAGGCAGCCAGGCAGAGGTCCAGAGTATACCTGAGGATGAGATTGCACATTTGCCTGGTTTGTGTGTAACAGGTAAGTTTTCTCAAAAACCTGAAGGATTTTCTGGCCTATCAGCTTGCCACCATGTCTTGGCTTGAGACCCGGGGCCAGCCTCTATCATCCACTTTACTGACTTTTTACCAATCTGACGAAAATCTGGAGAGAACAAAAAAGCGCTTGACAGTGCAGCGGGGGATGATGCAGTATGAGCTAAGATTTTGGTGAAACTAAATTATTACTAGTGCATTATACTACTGGGGTACATTTATTTTTTACTGGCTAATATGGATTTAAACGAAGAAAAGGAGCTCGTCAGACAAGCACAAAAAGCCCCCGATGCTTTCGCCAAGCTTTACGATCAGTATTATCCCAAAATCTTTGGCTATGTCCTGAGGCGGACTGCCAATCTGGAAGCTGCCCAGGATATTACTTCAGAGACATTTTTAAAGGCCTTGAGGAAGCTCTGGCAATTTCACTGGCGCAATATCTCTTTTTCCCCGTGGCTATATAAAATCGCCACCAATGAGGTTAACCAGTATTTTAGAAAAGCCGAATACAAAAAATCCGTATCGCTGGAGGAATTACAGGAACAGGGTTTTGAACTTATATCACCCCGTGACCCTGAGAGCGAACTAATAGAAGCGCAGGAAAAATTAAAACAACATCAGGACTTTCTGGAAATTCAGGGAAAAATTGCTCGGCTCCCTGCCAAATACCAGGAGGTCATCGCTCTCAGATTTTTTGAGAAAAAACAGATTAACGAAATCGCTGAAATCCTCGGGAAAAAAGAGGGAACGATAAAGTCCTTGCTCCACCGGGCAGTGGAGAAATTAAGAGAAACAGACTAAACAACCTCACGAAAATCACCAGACTTTTTGAGTTAGATAATGCAACCTTTTTCAGCCACCTGCATTTATAGTAACAAAAGGAGGTAAAGTTTATGAAACACGAGGACTTTATCGACAGACTAGAACACCTGAAGACTCCGGAGATTGAACTTCGCGGCCATAAACAAGCATTAAAAATGGCTTTGCTCAACTCCGGGCATTTTAAGGAGAGGACTATTATGAATTGGGCAAAAGTATTAGCCCCCATCACTGCTGCTCTGCTTTTAATAGCGGTTGTGGGAGTTTTTGTGAATAATCCCAGGCTTCTGCCTCTGGGAGGGAATCAGATCAGCAGGTTCGCTTCTTATGAGGAATTGCAAAACTTTATAAAGAAGAACGCACAATATACAGGATCTCATTGGACTTGGAGGGAAGACTTTTCGTCAGTAGGTGGAAAAGGCGTCTTCCTTGCCCCCGCTACCAATGGCTACTCTCCTACCAATATCCAGGTGGCTGGGGTGGATGAGGCAGATATTGTTAAAACCGACGGAGAGTATATTTACCTCGTTTCGGGGAACAAGACTATCATCGTGAAGGCGTATCCACCTGAACAAGCTCAAGTCCTATCTAAAATTGAAGTAGCGGGAACAGTGATGGGAATATTCATCAATGGAGATAGGCTGGTCGTGTTTGAGGAAGAAACGCCCTATTATCCTTATTATGATATTTGGTGGGGCTCTGCAGGAGAAACTTACATGCCCTTAATAGTATCACCCAAGACATCTATTAAAGTATATGATATCTCAGACAGGGAAAACCCTCGCTTGCAAAGGGAACTCTCTGCCGATGGCCAATACGTCAGTTCACGGATGATAGGCGATTACGCTTATGTGGTGATAAATGAGCCTGTGTATGAACAAGACGATGAACTGAACCTTCCCAAGGTTTATTCTGGCGGCAACGAGACGGAAATACCGGCCACAGATATCTACTATTCCGATGTCTCTGACTATTATTATATGTACACTACTATTATGGCCATAAACACGCAGAACGATGACCAGGAGCCAACATATGAAACAATCCTGCTGGGAGCCTCCAGCAACGTGTATGTCTCGCTGAATAACATTTACCTGACCTTCCCGGTGTGGGGGACGGGTGTAGGAGATTTTGATAAAAGCTCTATCTACCGGATTCATATAGAAGGTGACAAAGTAGAGTATGTTGCCAGTGGAGAGGTCCCCGGCATGGTGCTAAATCAGTTCTCTATGGATGAGTATGAGGGCTACTTCAGGGTGGCAACGACAACCCATGGCGAAAAACCCCTAAACAACGTGTACGTTCTGAATATGGCTCTTAACATTACCGGCTCGCTGGAAAGCCTCGCTCAAGGGGAAACCATCTATTCCGCCAGGTTTATGGGTGAAAGATGCTATCTGGTAACCTTCAGGAACATTGACCCTCTATTTGTGATAGACCTGAGTAACCCCGACGCCCCCAAGGTTCTTGGCGAGTTGAAGATAACTGGCTACTCAAGCTACCTGCATCCGTACGACGAAAACCACATCATAGGGATAGGCAAAGAGGCAGTAGCGGCAGATGAGGGAGACTTTGCCTGGTATCAGGGAATCAAGATAGCGCTCTTCGATGTCAGCGATGTTAACAATCCGGTGGAGATATCCAAGTATGAAATAGGGGACAGAGGGACCGATTCACCAGTCCTGTGGGATCACAAGGCATTCCTGTTTGATAAGGAAAGAAACTTGCTGGTGATACCCGTTCTAGAGGCGAAGATAAATGCAACGCAGTATCCTGAGGGAGTTCCTTCGTCGGCTTACGGCCAGCCTGTCTGGCAAGGCGCGTATGTATTTGATATATCTATAGACGATGGGCTCCGACTCAGAGGCAAAATCACCCATGTCGAGAACATCACCGACCCTGAACAAGGCTATTACTACTATTACTCTCCTTTTGCAGTAGAGCGGTCCCTTTACATAGACGATGTCCTCTACACTATCTCGCAGGCTAAGATAAAGATGAACAACCTGGAAAATCTAGATTACATCAATGAAGTGAAGCTTCCAGTTGAATATGGAGACGGTTCAATCGTCACCCCTGGTATCCCGGAGCGATGAATGGTCTGAATACTTATAGGAGGTGAATGAAATGAAGAAGATACTGGTAATCGTATTAGCTTTAGTGTTGCTGTTGCCGGTGATTGCCTCTGTTCAGCCGGCAGCAGCCGAGGTGCTCAAATCAGATAAAGAGCGGATAACTTCACCGAATGTCAGTCCGAGTGAGCAAGCATTGCTGGTCGAAGGCAACAGCGCCTTCGCCTTTAAGCTTTATCAAGAGCTTAAAGAGAAGGATGGTAATCTTTTTTACTCTCCCTACAGCATTTCCCTGGCGCTGGCGATGGCATACGCCGGAGCGCGTGGTGAAACTGCTCAACAGATGGCCGATACCCTTCAATTCTTGCTGGAACAGGATAAGTTGCACTCGGCATTTAACTGGCTTGATGCCGAGCTTGCCAGCAGGGGTGAAGGTGCTGCCGGTAATGCTGGAGGGAAATTCAGGCTGAACATTGTTAACGACATCTGGGGGCAAAAGGACTATGGGTTCCTGCCCGCCTTCCTCGATGTCCTGGCCGAGAACTATGGGGCCGGGCTGAAAATACTGGACTTCATAACGGAGACGGAAAAGTCCCGCATCACCATCAATGATTGGGTCAGTGACCAGACAAAAGGCCGCATTACAGACCTTATCCCGCCAGGCGCGATTGATGCCCTGACCCGCCTTGTGCTGACCAATGCTATCTACTTCAATGCTGCCTGGGAGAATCCTTTCGATAAGAAAATGACAGCAAACGGTCCGTTCTATCTTCTTGACGGCGAGCAGGCAACAGTGCCGATGATGAAACAGACGGAGTCGTTCGGCTATACCGAGGGGGAAGGATACCAGGCGGTTGAGCTGCCGTATGATGGCAGTGAACTGTCAATGGTCATCCTTCTACCTGAAGCTGGCCAATTCGAAGCTTTTGAAGCAGGAATCCAGGCTCAGCAGGTCAGTGGCATCATAAGCAGTCTGCAGCCTGCTCAGGTGGCCCTGACGATGTCCCAGTTCAAATTCGAGTCGCAATTCAGCCTGAAGGATATCCTCGCCGATATGGGCATGCGAGATGCCTTTTCTCCTGGTGACGCGGATTTTTCGGGAATGACTGCTAATCCTGAGCTGTTCATATCCGACGTTGTGCACAAGGCATTTGTTGCCGTGAATGAAGCTGGCACCGAGGCGGCTGCTGCCACCGCAGTGATTGTCGGAACAACATCAGCACCCGTAGGACCTCTTGTGGAAGTCACCATAGACCACCCCTTCATCTTCCTGATTCGCGACATCCAGACGGGTGCCATTCTCTTTGTCGGGCGCGTCCTGAATCCCGCTCCATAAGTAAACGCCTCCTGTATTGCGGAAAACTTGTCAAGGGATTTGTAAAATACAAGGGCTGGATATCCCGACACCGGGAAAATCCAGCCCTTCTGATTTCGGCGATAATCTGAATTCACCACCTGAGCTTCGTCGCTTCCGTCATTGGTCGCCTCCGTGAAAGCTAGTAGAACGTAAGACAATCTTAGTCCCCTTACGAAAGTGGGGTTACTAATGGGTGATTGACGGGAAAGCGAATGGCTCCTAGACTATATTTAGTTAGTCTTAGGGGGTGTTGCATATGCCTGTAAAAATAAATGGCCGAATCTATTATAGGACTGCTGAAGTTTGCCAGATGGTTGGCATAGGTAAGAGCACGCTGTTCCGCTGGATCAGGCAAAACATCGTAGAGGATGCCGAATATAGAGATAGGAAAGGGTGGAGGCTGTTCGCGGAGGATGAACTACTCAATCTTAAGTCGGAGACTAACAAAATTCAGAAGAATCATGGGGGCGAAATGTGAGAAATACCATTGATTTTAAGGAACAAATTCCAGGAGGTGTATCGTGGCAACTACGATGACTAAGAATCCACAAGCCAAGAAAGAGGTAAGTAAAGATGGGGAACAAATGGTCGAGCTTGCCTCCGAGGTCTCCAAGGAGGAGAAGGATCCTCTTGATGAGTTAATGAGCCAGGCCCAAGCCGCCTATGAGTCCTATCTACAAGCTCAGAGAAAAGTAGCGGTGGCGTATCAGGAACGCCAACGCCGAGCGGAGGAGTCCTTTAAAGAAATTGAAGAGCACGCCGCTAAAATGTGTGCAGTAGCCCTGGAAAAAGCCGCGCGAGCCCTGGAAAAGGCTGAACAGGAAGCCGAGGAAGCGCATAAAAAAGTGAAAATGAGTGCTACGCAGGTTTATCAGGACAGTGTGAAGGAAGCATTGAGAGTACGCAAAGAGACCGTGGAGCAAGCCTGGGAAGAAGCTAGAAGAAATTCAGAGAAAATCTGGAAGGTCTTTCAGGGAGAAATCAAGATATAGAAATATGACAGGATATCGTGAAATGAAACGGGACTGACGCGTTACATGGGTACTCCCGCCGTTACTGAGTCCTGTGAAAAAGGTGGGTGAGATTATGAATATTATAGGTAATACTGTTAAAGATGATGTCATTTTGCTGGGAGGGCGTGAGTTCAAGCGAGTGAAAAACGGGTTAGATGAGGCTCAGGTAGCATCTTTCATTAACGCGCTTATCAAGGAGCGGGATAAACTGGCCCAGTCCCAGAATCATATCGCGTCGCTTAACAGACTTGCAGAAATGAGCATTGTCGAAGCTGACAAGCTGGCCGTGCAGATCAAGACAGAAGCCACAGAACAAGCTAAAGCTGAGAGTGCTGCCATTATGGATAAAGCTAAAGAGCAAGCTCGACAGATGGCGGAAAAGAGAATAGCTGAAGCTGTGGAGCTTGCTGATGAAAAGGCTAACACAATTAGGGCCAAAGCCGAAGAAGAAGCAGCACTGATGATAGAGAACGAGAAAAATAAAATCCGGAATGAACTACGCAACCTTGTAAATCAACAATTCGGCTATATGCTGGAAGAACTGGAAAGCCTTAAGCAGCAGGCAGCAGCGGTACAGGCAGATTTTGGCAATAAGTTGTCTGAACCCAGGGAAGAGAGCAGCACTGTAACCGTGAAAATCGCAGAGGAGAGAGACGCCGCAGCCGTGAAAATCGCGAGAGAGAGCGATGCCATAGTCGCGGAAGCGAGCAAAAAGACACTTGACGAGCACCCGGAACCAAGCCGGGCTACGGACCACGTTGAAAAGAGCTCCGAACTCTCGAAACTACTTCAGATGGAAGAGCAGCCAGAGTCGGGCAAGCCGCAATGGGAAGTGGAAATCTTGCCTCCGTTTGATATATCCAGGATCATGGAAGTCGTGTCCTTCCTTGACCAATTACCCGAAGTTGCCAATACTGAAATGATTGTACCTCAGATTGATATGCCTTTAATTCTGGTCTTCCTGCGTAAGCCCATGAACATTGTTGATGTGTTGAAAACAATCCCCGCAGTGGCTCATGTCGAAGAAGTCGCACCTAACACAGCTGCTACCAACGGCAAACCAAGGAAAGTTCGCATAGGCTTCTCGGGGAACAAAAAGTCGTAAGAAAAGAAATAAAAAACACGTATCTTTTTCGTTAAAGGTAACAAACCAATCAGATTGAACAGAACCTAATCCTCGAAACGGGATTGGAACCGCCTCTCTGCGGTGTCAAGAAATTCCTTAAAGGACATTCAAGATTTTTCCCGCCTTCGTGCTATGATTTAAGGGATATTTGTGAGAAGATAGGCTAGAAATTCATGATAGCATTTGAGGCGCGATGCAGCACTACCGCTATGGGAATAATGCCTCATAGGAATGTTGAGCAAGCACTAGAGCTTGCCTTGAGCCTGGATATCCCATTCTGGCCCCAGCTTCCCAAAGTGAGCCTGTATGAAGATATGTATGTTCAAGCCTCACAGAATTTCCCTGGTATAGCTATCGACTTTGACAAAGGGAGGCTTAGTTTCGACACTGCACGATTTGAACAAGAACTCGATGGATATTTCGTGAAAATGGATGACCCGGAGGCTTTTGCTCTCACCGCCGAGTATTCCGCAGTATTCCACAAGTTTCTCTCTAAGGAGCTTCAAGATTATAAAGCTATCAGAGGACAGAACATCGGTCCCGTGAGCTTCGGCTTTAAGGTGCTTGATGAGAACCTCAAGCCGGTCATTTATAACGATGAGGCAAGAACTATTTTGTTTGATTTTATTCAGAAGAAAGCCAACATTCAGTATCGGGAGCTTAAGGAACGGAATCCCAATGCCTTTGTCTGGCTGGACGAGCCGGGGCTGGGTTATGTGTTTAGTGGTCTATCGGGATACAATGAGCAAATGGCTAAAGAAGACTACCATAATTTTGTTGCCGGACTGGAAGGTCCCAAAGGGCTGCATCTCTGCGCTGAGGTGAATTTACCTTACCTGTTGGAGTTGGGGGTGGAAATTCTGTCCTTCGATGCCTATCAAATTGGGTTTATGCCCAAGGAATATGCTGGCAGCGTGGCTGAGTTTATCAAGAAAGGCGGGATTATCTCGTGGGGCATTGTCCCCACTGACTCCACAGTTCTGGCGACGCAGACACCAAAAACACTGGCTGTGATTCTCTCGGATTACTGGGAGGTAATCTCGGAAAGTACAGGTTTGTCCTTGCACCAAATTGCCATGCAGGCACTGGTGGCACCGGCCCGATGCTGCCTTAAAGACATAGGGCAGATTAATACCCCCGATAAGAAGGCAGGCGAATGCCAGGTTTCCAGCGTTGAGGAAGGTATTGTAGAAAAGGCATTTGTCTTCTTGCCCGAGCTCTCGCAGATACTGAGAGACAAGTATGGTGTATAAGGATAATAAGATAATATGAAAGTATTAGGCATTATGGGCAGCCCGAGAAGGCAAAGCAATACCGAAATCCTTCTTGACAAAGCGCTGGAAGGTGCCAGGAAGGCCGGAGCCGAGGTCGAAAAGGTGCTGGTCTCCAAGCTCAAAATCTCACCATGCCTGGAAATATATGCCTGTCGCAAGGATGGCAATTGCGCCATTAGGGATGATATGCAATCGCTCTACAAGAAGCTTCTGGAAGCAGACCACGTCATTTTTGCCTCACCGATATTCTTCTATGGTATTACCAGCCAGGCGAAGGCCGTAATAGATAGATGTCAGGCGCTTTGGGTAAGGAGACACGTGCTGGGCATGGGCAAGGAAGACAAGCGAGTGCGGAGGGGGGTGTTTATTTCGGTAGGCGCTACTCGAGGTAAAAAGCTTTTTGATGGCGCAGTGCTCACGGTGAAGTATTTCTTTGATGCTATAGGTGTGAAATATTCTGGTGATTTATTAGTCAGGGGAATTGATAACAAAGCTCAAATTGGGGAGCATCCTATGGCTCTCGAGGATGCATTTCGCCTTGGTCAAGAACTTGTTCGTGGAAGTAGAGACGGAGAATGAAGGCAATAGTAGCTGACAATCTAACCAAGATGTTCGGTAATCTTGTTGAGATAGACCATATCTTATTTGAATAGGTTCTTATTTCTTCTCAAGGATGGAAGCTGATTAAGGGGGCGAGGAAAGCCAATGGAAATAATGAGGATTTGAGTGTCGATGACGATTATGGTGGCGATACTTTTTCCTCCAACGAGCCAAGAGCAGAGGATAATTATGAAGTGCTTAGCTTAGTAGCGTTTAGCTTGCCGTGTCGGTTTTACATTGCCCCGATAATCAGGAGCGGTGATGTTGAATACCAAGCTTATCATCGGGTCCACCATTCGTGAACTGATTCGTGTTTCAATCTCGTCTAAAGAGAGACATGTAGTGACCACCATTGGTAACCTGGCATTATACCTGTAGTTTATCAATTGATATAGCTTTTCCTGAGCCCAGGGCGTGGCCGATTGTTCCCCGAAGTCATCGAGTATCAGCAACGGAGTTTCTTTAAGCTTCTCAGAAAATTCGTCATAGGATATTTTGCTATCCGGACTGAATGTAGAACGTAAATGGTCCAGAAGGTCGGGGACAACCACAAAGAAGGCTGGTTTTCCTTGCGCCAGCCGATAATTAGCGATAGCTGCTGCCAGATGAGTCTTACCACAGCCATTAACGCCTTGAAATATTAGCCAACCCTCTGGTGAGCGAGCGAATTCTACTGCTAGGTTGAAAGCCTGGCGCAGATTTTGCCGCTGTTCCAGGGGAAGTTCCATCCTCTTGTGGTCAAAATTATCAAAGGTCATACTTCGTAATAGCTCTAACTCTAAGCCACCTCGGGATTCCAAGGGCGATGCTGGTTCAATCGTCCATACCTGGCAGGATTCATTATTGGCAAGGTGGCCGCGTAAGCGTTCATCCAGTCTTTCTAGCGGTACATCGGCGGTGATTACCGTGGTCAGTCTGGTATTGAAGCGATGCTGAAGGAGTTGCTCTAGCTTCTCTTTAGACCAGGTAGTAGCGCTTCCCGGAGTAAGGTCATCAAGCACTAATAGAGGCACATTCTTTACTTGCTCAAACAGCTCGTCATAAGTGGTGTCGCTTGTGGGGCTGAAAGCGGAGCGGAGGTGGTCCAGGAGGTCAGCAGCGCCGATGTAAAATACAGGCTCCCCTGAGCTGAGACGATGATTGGCAATAGCACAAGCCAGGTGTGTTTTACCAGAGCCGCTGGGACCTAAAAATACCAGCCAACCCTGGGGATTATCAGCAAAGACTTTGGCAGCCTGGTAAACCTGAGCAAAGTGCTCTTGAGATTCTTCGCTTCGCTCAGAATGACGGGTAGGTTTTCCTTTAGGAGATAAATTGTCAAAGGTAAGCTGCGACAGAGAACCTAAATTGCTGTATTTCTCAAGATATTCTGTTTTTTTCTTTCTCAGCTCCCCTTTACTGCAGCGACAGGGTACCACCCGGCTGAAATCAACTTTCCCTGAATCTAGAGCAGGATGAACAAAGCCCGCCCCTTTGCAAATAGGGCAGATTTCACCTGCGCTTTCTTCCAAGGGAAGCGGAACGTTATCTTTTGACGAGGTGTCCGTATCGGCCCTTGATATATTTGTCTGGGCCATCCTTTTTAATGTCTCTCCTATACTCTCCACTGTCTTTACCTTCGCTAGCCCATCTTTCCAGGATGTGGGCGATATATTTCCAACTGCGTTTATTCAGCGTAACTGCTTCCTTAAAGGCTTCTTCAATCCACTGGGGTGGATAAATCCTCTCTGCTTCCTTAAGTTCTTCAGCAATCATGGGCGTTATCATGCCGATATTCTGCTCATAGAGGGCAAAAATATTGATAGTCGGCGGCTGACGGCTCTCAGCGGTCAGAGAGTAAATATCCTCGAGCATGCCATTTATATTTAAGGTCGAGTGTAATAGAGTACCGTGCTCTACAGCGGAGTTCAAAGCCTGGCGAAGTGTCTCCTCGCCTAACCCGGCTGACAGCCGACAGCTTTCAGCTTTCAGTTCTTTGGAAGTAACAAATTGAGGGTGATCTTGCTTTCGCAGGATAAGATAAGCCACATACAACACTACTTTAAGTTCAGCCAGGTCTTGAATTTTAGGCACCGCCTGGGTAAAGAAAGAGTCAGGCAAGGAGATAAAATCTGTTGCCCTTTGAGAGCTTGATAATTGCCGGTCAGGCATTTTTTCACCCTTAAGAGGCAGAAATCAGCTCAGCCTCTACATTATCAAATTTGGCAATCCTTTCCAGGAAGCGCAGCTTGATTTGTCCTAAAGGACCATTGCGGTGTTTGGCTATATAAATATCAGCGATGCCGCGGGGATAAGGTTCCCTCTCAATATCATGCAGCTTGCTCCAATCTTCCGGAGAACAATTCAGATCTTCTCGGTGAATGAAAATAACCACGTCAGCATCCTGCTCAATGCTACCAGATTCGCGCAGGTCAGAAAGCTGAGGTACATGAGAGGGACGCGCTTCTATAGCCCGACTGAGTTGTGATAGGGCTAAGATAGGCACATTCAGTTCCCGGGCTAAAGTCTTTAGGGCACGAGTTATGTTACTGATCTCCTGGACTCGTGTTTCATTCTTGCCATCGCCTTGTATCAGTTGCAGATAATCCACGATGATCAGGTTGATGCCGCGTTCAAAATGAAGTCGCCGTGCCTTGCTCCTTATATCTGCCACCCGAAGCATGGGAGAATCATCAACATAGATGGGTGCCTCAGATAAAACGCCGCTGGCTTGCATGATTTTTGTCTCATCCTTCTCACTAAAGTGCCAAAGGCGAACCTTGGTAGAATCTACCCCGGATTCGCTGGCTAGAAGCCTCTGTACTACCGCGTCTCGAGACATCTCCAAACTGAATAACGCAATACAAGCCTTCTGGTTAATAGCGGTATTCCTAGCGACATTTAGGGCTAAACTGGTCTTACCCAGACTGGTTTTGGCGGCTAGAACGATTAAGTCAGTCCTCTGTAATCCTCCTAGAAAATCATCTAAGGCAGTAAAACCAGTTAGAATGTGAGGTATTTCACCTGCCCTAAGCGCAGTAGCCGGCCCACCTCCCTCAAAATATTGACCCAGAAGCTCACGAATGGGAACAAGGCCTCGAAGACCCTGTCTGGCTCGCACTTTAAACAGGATATCTTCAGCGTCATTGAGGCTAGCCTCAACATCTGGGCTGGCTTCGTAGCCAAGGGCCGCGATTTGCCCAGCGGCGGCGATCAGCCGCCGCATCACTGCTGTATTGGATACTATTTGAGCATAATATTCAACATGGAGGGATGTGGGCACATTACTTATTAAATGGCTTAAGAAGGAAGCACCACCAATTTGCTCCAGCTTGTCCTGACGCATTAGCTCATGAGCCACTGTAATCTGATTTATGACTTCATTAGGACGTTGATAAAGAGAGAAACAAGCTTGGTAGATTACCCGATTTGTTTCTGAAAAAAAATCCTCGGGCTTGAGGGAAGCAGCAATTTTCAATATGGCCTCAGGGTCAATAAGCAGAGACCCGATTACTGCCTCTTCGGCTTCAATATCATGGGGTGGTAATTTTTCCTCGGCCATGCCTACTCTTTATCCTCTTCCTTCTTGTTCTCGTTCTTTTTCTTTCTTTCCTTCTTTTTCTCTGGCTCTGCCTCTTTCTCTTCCTCCTCGATGACCACCGTAATTTTCGGCTTAATGTCGCTGGCTAACTTGATGGCTACTTCATAGCTACCTGTTTGGCGGAAAGGTTTCTCTATGTCTATCTTCCTTTTATCAATAACAGAACCTATGGCCCGACTTAATTCTCCAGCGACGTCGGCAGCGGTAATAGAGCCAAACAAGCGCTCTCCGGCACCTATGCGAGCTTTAAGGCGAATTTCCTTTCCCTCAATTTGCTGAGCCAGTTCAACTAGTTTCTCCCGGTCAACACTTCCCTCAAGCTTCTCCCTCTCCAGCCTGGACTCTACTTGCTTAATGACCGTAGGGGTGGCTACCAAAGCTAAACCCCGAGGCAAAAGGAAATTCTTGGCATAACCTTTGCTCACCTCCTTTATCTCTCCAGCCTTGCCCTTTCCGGGGACGTCTTCTAGGAAAACAACTTTCATAAAATTTCTCACCTCGCTCAGAATGACAAAAATCTCGCTGCTGATATAGCAGCATTAGCGCCATCTCCAGCAGCAGTTATCGCCTGTCTGGCTGAATTATGGCGGACATCTCCAGCAGCAAATATTCCGGGAATCTTCGTTTTCATGAGTTCATTGGTGATTATGTAGCCTTCTTCGTCTAAAGGCAGCAATCCCCGCCACTGGGCACTATTGGGCTCTGAGCCGATAGCCACAAAAACACCTGCTAGCTCTAATATTGATATTTTAGCATTTTTGGTGTTTTTTAGCATGATTTGCTTAACTACCCCAGCGCCTTCAATTTGGGTTACTACAGTATCCCAAATAAACTCTATCTTGGGTTCGGCCATAGCCCTTTCCTGAAATATCTTGCCGGCTCGAAGCTGGCTGCGACGGTGAATGACCTTAACCGAGGAAGCAAATTTGCTCAGGTAAAGAGCTTCAGTGACAGCAGCATCGCCCCCACCTATTACAGCCACTATTTTACCTTTAAATAAAGGGCCGTCACAGGTAGCACAATAGGAAACTCCCTTGCCCACAAATTTATCTTCCCCAGGCACGCCTAGTTTGCGAAATTGTGAGCCGGAGGCGATGATTATCGACTCAGCGACAAAATCGCCTTCGCTGGTGCTGACCAGATTATGCCTTGGGCTGGGCACCACTTTGGTAACCTCGGCAAGCAAGGTTTCCAATCCATAGCTAGTGGCTTGCTTCTGGATAAGTTGTCCTAACTCAATGCCCGAGATACCCTGGGGAAAGCCAGGGTAATTCTCCACTTGCTCAGCGTTGGTTATTTGCCCGCCAATTACACCCTTTTCGATAAGCAGAGTATTAAACCGCGAGCGGGCGCAATATAGCCCGGCAGTGAGTCCCGCCGGTCCGCCACCGATGATGACTACTTGATAACTCTTGTTAGGATTGCTTCGTTTCACTCGCAATGACATTACTTTAACTTGTGGCTGCTCCCTCCCAAAAATCACAGCGTCCCTCTACCTTAATTATACCATCGACTTTTGCCTTTGGATTGGAAATGCCTACCCTAACCACGGTGGAACTCTTGCCTAATCTTATCAATCGTTCCTGGCTGGAGTATATCAGCCACAGTCATTGCCATTGCCCTGGCTGCATCCAGTAAGCCTTTGTGTCCTGCTTGCGAGGCAGCTGCGGCAGCAAACTCCGGTGTATGTATCAATACCTCAGAGGGAGCAATAGCGATTGTGGCATGTATACTGGGCACCACTTGGCTGACATTTCCCATATCGGTGCTGCCCAGTCCAAAGTGAGGGTCAAAGGCTTCTACTTGGCGTCTCAGCGATTCTAAATTTTGCCTAAATAGCCCGGCTAAAGTCATATTGTTTTTCATCGGAGCATAAATCCTATCTCTCCACCTATATTCTAATCTTGCTCCACTAGCTATAGATGCTCCTGTAAAACAGTTCAAAACCTTGTCCTTCAACTCAGCAAGATAATCATAATCTAGAGCACGTACCAAAAACACAGCAGCGCTGTGAGCAGGCACTATGTTGGGCACTTCACCTCCGTCAGTGATTATGCCATGGATACGCGCATCCCCTCTTATGTGCTGGCGCAGCGAATTTATCGAGGTGAAAGCCAAAATCGTTGCGTCAAGAGCGTTTATACCCCTGTGAGGTTGACCAGCAGCGTGAGCTGGCCGGCCAAAAAACTCCACTTCCAAGGTGCTGCAGGCAAGTGCCTCTTCGGTGGGCATGTTCCTGGTATTAGGATGTACCAGCATAGCCACATCTATTTCCTTAAAAGCTCCTGCTTTCACCATGTCTATCTTGCCACCCAGGCCTTCCTCTCCTGGAGTGCCCATAACTACAATGCTGCCTCCTAGTTGGTCAATGATAGACTTACTAGCCACAGCAGCCCCAACTGCTGAAACACCTATAATATTATGCCCACAGCCATGTCCTATTTTGGGTAAAGCATCATATTCAGCAAGCAAGGCAATTCTTGGGCTCACTTGGCCATATGTCGCGCGAAAGGCTGTAGCCAGGCTGGCAATGCCTCGTTCTACATGAAATCCACTCTCTTCAAGATAGTTAGCAAGCCAAGTCGACGCCTTCTCTTCCTTAAAGCCCAACTCCGGGTTATCATGGATATTCAGGCTCAACTGGATAAGCTGCTGTCTTTGTGATTTGACGCTAGCTTTTATCTTTAGCTTCAGTTTTTCTATCTCCAAAGTTGTTTAGCACTCCCTTCTGTCATTTTGACCCTTAACCCTTCGCCTCTTGTCATTCTGAGCGAAGAGAAGAATCTAATTCCGCTCGATGTGATAAAATAATCACTCTCTATTTCCAATACTTGAACCTCTTATGAATAGTTATTATACTTTGTGCTTGGTCTAAATTTCTAGGTTATGGCAGATGAAAAGAGAACCTCTGAAAGCTTTGATAAACGTAACTCATCTGCTGAAAGAGCCCGTTGGCTCTAGCCAAAGCCATGATATAAGTGGGATAATTGGTGAGGAAGTTGAAGGTTTTGTTGAAGGAAAGGTAAAGGTGATTCGTATCAGTAAGGGAGTCTTTGTCCAGTGCAAATTAAATGCTGAGGTAAAACTCATATGTAGTCGCTGCCTTGATGCATTCTTATGCCCTATAAGTTTCACTGCGGAGGAAGAATTTCTTCCGATATCTGATGTGTCTGGTGATTTAGCACCCTCTTCGTTGGAACAATCGGAAGAGTTTACTATTGATGATAAAAATATACTTGACCTGGGCGAGTTAATACGGCAATATGTATTGTTAAATTTGCCCATGAAACCCCTATGTCGACCGGACTGCCCAGGAATGAAGGAGGCGAATTCACATGGCACCACTACCTAAGAAAAAAACTGCTAAAGCACGCCAGGGGAAAAGGCGCAGCCATCTTAAATTAACTCCGCCGGCCCTGGATGTGTGCCCACATTGCCACAGTCCTAAGTTAGCTCACCATGTTTGCCCTACCTGTGGCTGGTACAATGATAGAGAAGTAATCGAAGTCAAGCCCGCCAAGAAGTAGTTCGTATGGCTGAGTTATCCAAGGTAGCTTATGTTTTCCCAGGACAGGGCTCCCAAAGCACTGGTATGGGGTTGGACCTGTATAACAAATATCCTGTAGCCAAGGGAGTCTTTGATGAAGCTGATGCTTCCTTAGGCTTTTCCCTCTCCCGTTTATGCTTTGAAGGTCCGGAGGAGGAATTGACAAAGACACATAACGTCCAGCCAGCGATACTAGTTGTCAGCATTGCCTGTCTTAAAGCGCTACAAGAAGCCAGCCGCGGCGATTTTCCGTCTCCTGCCTTTGTTGCTGGACATAGTCTGGGTGAATATACTGCTCTGGTGGCTGCTGGTGTGCTGGGCTTAGCTGATGCTGTTTTGCTTGTCAGGGAAAGGGGGAGATTAATGTATGAAGCTGGGCTAAAAAATCCTGGGAGCATGCTGGCTGTAATAGGACTGGATGAAGAAACAGTTAAAGACGTGAGCGTTCATAGTGGGACCGAAATTTCCAATGTAAACTGTCCTGGACAGATTGTGATTAGTGGTGCCACCCAAGCTCTGGCTGAAGCTAATAAATTAGCCAAGACAAGAGGGGCTCGTGCTCTTATTCCTTTAAAGGTTAGCGGGGCTTTTCATTCCGCCTTAATGGAGCCAGTCATAGCTGAATTCAGCAAAATCGTCTCGAACGTTGGGTTTCGACCACCAGTCATTCCTGTAATATCTAATGTGACCGCTCAGCCGTTAACCGACGTTGATTCGATAAAAAAAGAATTAGTGAAACAACTTCGCAATTGTATCCAATGGCAAGGGTCGGTGGAATATATGATGCACAGTGGGGTCACCACCTTTTATGAGATAGGTCCCGGGAGAGTGCTTAGCGGTTTAATCAGGCGAATCAATTCCGAACTCCAAATTTTCAATATATCAGGAATTGAGGATATAGCACAGCTAGCACGTAAATAGGGTCCGACTAACTAGCATCCCATGACAAATTCGCTTCGCTCTTTTACACCCCACAAAATCCTTGATTTTTCTGGGTGAGTAAATAATGGCTGGCATCAGACGACAGGCAAGAATCGCTGCTCTCCAGGCGCTTTATGAGCTTGATTGCACGAAGCATAAGGTAGAGGAAACTTCAGCTCGCTTAAGAGCAGGAGAAACACTGGCTCAAGAAGCACTTAGCTTCAGTGAGAAGCTTGTGAAGGGGGTGCTACAGCACAAACCTGAGCTTGATGCTCTTATTAAAAAATTTGCCCCAGTCTTTCCCCCAGAACAGATGTCTATCATTGATAGGAATATTTTGCGCTTGGCTATTTTTGAAATTTTATTTAATGATAAAACTCCATTTAAGGTAGCTATAAATGAGGCTATAGAGTTAGCCAAGGAATTCGGAAGCGATTCTTCACCTCGATTAATCAACGGAGTATTGGGCTCAATAACAACTGAACGTGGTGTAAAACACTAAAGCTCCCTTCAGGGACGTGAGGCCTTGTCTGTTCTCTGGGTAACCTCTTAACTATGGTGATGTCTCAGAGGAGCTTGCCTTCCTTGCCGGGGTTTGTTATCTTCCTTGTCCTTTTGTAGTTTGCACCGCTGGCCCTGATGATGGATATTCCTCGGAGCAAATCTCGGAAAAATTTTCCGCCAAAATCTTGCTTTTTTTGGCGGGGTTTGTTATACTACCCAGCCGTGCTAAATCTACATTATAGGGGAAAAGGGTGGCTACAATGCTTTTAGGAGGCCACCTTTTTTTATGGTCAATTCTGAAGAGTCGAGGTAAATATTAAAATGGAAGTGCTAAGTCCTTACAAAGAAGCTACAGACGTGATACTCGAGGCTGGTGGTGAACCACTCAAATTGTGTTACCAGTGTGGTCTGTGCACCGGTATTTGTCCCTGGAATTTGGTTCGAAGTTTTCTCGTTCGCCGCATCATGCATGAAGCTCAGCTTGGGGCAGTTGATTTTGGGAGTGAGGATGTCTGGACTTGTGTCACTTGTCGAGCTTGTGTGCAACGCTGCCCCCGGGGCGTCGAGATAATAGATGTTATGAGGGCTATACGACGAGCCGTAGCTGGCCTGGGTATCGGCGTTGTCCCTGATGCCCTGAGAATTTCGGCTAAGAACATCGCTGGTGTAGGTAATCCACTTGGTGAAGCACCGGAAAAGCGAAATGACTGGGCTAAGGACCTAGGGGTGAAAAAATTTGCTTCGGGCACCAAAATACTTTATTTCCCTTGCTGTGTTCCGTCCTATGATCCTGATGTAAAAGCAGTATCTCGATCTACCGCCACAATCTTCAATAAGCTTGGGATTGATTATGGCCTTATAGGTACTGAAGCAAAATGCTGTGGTGAGGCAATTAGAAAAGCCGGGCATGAAGATACATTTCAAAGTCTGGCCCAAAACAATATTAATCTCTTTACCAGTAATGGTGTCAAAACTGTGGTAGTTTCTTCACCGCACTGCTACCACACTTTTAAGAACGAGTATCCCGAGCTTGGAGGCAAGTTTGAAGTGGTTCATATCACCCAATACCTAGCTTCACTTATCGACGAAGGGAAATTGAAACTCTCTAAGAAGATAAACAAAAAGGTAATTTATTCTGACCCCTGTTATTTGGGGAGGCACAATGAGATCTATGATGAGCCAAGGAAGATTCTGCAAAGCATTCCCGGCGTGGAATTAATAGAATTTCCTGATGCTCGTGAGAATGGCCTTTGTTGTGGAGGTGGCGGTGGTAGGATCTGGATGGATACCCCGAAAGGGGAAAGGTTCTCTGACATAAGGGTGGAACAAGCTGTGGGGAAAGGCGCTGATATCATAGCTATAGCTTGTCCCTACTGTTTTCTCAACTATAGGGATAGTGTGCTCTCCATGGGCAAGGCAGAGACTATGCAGGTTAAAGATATCGCTGAACTCGTTGCTGAAGCAATAGGATAATGGAGTAATGAGATGGAAGAGATAAGGATTGGCGTTTACATCTGCCACTGCGGGTTTAACATCGCTGGCGTAGTAAATGTAGAAGAGGTAGCCAAATATGCAGCGACCTTGCCCTCTGTGGTGATTTCCCGCGAGTACAGGTATATGTGTTCTGACCCGGGACAGGACCTCATCAAGAATGATATTAAAAAACTGGGGCTCAATCGGGTTGTTGTAGCTTCCTGTTCACCGAGGATGCACGAGCCTACGTTCCGCAAGGCTGTTGCGGACGGTGGACTAAATCCTTACCTATATGAACATGCCAACATCAGGGAACATTGCTCTTGGGTTCATGACGACAAGGAATTGGCTACGAAGAAGGCAAAGGATTTAGTGAGGGCAGCAGTGAAGCGGGTTTACCGTCATGAACCTCTTGTTGTTAAGGAAGCACCACTTAATCCCAACGTGTTGGTTGTTGGCGGTGGCATCGCGGGGATGCAGGCAGCGTTGGATATCGCCAACGGGCAGAATAAGGTGTATCTGGTAGAAAGGGACCCCAGTATTGGTGGCCATATGATACAGCTTGATAGGACCTTCCCTACCTTAGATTGCTCTGAATGTATTCTTACTCCCAAAATGTCTGACGTGGGGCATCATCCCTTTATTGAGCTTTTCACCTATAGCGAGGTAGAGGAGGTTTCGGGCTCTATAGGCAATTTCAAGATTAAGGTGAGGAAAAAGGCTAGACATATAGATGAGAGCAAATGTATTGGCTGCAACGTGTGTGAAGAGAAATGCCCGTGGAAGACCGATAGCGAATTTGAGATGGGCTTAGCCAAGAGAAAGGCAGTTTATATTCCTTTCGCTCAAGCTATTCCCCATCTTGCAGTAGTAGATCCTAACCTTTGTGCTTACATCAAATCAGATGGAAAGAAATGCGGAGCCTGTATAAAAGTCTGTGAAGCTCAGGCTATAACCCCGGAGACTCTTCTCAAGCAAACTGATCAGATTGTTGAGTTTGATGTGGGCACGATAATCGTGGCTACCGGGTACGACCAGTTTGACCCCTCTGTGATACCTCAATACGGATATGGGAAATACGATAATGTACTAACCGGGCTCCACTTTGAAAGGATGACCTGCGCCGCGGGGCCAACTGGGGGTAAGATTCTATTGAAGGATGGGCGGGAGCCGGAAAGGATAGCCCTTGTACACTGCGTTGGCAGTCGCGACCAAAATTATCATGAGTATTGCTCCCGAGTTTGCTGCATGTATGCGCTCAAATATGCTCACCTGGCAAAAGAGCTCAGCAAAGCCGATGTGTATCAATTCTACATTGACATGCGCTGCTTTGGAGAGGGCTATGAGGAATTCTATAAACGCTGTTCCGAGGAGGGAGTGAATTTCATACGAGGGAAGGTGGCCAAGATTACAGATGAAGCTTTGAGCGATGAAGAGAAAGGCAAGTTGGTTGTAATCAGTGAAGATACACTCTTAGGTAAGCTAGTTCGGGTTCCCGTGGACATGGTTATACTGTGTTCTGCTCTGGAAGCGCGCTCCGACGCAGAGAATGTCGCCAGGATCTTTAATCTTAATCGTAGGGCAGATGGCTTCTTCTTGGAGAGACATGTCAAGCTCGACCCTGTGGCTACTCCAACGGATGGCATTTTTATTGCTGGTTGCTGTGAGGGCCCGAGAGATATTCCTGATACTGTAGCGCAAGCTGAAGCAACAGCAGCCAAAGCCTTGTCATTGATAAGTAAGGGCACAATCACAACTGAAGCTGCCGTATCAACCGTAGATGAAAGCATTTGCCATGGGTGCGGACGCTGTGAAGAAATCTGCGCTTTTCATGCTCCTAAGGTTGCTAGCAAGAACGGGACTTTGGTCTCCAGTATAAATGAAACTCTCTGCAAAGGTTGTGGAGCCTGCGCTGTCGTCTGCCCGACAGGTGCAATATCAATAAAACACTTCACCCAAGATGAGATATTGGCTGAAGTTGCTGCCTTGACGGAGGTGTCCTGATGGCTGAATTCGAACCTCAAATCGTTGCTTTTTGCTGCAATTGGTGCACTTATGCTGCTGCCGATTTAGCTGGAACAAGCCGCGTTCATTATCCACCGAATGTCAGGATTGTAAGGGTAATGTGTAGTAGCATGGTAAACCCTCTATACGTACTGAAGGCTTTTGAGGGTGGCGCTGATGGAGTGCTCGTTGCAGGTTGTCATCATAGCGATTGCCACTATATCGATGGCCCGGTGAAGTGCGATGCCACTGTTGACAAATTAAGAAAGGTGCTTCATGTGCTTGGTCTGGAGGATGAACGCCTCAGGCGTGAGTTGGTGGCTGCATCTGAAGGAGTAGTGTTTGCTCGGATAATCAAAGAAATGGTGGAGCAACTCAAGAAGATAGGACCTTCACCTTTTAAAGTAAAAACGGAGGCTCTGGCGTGAACTTAGAGGATATTATTCAAGAAACCAAGACTTACTACTGCCTGGAATGTGGCAAGTGTACGAGCATATGTCCCGTCGCTAGATACGATTCATCTTTCTCTCCGCGACAGATGATTGAGAATGCTCTTCTGGGCTTTGGGGATGAGCTGTTGTTAGATCGGGAGCTCTTTTCCTGCCTGACTTGCTATACTTGCCAAAAAGAATGTCCTAGTGATATTGACTTTCCAATCTTTGTACGAAAAGCCAGGAGCATGGCCCAAGACAACGGGCAACATGGAGTTTGTGCCCACTCTGGACAACTGCAATCTCTGGCAAGGCTTATGACAAGCCCTACGATCAAGCAAAAGAGACTGGAATGGCTTTCCAAGGAGTATCGTGTTTCAGAAAACAGCGATGTTCTTCTCTGGGTGGGATGTGCTCCATATTTTGCGCCAATCTTTGAAGACATTGAATTCAATGCTCTGGACATAACCAAGGCAAGCCTCAAGACCTTGAACTTGCTGGGGATCGAGCCCAAGCTGCTTCCTAATGAGAGATGCTGCGGTCATGACGCACTTTGGACTGGCGATATAGAGACATTTAAGAAACTGGCCGAGCACAATGCCGCTCAAATTAAAGAGGCGGGGGTCAAGAAGATAGTTTTTTCCTGCCCCGAGGGTTATCGCACATTTAAACTAGACTATCCCAATTATGTGGATTTAAGGTGTGAAGTGTTGCATATCTCTGAATTATTGGCGGAGAAGATAGGGCAAAACGGAGTGAAATTTAAGGAAATCAAGAAAAAGGTCACCTATCAGGATCCTTGTCGGTTAGGAAGACATTTAGGTGTGTATGATGCCCCGCGGAAGGTGATCGAGTCAATTCCTGGCATTGAACTGGTTGAGATGAGACACAGTGGATTGGAATCCATTTGCTGTGGTACCAGTGCTTTTACCAATTGCGACTCGTATTCCAATATGCTAAGGGCCGAAAGGTTATGTGAAGCGACGGAAACAGGGGCAGAGTTGCTCATAACCGCTTGTCCTAAATGCCAGACGCATTTCAGATGTGCCATGATGGATAAAGGGGAGGAGCATCGATCAACTCCAAAGATTGAGATAATGGATTTGGCAAATCTGGTAGCAAATGCGATTGAAAAATGAAGGTAGGCTTATCAAAAAATGAGTAACAGTGAAAACGGACGCAAATCGGTACTAGTAGTAGGTGGTGGCATAGCTGGGATTCAGGCTTCACTTGACCTGGCCAATATGGGCTTTAAAGTATATTTGGTGGAAAAGTCGCCCAGCATCGGGGGGCGGATGGCACAACTGGATAAGACCTTCCCCACTAATGATTGTGCCATGTGTATCCTTGCCCCCAAGATGATTGAGGCCAGTTCCCATCACAATATAGAACTCTTAACTTATTCTGAAGTGGAAAAAGTCGCGGGAGGAATAGGGAAGTTCAAGGTTAAGATCAGGAAAAAGGCCTCTTTTGTTGATTGGAACAAATGTACGGGATGTGGCCTCTGTGTAGAAGGATGCCCCGTCATTATACCAAACGAATTTGATCAGGGGATTGCAAACAGAAAGGCCATATACCTGTACTTTCCGCAGGCTGTTCCTAAGAAATGTGTTATAGATAAAAGAGAGGAGCGCCCGTGCAAAACGGCTTGTATGGATGCTTGCCCTGTCCATACTAATGTGCCCGGGTACATCAAGCTCATTGCTGAAGGACAATACAAAGCAGCTTATAAGCTTATAAGAGAGACAAATCCCCTACCTGCAAGTGTTGGGCGGGTATGCTATGCCCCCTGCCAGGAAGTCTGTAATCGCGGGCAAATAGATGAGCCACTGTGTATCCGCGACCTTAAGAGAGTTCCCGGGGACCAATGGAATATCGAAGAACTTGAAGTCCCGGTAGTGGCAAAAACAGATAAAAAGGTAGCGATTATAGGCGCAGGTCCAGCAGGGCTTGCTGCTGCTAATGACCTTGCCCTAAGGGGTCATAATGTAACTATCTTAGAAGCTCTTCCTGAACCCGGAGGTATGCTTCGTGTCGGCATACCCGAATATCGCCTTCCCAAGGAAATTTTACGCCAGGAGATAGGCTATATCCAGAAGCTTGGCGTGGAGATAAAAACGGGCGTTCAGGTTGGTAAAGATATTACCACCAAAAAATTAAAAGAAAACTATGATGCTATTTTCGTTGCTGTGGGAACACACGGTGGTATGAAGCTTGGAGTGGAGGGTGAAGATATTCCCGGAGTAATGGATGGGATAGGATTTCTCCGTGCTATAAGTCTCGGGAAAAAAGTAAATGTGGGAAGGAAAGTCGCGGTGATCGGTGGAGGTAATACAGCTATCGATTGTGCCCGCACAGCGAAGCGACTGGGAGCAAAAGAAGTAACCATCGTTTATCGTCGTTCTCGCACTGAGATGCCAGCTTCTGAGGAAGAAGTAACAGCAGCGGAAAAAGAAGGGGTGAAGATTGAGTTCCTGACCACTCCCAACCGCTTCTCTACCGAGAACAAAAAACTTGCCAAGATGGAGTGTGTGCGGATGAAGCTTGGAGAACCAGATGCCAGTGGTCGTCCTCGCCCCATCCCCATTAAGGGTTCTGAATTTACTATCCCCGTGGATACAGTGATTGCGGCATTGGGGCAGGCTCCAGAAACAGATTTTGTCAAGGAGTTAGGAGTTTCACTTTCTAAGAGAGGCACGATAGAAATTGATACCAAAACAGGGGCGACCAATATTAA
Organism: uncultured Chloroflexota bacterium; assembly: GCA_903884455.1. GTDB lineage: Bacteria > Chloroflexota > Dehalococcoidia > GIF9 > AB-539-J10 > RBG-13-51-36. Next base: position 51,594 of record CAISEW010000019.1, on the reverse strand, counting down.
AGGAATATTTGCCGGAGGCGATGTGGTGACCGGGCCTGCTTTTGTAATTGATGCTATTGCAGCAGGGGAAAAAGCAGCTCGCTCTATCCACCAATACCTGACGGGACAACCTCTTGTGGGTGAAGAACCAAGAAAGGAACCAGAGAAGTTGTCTCGGGAAGAGATAGAGGAGTGCAAAAAGCGCTTTCCTTCCAGAAATAAGGTGGAGATGAGGGAAGGACCTGTTAAAGAGAGGGTGCAGAACTTTCGTGAAGTGGCTTTTGGATATTCTCCAGAGGAAGCCGTAGAGGAAGCTTCACGCTGTCTGGCTGGACAAATCGAAGGGTGCATAGAGTGTCATGAATGTGAACGGCGATGTGAACCCAAAGCGATAGTCTATACGATGAAGGATGAGGCCATTACACTAGAAGTAGGCGCGATAATCGTCGCTTCAGGGCTTGGCTTATACGATATTTCATCACTGACAGAATATGGCTATGGGAAAATAAAGAATGTGATTACTGCCATGGAATTTGAGAGATTTACTGCTGCCTCCGGGCCCACTATGGGAGTACTTAGGCGTCCTTCGGATGGCAGGTTACCTGAAAATATAGCTTTTATCCAATGTGTCGGCTCTCGTGATTTCAGGAATAAAGCTTACTGTTCCAGTGTTTGCTGTATGCACGCCACCAAGGAGGCAATGCTGGCTTTCGAGCACCATCCTGGAACAAAATCCACCATTTTCTACATGGATATGAGAGCTGTTGGCAAAAGGTTCCAGGAATACATTGCCAGGGCTAAAAAAGAATACAATGTGACTTATATTAGAGGGCGTCCTGGCAGGATTGAAGTTAACCCTGAGAATGATAACCCTATTATTAGGTATGAGGAAACCATCAGCGGAGAAGTAAAGTGCTTTGAGGCGGAACTGGTGGTTCTTGCCCAAGCCATGGTTCCTCAAATCACCGAAGAATTGGCGAAAATACTCGGTATAGAGTTAGACGAAGATGGCTTTGTAAAGGTTCCAGATAAATTGGTACAACCGCTGGATACTACAAGGCCGGGCATTTTTGCCTGTGGTTATGTCCATAGTCCCCGGGATATTCCGGATTCTGTAACCCAGGCCTCAGGGGCAGCAGGCAGAACTGCTGAAGCTATAGCAGGAGGCAAGTAAGGGCCATGGAAGAAAAAGATCTTTCTCATCCTCGTATCGGAGTTTTTGTTTGTCATTGTGGCATAAATATCGGGGCATATGTCAACGTCCCGGACGTTGTGGAATATGCCAAACAACTACCAAACGTAGTGCATGCTGAACGCAATTTATTCACCTGTTCTGAGGAAGGGATTTCAGCAATTAAGAAAGGGATAAAGGAATACAATTTAAATCGGGTCCTAGTAGCTTCCTGTACTCCTAGAACCCATGAGCCGCTCTTTCGAGCTGCTTGTGAAGAAGCGGGCTTGAACAAATATCTTTTCGAGTTTGTTAACATAAGAGACCAATGCTCCTGGGTGCATATGCGTGAGCCTCAGAAAGCTACGGAAAAGGCTAAAGACCTGATAAGGATGGGAGTGGCCAAAGCCAGGTTGCTGGAGCCATTGGAGGAGATTGAAATAAAGGTGGCTCCTTCGGCATTGGTGATTGGTGGAGGAGTTGTGGGAATGGAGGCAGCCTTAAACCTGGCCAGGCAGGGTTTTGATATTCATTTAGTGGAGAAGGAGCCAGAACTTGGGGGGACTCTTCGCAGTATTAATAAGCTTTTTCCCACGAATCAAGAGGCAGTGAAGTTAATCAAACCACTTGTTGAACAAGTTAAAAGCCACCCCAAGATCAAGACTTATCTCTCGTCCAAAGTAAAACAAGTAACCGGCTTTATAGGCAACTTCAATGTCAATCTGGATGGGAAGGGAGAGGAGAACAAATTCAATGTGGGTACCATTATAGTAGCCATCGGAGCTGACGCGTTAAAACCGACGGGTCAATATGGCTATGGGAAGATGACCAATGTACTCACTCAACTGGAGCTAGAGGGACGAATGAAGAGAGGGGAATCCTTGGGTCAGAACGTTGTGATGATCAATTGTGTGGGAGCTCGGGTTCCTGAGAGAACTTATTGCAGCAGAATCTGCTGTATGACGGCAATTAAAAACGCCTTTCTTATTAAGGAATCAAATCCCAAGGCAAAGGTCTGGATATTGCACCGAGACCTCATGACTTATGGTGTAGACTTCGAGAACTATTATCGGAAAGCCATGGAGTTAGGAGTTAGATTCATTAGATATAGCTTAGAAAGGCCTCCCGAAGTTATCGGAGATAAAAAGGTTGAAAAGATAAAGGTGTATCATGAATTATGGAGAAGGGAAATAGAACTTCCCTGTGATATGCTTGTTTTAACTACTCCTCTTATCCCTGCCGAGGATAACCAAGATATCTCCAAAATGCTTAAAGTCTCCTTAGATGAGTTTGGTTTCCTCCTGGAAGCACACTTAAAGCTCCGCCCTGTAGAGTTTGCCATGGACGGAATTTATATCTGTGGCTCAGCACGCTGGCCTACAGATATAACTGAAGGAATTTCTCAAGCCTACGCCGCTGCTGCAAAAGCAGCCGGTCCCCTGAGAATGGGCTATGTCAAGGCTGAGGCAATAAATGGATTTGTCAATGAGGATGAATGCTCAGGCTGTGGAGTTTGCGAAGTCTTGTGCCCCTTTCAGGCTATTGAGCTTCAGCCTAGAGATGGGAAGAGGGTGTCCCATATCAATGAAGCAGTATGCAAGGGTTGTGGCACCTGCGGTGCTGCCTGCCCATCAGGAGCTATTTCCATGCACCACTTCACTGATGAGCAAATCTTAGCTCAGGTAGAAGCTCTATTTAGTTAAGGAATTGTAACGATTAATACCCATTGCCAAAACTAGAAAGCCTCTTTCCCTGGCAAGAGGAAATTAGAGAAAGGGAGAAAGGCTGCCGAACTCACTCTTATCCTACTCCTCTCTTATCAAGAAAAGAGATTTTTATGAGAGTGTTATTAGATTATGAAGAGGATTGCAGCTAGAAGGTGACTGTGCATATGGAGAATGAGAAAAGGATTGGAGTTTACATCTGTCACTGTGGGTTAAACATTGCGGGCACGGTTGATGTGAGGAACTGGCAAAATATGCTGCCACCTTGCCTCATGTAGTGATTGCCCGCGACTATCGGTATATTTGCTCAGACCCTGGGCAGGAACTCATCAAGGAAGTAATGTTCTGGAGGCTGATATGTATAAAATACTGAAAAGGGAGGTCCTTGTTCCCAACACAGTTTATCTTAAGGTAGAAGCTCCCGAAATTGCCCGAAAAGCTAAACCAGGCCAGTTTGTCATATTGCGAATAGATGAGGTTGGGGAGAGGTTTCCTTTGTCGCTAACTGGTTGGGACGAGAAGGGAGGGACACTTGAAGTTCTCTTCCTCATCATGGGAAGAAGCACCATGAAGCTTTCCTCTCTTGGAGAAGGCGACCGCATCATGGATGTAGTGGGGCCCTTGGGCAGGCCAACGGAAATCGAATCCTATGGTAAAACTATGACTGTTTGCAGTACGTTTGGTGTAGGCCCTGCGATAACCCTGGTGAAGGCTCTAAAGAAAAAGGGCAACAAGGTAGTTTCAGTAACGGAGGCAAGAGACAAAACCTATCTATTCTGGGAGGATAGATTAAGGAGTGTGAGTGATGAAACCCATGTTGTTTTGGGAGATGGAAGCCGTGGGAAATATAGGCAGGCGAATCAGTTCGTCAAAGAATATTTAGAATCAGGTAACAAGCTCGATAGGGTATTCATATTTGGACGTGTGTTTACGATGATGGAATGCTCCAAGGCAACGAAACCGTTTGGGGTTAAGACTATTGTTGGTCTGACCCCAATAATGGTTGACGGCACAGGTATGTGTGGTTGCTGTCGAGTCTCTGTGGGCGGCGAAACGAAATTCACTTGCGTTGATGGCCCCGAATTCGATGGGCACTTGGTGGATTGGGAACTGCTGATTAAGCGGAAACGAGCTTATCTAAGAGAAGAGGCACGGGCATTTGACCTATGGCAACCTGATAACCTGCGTCGGCTTGCAGAATTATCCGAATTACCTAGGCGAGTCTAAGTAGTGTAAAAATGGCTGAAAAATCAAAACTGAATTTAAACCGAGTGCCGATACCAAAGCAGGCTCCGGAAGTAAGGAAGAGGAATTTCAACGAAGTAGCTCTGGGATATACCGACGAGAAAGCTCTGGAGGAAGCCAGTCGTTGCATTGCATGCAAGAAAGCTGGTTGCAAGGGGGGTTGCCCGGTCAATGTGGACATCCCCGAATTTATAAAGGCAATAGGGGCAGGTGATATGCCCGAGGCAGTAAGAATACTTAAGAGCAAGAATAGCCTCCCCGGCATTTGTGGTCGTGTTTGCCCTCAGGAAACACAATGCGAGATGACTTGTAACCTGGCCAAAAAAGGCGGCCCGATTGCTATTGGCAGATTGGAGCGATATGTGGCTGATTGGGAAAGAGCTCACCCAGAAATTACGAAACAGCAAAAGGGGCAAATAAGCTTCAATGGTAAGAAGGTGGCTATAATTGGTTCTGGGCCAGCAGGTCTAACCTGTGCCGCTGACCTAGCAAAGCTTGGGTACAGAGTCACTATTTTTGAGGCACTGCACGTGGCCGGTGGGGTACTGATGTACGGCATCCCCGAGTTTAGATTGCCCAAGATGATCGTTCAAGGTGAGGTCGATTATGTGAAATCACTGGGTGTGGAAATCAAGCTTGATCATGTTATCGGCAAAATAGCTACTGTAGATGAGCTTCTGGAAAATGGTTTTGATGCCGTCTTCTTAGCTCCCGGGGCTGGGGCGCCAATGTTCCTAGATATCCCCGGGGAGAACCTGAGTGGTATTTATTCTGCTAATGAATTTCTTACTCGGACAAACCTGATGAAAGCATACCTCTTCCCTGAGTATGATACTCCAATACAAGTAGGGAAGCGGGTGGCAGTATTTGGCGCCGGAAATGTAGCTATGGATGCCTCCAGATGTGCTTTGAGACTTGGAGCAGAAGAAGTTTATATTATCTATCGGCGCTCCAAAGCGGAGATGCCTGCCAGACTTGAAGAGAGAGAGAATGCCGAAGAAGAGGGAGTCATTTTCAAGCTTTTGACCAATCCCAGCAAGTTCCTCGGTGATGGGCGAGGTAGAGTCAAGGCAGTGGAGTTACATGAAATGGAACTAGGTGAGCCTGATGCAAGTGGCCGGCCACGGCCCATTAAAAAGCCAGGCTCTGAGTTCATAATGGAGATAGATACGGCAATCCCTGCTCTGGGCACAAGGCCTAATCCGATTATTCCCTCAACAACCAAAGGGCTTAAACTCACTAAGTGGGGCACCGTATTGACCGATGAGGCCACAGGGAGGACGAGCAAGGACAGAGTTTGGTGTGGGGGAGATATGGCTACTGGGGCAGCCACGGTTATTAGCGCCATGGGGGCAGGCCGGCGAGCAGCTACGGATATTGATACATGGTTGAGAAATTCTAACTGACGTGGATATTTGGAGGGTTGTTTTTTTTGGACAGACGTGCTATCATTGCGGGCTTGTGTTATCAGGCTGGCAGGTAAGGGTGGATCAGGACTACCCTTTTTGTTTAATTAGGAGGATAGATGGATAACTTTGAACCAAAAATAGTAGCTTTTTGCTGTAATTGGTGCTCTTATGCTGGTGCTGACCTGGCTGGCACTTCCAGAATACAGTATTCTCCCAACATAAGGGTAATCAGAGTGATGTGTAGCGGCAGGGTAAATCCTCTCTTTGTGCTTAAGGCACTCAGCATTGGTGCTGATGGCGTGTTAGTTCTTGGTTGCCATCCTGGCGATTGCCACTACATTGAAGGAAATTACAAGACAATGCGTCGTATCCCGCTGCTGAAGAAGATGTTGAAACAGTTTGGGATAGAGGAAGAAAGAGTTCGGCTGGAGTGGGTTTCCGCGTCTGAAGGAGCAAGATTTGCTGAGGTAACTAATAATTTTACTCAAACCGTAAGAAACCTTGGGCCAAGTTCGTTAGGTCCTTCCAAGCAGAGTTCTAAGGAGGCAAAACATGGCTAAACTTAAGATAGCTCTTTATTGGGCGGCTAGTTGTGGTGGATGTGAGATTGCGACTCTGGCTATACATGAAAAGATACTGAAGCTAGCTGAAGTTGCCGACATCGTGTTCTGGCCGGTGGGCCTGGATTTCAAGTATGCTGACGTAGAGAAGATGCCTGATAAAAGTGTAGATGTCTGTCTTTTCAACGGAGCTATTCGGAATGAAGAGAACGAGCACATGGCCCATCTCCTGCGAGCCAAATCCAAGGTAATGATAGCCTATGGCTCTTGTGCTTATGAAGGCTGTATCCCCGGGCTGTCCAATTTCTACAACCGGCAGATGACATTCGAACGTGCCTACATTGAAACGCCGTCAACTGACAATCCTAAGAAAATTTTCCCTCAGACGAAAGTTAAAGTACCTGAGGGTGAGCTTGAGCTTCCTGAGCTTTATGATACAGTTAAAACCTTAGCCCAAACCGTAGATGTGGATTATTTCGTTCCTGGTTGTCCCCCGGAGGAAAGGACTACCTGGCTTGCCCTCGAAGCTTTGATTACAGGCAAGTTACCACCGAAAGGGACTGTCATAAGTCATTCGATAAAGGCTGTTTGCGATGAGTGTCCCCGTAAGAAAGAGGAAAAGAAAATCAAAAAGTTCTATCGAGCTTACGAAAAAATCCCTGAGGCGGAACGGTGTCTACTGGAACAGGGATTCTTGTGCTACGGCGTGGCTACTCGGGGTGGCTGTGGTGCTCTCTGCCCTCAGGCCAATATGCGTTGCACTGGCTGTTATGGACCAGTGGAAGGAGTAATTGACCAGGGAGCTCATTTTTTGAGTGCTCTCTCGTCTATCATTGACTCCAACGACCCTGAGGAGATTCAAAAGATAATTGACGATATTCCTGACCCGGCAGGCACTTTCTACCGTTACAGTCTGCCAGATTCACTACTTAGGAGGGCAAGAATAAAATGAAGAAGATAACGATTGATCCCATTACCCGTCTTGAAGGCCATGGCAAGATTACCATCTTTCTCAATGAGGATGGCAGTGTAGCCAATACCTATCTTCAGATTCCCGAACTCAGAGGGTTTGAGAAATTTTCTGAAGGCCGCATAGCTGAGGATATGCCCCAGATAACTCAGCGTATCTGTGGCGTTTGCCCTGAAGCCCACCACATGGCAGCAACCAAAGCCTTAGATGACCTGTTTCATGTCGAACCAACCAGCACTGCCAAAAAGCTGCGTGAGCTCCTTTATAGTGCTTTCTACGTAACTGACCATACCACCCACTTTTACATTCTCGCTGGACCTGATTTTGTTATGGGGCCGGACGCTTCACCTGCGGAACGCAATATCCTTGGAGTAATCGGCAAGGTAGGATTGGAGCTAGGTGGTGCTGTAATCAATACCCGTAAACAAAATCACTGGATTATCCAGACAGTTGGTGGCCGTCCAATACACCCTTGTTTTGGACTGCCTGGCGGTGTGAGCAGGGCCATAAATGAAGAGGAAAGAGCCAAGATAGAGGAGATAGCCAAAGGATCGATAGAGTTCGCCAAATTAACGCTCAAAGTTTTCGACGATGTTGTTCTCAAGAATAAAACCTACTTGGACATGATCCTGAGCGATACCTTTACCCAAAAGTCCTATAATATGGGCTTAGTCGATAAAAACAATAAGGTCAACTTTTATGATGGTAAAGTTCGTGTGGTTGGCCCTGATGGCAAAGAGTTCTGCAAGTATGCTCCCCGGGAATATCTGGAACATATAGCTGAACGAGTCGAGCCCTGGACATATCTCAAGTTTCCTTATCTCAAGAAAATTGGCTGGAAAGGTTTTGTTGATGGCAAAGACAGTGGAGTGTATCGAGCCACACCTCTGTCCCGGCTGAATGCTGCCGATGGCATGGCAACTCCTCTAGCCCAGCAAGAATATGAAAGGATGTACTCCACTCTGGGAGGCAAGCCAGCTAACTATACTCTGGCGACCCACTGGGCACGCCTGATTGAACTTCTTTATGCTGCTGAAAGGTTGCTGGAGCTTAGCCGAGATCCGGAAATAACCAGCCCGGATATTCGCAACATACCGACGGCGACGCCTGATGAAGGGGTAGGTATTGTGGAGGCACCGAGGGGCACTCTCACCCATCATTACATAACTGACGAAAAAGGGGTTATAAAGAAGTGCAACTTGATCGTGGGCACTACCAATAACCATGCTCCTTTATTCATGTCAATTAAGAAAGCAGCCGAAGATCTCATAAAGCCCGGAGTAAAGATAACTGAGGGATTACTTAACCGTATTGAGATGGCATGGCGCCCCTATGACCCATGTATGTCTTGTGCTACACACGCTTTGCCCGGGCAGCTGCCTTTGGAAGTGACCATTTATGATGCCCAGGGCAATGAGGTTAAGAAACTGAGCCAGGGCATCTCTTAACAAGTCTTCGCAAATCGAAATGAAAACCCTGGTTTTAGGGTTAGGGAATCCTATTTTATCTGACGATGGCGTGGGGATTCAGGTGGCGCACGAGGTGGCAAACCAACTCAACAACCCCCAGGTAACTGTAGCTGAAACAAGTGCAGCTGGCCTTAGCCTTTTAGATTCTATTGTCGGCTATGATAAAGTTATTATCATTGATGCCATCCAAACCAAGGAAGGGAATACCGGCCAGATATATCGTATGGGGACTGAAGACTTCTCCCTCACCAAACACTTTTCCTCACCTCATCAAGTAAACCTGGTTACCGCTCTGGAATTAGGGAAGATGCTCAACTTGGCAATGCCTCAAGAGATCACTATATTCGCTGTGGAGGCAAAAGACATTACTAACTTCAGCGAGAAATGCACGCCCAAAGTGGAACAGGCAATTCCCGAAGTAGTTAAGATGGTGCTGCAAGAATTAAATGAATAGCATAGTCAATAGGGGGGAAATTGGCGGCTTATTATCGGAATAGAGGATAAAAGTATGTTTACAGTTTGGGAAGCAATAAAAAGGCGGCGCAGTATCCGTAAGTTTGTCCCGGATGATATCCCGGAAGATATGGTGAACCAGATGCTTGAAGCAGCCAGACTGGCACCATCGGCGAGCAACCGTCAGCCGTGGCGCTTTCTGGTAGTGCGAGACAAAGAAATCAGGAAGCAACTCAGCCGTATATGCTTGCGACAGCGATTTATCGAGGAAGTGCCGGTAGTAATTGTCTGCTTCGGTGATTTTGAGCGATACTCCGACACAGCCAGGAAGAAGAGGCGACAAGAATCTGTGGATTCAGGAGTGGCGAGTACGGCATCAGGTCTTTTTGCTGATCCTGAGTTTATTGCCTATATAGACTCTTTACCAATTCCACCTCGCGAGCAATTGGTTACGCCGGTGGTGGCGAATACCTATATTGCTATTGAGCATCTAGTGTTGATGGCTACGGCGCTGGGGTTAAGCACCTGCTGGGTAGGGGGATTTGAGGACCCTGCTGAGATAAACCGCTTGTTCGGCTTGGATGATACGTTATTGCCGGTGGCTGTAATACCGGTAGGCTATGCTGCTGGGCAGATTCCTCCACCTCGGCCACGACTTCCACTTGAGGAAATAATTGTCAAACCCTGGATGCACGCCACGGGCAAAGAAAAGTGAAGCTGGAATTGTCTAAGGTTGCCCTTCTATCCTATCCGCCAGCCACGTAAAGCCCACTTTTGCCTCCACTCTTCCTCACCAAGCGAATCTCTCCAATAGTCATACTTCTGTCCACTGCCTTGCACATGTCATAAATAGTCAGAGCGCTTACAGATACTGCTACTAGCGCTTCCATTTCAAATCCTGTTTTCCCTATTCCCTTGGCGCTGGCGGTGATCTCAACAAAATTGCCATTGTTAGGGAGATGAAATTCAATTGCAATGTGGGTGAGCTGGAGAGGGTGACACAGAGGTATAAGACGGTGAGTTTCTTTGGCAGCCATGATTCCCGCCGTTTTTGCTACGGCTAAGACATCTCCTTTTTCTAGTTCCCCTTTACGGATAAGTTCTAAGGTAGCCAGCTTCATCTGTATCTTGCCTTTGGCTACTGCCTGGCGTTCTGTTTCTCTTTTCTGGGTAACGTCTATCATGTGGATTTGCCCTGAATCCATTCTCAACCTCCAATCTGCGACATCTTTCGCTTCACCAGCCTGACATTGCCTCCCTCTAAATGATGATGCTCCGGCTTAGAAGCAACTGCCTTCAGGATCAAACGTTTTAGCCCCTCCATCGAAGCATTATTGCGTAGCGGCATTTTTAAGTCAATCTCATCTTCTCTCAGAAGGCAAGGGCGTAGTCTGCCATCTGGAGTAAGCCGCATGCGGTTACACCTAGAGCAAAAGGAAGCCTCGGTGAGCGGACTGATAAAACCTATAGTGCCCTTGGCTCTCGATAAACGGTAGTACATAGCAGGTCCATTGCCAGTTATCCCGATGGAATCGGGACAGGGTTCAAGCTTGCCAAGCAAACTAATATGTTGTCGCAATTCGATGGAAGGTACAAACTCTGCTACACCCTTGAAGGGCATAAGTTCGATGAAGCGGACATGCCATCCATCTTTATAGGTCATCCTGGCAAAGTCTAGTATCTCATCATCGTTTATGCCCCGCATGACTACCGTGTTTATCTTGACCGGATGAAAGCCAGCCTCCTTTGCTGCCTCGATGCCCTCAAGAACATCCTTCAATTTTCCGAGACGGGTTATGTGTTGAAATTTATCGGCTTTAAGCGTGTCCAAGCTCACATTAACTCTAGACAAGCCTGCTTGCTTAAGTTCCAGAGCATAGTTCTTGAGAAACGTCCCATTTGTCGTCAAAGACAGCTCTTGAATTCCCTCTATTCGAGAAAGTATCTTAATGAGCTTGGGCAACTCAGCTCTAACCAGGGGCTCGCCACCAGTGAGCCTTATCTTGTTGATGCCCAGCTCTGCCGCCGCTCGGACGACAGTCCGAATCTCCTCGTAAGAAAGAATCTCGCTATGTGGCATCTGGGGGACACCTTCAGGGGGCATGCAATATAGACAGCGCAGGTTGCAGCGGTCGGTAACTGAAATTCGGAGATAATTTATGCTCCGCCCGAAGGAATCAAGAATTCCAGTCATTAGCTAGTCTTCCTTTCCATAACATGCACCCCGGTAGCTTTGAAAGTAGCATAGACTTCCCTGCCCACTTGTAAATTCAATTCTTCTGCTGATATTTTGGTGACCAAAGCTACTAGACGGAAGCCACAATTTATTTCCACCCGGCTAAGGGGGCCAAAAGATGTTACTCGGGTAACCTTGGCTTGAAAAGAATTCCTCGCCGAACTTTGAGTTCTAGATAAAGCTAAAGTGATATCTTCAGGCCTGATGCAAGCATATACTTCCTTTCCCGCGGGGTGGTTAGAAACTGCTTGTATGGCATTGCCACCTATATTTACCATGACTATACCTTCGTTACTGGCACTGATTACGCCTTCTATGATGTTTTCCATACCGACAAAATGAGCCACCTGTTCGTTTTGGGGCGAACGGAATATGTCGGTGACATTGCCTGTTTGGACAAGTCTGCCATCAAGAAGCACCCCTATCCTGTCAGCGAGTTGCTGCCCTTGAGACATATCATGCGTTGCTATTATCATGGTTGTGTTATGTTGCCTGGCAACATATGAAATTAACTGCTCAATCTTGGCTGTGGAAACAGGGTCAAGGTTAGCCGTCGGCTCGTCCAATAACAACACCTCAGGTTCGAGCACCAGGGACCTGGCTAAAGCTACTCTCTGCGCCTCCCCACCAGAAAGTGTCCTGGCGTTTCTATTCTTATAGCCTTCTAACCCCACCATTTCCAGGATATGGTCAACTTTCTCAGCAATCCTGTTCTTTCCCTCTCCCCTCCATCTTAAGCCACAGGCAACGTTGTCGTAGACGCTCAAATTAAATACCTGAGGCTTCTGGTGTATAAATGACATCCGACGACGTATCTCCAATCTTTGTTTTCCTGACCGGGGGAGGCATTTGCCGTCAAAATAGATTTCCCCCGCGCCAGGGACCTCCAGCAGGTCTATAATACGTAAAAGCGTTGTTTTGCCCGCTCCGGTCGGACCAATCAGGGCGAAAACTTCACCCTTGCCAATACCTAGGTTTAAGTCTTGTAGTACCTTTCGTTCACCATAGCTGTGGCTTAAATCAACTACTTCGATTATTGAAGATAATGGTTTCATCATTGTTACCTCTGCTGCAACCTATTCAGGACGATGTTAATGATGAGTGCCAGGAATAGAAGAATTATGCCTAGCGCCATTGCCAACTCGAAGTCGCCTTTGGATGTCTCCATTGATATTGTTGTGGTAATGACCCTGGTGAATCCCCTGATATTCCCACCAACCATCATGGCACATCCAACTTCAGAGATAGCTCTGCCAAAACCCATTATCACTGCAGCCAGCACAGCATATCTTGCCTCTCTCAGCACAAGCCAGACGGTCTGAAAGCCGCTGGCACCAAGCGAGGTAGCGGTATCCACAGTCTCCTTACTCACCCCGCTCAACGCGGAAATGGTCAAACCAAGCAATAGGGGAGTGATTAATATCATCTGGCCAATCACCATGGCAGTGGGAGTGAGTAATATGCCGAAGAAACCCAGTGGCCCGGCCCGGGAAAATAGCACAAAAACAAGCAAGCCAACAAGAACTGTGGGCATGCTGAACAGCGTCTGGATGATATTTATTAAAACCCTTTTTCCACGGAAGTGATGGGAGTATATTAAGCTCCCCAGTGGTAGGCAGATTAGAGAGGCCAGAAAACAAGATGTCCCCGAAATCCTCAAAGACCTCCCGGCTATCTCCATTACCTCCGGGTCGAGGGAGATTATGAGTTCTATAGCCTTAGTAAAGGCGTGCCATATTTCAGTCAATTGCTCCTACCTGCTGTAATACGCTATTTCTTGGCACAGGCTTCGTATTTGCCGATGCAGGCAATCTTGTCCGCGCACTTAGGACAGTACTTCCAGTCTGACCTGACCTCAGCACCGCACTTTTTGCACTTCACTATCGCTGCTATGACCGGCATGTCACACCTCCTATCTGTTAGGGCAACCCGCAAATCTCTGGATCCCAGGGGTAGAATAGTGGGTGTCCGTATTCTGGCACGCCAAATCCGGCGATTAAAGCCTGGATTTCAGGTGCTCTGAGGAAAGTTGTCAGATTTTGAGCCATCCCAGGATTGTGACCGTTCTTGCAGATGATCACCGAGTAGACATTGAGCAGACTACCCCCTGTGTCTAGCAAGGTTACCAAATCCAAGTCGCCTTGGTAGGCCAGGAAGGTTCCCTTGTCTGTCAGAGTGTAAGCCATTTTCTCGTTAGCCACAGTCAGTGTATCCCCCATGCCTTTCCCAGTTTCGAGATACCAGCCATCGGCCGTTCCATTCCCTTCGATATCCGCTGTATAATTATAGCCGGCTGCTTTCCAGATGGCTTTTTCTTTGCCGTGAGTTCCCGAGTTATCCCCTCGAGAGACGAATTTAACCGCCGTCGAGTTAAGTGCCCCCTCTTGCTGGATTTGTTGGAAGGCTTGTTCTGGAGTCAAGTTCCCTCCACCGATGCCTGCAGGGTCAGACTCTGGGCCTACGATGATGAAATAGTTATAAGCCCAGGTGACTCGCGCCGTAGAATTGCCATTTATTGTTGCGTTAAGAGAGTAGTTACCGGCTATAAATGCTGCCTCCTGAGCGGGGTCATGGACGGCAACCACATCCACATCACCAGTCTTACCCAACGCCAAAGCATTACCAGTACCCTGAGCTGTTATCTGCAAGTCGACGTTATATCTTTCCTCAAATATGGTCTCCAGATAATCCCACAAGCCAGTGTCGTAAAGGCTGGTAGTGGTTGCTAGCTTTAGCGTTTGATTGCCTGTTTCATTGCCACCCGGAGCACAGCCGGGAATCGTTACGAGAACCGTTATGAGCAATGTCAAAGCCAAAACAACCAAAACAGTTGAAGCTATCTTAGGCAAAATTCCTTTCATTGAAAATCTCCTTTTATCTCTAGAAACTTTTGTATAAGACATGCAAGCGAGAACAAAAAAAGCACCGCTACAAGAACGATGCTGTCCAAAAACCAAGCTCCATATTCCCTCCTTTCCAAGCACGGGAGGCACAGGCATTTCTATCTGTGCCCTCGAGGCTTTTTAGCCTACCGACTGCTTGCCATGGATTCTCTTTAGGCAAGACAGCTCGGAGAGAGCTAGCATTTAATTCCACCCACGAAAATCGCAAGATTTTCGTGGGGATCCGGTAAATGTAAGATTAATTTTATCGGGGTCCCCAAAAAGTTGCAAGACTTTTTAGGGTTGATTTAATTTCGGGTGTTATATCAGGGATTTGCTAGCCCGGCAAATCCAGTGTATCCGTTATAAATACAGAAGCAATTGCCAAGTAAGTCAGACGATTATGTTTCTTTTGATTTCTTTTCGTCTCGCGTAGCCTCTTTGGGAGCTTCAGCCGCTTCCTCCGCCACCTCCTCCGCCTCTGCCTCTACTACCTTCTCTACTACCTTCTCTTCTACCTTTTCCACAGGTCGCGAACTAATTTTCACCACAACCAACTCTGGGTTGTTAAGAACGGTAATGTCTTTGTCCAGCGTGACATCTTTGACGCGTATTGCTTGATCTAGCTCGGTGAGGGAACTGATGTCCACTTCCAGGCTAGTGGGGATTTTTGCCGGCAAACACTCTATAGTCAAAGTCCCAAGCGCATGCTCCAGCATAGTGGTTTTAGACTTCAGGGCTGGCGCCTCTCCTACTAAGACAACCGGAACCTCTAACTTTATCTTTTCCTCCATTTTCACCTGATAAAAATCTACATGGAGCAATTGTCCCTTCCGCCAATCTCTATCAAATTCGCGAACCACAGCGGCCCTTGGCTTCTTCTCCTTAGCGAGCTTGAGGCTAATAAGCCTTGTCTGCCCAGCTTGACCTAACACTCGCTCAAGTTCACCAGTGTCGCACTGTAGTGCTAGAGACTCGATACCGTGTCCAAAAAGATGCACCGGAGTAATGCCCTGGCGGCGCAAATGCTTGACTTTTTTACCGAGAATCTCTCGGTTAGTAACCTTTAACTCTAGTTTGTCCATTTTATTTTTCTAATCATATCAAACAAGGCTTCTCCTTGCAAGAAACTGCGCCCGTTCATCTGAGCAGTGATTCAAACCGGTGCTTCAAGAGGGCAATTATGACCTGTACCCCGACAAGTCGGGGGAAGCGACATAAAGAAATTATGGCAATGACAGGATTTTCTATCATGTTTCCACAAGTCTTTTAAGCGTTTTGGGCTAAGTGCTCCAAAGCTTGCTCCAAGTCCATTGGTAAGGGCGAAGTGAATTCCTGGTATTGCTTAGTTGATGGTAGACGAAAGCCAAGGCGGTAGGCATGAATAAATTGCCTGTTAAGGTAGGACGATTTTATTCCATAAATAGGGTCACCGACGACCGGGTAGCCGATAGCTGACAGGTGTATTCTGATTTGATGTGTGCGCCCTGTTAGGGGGGTGACTTCGACCAAAGTGTAGGTATCCAGGTATTTTCGGACTTGATATTGGGTAGTAGCCTCTTTTCCTGCTTCTACTATCGCCATTCTTTGTTTCCTCTGAGGGTCCCGCCCGATAGGTGCTTCGATTATCCCCTGTTCCGGGGATAGCCTTCCTTTAACAAGGGCAAGATATCCTTTGGTTACAGTGCGGCTTTTGAACTGTGCAGCTAAATATTCTCGGGCAAAGTCGTTTTTGGCAATGACTATGAGGCCCGATGTATTTTTATCTAGTCTGTGAACTATGCCTGGGCGCATCAGTTCGTTGCTCATGGTCAGGCCGGGGCAATGAGCTAAGATGGCATTGACTAAAGTGTGGCTGGGATGCCCCGGGGCAGGGTGAACTGTCAATCCAGCAGGTTTATCTATGACCAATATGTCCGCATCTTCATAAATTATGGCTAAGGGGATTGGTTCAGCTAAAGGACGGCCTGGTAAGGGAGGAAGCTCGATTGTTATCCTATCGGCTTCATTTAACCTCTGACTTGCTTTTGTCATTTGTTCGTTGACTAAAACATAACCTTGCTCAATTAGTTTCTGTAAATAAGAGCGCGAGAATTGTGGAAGAACCTCGGTTAAATACTTATCAAGGCGGATGTTGGGGGCAGGTGAGGTGAATTGCAACATCTTAATTTTGGGGTCAGTGGTTGTGTTCATGTGCTTTTCTAAATACCCCCAACTTATAAAAGTAATAAATGAGAGTAAGGATACCCACTGTTAAAGCTGCGTCAGCGATGTTGAAGGCAGGCCAGCGGAAGAGTTCTTGCACGTGAATACTGATAAAATCAATTACGTAGCCAAGACGGATGCGGTCTATGAGATTGCCCACAGCCCCGCTCAGAATCAGAGCGAAGGACAGTATGCCTACGGTGGTAGCTGGGGGAAAATAATAGAGAAACACCAAGATAATGACCGAAGCAGCTATGCCGAGAGCGATGAAAAGCTCGGTGTGGTTGGAAAACAAACCAAAAATGGCACCATAATTTTTAGTGTAACGTAGATCAAGAAATCCTGGCAACAACTCTGTTTGGGGTTGATTGGCGTTGATCCACAGCTTGCTCAATTGGTCAAGAATAACCACCAGAGCAACGACAATCAGAAGTAACCTTAATCCACCTCTATACTTGCCTGGAGAAACTTTTGACTTATCTTCACCCACGGTATTCGTTATTTTGCTGGTCACCAATTTACTTGGAAACCCATTATCTTGTCCCTTTTGCATCCTTTGCCTGGCTTGCCTTACACTTCATACATAAGCTTGCTTGAGGGATAGCTTCAAGGCGAGCTTGCTCTATAGCTTGCCCACAGGAATCGCACAATCCATAAGTGCCGGCTTCATATTTTTGTAAGGCATGCGCAACTTCATTTAGAGACTCCTCCAGCCTTTTTACCATGACTAGTCTTTTCTCTAGTTCGGAGGCTTCATCGGCTTCTTCCTCCCTTTTGCCGAATGGGCTGCCTTCCTTTCTCTCTGCTGATGGTTGACCGAGAGCTCTCAACTGTTCCAGCTTTTCTAACAGCTCTGTTTTCTCTTTTTTTAATCTTTCATAAAGTTCAGCGGACTCTATCACTTCTTGCCCTCCCGATGATTCACAGCTATCCTACACCAAAATTCCACACGAACCGCGTGAGACTTGCAGTTCTATTATGCGATGTTGGGCTGGCTAAAAACCTTCCTTATATCAGGATGTAAGGAGTTCCCGAGTTTTTTCACGGATTCATATTTAATTTTGTTAAGTTCCCGCTGCTTTTTTTCAAATTCAATTCTTGAATAGAGTTTCTCGGGATGTAAGTAAATATCATCTACATATCTTATCGCCCTAGGCACCTTAAAGCCTGTTGGGGAATCTAGCCAATCTTCTAAACCTCCCCTTAGTAAAGAATCGAGTATTGCCATGGTAAATTCCAATCTTATATCTTTGTAACGTTCCTTTTCCCCTATCCCTCCAGTATTTATCAAATAGTAATTTAGATGAGGAATACCTTTTATTATCTCATAAAATATATTAGCGTGCTCAGCCAGGTCTCCGGCGACAAATGGGTCATAGAAAAACTCGCTTCTAATTTTCCCTGCCTGGGTTGGGTCACCAGCCGAGGATTCCATTGCCTGTCCCAGAACCATAAAGGCTGCTGCTTGCTCACGGGTTAGCTTTGATATTGCCGGAGTCAGTGGCCCTCTAGTGATAAGAATCAGATTGTCAATCCTACCCACATCGATATAGGGACTGGCATGCATAAAATCTCTTCTTAATACCACTGCTCTGCCATTGGATGTTCTTTCGAAATTGTAAAGATCAAAATCTCCGTCTTCGTTTACGTAAACATTTTCACAAACAGTTTCCGGTTTCAACAGCCCGTAAAATATTTCGATTTGCTCCCCGGGGTTCACACCCTCTGTTTTTACAAATATTCCCCCGGCTTCGAAGCCATGAAAAGAACCATCGGGCATGAGAGTCCCCCCATCGTCCTGAATAAGCCAAGATTTCTCTTTCCCTTTTCTGGCCAGGATTCTACAGGTTGTAGTTGTTTTCCCATTGGCACTTAATGCCACAAGTAACGTCCTCGCCATCTGATAGTCCCCGTGTGATGATTGAAGATAATCCTCTCTACAGCCAGCATGTAAGAAGATGCCTCCCCTTTTCGTCTTAGCTACCCAATCCTCGGCGGCGAAAACTCCCTTCTTATATTCACCTATGTAGTTACCATTCCTAATTATCTTGACAAACCTTCCATCATCCAGCATAGCCAATCTGATAGTGATATCTTTCTCGGGGAGCGGCTTTGACTGGTTCGTTTCAAAAGCCTCGTCAGCGAAGAATAAGATGTAGTAAGTTGGCTTTTTGACTTCCCCCTTGGGGGGTATAAAAAGGTTCTTGCCTCCGTAGGCAACATGGGCAAACCGCTCGGGAACAATTAACCTGGCTGTGGTGTTACTACTTTCGTTGCCCACAATCCTGTCTATGGAAATCAATCTTTCCTTACCCAATACCTTTTCACACTGAGCTAATAGCCTTAGTTCATCCTCGCCAAAGGGGTGATCAACACTGTTTTTGGTGAACATTGCTGACCTGGAAGTAGGCTCACTTTGGGCGACAAAGTTTCCATACATCGTTTTCCTAACCCCCGGCTCCTTTTCCACAAGCCCTCTCAGTTCCTCATCAGAGGGGTTATGAGTCAACCGTTTTTCATCTCGTGCCTTTTGCCAGATTCTGTTGGCAGTTATGACGAATTGTTCTAGCTCAAACATTACCATCACGCTCCTTGAGAAAAATGTAATTTCGTGTTCCCAATTTCATGGGGGGATCAGGTGCTAATATTTATTGCTTAGACCTCGCGGAATTCCCCTTCCACCGTGCCTTCTTCTCCCCCACCAGGTTTCTCTCCACCAGGCGGCGGCTGTTGCCCTGGTTGCTGGTAAGCCGATGCCCCAACCTTCTGTATAGCCTGTGATAGCTCTTGCATAGCCTTACGGACGGCGTTTACGTCCTTCCCTTGAAGAGCTGACTTTACACTGGCTATCTTAGCATCTACTTCCTTTTTTACATCGGCGGGTATCTTATCTCCGTAGTCACGGAGAGTTTTTTCTGCGGTGTAAGCTAGGCTGTCAGCAGAGTTGCGCACCTCTACTTCCTCTTTATGTTTAGCATCCTCAGCAGCATGTTGCTCAGCCTCTCGCCTCATCTTCTCTACTTCCTCTCTGTTCAATCCGCTAGAGGCGGTAATAGTAATTTTTTGTTCTTTCCCCGTGCCCTTATCACGAGCGCTAACGTTAAGGATGCCATTGGCATCTATATCGAAGGTCACCTCGATCTGGGGTATACCTCGTGACGCCGGTAGGATGCCATCAAGTATGAAGCGTCCCAATGTCCGGTTATCAGCAGCCATAGGGCGTTCCCCTTGAAGAACGTGTATCTCCACGCTTGGTTGATTGTCGCTAGCGGTGCTGAAAATCTGGCTCTTTGAAGTAGGTATAGTGGTGTTGCGGGAAATAAGTGGTGTCGCTACTCCTCCTAGCGTCTCTATCCCTAGAGTGAGTGGGGTGACATCGAGAAGAAGAATTTCTCCGACTTCGCCCTTAAGCACCCCAGCCTGAATGGCAGCCCCCATGGCTACAACCTCGTCGGGGTTGATTCCTTTCGATGGCTCCTTGCCGAAGAACTGCCTCACCCTTTCTTGAACTAAAGGCATTCTAGTTTGACCACCGACAAGAAGGACTTCATCAATCTGGGCTGTAGTCAACCCTGAGTCTTTAACTGCCAGGCGACAGGGCTCGAGAGTCTGCTCCACCAAATCCATGACCAGTTGTTCTAACTTGGAGCGGGTCAAGGTGATATTAAGGTGTTTAGGTCCCGAGGCATCAGCGGTAATAAAAGGAAGGCTTATCTCAGTCTGTTGCACCGTAGAAAGTTCAACCTTCGCTCGTTCTGCTGCCTCTTTAAGACGCTGCATTGCCATGCGGTCGTTCCTTAAGTCGATTCCTTGATCCCGCTTGAATTCATTACATAGCCATTCGATAACACACTGGTCGAGGTCATCCCCACCCAAGTGGGTATTACCGCTGGTAGACTTGACCTGGAAGGTCCCCTCCCCTATCTCCAGGACAGAGATATCGAAGGTACCTCCACCAAGGTCGTATACTGCGATTGTTCCTTCTTTCTTCTTATCTGCGCCGTAAGCTAAGGCGGCAGCGGTCGGCTCATTAATAATACGAAGGACATTCAATCCGGCAATCGCGCCGGCATCCTTGGTTGCCTGGCGCTGACTGTCGTTGAAATAAGCTGGCACTGTAATCACTGCTTCTGTCACTTTGTTACCAAGGTAAGCTTCGGCATCGGTCTTTAATTTTTGTAATATCATTGCCGATATTTCCGCAGGACTGTATTCTTTTCCACCCATGACTACCTTGACTTCGTTATTAGGACCATGAGTTGTCTTGTAGGAGACACGGCGCGCGTCCTCTTCTACAGGTAACTCTCTTCCCTGCGGTTCCCCCCATTTTCTTCCCATGAAGCGTTTGATACTGTAAATAGTATTTTCTGGGTTAACAATAGACTGACGTTTAGCTACTTGCCCTACTAATCGCTCGCCGTTCTTGCTTATTGCCACTACCGAAGGATACAAGTTAGAGCCTTCCGAGCTGGGGATAAGCTTCGGTTTTCCACCCTCTATAACAGCAACCTCGCTCAATGTTGTTCCCAGGTCAATACCTACTACCTTAGCCATATTATCTCTCCTCTGAGCTTTCCTCTTGAGTCTTATTCTTCGTACCTGTGCCTACCATAACCATGCTGGGACGAAGCAGCTTGTCCCTAAATTTATAACCTTTGCGAATTTCCCCTATGATTATGCCCTCCTCTCCCTCTAGCTGGCCTACTGCTTCATGAAAGTAAGGATCGAAGTATTCTCCCTCGGCCTTAATTTCAACCAGCCCTTGCGTTTCTAAAACAGTTTTAAGTTTATTATAGATGAGCTTTATGCCTTCAGTCCAATTTTGCTCATCAAGCTCAACCGGCAAAGAAGCAAGTGCTCTCTCAAAATCGTCTAAGATAGGTAGCAAGTCCAAGATAAGCATCCTGTTAGCAAACTCGACGGTCTCTGATTTCTCCTGCTCAGCGCGTTTCGTATAATTCTCAAGGTCTGCCTGGCTTCTTTGCCAATTGGCTAAATATTTTTCTGCCTTTTCCTTCTCTTCAGCTAGAGCTTGCTGTAACGTTTCTATATCCTCAACGTGCTCAATTCCTGTTTCAACTACCTCGTCACTCTCAGCCAACGTTGGACCTCCTTTAGATGTATTCAGCCACTGAGTTGCTTAGCAATGCTGAGAGGTAATTAAGCGAAGAAATAGCCTTAGCGTAGTCCATTCGTTTGGGGCCAATCACTCCCACAATGCCACTGGCCTTATTAAGTACTCCATACCGGCTGGCTACTAAGCTCAATTCCTGTAATGCTGGCTCTGGGTTTTCTTCACCAATGACTATCTTCACCCCTCCTTTGATAGATTCCTGGCAAAATATATTTCTAAGCCAATCCTCCCCTTCCAGTACCTCTAAAATTCCCAGTATTCTAGGACTGTTGATAAACTCTGGTTGACTCAGCAGCAAACGCAGTCCTTCAAGATAAGGCTCGCCATATTCTAGCTTGTCTTCAGCAGCCATAATTTCTGCTAAAGATCCAGACAGCTGCCTTTCTTCAGAAGAAAGGCCCTCTTTTTTAGCCAAGATCTCGCTGCTGGTCATCCCGGCGTAAATAGAAGTAAGTTTGTTAGCTAGCTTCGTTAGTTCATCCTGGCTAACCTTTCTACTGAAAGATAAGACCTGCCGTCTAACTTTTGCTTCATACAAAACCACGATCAGCAAAGCCATGAAATCCTGCAAGGCTACCAAATCGAGATGCTTAAAGCGACAGCGAATCGCTTTGGGAGTGGTTATTACTACCAGGTTATGAACAAGGCGCGCTAAAAGCGCTGCCACCGTTTTTAGCCATTGCTCTAGCTCTTCTTTTGCCTCCTGAGATATTTGATGAAGTAGATACTGCTCAACACGAGGAAGTTCAATCTCTTCCCCTATCAATTCCACATAGTAGCGGTAAGCCTTATCTGTAGGTACGCTTCCGGCTGAACGGTGAGGGTGGATAACATATCCTTCTCGTTCTAGGTATGCTGTATCATTGCGGATGGTAGCCGGGCTTACCTTCAAGCCATAATTTTCCACGATAGCATTTGAAGCTACTGGTACTGCCCTAGTGATATAATCTTCAATTATCACCCTGAGAACGGTTTCTCTTCTTTCTCTCACAGCCATTTAGCACTCTCCCCTTTTAATTGCTAAATAAATTAATTTATCACTGTAAACACGTTCTGTCAATTGTGCTGCGGGGGCCCATTTTGATGGGTTTTTCTTATTGACCGAGAATGAAATATTAAGTACTATTATGACACAAATATGAAGATCGCGAAGGCATTTTCCTTGGCGCAGCGTGATAGCAAAGTAGCTCAAATCCTAAGCTTGGAGGCAGCGAGGCAAGCAAGCACCATAAATCTTATCGCCTCTGAAAACCATGCCAGCCGGGCAGTGCTTGAGGCTCAAAGCTCGGTGCTAACTGACAAATATGCTGAAGGATACCCCGGGCATCGCTATTATGGCGGTTGTGTCTACATAGACGAAATTGAAGATTTGGCTGTTGAAAGAGCCAAAAAGCTCTTTAAAGCCGAGCATGCCAACGTCCAGGCTCATAGCGGCGCTCAAGCTAATATGGCAGCCTATTCAATTCTATTGGAACACGGAGATGTTGTTATGGGGATGAGTCTCAGTCATGGCGGGCATCTCACCCATGGCTCTGAGGTCAATTTCTCCGGGAAATGGTACAACTCTGTCCCTTACGGAGTCGACCCTAGAACCGAGATGCTTAACTATGATGAGATTGAGAAGTTAGCTCTGAAGCACAAACCCAAGTTAATTATAGCTGGGGCGAGTAGCTATTCTCGTATTATTGACTTTGAGAGGCTTCGCCATATAGCTGATAAGGTGGGAGCCAAATTATTGGCTGACATGGCTCACATAGCAGGGATAGTAGCCGCTGGACTTCATCCCTCCCCTGTGCCCTATGCTCAAGTTACTACTTCCACCACGCAAAAGACCTTACGGGGACCCCGAGGTGGCTTTATTTTATGTGATGAAGAGCTGGCTTCAGCTATTGATGCTGCAGTTTTCCCCGGGATGCAGGGTGGTCCTTTCATGCATATCATCGCCGCCAAAGCCGTGTGCTTTTTCGAAGCTATGCAGCCCGAATTCGTTGATTACCAGAAGTCAGTGCTGAAGAATGCTCGCGTTTTGGCTTCCGAACTCCAGAGATATGGGATGCGTATTGTTTCCGGGGGCACAGATAACCACATTGTCCTCGTTGACCTTTCTCCTCAGGGGATAAGCGGCAAGGATGCTGAGGAAGCTTTATGGGCCGCAGGCATCTCGGTAAATAGAAATACCATTCCTTTTGACCCCAAGCCACCACGGATTACAAGCGGTATCAGGATGGGCACTCCGGCGGTGACCACGAGAGGTTTTGGCACAGAGGAGATGAAGCATATTGCGTCTCTCATTGCCAAAGTGCTTTCTCCTTCGGGGGATAAGCAGGCACAAAAACAAGTTCGCCAGGAAGTAAGAGAGATGTGCCAACAGTTCCCCATTCCCGGGCTGGCATAAGACGTCTCTTCCCCGCTTAATTTTTTACTTGCTTTAATTAACTCTTCCCAAGAAACGGCGAGGATTTCATGCTATAATTTAGTATTCAGATAACTACCCCTAAGAATGAGCGAAGCGAATGTTTTATGGGGGCGCTAGATAGCCAAAAGATAATGATGGACGAATTAAAAGTGTTCAGCGGCACTGCTCACCCTGCCTTAGCAAGGGCTGTGTGTGATTACTTAGACATATCTTTGGGGGAGGCTGAGGTCTTTGAATTTAGCAATGAGAACATCTTTGTGCGCATCCTCGAGAATGTCCGGGAACGAGACATTTTTATCATTCAGCCCGTTTGCTCTCCAGTTAACAAAAGCCTGGTCGAGTTACTTATCATGCTCGATGCCTTCAGGCGAGCTTCAGCGGGGCGAATTACCGCTGTCGTTCCCTACTATGGCTATAGCCGCACTGATAAAAAAGACCAGCCCAGGGTTCCTATCACTGCTCGCTTGATTGCCGACCTGATTACCACCGCTGGAGCTAATAGATTGCTCACCGTAGACCTCCATGCCCCTCAAATTCAAGGATTCTTCACCATACCTGTGGATGAACTCACCGCTCGGCCCATGTTGGCTCAGTATTTCAGGGAAAAAGCTCTGGATAACCTGGTAGTGGTTGCCACTGATATTGGTATTTCCAAAGTAGCCCGTGATATGGCTGCTAAACTCGGAGCCCCTCTGGCTATTATGGAAAAGAGGCGCTTGGGAAATGCCGATGCCAGTGAAACCCTCAACGTCATTGGTGAGGTTGAGGGAATGCGTGCCCTGACGGTTGACGATGAGATTGATACCGCTGGTTCTTTGGTCGGGGTGGTGGATGCTCTTTTAAAACGTGGCGTTACGAAAGTTTATGCCTGCTGCACCCACCCCGTTTTCTCTGGTCCCGCTATCCAGAGGATAGCCGCCAGCCCGGTGAAAGAGGTAGTCGTTGCCGATACCATACCTGTCAATGATGATAAGAAACTGAACAAAATTACCGTCTTGTCCATAGCCTCGCTTATTGGCGAAGCCATTCATCGCATTCACACAGGCTTATCAATAGGGGCGATGTTTGAGGGATAACTTGCCGAAAATAAAGAGGGATTAGAAATCCAAAATCCTAAGCACTGTGGAAAGTTAAAAATCAAAGATTGAAAATCAAAATGACAAATTAAAATGTAAAGATTTTTTATTTTTGCCCTGTCATTTTGAGTTTTTATTTTTGCCTTTTGCTTTTCAAGGGAATTTGTTTAGAACTTAGAAATTAGGATTTGGGATTTTATCGATCGATGGTTAATTGGCTTAGCAGTCTGATTGATTCCAACGAGAGAGAAGTGAGGCGCCTTCAGCCTCTGGTTGACCACATAAACTCGTTGAAGCCTGACTTTGAAAAGCTCAGCGACGCTGAGCTTCGAGCCAAAACTGATGAGTTTAAGGCGCGGCTGCAGGATGGCGAGAGTCTGGATGAGATTCTGCCCGAGGCCTACGCTGCTGTTAGAGAAGCAGCCAAGCGAACCATAAGGCAAAGACATTTTGATGCCCAGCTAAAAGGGGGAATCGTCCTTCACCAGGGCAAAATAGCCGAGATGGCAACTGGTGAAGGAAAAACCCTGGTAGCTACCTTGCCCCTTTACCTCAATGCCCTCACTGGACAAGGCTGCCATTTGGTTACCGTTAACGATTATCTGGCCAAGCGGGATTGCCACTGGATGGGTCCTATTTACCACGCCCTGGGGGTAAGCGTGGCAGCTATTACTGCAATGCAAACACCCGATAATCCCTTCCCATCTTATATTTATGACCCTGGTCTTGATTCAGGAGACCCGAAGTGGAAATATCTACATTCTATTCCCTACCCCCCTAATCAACCTCAGAAAGCTCGCCGCCAGGCTTATGAGGCAGATATAACTTACGGCACCAATAACGAGTTTGGTTTCGATTACCTCAGAGATAATATGGTCTGGGATTTGTCCCAATGCGTCCAGCGTCCCTTGAGCTATGCCATCGTTGATGAGGTGGACAACATTCTTATTGACGAAGCCCGTACACCATTAATTATCAGCGGTGCTGCCGAGGAAGCAACCAAAAAGTATTACACCTTCGCCCAGTTAGTTTCCCGCCTTGGCAAAGACGAAGACTATACCATTGACGAGCGCACGCGTACTACCAATCTTACCGAGATTGGCATGGACAAGATGGAGAAGATGCTGAAGCATGAAGGTTTGCTCAAAGCACCGGAACTTTATGACACCTCTAATTACTTTCTTACTCAGTATCTGGAGAGCGCCCTTAAGGCTCATGCCTTGTTCAAGAGGGACAAGGACTACATGGTTAAGGATGGGCAGGTCATCATCGTGGATGAATTCACTGGCAGATTGATGTTCGGCAGGAGGTATTCTGAGGGATTACATCAAGCCATCGAGGCCAAAGAGAGAGTAAAGATTCAACGAGAATCAGTTACCATGGCTACCATCACCTTCCAGAACTACTTCCGCATGTATAAAAAACTGGCGGGCATGACCGGTACCGCGGCTACTGAAGCCGAGGAGTTCCACAAGATTTATAACTTAGAAGTAGTGGTTATCCCTACAAACAAGCCCTTGATTCGCACGGAATACCCTGACCAGATTTATAAAGACGAGAAAACTAAGTTTGCCGCCGTAGCCGGGGAAATCAAGCAATTAAATGACCAGAAAAGGCCTGTCCTTATCGGCACGACCTCTATTGAGAAATCAGAGAATTTATCTGACCTCCTGAAGAGAAATGGCATACCCCATCAAGTGTTAAATGCCAAGAATCATGAGAAGGAGGCATCTATAATTGCTCAGGCCGGGCGTCTTGAGGCAGTAACTGTAGCCACAAATATGGCCGGGCGAGGTGTGGATATTATACTTGGTGGCAATCCTGAGGAGCGTGACCCGGCGGAGTGGCAAGAGGAGCATAACAAGGTAGTTGAGCTGGGCGGACTTCACATTGTAGGCACCGAGCACCACGAAGCTAGACGCATTGATAATCAGCTTCGGGGAAGGGCCGGAAGGCAGGGAGACCCGGGCAGTTCTCGTTTTTACGCTTCCATGGAGGACGAGATTATCCGCCGCTTTGGTGGCGACCGTGTTAAGGGACTTATGCAGTGGGCAGGTATGGATGAAAATACCCCCATTGAGCATTCCTTCGCCACTAAGGCTATGACCAATTCCCAGGTCAAGACCGAAGGCTACCATTTCGATATTCGTAAACACCTTGTGGAATATGACGATGTCGTCAACAAGCACCGCGAGGTGATTTACGCCGAGAGGAAAAAAATCCTCAGCGGCGCCGACCTTAAGGCAAACATAATATCTATGGTCCAGGATGAAATCCAAAGCCTGGTAACCAAGCATCTCAGCAGCCCTCACCTAACCTCTCCCTTGATGGGAGAGGAAAAAGGAGAGGGTGAAGAGAAGAAATCTAATCTATCCGGCTTGCTTGAAGATATATCCACCATCTTCCCCTTGCCTCCGCAGTTTAGAAGCGATGGACTTTCTGAACTCAGCGCCCAGCAAATCACAGAAAAGTTGACTGATTATGCCATCGAGCTTTACAACCAGCGGGAGCAGGAGCTAGGCCCTGCTAACATGCGAATAGCGGAGAGGCTGGTAATGTTGCGAGTTATTGACCGGTTATGGATGGAGCACCTTACTGCCATGGAGCATTTGCGTGAGGGGATAGGTCTGCGAGCTGTCGGTCAGGAACAACCGCTGGTAGTGTATAAGAGGGAAGGGCATGCTTTTTTTGAAGCCCTCTTAGCTAGCATTCAGCATGACGTTGCCCATAGCATTTACCACGTCGGTATTGCCAAAGAAGCTCCACAAAAAAAGAAGGAGGCGGTGATGGCGGGCAAAAGGGTTGGGCGTAATGACCCCTGCCCGTGGGGCTCAGGCAAGAAATACAAGCATTGCTGCGGGAAATAATGGGAGTTCAAAAATCCCCCTCTTAAGATAAGAGGGGTTAGGCCTGCCCGCCGAACAAATTCTTTGGCAGGCGGGGGAGTTATGAAATAAAGACTGTGCCTCTCCCTCGATGGGAGAGGGTTAAGAGCATATTTTGAATTTATTGAAGGAGGTGGGTGAAATGCCAATTTATGAGTATAAAGCAGTAGACGGTGCTCATTGCAAGTTATGCAAAGGAAGGTTTGAGATCAGACAGGGGATAAATGATGAACCGCTGAGGAGATGCCCCGAATGCGGCGCCGAGATAAGGAAACTCTTTTCTCGCCCCTTCTTGGGCCGAAAAGAATCCTTTAGCCATGAAGGCCCCTTGAATTATTTGGAAGACGAGGGTGACGAATTAGGGCTGGAGGAAGACCTTGCCGAAGACGAAGTCTGGGAGTGAGGGAGAACCAGCAAGAAATATGAATATTGCTGCGGGAGGTAAGAGATGGAAATGATATTGGGAGTAACCACCTGCGATAAGTGTGGAGAGCCTATGAAAGTCGGACAAGACATTGTTATTATAGGGCTAAGCACTGTTGCTAGAGAAAATTGTGAACTAGAGGTTCCCGAGCCCGAGATAAGATATGCTTGTCACCTTGACTGCTGGGATGGCGTAGAGGTCGACTATTAACACAGGAGGAGGTAACGTTGAGTAGTTATTGGTTAGTGGTAGGTTCTCCCCGCAATTGGAAAACTGCTTTTGAGCACAAGAACATTTGGGGGCTTAGACAAACACAGAGACATTTTTGGGAAAGGCTGAGTGAAACAGACAAATTGTTCTTCTATGTCACAAGTCCTGTAAGTGGCGTAATTGGCTATGGCACTGTTCGTACGAAGTTTCCTCAGGATCAACCTTTGTGGCCTCAGGAGGTCAAGGAAAACAAGGTCATATTTCCGTTGCGGTTCGAATTTGATGTAGAACATTGCCTTCCCCCCGATAGATGGCAGGCATCCAAAATAACTTCCAGTGAACTGTTTCCGAGAGGAGGATTCCAAGCGTTAAGTCGAGATATAGGCCGGAAGCTTGTTTCTAAGTTCACATCGCTGCCCAAAGAATACTATGTAGGGACTCCATCGCCAATCTCAGCAGAAGAGACTCTTCCTACCTATCCACCAGAAGTCCTACAAGCGGAACAGGCTTTACCTTCGCACGATGAGCTTAAACACAGACTAGTGGACATTGGGCGACTTCAAGGCTATCTTGCTGACGAAGAGTATGTCTTTGATACTGGGAGGCTCGATGTTGTGTGGAGAAGAGTAGAGCGCTCCGTGCCAACCTATGTGTTTGAAGTGCAAGTCGGCGGAGATGTGTACCACGCTCTGGGAAAACTGAAGCATGCCTTCGATTTATGGAATAGCCACATCTTCATCGTTGCGCCTCAAGAGGACCGCAATAGAGTTGAGAGTTTGCTGTCTGGGACTTTTCACGAGATTAATCATCGGATCAAGTTTATCGAGCTGGACAAAGTCGAGGAGCTTTATAAGCGCAAAAGGTCTTATTTAGACTTTGAAAAGGAACTGGGCATATAGTTTTTCTTGGAAGAAATAGATTTGCCGAAGGTGATGAGAAATGCTTGATAGAGGTGTTGTCGAGGAATTCCTCGATTGTAAGTTTAAAGAACTAAAGATAAAAATCCCCAGGGATATCAAGAAAGAAGCTTTGGTTGAGGCCTTTTGCCAATACATAGAGGATGATTACTACGAGTGGCTGAAGGATAATTTCAAATCCTTCTTTGAGCATGGCGAGACCGATTGGGAGTGGATAAGGGGGAAGATTAAGGTATAGACAGCGTTTGCTGTTTATCCTGGGCACTGATTCGGGTAGTTACAGGTTAGTGCCAAAAGTGTGATCTGCTACGTGTGCTAAAGAAGCGAAAGAGAGAAGCCCGGTTTGTGTAGCTAATGCACTTACCGGGGCCGATTAAAAGGAGGGAGTTATGTCACAAAAAGTAACTAAGGAAGAACTTTTGGCCAAAGCAAAGAAGCCAGCGGAAGATGCTATGAAATTGCATGCATTCTATCGGGGTAAGATGCAGACAGTGCCCAAATGCCAGGTTCGTGATTTTAATGATTTTGCCATCTATTATACCCCCGGTGTTGCTGAGCCCTGCCGGGCGATAAAGGCAGATGTGTCGAAATTTGCCGAGTTAACTAACAGATGGAACACTATAGCTGTTGTTTCGGATTGCACCAGGGTGCTGGGACTCGGGGATATTGGTCCTAAGGCGGGCTATCCCGTAATGGAAGGAAAGTGCCTATTGTTCAAATACCTTGGTGGTGTAGATGCTGTGCCTATTTGTATAGGTACTAAGGACCCTGATGAAATCATTCAGGCAGTTAAATGGCTGCAGCCATCTTTCGCCGGCATTAACCTGGAAGATATTGCCAATCCTAAGTGCTTTTATATTCTTGATCGCCTGAGGGCTGAAGCTGAGATTCCTGTATGGCATGATGACCAGCAAGGAACAGCTACAGTAATGCTGGCCGGGTTGATAAACGCTTTGAAGATTGTGGGCAAGAAGATAAGCGAGGTGAGGATTGTCCTCAATGGTTCGGGGGCAGCCAACGTGGCTTCTGCCAGACTTCTTTTCGCCTGCGGGGCCAGGCCTGAGACCACCATAGTGGTTGATAGCACAGGCATCCTCCATCCCGGACGGAAAGATATAGCAGAAAAGAAAGGAGAATATGCCGATAAGTGGCAGTTTTGCCAAACTACTAATAGTGAAAAAAGGACTGGCGGCTTAACTGAGGCATTGAAAGGCGCTGATATACTTATCTCCTATTCCAAGTCAGGGCCTGGAGTAATTTTGCCTGAGCAAATCAAGCTAATGGCCAAGAATGCTATATGTTTCATTTGTGCCAATCCTATACCTGAAATCTGGCCCTGGGAAGCTAAAGAAGCAGGAGCTAAAATTGTAGCCACTGGCAGATCCGATTTCCCCAACCAGATTAATAATTCCATAGGCTTTCCCGCTATATTTCGTGGCGTTCTCGATGTCGGGGCAAAGACTATCACTGATGATATGTGCGTTGTCGCTGCCCAGTCATTAGCAAAATATGCCGAGGAGCGCGGCATGAATGAAGATAGCATCGTACCAACGATGGGGGAGCCGGCAGCTTATGTTCGGGAAGCCGTAGATGTAGGAATGGAAGCTCAGAAGGAAGGAATTGCCTCGGTAAAAATCAGTCGCCAGGAATTGCGCAAGAGAGTTGAGTCCATGATAAATAGTGCTAAGGCAACTCATGATGCCTTAGTAAAAGCAGGTTGCATCCCTCCGGCGGTGACCGATTAAGAGCGCCTACAGGCTGGTATTGAAGCCTGCTCAGAAAGTCTTAAATGATGTCAAAGGGGCTATTTTTTAGTATAGTGCTGTTGCCTTTCCCAATTGCCTTGAAGGCCCATGCTTCAATGTACTTCTTCCTTCTTTAAACACTCGGCCACAATTCTGGAGCCAAGTCTTAAACATCTTCACGCTTTGCTATAAGGTTACTAACACTATTGCGCTGTGCTAAAATGCGAATCAAGAAAGAGCTGCTACCATGCCTGCCGTTGAAGTCAGTCATATAGTCAAGTCCTTCGCCGATAAAGTTGTGGTCGACGACCTGTCTTTCTCTGTCGCCCAAGGCGAGATATTTGGTCTTATTGGTCCCAACGGCGCCGGCAAGACTACCACAATCAGGATGATGATGGACATTATCAAGCCGGACTCGGGCGACGTGACCATCCTCGGCGAGCAGTTGAGCGAATCTACCAAAAACAAGCTTGGCTACCTGCCTGAGGAAAGAGGACTATACAAGAAGCTGAGGGTGCTCGACTCTATCATCTACCTTGCCTCCCTCAAGGGTATGGACAGGCGCTCAGCCGAGGAAAAAGCTAACGGGCTGCTCAATCAGACTGGTATGCTGCCCCACAAAGGGAAAAAGATTGAGGAGTTGAGCCGGGGCATGGGACAGATTATCCAGTTCATCGTCAGTGTCATCCACAACCCGGAACTGGTTGTTCTGGACGAACCCTTTGCCGGGCTCGACCCGGTCAACGTGGAGCTATTGAAAGGGATGCTCTTTGACTTGAAGAATCAAGGCAAGGCCTTAATTCTGAGCACACACCAGATGAATGAAATTGAAGAACTATGCGACCGCATATTGATGATAAATCACGGACGCTCGGTCCTTTATGGGAATCTGGCTGAAATTAAGTCCAGGTATAGAAGCAATTCGGTTCTGCTGGAGTTTGAGGGAGAAATGGGAGAAGTGCCGGGAGTTGCCGAGAAACGCACCCACAAAGGGCATGTCGAGCTGGTCCTCGATGGAAATGCGACTCCGCAGCAAATCCTGGAACGATTGGTAAGCCAGAGAGTAGTAATTAATCGCTTTGAAATAGCTACTCCTCCACTTAACGAAATATTCCTGAGGGTGGTGGGTACGGCCCATGAATAAGACGCTTCTGATACTGAAGCATGAATTCCGGCACACGATAACGAGGAGAGGGTTTATTATTATGACCCTTATCGTGCCACTGATAGTCCTCCTGTTGATAGGAGTTTTCCATCTCGTATCGGGAATCGCCACGCCGACAGTGGAAGCGATGAGTATCGGATATGTGGATGAGCTAGGTGGATTCGAGCAATATACCAGCCAGGGAAATATAACGCTGGTTCGCTTTGACACACAGAGTGGCGCGACTGAAGCGCTGGTCAAGGGCGACATTAAAGAGTATTTCGTCATCCCGCCGGATTATATTTCCGCCGGGGCGATTAACCGTTACACCCTGGAAAAACAGCTTGCGGCGTCCCCTGCCATAACCGAGGCGATTAATAATTTTCTGTTAGGCAATTTGCTGGCAGGGAAGGTCCCCGCAGCTACCATAGCCAGGATTGAAGCACCCTTGAATCTGGTTACCACCAGGCTTACCGAAACTGGCGAGGTGGCTCCAGAGCAAGGCGGATACGGGAACCTGATCATTCCCTTTGTTTTTGGCGTTCTACTGGCTCTCTCCATCATTTTCTCCTCCACTTATCTGCTCCAGGGGCTGGCTGACGAGAAAGAGAATCGCCTTATAGAGATATTGTTGTCGTCTGTTTCCGCCCGCCAATTGCTGACCGGCAAAGTCTTAGGTATGGGCGCCGCCGGGCTGGTACAGGTGGCTGTCTGGGTAATCTCAGCTCCACTCCTGTTGAACCTGGCTTCCTCATCCATCGGCGGCTTTATCAGCACAATACGATTACCGGCCAATTTCGTTGTTCTGGCCATAGTGTATTTCATCCTGGGCTACTTATTGTTTGCCGTGATTTCGGCCGCTATCGGCGCCATCAGTTCCAGTTCCCGCGAAGGGCAACAACTGATCGGGGTTTTTACACTTCCTGCACTTATACCCCTGTGGTTTACGTCTTTGTTGATGTTTTTCCCGGGCAACCCAGTCTGGGTCTTTTTCACCATTTTCCCTCTCTCGTCTCCTGTGGAAGTGATAATGAGGCTGGGCGTAAGTGTAATACCTGCCTGGCAACTGGTCGTCAGTATAGCGGTGCTGGTGCTCTCCGTCATTGGAATTTTGTTATTAACCATCAGGGTTTTCAGAACTTACTTGCTCATGTATGGGAAAAGGCCCGGCATCGGGGAAATTATCCAAGGCCTCAGGAGTGGATAGGCTATCTCAAACTTATGTTTGTGATGGACCGCACTCTTCTGCTTGGCCTTTAAGCGTTTCCAAAGCATGGGGCAGCACCGGCAGTATCACTTCAAGACACTCGCGTACTGCCTTGGGGCTTCCCGGCAGGTTGATAATTAAGCATTTCCCGCGAGTGCCCACGACTGCTCGACTGAGCATGGCCCTGGGGGTTTTCTTCAGGCTCTCAGCCCTCATCGCCTCGGCAAAACCGGGGACAATTCTATCCACCACGGCAAGAGTCGCCTCCGGAGTTACATCTCTAGGAGTGAGTCCTGTTCCACCCGTGGTGATGACCACGTCTAAATCGCCTTTATCTGCCCATTTAACCAGCTTTTCAACGATAAGTTCCTTCTCATCAGGAATGATGTCGTAATTGACAATGCGAACATCCATACTGGAAAGGATTTCGCGAATAGCCTCGCCGCTCTTATCCTGACGCTCCCCTCTGGAGCCTTTGTCACTGATGGTCAATATCCCTACGGTAAACATTTTTTCATAACTCCCCCGCCTGCCAAAGGATTTGTTCGGCGGGCAGGCCTTGCCCCTCTTATCCTAAGAGGGGGGATTTTGGAGTTAAAAGCCACTGCTCTGGCTTTTCAATACAAAATTCTTTTCTATGAAATCAGCTACTGCCACTGTATCACCCCAGGGAAGCTGGGCTATATCGGTATCCAATGACCCATCAGTGACAATGGCTGAAATTTCCTGGGGAGAACATAATAAGTCATCTCCAAGTTCTTTTCTGTGCACTTCGATTTTAGGAATTTTGCTTTTCCGGAATCCTTCGGCAAGAACGAGGTCGAATTCAGGGCCAACGATGGACATAATTTCCTCAATATTAAGGTCATGGTTTAATTTCTTAATGAAGGCGAGCTTATCAGGTGAGCTAATACATACAGCATCGCTGCCCGCT
The DNA here is from genome assembly GCA_903884455.1 of uncultured Chloroflexota bacterium. GTDB lineage: Bacteria > Chloroflexota > Dehalococcoidia > GIF9 > AB-539-J10 > RBG-13-51-36. Next base: position 17,199 of record CAISEW010000019.1, on the reverse strand, counting down.
TGAGCAAATTTCCAACTATCTTTTCCGGGCTGGTCTATTTCCATCCCGCCTCGACTGTGCTTTAAAGCGGCGACTTTGTATCCTCTTTTTTTAAACTCGGCAATAAGTTGCTCCATAAGCACTGTTTTACCAGATTGCGATTTGCCCACGATGGAAACAATCGGCAATGTTTTCACCTCGCCTTGTTCCTCTCCCCAATCCAGCATCTGCACCTCGACCATGTCTCCGGCTTTTACCCCCTGGCTGCTTTCGGGGATAATAGCCAAACCATTGGCCTTGGCCATAGATGTGAGGATTCCTGAGCCCTGGGGACCGGTGAGGGAGGCGTGATATTGACCACCGCGCTTGGTTACCATCACCCTGGCGAAGAGGCGGCGGCCATCAGTATTCACAATATCATCTTCAATAATCGCTCGGATAACTGGCTTCACCAGTATTTTCTTTCCCATCATTTTTAATATGGCGGGACGGGCAAATTGTTCAAAGGTAATCATGGAGCTGACAGGATTGCCCGGCAGTCCCAAATGAGGCACCTTCCTCTTCCTTCTTCCTGCCGCCTTCTTAATAACCCCAAAAGCAAGAGGTTTGCCGGGCTTCATACAGACAGTCCAGAAGCCAATCTCCCCATGCTCTGCCAGAACGTCCTTTACTATATCGTAGTCTCCCTTAGATACACCGCCGGAGGTAATGAGCATATCTGCGTCCAAACCCTCATCTATTTTCTCGGTTAGAGACTGAACTGAATCGCGCCCTATGCCCAGGATTTTGGGAATTCCACCATAGCGAGAGACTTCGGCAGCAATGGTATAGGTATTGCTATCATAAATCTTGCCAGGAACTAATGGCTGGTCAACACCAATAAGCTCATCCCCCGTAGCTAGAATAGCCACAATCGGCTGACGGATAACCAGCGCAGTAGAGTGCCCCAGAGAAGCTAGCACTCCTATCTCTTGAGGGCGAAGCACCGTTCCTTTTTTAAGAATTAAGTTTCCCCTGGCAATGTCCTCTCCTCTGCATCGGACATTCAATCCTTTCTTTACCTGGCACAATATGCCGATGTGCGACAAATCTCCCCTAGATGATTTGCGGCTAACTTCATCGGTATCCTCAAATCGAACTACGGCATCAGCCCCTTCGGGCAATGGTGCTCCCGTCATAATGCGAATAGCCGTTCCTGGCCTGACCTCTTTTGTGGGCATAGACCCGGCAGCAATCTCTCCGACCACGACTAAATATCTCGGTGATGATTCACTAGCCCCACGAGTATCTCCAGCTCGCAGGGCATAACCATCCATAGCGGAATTATCCAGTGGGGGAATATCTATAGTGGAATAGACATCCTCAGCCAGAACCTGTCCCAGGCAGTCCAGAATAGACTTCCGTTCGGACTCGAGGACCTCAACATAGCTCAAAACCTTCTCGAGAGCTTCTTCCACAGAGATCATGCGGCAAACTCCTAAAACTGTATTATAGATTATCTTTGTCCTCATACCAACTTCCCTGCTATTTTCATTCAATAAAGATGAAATGTGTCGCTCAGTACCATTCCTAGCCTTCGCTTAGACAAAGAGACACACAAAGCTGAGGATATAAAGCCAAGCTGGAGAGCAATAAAACCTTTGGAGGATTATAAGTAAAAAATTAAAAAACTTAAATTCTTATGCAAAACCCTTTGTTTTTTCCTTAACACTAGTTTAAAATAACCACGTCATGTTTGGAGGTAATAGTCAGTGATTGGCACTTTGGTGGGCCTGGCTATTCTATTTCCTATCATCACTGGTCTTATTTGCCTACTGATTAAAAACCACAGAGCCAGAGGCGGCATTGTTTCTCTTACTGCTGTAGTTCTCATAATAAGCTCCATCCTTTTCCTGCGGCAAGGTCCTTTTCCCATAGAGTATTCGTCTGCTTCTACATGGGATTCTGTCATCTTAGTTTTTAATTATGTCATACTAGCGATCTTCCTCTTTGTGGCTATCAGGGATATTGGCCAAAGAGGTATATCTCGACACAATATCCTCGCCATAGCTTTAACCCTAGCCGCGGGTATCCCCTTAGCAATTTTTGAGTTTTCGTGGGCGCCACACACGCCATTGGAAGTTACCCCTGCCCTCTATATTGACCATCTGTCCATAATCATGTGCCTTATCATTTCTATTATAGGCTCGCTTATCTGCGTTTATGCCATAAGGTATATGAGAGACCATGAAGAGCACCGCATGCATCTCGGGGAACTTAAGGAGACAACACAGCCGAGGTTCTTCTTCTTTATGCTCATGTTCCTGGGTGCTATGAACGGACTGGTCTTCGCCAATAATCTACTCTGGCTGGGATTCTTCTGGGAAATGACCACATTGGCCTGCTGGGGCTTGATTCGCCATGACGAAACTCCCATCGCCATAACCAATGCCTTCCGTGCCTTGTGGATGTGCCTTATTGGCAGCGTTGGCTTCAGCCTGGCTATCATGTTCCTGTGGAATAGCTCACTTAACACGATTTCGTTGATGGAGGTCATCAATAATGGCGCCGCAGCCGGTCCCCTGTTTCTTTTACCCTTCGCTCTATTATGTCTAGCTGGTCTCACCAAAGCAGCACAACTCCCGTTTCAGAGTTGGTTACTGGGAGCCATGGTTGCCCCCACACCAGTTTCCGCCTTACTGCATTCCAGCACTATGGTTAAAGCCGGAGTTTATCTTGTGCTACGTATTGCACCTGGCTTTCAAGGCACCCACCTTTCCACCCTTATAGCTATTTATGGTGGTGCAGTCTTTCTAGCTACAGCCATACTGGCCATAAGCCAGAGCGAAGCAAAGAAGGTTCTGGCTTATTCCACAATTGGCAATCTCGGTCTCATCATACTTTGTGCGGGCATAAATACTCCGTTAGCCATAGCTGTGGGCATTATGCTCCTGATCTTTCACGCTATATCCAAGGGACTTCTCTTTTTATGCGCTGGCGCTATTGAGCACCACATTTGGAGCAGGAATATAGAAGATATGGAGGGGATAGCCAGAAATCTCCCCCTTCTGACAGGTATAACTATAGCGGGAATGCTTTCCATGCTGGTAGCTCCTTTTGGTGTCCTTATCGCCAAGTGGGGAGCTATGGAGGCAGCCTCTAGCATTGGCGTGTGGTCAACTCTGGTGCTCGTATTGCTCATGCTTGGCTCAGGAGCCACCACCGTTTTTTGGGCCAAGTGGATCGGTCGCTTTCTATGCCACAGTCCTGTGCCGGGAAGCTCCAAGATGGAGCCATTCATTCCCCTTTATCATGGCATCTTGTTGATGTTAATTACCTTTGCCGCGGTATTCAGCATACTAATTGCTCCGGTGTATAACAGCATTGTCGCCCCAGCTTTAACTGAAACAGGCTACACTGCGGCTTTAGCTTTTACTACCGGCGCCTGGTTCCTGAAATCCCCCATGGGTATTTTCGCCGCCTGGCCAATTTTCATAATAATCACTCTGGCACTCTTAATTCCTGCCCTTACCGCCAGAGCAAAGCCTGAAGCAAGTCGCAGTTCCTACATGTGCGGAGAGAATGTGGAAATTGGAGTGGATGAATTTGTGGCTGTAGCTGACGAAAGAACAGGGCTTAAGACCGGCGGATTCTATATTGAAAATATACTGGGAGAAGGGAACCTAAATAGATTTGTCGTGCCCGTGGGCATTGTTTTACTTGTTATTTTATTCGTTGTGGCGATGATATGAGCACAGGTTGTTTAATCGGAAGTGCCGTAATTGCGGTTATAGTAGCCCCTTGGATAGGGGGATTACTCAGAGGCATTGACCGCAAATTAACTGCCCATATGCAAGGAAGAATCGGACCGCCGATAATACAGCCCTTCTATGATGTCATCAAGCTCTTTGGCAAGAAACCAATGGTTGCTGGTGGGGCTCAGCTTGCGTTCGCTTATGCCTATCTCGCCCTAATCATCACGGCAACAGTATTCTTCGCTCTGAGGCAAGACTTGCTGGTGGTGCTTTTTATCCTGTTTTTTGGCAGCCTCTGCCTTCCGATTGGAGCTTTAAGCGTGAAGTCACCTTATAGCCAGTTTGGAGGACACCGAGAACTGCTGCAGTTCCTAGCCTATGAGCCGATTTTGCTCCTGGCGGCAATACCTATAGCCTTAAAATCAGGGGGCTTTACTATTGCCAATATATTTGAGTATGGGCAACCACTCCTTCCCCATTTATGGATAACTTTTATTGCCCTGCTTATTGCTCTGGCTATCGTGATGAGGAAATCCCCCTTCGACATCTCCAGTTCGGAACATGCCCATCAAGAGCTAGTTAGAGGGGTGGTCACGGAATACTCCGGCCCATATCTGGCCTTGATAGAGTTAGGACATTGGTATGAGATGGTTCTGCTCCTATCTATCCTGGGACTCTTCTGGGTGACAGGCGGCCTATGGTGGCTATCCATCATAATAGCTCTAGCAAGCTGGTTCATCATGCTAATTGTGGATAATATCAATGCTCGTCTCACCTGGTCCTGGATGCTGAAATTTGCCTGGGGCGCAGGCATAAGTCTGGTAGCCCTGAATATACTATTTATCAACTTGGGATGGATGTGAAAAAATGGGAATTCTAAGTACGTCGAGGGTGAAATCACCCTGGCTGCTACACTTTGATTGTGGTAGCTGTAATGGCTGCGATATAGAGATACTGGCCGCCCTTACTCCCCTCTACGATATAGAAAGGTTTGGCATCGTCAATATGGGCAATCCCAAACATGCTGATGTCCTTCTGGTCACCGGTCCAGCAAACTACCGCAATTACCGAGTGCTGCGAAATCTCTACGAGCAAATGCCCGATCCTAAAGGTGTAATAGTAGTGGGAACCTGTGGCTGCACGGGCGGCGTATTTCACAACTGCCCCAATATTATTGGTGGCATAGATAAGGTCATACCTGTGGACGTTTACGTCCCTGGCTGCGCCGCCAGGCCTGAAGCCATCATCGATGGGGTAGTATTAGCTTTGAAAAAACTCTCTAGGAGCTGAGAGATGGTAACAGATAATAGCGAAGCGGACGTCAAAAAGATCAACCATATATTGGCTGGATATAAAGGTGAGAGCAACTTGCTCATTCAAGTACTTCTTGAGATTCAGAAGGAGCTCCGTTGGCTGCCCAAAGAAGGATTAATTAGAATAAGCCAGGAATTGAATGTGCCGCTGAGGCAAGTATACCATGCAGTCACCTTCTACAAAGCTTTTAGCTTGGTTCCCAAAGGCAAGTACACTGTTACTGTGTGTGTGGGCACAGCATGTCATGTTCGTGGCTCGCCACGAATTCTGGATAGAGTGGAACAGACTCTGGGCATCAATTCTGGAGACACCACACCTGACTTTAAGTTCAGCCTGGAGACGGTGAACTGTTTGGGTTGCTGTGCCATGGGTCCAGTGATGGTTGTTGGTGATGTCTATCATGGCAAACTATCACTTGACCAGGTGCGGCGGATATTGGATAGCTATGATTAGGAAGGCAATATGCCAAAATTGAAATCAGCTCTGGAACTGGAGGAGTTAAGGGAAGGTATAGTCTCCAAGAGAGACCCCAGTAGGCTGTGCTTCACGGTATGTTCGGGAACTGCTTGCCTGGCCATTGGGAGTCAACCAACATTTGCTGCTTTTGAGAAAGAACTTGAAAAACAGGGACTTAAGGATAGAGTAGACCTTAAGCCTACGGGATGTCCTGGCTTTTGCGAGCAAGGTCCTATTGTTGTCGTTTATCCACAAGAGATCTGTTATCTTCATGTGCAGCCTGAAGATGTAGCTGAGATCATCTCCCAAAGCATGAAGGGACAAATTGTCGAGAGGTTGCTCTATGTTGACCCGGTAACGGGAAAGGCAACATCCCGCGAGTCTGATATTCCCTTCTATCTGTATCAAAAACGTCTTATTTTGGGCAATAACCGATTAATTGATGCTACGAAAATTGAGGACTATATTGCCTTGGGCGGTTATAAAGCTCTGCCGAAGGCACTATTTGACATGACCCCAGAGCAAGTATTAGCAGAAATAGAAAAGGCTAATTTGAGGGGTCGAGGTGGAGGTGGTTTCCCTACAGCTAGAAAGTGGAAATCCACAAGGGATGCTCCAGGCGAGCCGAAATATGTCATTGTTAACTGTGATGAGGGCGACCCGGGTGCCTTTATGAATAGAGCGTTGATGGAGGGCAATCCTCATAGTGTACTTGAAGGGTTGACCATCGGTGCCTATGCTATGGGTTCTCACGAAGGCTTTATTTATGTGCGCCAGGAATATCCTCTGGCTGCAGAGAACATTGCTATTGCTATTAAGCAAGCTGAAGATTACGGTCTTTTGGGCAAGAATATCCTGGGCTCAGGTTTCGACTTCATTGTGAAGGTGCACAAAGGCGCGGGAGCCTTCATTTCAGGTGAATCCAGCGCCCTTATGAACGCGATAGAAGGGAAGGTTGGCGAGCCTAGACCAAAGTACATTCATACTGCAGAAAAAGGCCTCTGGGACAAGCCCAGTTGCCTCAATAATGTAGAGACCTGGGCGGATGTGCCGTTTATTATCAATAATGGTGCTGAATGGTTCGCTTCCATTGGCACGGAGGGAAGTAAAGGCACCAAGATATTCTCTTTAGTGGGCAAGGTGAATAATACCGGCCTTGTTGAAGTCCCTCTGGGGACGTCATTAAGAGACATTATTTACCGAATAGGTGGGGGTGTTAGCGGAAACAAAAAGTTCAAGGCTGTCCAGACAGGTGGTCCTTCTGGTGGTTGCATACCAGAACAATACCTGGATTCGCCAGTGGATTTTGATGAGCTAACCAAGCTTGGTGCCATGATGGGCTCAGGTGGCATGATTGTTACCGACGAAGATACTTGCATGGTTGATTTCGCCAAATACTTCGTCCATTTCCTTAGCGAAGAATCCTGTGGTAAATGTGTTCCTTGCCGTGAAGGGATAAGTCATATGCTTGATATCTTAACTAGAATTACTGAAGGGAAAGGACAGGCTACCGACGTTCAGTTGTTGGAGGACCTTGCAAGAATGCTTAAGGAAGCCTCCCTATGTGCTCTGGGGCAAACTGCAGCTAACCCGGTACTGACTACCTTGAGATACTTTCGGCCTGAATATGACGCGCATATTAATGAGAAAAGGTGTCCTGCAGGTGTATGCAAAGATTTGATCGCTTTTTATATTGAGCCTGATAAGTGCCAGGCATGCTTGATCTGTGCCAGAAACTGTCCTGTGGATGCTATCAATGGTGGCAAGAACCTTATTCATGTCATAGACCAGAGTAGATGCATTAAATGTGGCACTTGTTTTGACGTCTGCCCGCCGCGATTTGGCGCTATTAAGAAAATCTCCGGCGAACCGGTTCCCGCACTAATTCTTGAACAAGACAGAGTAATACAACGCAAGAGCTAAAGTGGAAAAAATAACACTGAATATTGATGGTAAAGAGATAACAGGCGAAGACGGCATGACAATTCTTGAAGTAGCCAGAGGCGCTGGCATAGATATTCCCACGCTTTGCTACCATGAAAAGCTTGAGCCCTATGGGGTATGCCGGTTATGCCTTGTGGAGATAGGGACTCCTCCCAGAACCAGGCTGGTTACATCCTGTGTCTACCCTGCGGCTGATGGGCTGGTAGTAAAGACCAGGTCGGAAAGAGTAATCCAAACCAGGAAGATGCTTTTGGAACTTCTTCTTGCCCGTGCTCCAGGAGCAAAAATCATAAAGGACTTAGCTGAGGAATACGGGGTTACCAAGGCTCGTTTAAGGAAGACTGCAACTTTTTGCATCCTTTGTGGTCTGTGCGTCAGGTACTGCGCCGAAATTAAGAAAGCCGATGCCATCGGTTTTATTGGCAGGGGCATAGAGCGAGAAGTCATGTTTATCCCGGAGATAGCAACCGAATCATGTCCCCCATGTCGAGAATGTTTCCCGCTTTGTCCTACAGGAGTTCTCGAAAGCAATTTCAGGCTAGTTCAAAGTCTGCTTTTTAAGAAATAGATGCCATGTTACAGAATGAAGTAATAGTGAGTAAAGCTGAGCTTATCTCTGAAGCGCAAGGTATGCGGGCTCAGAAAGCGAGGTTTGCCACAGCTACTTGCCTCGACTTAGGGGATCATTTTGAAGTTATTTACCACTTTGAGTTTGAAGACAGTGCAGGATTTGTCAAGCATATCAAGGTCAGCATAGGCAAGGAAGAAACCCTGCCCAGCATATCTAGTATCTATTTCTGCGCCGCTCTTATTGAGAACGAGATGCAGGACCAGTTCAATATAAAAATAAGTGGCCTCGCTATCGATTTCAATAAGAGATTTATTCGCGGAAAAGAAAGCCCTGACATTTCACTTCTTAAACCTATCCCTTACGTACTCAAACCACCAGTACGCCTTCTAGTTAGATGCAGTCAAGCCTGTCCTGCCGGGATTGACATTCCCCGGTATGTCAGATTAGTCGGAATTGGTAAATTTGATGAAGCTTTGGCAGTGATGAAGCAAGCTAACCCCTTTCCGGGAGTCTGTGGTCGGGTATGCTTGGCACCTTGTGAAGAAGCCTGTCGTCAGGAGAGGCAAGGTCAGCCCATAGCTATCAAATTGCTTAAGAGGTTTGCTTTCGAGCATGGCAAATATAAAAGCAAGGTGACTTCTAAACCGACTGGAAAGGGAGTTGCTATCATAGGCTCTGGGCCTTCAGGTCTTACTGCTGCTTACTTCTTAGCCAAGAAAGGACATAAAGTTACAGTCTTTGAAGCCATGCCTGAACCAGGAGGCATGATGCGGGTAGGCATACCTCAAACCGAGTTGCCTAGAGACGTATTGGATCAAGAAATCAATGATATTAAGGGACTTGGTGTTGAAATAAAACTAAGTAGTCGGATAGAGTTTTTAGATGCACTTTCTTCTCAAGGTTATGATGCTATTCTAGTAGCTATTGGTTGCCCCTTGGTGTTGCGCCAGAGCGCAACAGTAGCAGCTCTTAGTGGCAAACCTGAAATGCTGAAGCAATTTGGATTGGCAAGTAAAAGAATGAGTGGAGCGAATATTATTGAGGTGGATCCAAATACACTTGCTACCTCAAAGACGGGCATCTTTGCCACCGGAGACGCTATTCTGGGGCCTACATCAGTCATCAATGCCATTGGTTCAGGCAAAAAGGCAGCTATTTCTATTGACAGATATGTTGGTGGCAATGGAGTATTGTCCATAGAGGAAATAGAGGCTACAGGCCCAACATCACGAGAAACCTTTCTCGAGCGGCAAAAACCCAAGAGGCGTCCCAAGCTACCTAAGTATTCTGAATCTGAGATTATACAGCTTGGTGAAGATGAGCCTGGACTAAGCAAGGAAATGGCTATAACCGAAGGCCAGCGATGCTGGCGCTGCGACCTGGAGGAATAAAAATGGCAGTAAGAACAGTGATTCCCTTTGGTCCCCAACATCCAGTACTACCCGAGCCTGTTCACCTTAAGCTGGAGCTAGAAGATGAAAAGGTAGTGGGTGTAACGCCTGTAATCGGTTATGTTCATCGAGGAATTGAAAAGGCAGCCGAGCTTAATAGCTTTCGCCAGAACGTTTTCCTTTGTGAGCGGATATGCGGCATTTGCAGCATCACTCATGCCCTGACTTACTGCCAGGGTGTCGAAGCGCTCACGGGGGTTGAAGTGCCTCCCAGAGCTAGATTCCTGCGTCTTTTTTGGAGTGAACTCTCCAGGGCACATAGCCACCTCCTGTGGCTGGGACTTTTGGCTGACGCCTTGGGCTTCGAAAGTTTATTTATGCAGATATGGCGAGCCAGGGAGATGGTCATGGATCTCCTCGAGATGACCGCTGGACATAGAGTAATTACCTCCACCTGCCTTGTTGGTGGAGTGAGAAGAGATATAGATAAAGAGATGGCCAAGGAAGTAGATAAGAGACTTGTTGCTCTTAAAGAGGTGCTGGATAGCACCGCCGCACCTGCTTTACTCCATGACCCTACTATCAAGCGCCGTGCTGTGGGCAAGGGGATGTTATCTAAGGAACAAGCCGAGCTCTTGGGAGCGGTTGGGCCTACTGCCCGGGGGAGTGGTGTTGCTATAGACATGCGGCAAACTGGTTATGCTGCTTATAAGGAAGTGGGCTTTGAGCCTATTGTGGAAACTGCTGGAGATAGCTATGCTCGGACTTTGGTCAGGGCTAGAGAGACCTATCAGTGTATAGAGCTTATGCGCAAATCGCTGGCCATGATGCCAGAGGGCGAGATATTGGTCAGAGTCGATGGCTATCCTAAAGGCGAAACTATCTCCAGGACAGAGCAGCCCAGAGGAGAGCTTATTTACTACCTAAAGGGCAATGGGACAAATAATCTAGAGAGGTTGAAGATAAGGACGCCGACATTTGCCAACATACCTGCCTTGTTGGTTATGCTGCCTGGCTGCGAGATGGCTGATGTGCCGGTAATTACTTTGTCTATAGACCCTTGTATTTCTTGTACTGAGAGGTAATAGAAATGGCGTGGATGTTTCCGACGATTATAAAGAACCTCTTCTCCCGACCGGCTACCAGGCGTTATCCTTTTAAAGATATCAGGGAGCCCTTCCCTGGCTATCGAGGCAAGATTTACTGGGATGTTAGCAAATGTGACCTATGTGGTGATTGTGCCCGAGTGTGTCCGGCTGAAGCTATAGAAGTCAGTCTGGAAAACAGGCAAATAAAGTATGATCCCTTCAAATGCATCTACTGCGGGACATGCATGCAAACTTGCCTTCCCATGGCAATAAGTCAAGATAAGTATTACACCAAGCCCGCTGCTGCTAAGGCAGTAGAGACAATAAGCGTGCCTGTTTAATACTTAAGCGACCCCATTGGTGTCATTCCATATACAGCGTGAAGCAGATTCACCAATTACATTCAGGGTTAATTTGACAATTCGCAGCTTTAGCTCTAATATTTAAACGGGGAACTCTACGTAGCTGGATAATTAAGAAGGCGATAAATAGTAAGGAGGTAAGAATGAGAGAAAAAGTAGAAGCAGCCTTAGCACAAGTAAGGCCAGCTTTGTTAGCCGACGGAGGGGACGTCCAACTAATAGATGTCAAGGATGGAGTGGTGAAATTAAGGTTGACCGGTGCCTGCGGTGGCTGCCCCATGGCAACTATGACTTTGAGGGGTGGAATTGAGCGGGTGCTCAAAGAACAAGTGCCTGGAGTTAAGGAGGTGGTGGCTGTCTAACCTATGGCAGCATTTCAAGGAGAAGACGGAAGCGAATCAATCTGGAGACTTAGATGCCGCGAGAATATTTTATCTGCCACTCTTGTGGTGAAAAAGTGGAATGTAGTGGAAAGGAGCGACCCTGCGAGGTGCTCGATGGCTGGCTTATGGTTTCACTATGGAAGGGTCCAGAAACAGTCGAGCATTATAATTTTTGCTCCTTGACTTGCCTCAAAACATGGGTGGATACCCAGCTTCCTCAAGTCCCTGACGCATTTTTAAGAGCTTTTGAGAAGGGAAGGGAGTAAAAATGCCCATCTATGAGTATTTTTGTCCTGATTGCAACTTTAAGTTTGAATTACTTCGCCACCAAAGCCAAACAAACGAAAGTGTCTCTTGCCCGCGCTGTCGCAATGGCGCTAAGCGAATATTCTCCTCTTTCGCCTCTTTTTCTAAAAGCAGTGAAGGGCCATCTACCCCGATTGGAGGAACCTCTTCTTGTAGCTCATGCTCTGCCACAAGTTGTGCCAGCTGCCAAATGTAGCTCCCTCACGAGACACTGCCAAGAGCCCAAATTAAGAGAATACTAAATGACACGCCTGTGGAAATAAATACCAGACATGTAATCACATTGGTGAGCCGAACTGATTGGGATAAGGTGCATTGAAATTAAAGCAAGAGTAGTTTACAATATGGCGTCTTGATTTGCTGCACCAAATGCATGAACTTGGAGTAACTGAAAACATAGTTAATATTACTTTAGCCAAAGCTGGTGAGGCGCAAGCTAACAAGGTCATCCAAATCAACTTAGTAGTTGGCGAGTTGTCAGGATTTGTCCCCGATTGTATTCAGTTTTATTTCGATTCTCTTAGTAAAGATACCATCGCTCAAGGAGCAGTACTCCATTTTGAATCGGTGCTAGCTCAATTGCGTTGTCGGAATTGTTCCACGATTTTTCCCCCCCAAGATACCCGGTGGTCTTGCCCTAAATGCGGGGGTCAGAGCGTGGAAATATTCAAGGGTCGGGAGCTCTATATTGAAAGCGTTGAAGTAGAATGAAAAAAATAGAAGTTATCCAGAACATTCTGGAGGCTAATGAGACCATAGCTAGCCGAAATCAGCAGCTGCTGGATAAGCATAAGGTTTTCGCTATTAACATTATGTCAGCCCCGGGTGCTGGCAAGACGAGTCTTATTCTGCAAACTCTGACGAGGCTGAAAGACAGGTTAAACATAGCTGTTATCGAAGGCGATGTTGCTTCCACAGTAGATGCAGAGAAAGTGCAAGGCAAGGCAAAAGCAGTAGTTCAAATAAATACCCGTAATATGCCGGAAAGTTGCTCATTAATGGCTGCCATGATTGAGTCAGCTCTAAAAGGCATGCCCCTGGATGATATAGACCTAATCTTAATTGAGAATGTGGGCAATCTCATTTGCCCCGCTGAATTTACCCTGGGAGAACACAAACGAGTGGTGATTTCCAGCCTACCTGAAGGGGATGATAAACCCATTAAATATCCCCTGATCTTTGTCGATGCCGATGCTGTGATAATAAATAAGATGGACCTTCTTCCCCATGTTGATTTCGATATTGCTGCATTTCGACGTTCCATCGCAGGGCTAAACCCTAAAGTCGAGGTTTTCCAACTTTCCTGCAAGACCGGCGAGGGGATAGAAATATGGTGCTCCTGGATATTGGAACAAGCGAAAACCAATGTCGTAAAGCGATAGAGGTTTCGCATACCTAACCGTTATCCTTTAACTGTTGACAAGCCACTGCTGTGGGTGTTAATATCTCACTGTTTCTACTGGCGCGGCGCTTTGCGAGCTACTCGACTGAAAGGAAATGGTATAGCGATATTAAAGACATCATGGCGCCGTTGAAAAATCTCAAAACAAGGAGGGTCTCATGGCTTATGTGAATTTAATTGTAGAGCGAGAGGAGAATATCGGCATAATCACCTTGAACCGGCCGCCGGCAAATCCGATAAATCTGGCTGTGCTTAATGAACTGGATGAGGTTTTGACCAAGTGGGCACAGGATAAAGCGGTGAGAGCCATAATCATCACCGGAGCCGGAGAAAGAGGATTTTCAGCCGGCTTTGATTTAAAAACGGCTGGGACGCCTGAGGGTGAGAAGTCTATGTCCCGAGGGCAAGAGGTATTCAGCCACATTGAGAAGTGTCCCAAGCCTGTAATCGCCGCCATAAATGGCTTCGCCCTCGGTGGTGGTTGCGAGCTGGCAATGTCCTGCCACTTCAGGATCATGCTCAACTCCCAGCAGGTGGTGATGGGGCAGCCCGAGATTGACCGGGGTATTATACCTGGCTGGGGTGGCACCCAGCGGTTGCCCAGGCTGGTAGGTAAGACCAAAGCGTTGGAAATGCTTCTACTCGGCACCAGAGTCAACGCCCCCGAGGCTTTGAGCATCGGGCTTGTAACCAGGGTGTCTCAGCCAGGGCAGTTGATGAATGATGCTAAGGAACTTGCTAGGACGCTGGCGAAAAAAGCCCCGGTTGCTATGCAGGTAATCCTCGACGCAGTGACCCGGGGACTTGAGACCACCACTGACCAAGGCGTGAAAATAGAACTGGAAGGCTCGCAGCGGGTAAGCAGAACGAAGGATGCCATGGAAGGCGCGATAGCGTTTATCCAGAAACGAGAGCCGGTTTTCACTGGAGAATAGCTTTCTGAGGCGAAAGTAAAAAAATAAAAGGAGGTTTTCTGATATGAAAGTTGAAGACATCAAGAAGATAGCGGTTATGGGGGCTGGCGACATGGGACATGGCATTGCCGAGGTAGCGCTGCTTGCTGGCTACAAGGTAGCATTGCGGGACATCGAGCAGAGATTTGTTGACAAGGGGCTTTCCAGAATCAAGGAGAGCCTGGATAAGCTCACGGAAAAGCAGAAAATCACTGAAGATAACAAAAAGGCGATGCTGGCTAATATCAAGACCTTTGTTGATATTGCCGAGTCTGTTAAGGATGCTGATTTTGTTATTGAGGCAGTTCCCGAGATTATGGACCTCAAGAAGCAGGTTTTCCAGGCACTGGATAAAGCTGCTCCAAAACATGCCATACTGGCTTCGAATACCTCCAATATGAGCATCACGGAGATCGCATCAACTACAAAGAGGCCGGAGCAGGTCGTCGGCATGCATTTCTTTAACCCGGCGGTCCTGATGAAGCTCGTCGAGGTCATAAAAGGAGGAAAGACGAGTGAGGCGACAATGCAGGTGGCATATAATCTGGCGCTGAAGATGAATAAGGTGCCGGTCAGGGTTGAGAAAGACTCTATCGGATTTGTTTATAATCGGGTCAACGCGCCGATTGGACTCTTAGTTAACCTCATATTAGAAAAAGGCATGGCTACCCCCATGGAAATCGATGCCAAGATGAGAACGATAGGTATGCCTATGGGGCCATACGAACTGATGGACTATGTGGGGCTGGATGTTGCCTATCATGGCGCTCGTTATTTTGCTGAAAAACTCTCTCCTGACTACGCACCGCCCAAATGGCTGAAAGCTAAAATCGACGCTGGTGAGCTGGGAAAGAAGACAGGCAAGGGCATTTTTGACTGGTCCAAGGGCAGACCGGAGATAGACTTATCCAAAGCGAAAGAGGATTTCGACCCCACCTGGTTGATTGCTCTTCAGGTTAACGAAGCAACAAAGCTGCTCGAGGCCGGAGTAGTCAAGAGTCCGGAAGAAATTGACAAAGCTATGGTTAATGGAGGCGGTTCGATGATTGGTCCTTTTCAGCTTGGCAAGAGTATAGGGTATGATAAATTAGCTAAGATATGTGAAGACCTTGCCAAGAAGTTTGGTGTCAAAGTGTTCCAGCCCACTGAGACATTGAAGAAAGGGAAGATCTGATAAGAAACGCAAGTTTGACTTAAATCAAACCGGGGTCTGCATTACAGGAATTGCTTCTCTCTGAGTGCGGCCCCGGTTTTGTTATGGCGTCAACCTTCTTCGTAGCTTGGCTTTACCTCCTTCTAAAAGTGAGCTTGTTTAATAATCCCCTCTGTCATTTTAAGGTCGCCTTGGGTAACCGAGGAATCTAGAGACCTTCCCTTCGTTTCATTCAGGGTCAGGGCGACAATTACACGGTCTAAAGGTTTAATCAGCCACAATCATAAATTCCGGTTAGAGTTCAGGTGATTTAAACCGCCACGCATAGTTTGCCAGCTTTTTTTACCGAATGCGGATGAAATTCTGGGGAGCATCCCGGAAAAAATTGACAGTGTAGGGTGATATACTATAAGCGATTTGGGGCAGTGTTAGAGATGGAGAAAGAAAAAAAGCTTCTATTGTTCTTAGCACTGGTTCTTATTGGTGTGTTGCTTTTTAGCTCTGTTCCAGCTTCGGCTGGTGAAAATCCTGGTCGTGGAAAGTCACTGGCGGAAGCCAGAAAGGCCCTGGAGCAAGAACTTTTGCCTCTGGCGGGAGCCGGCATTGTGGGCGTCACTCATTCGGAGACTGAGGGCAGAATCACCGTCTTTGTCGAGAATGAACAGGCGAAGCAAAGAGTGCCGCGATCCTTTGAGGGCTACGCGGTGCGGACAGAAGTTACCGGGAAAATACAAGCATTTTCTACTCAGGTGGCGGAGCCTCTAACCGGCGTTAGCGCTGAGAGGCGAGGCGAGGTTAGACCTATGGTCGGCGGGACAAGCCTGTCAGCCTACGTCCCGAAAGGAGGAGGATACTACCTGTACGCCGGAACCCTGAGCATGGTCACCTACAATGACAAGATTCTGTCCAATGCCCACGTTATCGCTATGAATCCAGAGACGTATGAGTTTCTCGCCACAGGAACACCCATCATCCAGCCCGGGACTGGCGATGGAGGAACGATAGATGATCAGGTGGGAACACTTGAGGCATACATCCCTATTAACTTTGCACCTAATGCGAAAAACTATGCCGATGCTGCTATAGGCAGTATTGGTGTTGGCGTTAATGCATCTCCTGGGGAGCAGTTTTCTGAGACAGGTGATTATTGGATTGAAGGGTGGACCAATGTCTCTCAGGGAGATACCGTACGAAAATCTGGGCGCACGACTGGGGTAACCACCGGAGAGGTGCTTTACACCAATGTCGCTGTCGTGGTTTCGTACGGCAGCAAATCAGCTTATTTTGAGGACCAGATTATCGTAACTGCAGATAATTGGTCGTTCGCACAGCCAGGTGACTCAGGCTCCGCGGTGGATAAAGACGGAAAGTTCGTGGGGCTGCTTTTTGCTGGCTCCGCAGGCTATGCGGTCATCTGCAAGGCAAAGTACATTATTGATGGGCTTAGTATCGATGTTGAGCCTCCGGTGAATCAGTATAGCCTCACCATCTCCAGCACTCCCGGCGGTAATGTAACCTCACCCGGTGAGGGAACGTATATCTACAAAGCCGGGACGGTAGTCAACCTTATTGCTCAGGCTGACACTGGCAACCACTACCAGTTTTTGAATTGGACTGGCAATGCAACAAGCGCCATCGGTAATATTACTGCTGCCTCGACCAACATTACCATGGACGACTCTTACTCTATCACCGCCAACTTTGCACTAGAGCCAGGTTGGTATAGCCTCACCATCTCCAGCACTCCTGGTGGTAATGTAACCGAACCCGGCATGGGGACGACTTACGTCTATGGCAATAGCACGGTGATTAACCTTACTGCTGTGAATTACACAGGCTACCAATTTGTAGGATGGACTGGCAATGTGGGCACTATTGGCAATGTCACTGCCGCCAACACCACCATCACCATGAATGGCTCTTACTCCATCACTGCCAGCTTTGCACTAGAGCCAGGTTGGTATAGCCTCACCATCTCCAGCACTCCTGGTGGTAGTGTAACCGAACCCGGCGAGGGGACTTATGTCTACAGCAATAACACGGTGGTCCCCCTTGTCGCTGAGGCTGACACAGGCTACCAATTTGTAGGATGGACTGGCAATGTGGGCACTATTGGCAATGTCACTGCCGCCAACACCACCATCACCATGAATGGCTCTTACT
>CAISEW010000018.1 GCA_903884455.1 uncultured Chloroflexota bacterium | reverse complement strand
CTTACCCTGGGCGGAATTAAAGATTTTTCTCACCGCCTCCACCGAAGAGAGAGCCAAGCGCCGTTACAAGGAACTATTAAAGCGAGGAGAGAATTCGAGCCTGGAAATAGTCCTCGCCGATTTAAAGAAGCGAGATGAGATGGATATCAATAGAACCATCTCGCCACTTAAACCGGCTGAAGATGCCATAATCATCAATACAGAAAACCTTAGCCTGCAGCAAGTTGTAGACAAAATATGTACTCTGGCGGTAAATCCATGACCCTTTCTCAAAAATTTATCTTAACCACATGCAGACCTTTGCTCAATATTCTTTTCTCATGGAAAACCGAAGGAAGAGAGAACGTACCATTAACCGGCCCATTGATTTTGGTAGCCAACCATGTTCACGTCCTCGACCCAATTTTTCTCGCATTTAGCCTTCCGCGATGGATTACTTTCGTGGCAAAAGAGGAACTCTTTCGTTCTCCCTTTTTGAGATTCTGGCTTCGCTGGGCTGGCTCTTTGTCCATAGACCGCGAAGGGAAAGTCAGAGAGAAACAGAGGATACTCAAGAGCGCCAGAAATGCATTAGAAGAGGGACTAATCCTAGGCATGTTCCCAGAGGGCGGCAGAAGTCAGGATGGTAAACTTAGAAAAGGCAAACTGGGCTCCGCAGTTATAGCCTCAAAAACAAATGTTCCTCTTCTTCCTGTCGGCATCGTCGGCACAGATAAAATCAAAGGCATAAGCTGGCTATGGAAACGCCCTCGCATAGTTGTCAACATTGGCAAGCCATTTAAGCTACCTCCAACCTCCGGCAGGATGAGCAAGTCACAGATGCAATTATTGACCACACAACTGATGAGAGAAATCGCCGCTCTTTTGCCACCCGAATATCAAGGCGCCTATGAAAAACATGAGGATTGAGAAGGCTGAGAAGCTGGGCCTATGCTTTGGCGTCAGACGGGCCGTTAAGTTGTTAAAGGAGGCAGCTACTAAATATGGAGAAATAGAAACACTGGGACCTGTAGCACACAATCGCCTGCTAGTGGAAGCATTGGCCAATCTTGGAGTAAAGCCCATAAATCGTCTCGACCAAGCCCAGGGCAGAATCCTGGCTATCACCACTCATGGTACAAGCCCAGCAGTATTATCTGAGATCAGAGCCCATCACATCCGTATCATTGACACTACCTGTCCCATAGTCCGCAAAGCCCAAAACGCAGCCAAGGAATTAGCCGAAACTGGTTTTAATGTAATCATATTTGGAGACGCAAAGCACTCTGAGGTCAAAGGACTACTAGGTTGGACAGGAGACAAAGGCATAGCTGCCCTCGACATGAGGCAAATAGATAGCCCGGGGAAGTCACTATCACGTCTGGGCATTATCTCCCAGACAACCCAAACCAAATCTGCCTTTATCGAATTTGTCGGACAGCTTATAGGGATGCTGGGGCCGAAGATTGAGGAAATACGCCTCGTTAATACTTTATGTAAAGTAACGCAGGGGCAACAAGAAGCTGTCATAAAATTAGCTAGCAAGAGTCAACTCATGATAGTGATAGGCGGAAGTAATAGTGCCAATGCCAGACACCTTGTTGAAATATGTTCTCCTCTGGTGGAAACTCATTTGATAGAAACAGCAGACGAAGTCGACACTTCCTGGCTCATGGGTAAGCGCCACATTGGCATTACCGCCGGAGCATCCACCCCGGATGAAGCTGTAGAAGAATTAATAGCCAAGCTGAGGTCTTTATAATCTTTAGAGCAGCCCCAAAAAGTCCTGTGACATTTTGGGGACACCAGGGAAATTTGATCTAGGTTAACCGGGTCCCCACGAAAATCGCGCGATTTTCGTGGGTGGTTTAGCCAAGCCTGGCGTCCAGCTTCCTGCCGCCAATAAGGTGAAGATGAAGATGAGGCACCACTTGCCCCCCTTCGGGACCACAATTTATAACTAAGCGATAACCCTTCTTGGCTATCCCTTCTTTCTCAGCCAGATTCTTAGCTATGATTATAAGGCGCCCGGCAAGCTTTTGTTGTCCCCCAGTAAGTTCAGCCACAGATGTAATATGAGTTTTAGGTATAATGAGCACGTGTGTAGGTGCTTTAGGCAAGATATCCCTGAATGCCAGGAAATCTTCATCTTGATAGACTATGTCACCAGGCACCTCACCAGCAACAATTCGACAAAAAATACATTCTTCGGCCATAATCTAACTCCTTTAACGCACTACACCTTCCTGTCGTAAATTCTCAATTTCTTCCCGCTTATAGCCTAGTTCTTGCAATATTTCATCAGTGTGTTCCCCAGGAAGCGGAGATAAACTTCTCACCTTGCCTGGTGTGCCTGAGAGCCTAGGAGCTATGCCAACTTGCTTGATCTTGCCCAAGGTAGGATGTTCCACCTCTATTACCATTTGGCGATGAAGCACCTGTGGGTCACTAAAAACCTCGTCCGGTGTATAAACTTTGCCGGCAGGGACATCATTACGAATCAACAATTCAAACCATTCATCTCTTGTCTTAGTTAGGAAAATTTGCTTCAAGGAAGAGCGGATTTCATCCCACTTCTCATCTTCTGGCTTATGAAAGGTGTGTTCCAGAGCGAAGTGGTAGGGGATATATTCTTCCTTTCCTAAAAATCGGCATAGGTTCTCCCAAAAATGTGGCTCGAGGCAGCCAATGGTAATATTCTTGCCGTCTTTGGTTTCGTACACTCCGTAATAGGGATAGGCACCATGAAGCCACGATTCACCTCTCTTCAACATTGACCCGTCAAAAAAGTAACCACAGGTAAACCAGGTCATGAGCGATACTGCTCCATCCAGGTAAGCCATGTCTACATATTGCCCTTTGCCCGTCTTGTTTCTAGCCACCAAAGCCACTGAAATACCCAACGCTCCATATAACGCAGCCCCCGCAAGGTCAGCAACCAGATTTAAGGGGATAACTGGAGGTCCTTCACTGGACCCAATTAAGCCTAGGACACCAGCCATAGCTATATAGTTGATATCATGCCCGGGAAAAGCATGGTAAGGCCCATCCTGACCATAGCCGCTGAGCGAGCAGTATATAATCTTAGGATTTAGCTTACGTATAGTTTCGTAATCTATCCTCAAGCGTTTGGCTACTCCGGGCCTAAAACCTTCAACAATAACGTCTGCGTGCCGGGAAAGGCGGTAGAAAATCTCTCGTCCCGCTTCCGATTTCAGGTTAATCACGATGCTCTTTTTATTGCGGTCAAGGGCATAATAAGCTGCTGCCCTTCGGTTTCCCTCCCCTGGAAGCGCTCCCAATGAACCCCTAAGTTCAGTTACCTCTGGCGCCTCAATTTTAAGCACTTCAGCTCCCAAATCTCCCAGGAGCATGGTGCAAAACGCACCTGGAACCAACCTCGATAAGTCCAGAATTTTCACACCTTCCAAAGCTAACATGTCTTCTCCCAAATTGATTAATTGCCCATTATAAGCTATTTAGGCAATCTTTTGCATTTTTAATCTAAATATGCTAAACTAGAACAAATAGATTTAACCTAAGGTGGGGTTTACCCACCTTTTTACTAATGTAAGAAACTAAAGGGTAATGGGAAGATGAAAACAGAGCTTAAGGCTGCGATTACTCAACTTTCGGCTGAGAGAAACTTGCCTAAAGAAGTAGTCTTGGCTGCCTTGGAATCAGCACTGGCCTCAGCATATAAAAAAAGCATATCTGCTCTGGAACAAGATGTGCTAGTAAAAGTTGACCCTGAGAGCGGCGAAATCAATTTCTATATTCAAAAGGTTATAGTTGAGTCAGTTGCCGATCCAAATCGCGAAATCTCCATCAAAGAAGCTCGAAAAAGGCGAGCTACAGCACAACTTGGTGATGTAATAAACATAGAATGCACCCCCGAGAATATTGGTCGTATCGCTGTTCAAGCAGCAAAACAAGTCGTTCTACAGCGGTTGAGGGAAGCAGAACACCGCATTATTTATGAAGAGTTCACCGATAGGGAAGGAAAGGTTGTTACTGGAACAATTCAATTCACCGAACCTAAACGAATTTATGTCAGACTGAATAGAATAGAGGCGATGCTTCCTGTGAGTGAACAGGTTCCTAATGAACATTATTATAGAGGGCAGCGACTTAAATTTTATCTTCTTGAGGTGGTCCAGAGGGACAAAGAGCCTCAAGTAATAGTTTCTCGCTCTCATCCCAACCTGATACGTGGCCTCTTCGAGCTAGAAATCCCCGAAGTTCACAACGGGATTGTGGAGTTAAAAACCCTAGCGCGAGAGGCTGGACATCGAACTAAAGTGGCAGTGGCAACTATTCAAGAAAACGTTGACCCTGTAGGTTGCTGTCTTGGCCCTCGGGGCATAAGGCTCCAAAGTATCATTAATGAACTAAATGGCGAAAAAATAGATGTAATCCAGTGGCATGCCGACCCTGGGGTGTTTATCGCTAATGCTCTTAGCCCAGCTCAAGTAGCAAGCATTAAAACCGATGAGGAAAGAAACATAGCTACTGTGGTTGTCCCTGATAAGCAACTCTCTCTAGCTATAGGCAAAGAAGGACAGAATGCCAGACTAGCAGCGAAACTCACAGGCTGGCGGATCGATATCAAGAGCGTCTCTGCTATTGAGGCAGCAAGGACTGTTATACAAGAGCCAGAAACAGCGGCGAAAGTCATTTCCCCTGAAGTTACGGAAAGGGAGCCACTTGAAACAGAGCCAGCTGAGGAGATTGGGGAGGAAGAGTCGGTTGAAATTCCAAGCATTCCAGAAGCTCCGTCTGAGAAGCCCGAAAAAAAACAGATTCGCTTTGCTGAAGATATCTTAGTGGAGGCGTTAAAAGTAAAAATACCAGACAAGATAAAAAGCGGAATTAAAGGTAAAAGAAAGGGAAAGGTGATAAAGTATAAAAAGCCAGATGCACCTTTAATAGATGATGGGAGCGAAGAGTAAGCATCTACCTCAGCGTACTTGCATAGCTTGTCGACAGATTAAGGAAAAGAAAGCCTTGATTCGCTTAGCGAGTACGGAGAACGGCATTGCTGAGATAGATGTATTTGGAAATAAGCCGGGCAGAGGTGCTTATTTATGCCCCAAAAAAACCTGTTGGGAGTTAGCACTGAGGAAAAATCGACTGGATTATGCTCTACGAACAAAACTTCATGATGACAATCAACAAACTTTACGTGAGTACAGTCATAACTTGGAGGGAAGCTAAACTTGGATGATAACAAACCGGGATTGAAAAAAGGCCCACCACAAGTTGAGCTTCCACCTGCCATCACTGTGAAGCAGCTGGCCGACATATTAAAAGTAGAGCCTATAAAAGTAATTAAACAACTCATGCGCAAAGGCATCATGGCCAACGTTAACCAGACCATCGACTTTGACACTGCGAGCATAACAGCTGCAGACTTCGGCTATGATGCTAAAGCAGCAAAAGAGCGTAAAGCTTCGCCTTCCCGAAAGGAAAAAGGAAAGGGGAAAGGAAAACTGCCAGTTCGCCCTCCGGTAGTTACTGTCATGGGACATGTTGACCATGGCAAAACCACCCTCCTTGATGTCATCAGAAAGACTAATGTAACTGCTCACGAGGCAGGAGCAATTACCCAACATATTGGTGCCTACCAAGCCTTAGTGAATGGACGCGAAATTACCTTTCTGGATACACCGGGACACGAGGCTTTCACTGCCATGAGAGCCCGAGGGACACAAGTAACTGATATTGTAACTCTGGTGGTTGCCGCTGATGACGGCGTCATGCCCCAGACTGTAGAAGCTATAAACCACGCCAAGGCTGCCAAGGTGCCCATAGTAGTTGCAATCAATAAGATTGATAAACCTGATGCTAATCCCGAGCGTGTAAAACAGCAGCTTGCCGATTTGGGTCTGGTTATTGAGGAGTGGGGTGGCGATACTGTTTGTGTACCCATATCAGCCAGGCAAGGACAAGGAATATCGGATTTATTGGAAAACCTATTCTTAGTTGCTGACATATTAGAACTGAAAGCTGATCCTGATAGCGCCGCAGAAGGGGTAATCATTGAGGCTAAGCTGGACAAAACTAAAGGTCCTTTAGCTACCCTTCTTGTTCAGAAGGGCACCCTTAAACGAGGCGATGTTGTGGTAGCTGGCGGTGCTTGGGGGAAAATAAAAGCCATGTTTGATGATAAGGGAAAGCAAGTTCACAAAGCTGAACCGTCTACTCCAGTGGAAGTCCTCGGCTTAAATGAGGTGGCAAAATCGGGAGATCATTTTATTGTGCTTCCCGATGAGCATGAAGCACGAAGCATTGTTGAAAAACAAAAATATCCTAGACCACGTCCCACCCTAAGTTTAAGTGCTTTTTCCAGCCAAATAAGTGACGGGCAAATAAAAGAACTCAACATAGTTTTGAAGACAGATGTCGAGGGCAGCATTGAACCCATAAAAACTTCTGTAGAAAGGTTGGGCACAGAGAAGACAAAAGCTAGAATCATCCATACTGCTAGCGGGAGCATCACCGAGAGTGATGTGCTTTTGGCCGCAGCCTCAAAAGGCATTATCATCGGTTTTAATACCCCTACTTCACCTGGAGCAACACAGCTAGCTAATGTGGAAGCGGTGGGCATTCACCACTATGATGTAATCTACAAGCTAATAGAAGACGTGGACAAGACACTGAAGGGGCTGCTTGAGCCAACGTATGCTGAAGTGCTCAGCGGGCGCGCTGAAGTAAGGGCTATCTTCCCCCGCGGTAAGCTGGGAAAAATAGCCGGAGTTTATGTTATGGAAGGAAAGGCATGGAGAGATGCCCAAGTTAAAACATTGCGCCAAAATAAAGTTATTTGTGACTCTCGGATCTCCAGCTTAAAGCGTTTTAAAGAGGACGTCGCCGAAGTCTCCGCCGGCCTCGAATGTGGCTTGGGTATAGAGGGTTTTGTCGATTTTCAAACTGGCGATATCATTGAATTCTACCGAAGGGAAAGAATAGACTAATCATACTTCCCAGATAGGAGATTCAAATGAGCAGGCGAAGTGAACGAACAAGTAAACTGATCCAGCGAGAAATCAGCGGACTGCTTGAGCGTGAGGTTAATGACCCTAGACTGAGCAAGCTTGTCTCGGTGACAGAAGTTACCCTTTCTCCCGATCTCAAGCATGCCAAGATATTTGTTAGCACCTTGGGCAGCAAAATAGATAAGGAAGATTTGCTGGCAGGCTTTAACAATGCTTCAGGATTCTTGCGCAAAGAACTTGCAGCTCACTTAAGATTAAAACAGATACCGCAGCTCAGCTTTCATTACGATGATTCTATTGAGCGCGGGGCGAGATTACTCAAATTGATCGGGGAGCTAAGCACTAATGAGGATGATAAAATTAGCTCCCGTAATAGTTTTCTCATTAACAAAGGAGGTTAATAATGGAACCAATAAACGTAGCCATAATAGGTGTTGGTAATTGTGCTTCATCTTTAGTGCAAGGAGTTCATTACTACAAGGATGCCAAGGAAGATGAATTTGTCCCCGGCCTAATGCATGTTAACCTGGGGGGCTATCATATATCTGACATCAACTTTGTAGCTGCATTTGATATTGATAAAAACAAAGTGGGCAAGGATTTAGCTGAGGCTATTTACACCAAGCCGAATAACACTATTAAATTCTGTGACGTGCCTAAGACAGGCATCCGAGTTGAGCGGGGTATGACCCACGATGGACTGGGCAAGTATCTATCTCAAATTATCACTAAGGCGCCAGGCCCGACCGCCAATATTGTAGATATACTCAAGAAGACCGAAACTGACGTAGTGCTCAATTATCTGCCTGTAGGAAGCGAGGAGGCAACTAAATGGTATGTAGAACAAGTGCTAACTGCCGGCTGCGGCTTAATCAATTGCATGCCTGTTTTTATTGCCCGTGAAAGCTATTGGCAAGGCAGGTTTGCTGAGCGAGGATTGCCTGTCATTGGTGATGATATTAAATCCCAGGTAGGCGCTACGATTACTCACAGAATATTAACCAAACTTTTTCGTGACCGCGGTGTCAAACTAGAACGAACTTACCAGCTAAATTTTGGCGGCAATACTGATTTCTTAAATATGCTAGAACGAGAGCGCTTGGAGTCTAAGAAGATTTCCAAGACAAATGCTGTTACCTCACAGCTAGACTACGATATCGGTCACGACAACATTCATATCGGTCCCAGCGACTATGTGCCCTGGCTAGCTGACCGCAAATTTTGTTACCTGCAGATGGAAGGTCGTACCTTCGGCGATGTACCTCTGAAGCTAGAGCTGAAGCTAGAGGTATGGGATAGCCCGAATTCAGCCGGGGTAGTTATTGATGCCATAAGATGCTGTAAACTAGCCCGGGACCGTGGCTTAAGCGGGACCATAGTGGGTCCTTCAGCTTATTTTATGAAATCTCCGCCAATTCAGTATTCTGATGAGGAAGCCCGTATAAGAACTGAAGCATTTATCGCAGGACAAGAGCATGAAGGGCCCATTTCCTTGCCGGAGCTGGACTCAATCAAGGTCAAGGGATAAGTCACTCTCGTGGCAAAAATACTAGCTTCAAACAACGTAGGTTAAGAGCCAAAAGCGAAACTTTAAGTTTGCCACGAGCTAGAGGTA
The DNA here is from genome assembly GCA_903884455.1 of uncultured Chloroflexota bacterium. Taxonomy (GTDB): domain Bacteria; phylum Chloroflexota; class Dehalococcoidia; order GIF9; family AB-539-J10; genus RBG-13-51-36. The sequence goes on along the minus strand of CAISEW010000018.1, from coordinate 16,929 downwards.
GCAAGTTGCGCGAAGTTTCCCTCTCCACCATGTGGGCTAAAGGTAGATTTAGCCACATGTCAGGATTTGCCGCCAAAGCTAGAGAATTGGGCTTCACCCACATAGAAGCAAATACCTCAATTTCCCCACGAATGCTCAATGAACTTCTCAAGACCACAGTCCCTGTTTCAAGCATTCATTCTCCTTGTCCAGCGGTATTGTCATCCAGAGGAATCCCCATAAGTAGCCTCTCCTTAAGTTCTCTGGACGAGAGCGAGCGAATAGAGGCTGTTAGCTTCACCAAGAAAACAATAGACCTTGCGGCAAATGTGAACGCCAGGGCTATTGTCCTTCATATGGGTGAGGTGCCAATTGACCTGGGTTTACAAGATAGGCTGTATAAGCTTCACGATGGAGGCTATGCCCAAACCAAAGAATATAGCCAGGCTAAAGATGAACTAGTTTACCAGCGCATTTCCCAAGCTCCTCCTTACCTTGATGCAGCGAGAAAAAGTCTTCAAGAGCTTAGAGAATATAGCCACCAAAAGGGTATAATGCTGGGAGTTGAGACCAGATTCCATCCCAACGAGATACCAAATATGGACGAAATGGCAGAGCTGCTTAGCGAAGTATCAGAAAGCCTGGTGGGCTACTGGCATGACGTAGGACATGCTGAAGTGCAACAGCAGCTTGGATTCAGCTTGCATGAAGAATGGCTTTCCCGGTTCAAAGACAGGATGGTCGGCATCCACTTACACGACATCCGTGGCACTTCCGATCACCAAGCCCCAGGAAAGGGAAATATGAATTGGGAAATGGTGGCCAAATATTTACCTACGGGAATAGTAAAAGTTTGCGAAATCGGCGAGTGGAATGACGAAGAGCAAATGCAAGGAGTAGTCAAATTTCTTCAAAAGAAAGGAATAGTAAACTAGCTGGAAAAGCTGAATGAATTTAATAGATATTCGACGGAATTTAGCCTATCGTATTACCAATCCCGTAGTCGGGATCTTGAGTAAAATCGGGATAACGCCCAATGCTCTTACCCTTATCAACCTGGCTCTGAATATAGTTGCGGCCTATGTCATCGCTACGGGGCACTTTCTTCTTGGTGGGGGATTAGTCCTAGTTTCAGGCTTATTTGACCTCCTTGATGGAGCCTTAGCTCGCTTCACCAAGCAAACTACAAAGTTCGGCGCTATTCTGGATTCAACAGTTGATCGCATTTCTGAAGCTGCGATACTCTGTGGTCTCTTGATTTGGTATTTAGCTCGCGGAGGCAGATTAGAAATTGTGCTTATTTTTGTTGTCTTGATTGGTTCTTTCCTAGTCAGCTATGTTAGGGCGAGAGCAGAAGGACTCGGTTGGCAATGTCAGGTTGGCTTGTTTACTAGGGCAGAACGGGTTATAGTATTAGCAATAGGTTTGTTGATAAATCAGATTTTTATTGCTTTATGTATTCTGACGGTCTTTGTCTTTATCACTGTAGTTCAAAGGCTGGTTTACCTATGGAAGCAAGGAAAAATTAAAGGTGATTAAGTGGCAGTTATAGTTATTGTGGGAGGGCAGTGGGGTGATGAAGGTAAAGGAAAGATAATTGATCTCTTAGCTGAGAAAGCGAAGATAGTAGCTCGTTTTTCCGGGGGAGATAATGCTGGTCACACTGTGCTCAACCCTTATGGCGAGTTCCGGCTGCATCTCGTCCCTTCGGGCATTTTTTACCCACAGGTAACTTGCATCATCGGCAATGGTGTAGCTATTAACCCAGCAGTGCTTCTTAAAGAAATAGACGACCTGCACAATCATGGTGTCAATACAAGTCGCCTTTTTATTAGTGACCGTGCTCACCTGATAATGCCTTATCACACCCTCCTCGACAGACTGGAAGAAGAAAGGCGCAGTAAAGGAGCATTGGGTACCACACTCAGAGGAATCGGCCCTGTCTTTGCTGATAAAGTAGCTCGCTTGGGAATCCGTGCTGGAGATTTGTTAGATAAGGATGTATTTCTGAGCCGCTTGAAGTCGGCTCTGGAGCTCAAAAATATTATCCTGACCAAAGTGTACCAATCTTCACCTCTATCACTGGAGGAGGTCTATCAACAATATTGTCATTATAGGGAGCAGCTTGTCCCTCTCATCCGAGAAACTAGCTCCATAATTCGCGAAGCGGCGACAAAAGGAGAGCTTGTTTTGCTAGAAGGTGCCCAGGGAGCTTTACTTGACCCTGACTTTGGCACCTATCCCTATGTAACTTCTTCTTCACCGTTGGCCGGGGCAGGCTGTATTGGAGTAGGCCTGAGCCCGAGGCAAATCAATCGTGTGGTGGGCATATTTAAAGCATATAACACTAGAGTCGGCGCCGGACCCATGCCTACAGAGCTCAAAGACGAAATTGGTGACTTAATACGGGAAAAGGCTCGTGAGTATGGTGCTACCACGGGAAGGCCACGAAGGTGCGGCTGGTTTGATGCTGTGGCGGGTCGCTTCAGCGTTCAAATAAATGGCCTTAGTGATATAGCTCTAACTCACCTCGATATCTACGATGGTTTCCCCTCAATTAAAATATGCACCGCTTACAAATTTAAAGGCGATGTCCTAACTTCTTTCCCTAGTGACATAACCATATTAGAAAAATGCCAACCTATCTACGAAGAATTGGACGGCTGGCAAGAATCAATAAGTGGAATTCGAAATTTTAAAAAGCTGCCGGCGGAAGCTCGCAATTATATGTCTCGCCTTGAAGACCTCCTTTCCTGCCCCATCAGTCTCGTTGCCGTAGGACCAGATAGGAGGCAAATAATATTGGTTAAAGACCTCTTCAGTTGATAACCGTCAGCCATCAGCCCTTGGGAATAGTCAAATCTATCTTGTAGTTCTTTAGTGTCGCCTTTATAAGATCGGCTGATTTTTCATCCGGCTCAACTAGAGGCAAGCGCGGTTTACCCACTGGAAAACCTACATAATTCAGCGCCCACTTGACAGGCATGGGATTGGGAACGATGAACAGGACATTTACCAGAGGTAACAAGTATCTGTGGATCTTGGCTGCTTCTTGAGGTTTACCGTTAAGGAACTTCTCTATCATGTCCTTTATCTGGATTCCTATTAGATGAGAGGCGACGCTAATCACGCCGTAACCACCCAGAGCGAGTATGGGGAAGGTATCACTATCATTGCCACTGTAAACTAAGAAATCTGCACTGGTTCCCTGAATAATCTCAGCTATCTGCCCGAGATTGCCACTGGCTTCCTTCACGCCCACAATATTATCAATTTGGCTCAGCTTGATTACCGTATCAGCAGCAAGATTGGTAACCGTACGCGATGGCACATTATAGAGGATGCAAGGCAAGGTAGTACTCTGGGCAATGGCTTTAAAATGCTCCCACAAGCCTTGCTGGGTTGGCCGATTGTAATAGGGAACTACCAAGAGACAAGCGTCGACACCAGTTTTCTCCGCTTCCTTAGTTAACTCCTGGCTTTCTCTGGTGTCATAGTTGCCTGTGCCAGCAACTACCGCTCCGCGGTCGGCTATCGCTGATTTTATTTCAGTGAAAAGCCGTAGTTTCTCTTCCCTGCTCAGAGTAGGAGACTCGCCAGTGGAGCCCGAGACCAACACCCCATCACTACCTGAATCCAGTAAAGATAGTGCCAGCCTCCTAGCTTGTTGATAGTCAACCTCGCCCCGAGCATCAAAAGGCGTCACCATGGCTGTTAATAAACGCCCCAGCCTATTCTTACCCCGAAACTTTAAAGAGCTTTTGGGAACCCCTGGCCGCCTATTCATTTAAACTAGCTAAACTCTCTTTAAGGCTTATCCAACCCCGCGCTATCCCTTCTTCAGCAATTTGCACAGCATTCAGCGCCGCCCCTTTACGCAGATTATCAGCCACTATCCACATAACAAGTCCATTGGAATGCGAGATATCTTTTCTAATTCGGCCTACAAATACATTATCTGACCCACTAGCAGCCCAAGGTTGAGGGTAAAAACTGACGGTGGGGTCATCGAGCACCCTGACTCCCGGAGCTTGTGCCAAAATCTTCCTCGCTTCTTCAGGGGTGATGGGCGAACTGAATTCTATATTCACCGCTTCACTATGCCCAAACCAAACAGGAACTCGGACACAGGTGGCCGAAATAGCTATGTCTTCAGTATGCAGTATCTTCCGCGTTTCCTCTACCATTCTCTGTTCTTCCCTAGTATATCCATTATCCAAGAAGACACCGATTTCTGGCAGTACATTAAAGGCTATTTGATGAGAATACACATGAGGACAAATACGGCGCCCTTCCAGAACTAACCGTGCTTGATTTGTCACTTCTTTCAGAGCAGCACTGCCGCTACTTGATACTGACTCATAAGTGCTCACCACAATCCTCTTTATGGGATTGATCCTGTGCAAGGGATGAAGCGCTACCACCATTTGGATTGTGGAGCACTTCGGACTGGCGATTATCCCCTTATGCCATTCTATATCCCCAGCATTGACTTCTGGGACTACCAAAGGCACTGCAGGGTTCATCCTGAAAGCACTACTATTATCAACAACCACTGCTCCGGCTTCGGCAGCCAAAGGCGCTAACCTCCGACTAATATCAGCACCAGCAGAGAAAAAGGCAATATCGACATCACGAAACGCCTCTGTCTTCGCTTCCCTAACCTCAATTCTTTGATGATTAAAGAGGAGTTTCACCCCAGAAGAATACTCCGGGGTTAGTAATTGGATAGAAGCTACGGGGAACTTACGCTGCTCAAGTACCTTAATAATTTCTTGCCCTATAATATCGGTAGCGCCAACAATAGCTATATTGAATTCTTCCATGGCCTTCCCTAAAGTTTTAGCAAGGCATCCAACCCGTAAGTTAGCCCCTTGCGCTTTGTCACTTCCTTAATTGCCAGGATAACGCCAGGCAGATAGCACTCTCGACTTATAGTATTGTGACGTAAGCTTAGAGTCTCACCCGCTCCGCTAAATACAACTTCCTGCCCAGCCATAAACCCCGGCAATCTCAAGCTATGGATAGCTATGCCATCCATTTCTCCGCCTCTAGTATTGCTTAGTACTTCACGTGTAACTTTAGGATAAATGAATGGTTTACCATGCATTTGCGCCATCGCCCTGGCTGTAGCTATAGCAGTTCCTGAAGGAGCATCAGCCTTTTTATCATGATGCATTTCGATAATTTCGGCGTGGTTGAAAAACTTAGCAGCAACTTTTGATAGATGTATCAAAAGTGCCGCCCCCAGAGAAAAATTGGGTGCCACTACCGCCCCTACCTTATAGGCCTGGCATAATTTTGCAATTTCTGCCAAATTTTCCTCAGAAAGGCCTGTGGTGCCTATAACCATGTTAACTTTTCGTTTAATAGCAATGCGGGCAGCTGCCATAGAAACCTCGGCATTAGTGAAATCTACCACCACATCTGCATCGCAGCTCTTTAAAAGCGAGTCTAAATCGGAAGAAAGGAGTACCAGTTCGGGAGCCTCATCTAAAGGAAGATATTGCTGAGTTACTTCCTTTTCCACAGCACCCACTGCCCTTAAGCCGGGTTCGCAAACCACAGCTTTAGTTATTTCTTGCCCCATCCGGCCTAAAGCGCCATTAATAACTACTCTTATGGGTTCTAAAGAAGAAGTCATGTTCCTTTCTCACCCCCCCAGTAAAGCAATTTATTTGCTACGGTTACCATGTTGTTCACCCCTGTCACGTGGGTGAACAAATTTCCCTTGACTGTCCTTGGGAGCCGAGGAATTACTAACTTTAGCACCAGGGAGATTGGAAAGCCCTTCCAATATTGCTTTGCGCGATAAATTTATCCTACCGGAATTGTCAATCCCAATGACCTTCACCATTACCTCATCACCCACTTTAACCACATCTTCGACCTGGGGTACATGGTAGTTAGCAAGCTCGCTGATATGGACGAGGCCTTCTTTACCCGGCAGGATTTCTACCATGGCACCAAAATTGAATAGCCTGGTTACTTTTCCAGTGTAAATCTCTCCTTGCTCTACTTCCCGAGTTAAGCCCTGAATTATTTTGATTGCTTTCTGGGCTGCTTCCTCGGTTGAAGAGCCAACGCGAACCGTACCATCGTTCTTTATATCTATAGTTGTCTTGGTTTCATCTATAATAGACCTTATAACCCTACCCCCAGGACCAATGACGCTCCCAATCTTACTCGAATCAATCGTTATTTCATACATTCTGGGAGCATAGGGACTGAGTTCAGAGCGACTAGCACTGATAGCCAAACTCATTTTCCCCAATATTTCCAACCTTGCCTCACGAGCCTGACTTAAAGCTTCAGCCAGGATGCCATAACCTATCCCCTGCAGCTTGATATCAAGCTGCAAAGCCGTGAGTCCACGAGCTGTGCCAGCAACTTTGAAATCCATATCACCATAGGCATCTTCCATACCCACAATGTCGGTTAGAACAACATAGGTCCCATCCTTTCCGGTAACTAAACCCATGGCTATCCCCGCCACAGGCGCCTTTATAGGCACACCGGCATCCATCAAGGAGAGGGTCGAAGCACAAGCACTAGCCATTGATGTGCTTCCGTAAGAACTAAGCACTTCGGAAACCAGACGTAGGGTGTAAGGAAAATCATCCTCCGATGGCAGTATTGGTGCAATAGCCCGTTCCACTAAAGCACCATGCCCAATCTCGCGCCTCCCTGCTGTTCCTATCCGTTTCACCTCACCAGTAGAAAAGGGGGGGAAATTATAATGATGCATAAAGCGTTTAGTTTCCTCCAGCCCTATGCCATCCAATAACTGCTCCCGACTTGTAGACCCCAAAGTGGTAATAGTCAACACCTGGGTTTCCCCACGGGCAAATAATCCTGAGCCATGGGTGCGAGGAAGGATACCGACTTCACAGCTAATAGGACGAATTTCTTTAGTTTGGCGACCGTCCAAGTGTCGCCTCGTCTGCAATATTTTTGCCCTCACCGCAGCTTTAAGCTGGGTTTCAAAAGCGACATTGATTTCATCTTCAGAAAAAGAATCAACTAACTTATTCTTTATTTCTTCCTTGAGAGACGTCAGAGCCTTATCTCTTTGCAGTTTCCCTGGTTCCTCTAGAACCTGGCTTAATTTCTCACCAAGTATGGAAGCGATTTGAGATGAAAGCTCAGGAGCAAGTCCCTTAGATTTGATTTCTACCTTGGCTTTGCCATAAATTCGCTGTAGCTCTTCCTGAAGCTTAATGACCTCCTGATTCGCCTCGTGTCCCAACTTAATTGCCTTGAGCAGTATCTCTTCGGAAATCTCTTTGGCGCCTGCTTCCACCATCACAATGGCTCTACTAGTGCTAGCAACGATTACATCGAGCAAGCTATTCTCCATTTGAGCTAAGGGAGGATTCACGACTAGAGCATCGTTTATATAGCCCACGTGCACTGCCGATATAGGACCAGAGAACGGGATATCCGATAATGTCAAGGCTGCTGAAGCGCCAATAAGGGCACAAATATCGGGTTCATTTTCTTGGTCAACAGATAGCACTGTCGCCACAACTTGAACATCATAATTAAACTCCTTGGAAAGAAGTGGGCGCAGGGAGCGATCGATGAGCCGACTAGTTATAATTGCTTCCTCAGTAGGGCGTCCTTCCCGCCTGATGAAGCTGCCTGGTATTTTACCCGCGGCATAGAGCCTTTCTTCATAATCCACTGTTAGAGGGGCAAAATCTATCCCCTCTCTGGGTTCAGAGCTCGCACAGACAGTAGCCAAGACAACCGTGTTACCATATTGAACAGCGACAGCACCATTGGCTTGGTGAGCGAATTTCCCTACCCGGATGCTAAGGGTCTTGCCAGCTACTGAACGCTCAAAAACATCAGACATATTATTCCCTCAAACTCAATCTGGTAATAAGAGAATAATACCGCTCGGGCGCCGTCCTGTTCAGGTATTTCAAAAAACGCCTCCGCTTCCCTATCACCCCGTGGAGCGCATGCCGGGAGTGTCGATCCTGGGGATACAACTTAAGATGCTCCGTTAACCGATTTATCCTCTCGGTAAGCAAAGCCACCTGGACCTCGGCAGACCCACTATCGTTTTCCTTAAGTCTAAATTGGGTGATGATTTCTCCCTTTTTCTCTTTGTCCACTGTTATAGACTCCCTAATTTAGTAATGTCGTATATCATATCACGACAAAAAAATCTTGTATAGAAATTGACCAAAAGAGCGAGATGCTTTATAATTGGCTAGTAAAGGCAACTTTTATTGCACAAATGAGGGAGGCTCAGGCCCTCCCCCCGCCAATCTCACCCCCGAAATTCAAAATTATCTCCAAGCGCTTGCCTGGCAAATGGCCCAACAAATGCTGGCAAACCTTGCCCAGGGCAACGCCCCGCAAACAGCCGCCCTGCAAAACCTTGAAGAGGGCATACCGTTGTGGTTAACCAACCTCAAAACCAGGCGCTTGTGCCCAAGCACAATTAAAAGCTACGAGGAAGATATTAGACGCTATCTGAAACACGACCCGCAGCCCACCTGCTTAAGCATACAAGCATACATAGCCCAACGGCTTGATGAGGTAAGCCCGGCCAGGGTTGCAAGCGAGCAGTATGCCTTAATCAGCTTTTTCAAGTACCTTTGCAAAATGGGCCTGGCGCATGAAGACCCAACGGCCAAATTGGAGCCGCTAACGGTGCCTTTTAAGGAACGGGAAATACCCGACGAAGCAGATGTAACTAAGCTGCTGCAAAGCGAGTGTTACCGCCACGGGGATACGCCCCAATTCAAAACAATTACCACCCTGCTGGCAAACACCGGGCTGAGATTGGGCGAAGCTTGCGCAATCAAAAAGGGGGATATTGACTTTGAAAAGGGGCAAATCAAGGTTATGGGCAAGGGCAGGAAACAAAGGACGGTGCCCGTATCGGAGCACGTGGCAACTATGTTAAAAGCCTGGATTGGGCGGGATGGGCATTCGCCCTGGCTGTTCCCAGCCGGCAAACTGGAGGGCCATTTGGCCGAAGGCTGTTTTGAGAAAACGTTTAAGCACCAATGTGCAAGGTGCGCTGTAAAGCCTTTTACCCCCCATGCCCTGCGGCATTATTTTGCCACTTACAGTTTGAGGAATGGGATGCGGGTTGAGGTGCTAAGCAAAATACTCGGGCACAGCAGCGTGGCAATAACGATTGACTTGTACGTGCACATTAGCAACGGGGAAATGCATGAGGCGCACCAAAAATACGCCCCGTTTGCCAATGCAACGGTTGGGGGGTAGGAGGTGAACAATGGTGGAGGAAATAAAGCGGATGGGGCTGGACGCCCAGGGCAAGGTGGTAGAGCGATTGAAGTACAACAAATAGAGCAAGGGGGATGCCCTGAACCAGCCCTATTTTTTGAAAGTACCATCAAGAAATAGGACAATTGTTAATGATATTACTGCCGGGATTAGCCAAAAAATTGGCTTGTCCATTCCTTTACCATCAAATGCGAGCACTACTAGGACAACAACCAGAAGAACGAAAGTTAACACCTTAAGCAGTCTGATTATGGTTGTGTTGTTGCCTCTTAACCTAGCGTCTTCTCTCACAACCTTGACTAAGCGGGTTATGTCATACACGGTGATTCCGAAAAGCACAACAGGGATAGCCCATAACAGTTCTACTTGTCTCGTGAAATTGACCAAATCAACAACCCCCTGAATGAAACCTATTATGGCAATGAGATACATTGGCAAGGTGAGAGCGTCATCAGCAGATTTGGCTACCTTCTTTAATACTGCAAAAGGAAGTTGCCCAAGCGCTGTGAGAACTGCACCCGCTAGGAACAATATGCTCACTACTTGAATAGGCATATTGGAGAGTCTGCCACCTTCAATATATAGAAATATGAAAGCAGCAAAATAGCCCAATATATGCAGTCGTGCGCTAAAAGGCTCTGACCGTTCTGAACCTTGTTGTTTTTGCTCTGCCATGGAATGTCCCCAAACCCTTGATTGATGAAGACTTATCTAGGTTTACCTAATTATATCACATCTGACTGACTAAATTGACATAAGCCCACAATAAGGCCTCAAGCCTTCCTCTACTGGCGCTCCCAATAATGAGGCAACCAACAGCATAAACAAGGTGAGCAATTCTTCGGCAAGTGCTACAATTACAATTACGATGTATACTGTGCCTAATGAGTAGCCAACGGACTTGGAGGGTAAAAATAAGGAGAAATAGCAAATGGATTGGACTATTGTATATCAGGTGACTTCCTTTCTGGCGATTGCATTGTTAGCCATAGTAGTAGCTATATTTGTTTTGGCCTCCTCGCTTTTGGGCTTAGCCGTAGAGAGTGCCGCTAAAGAAGAAAATGATAGACGGGCTGCACAGGATAGCGAAATTGAAAAACAGGTTGAGCAGGCTAAAACAGATTTGGATAAGGCAGCAGAGGGGACAGGAGAATTTGAGCAGGCTGCAAAAACACTTAGAAATCTAATAGACAAGAAAAAGAGGTTTGAAAAAGAAACGAAGCACATACGCCGAGGTTATGAAGTTTTCAAAACCAAAGGAGGCGTTCTTTACCCGGGCATTCCCCTTCTTCTATCAGTGGTTCTTAGTGCCCTTGCCTGGGGGTTTAGCACGGGTGCATATCAATCGGTTAGTCCTTATTTGTGGGGTTTCGGCGTGGCTGCGCTAGGCTTTAGCCTTTACAGAATTTACTTTGGCCTTACGAAAATCGAAAAGGTCGCTGTGACTTCGGAGCAAGCTGCGTTGGCAAGAATGACGAGAGCACTTGGAACGGCTTTAGAAAAACACGACGAGGCAGTAAAACCGGAGCTGAGATTTGTGTTTGGGGGCAGAAAACCGCCTTTTCATTGTAAGAAAGAGTCAACTCTGGATATCGAATTTGACGTCGCCCTTGTCAAAGGAGACATTGTCGAAAGGGCAGAGGTTATGTTTTTTGCTCCTCAGGGTTTTTCGTTTCCGGGCCGGGAAACATGGTCTCAAGACGCAGAGTTTGAGATAGCATCCGCTTGCACCTATAAACAGATAGTCCCAAACATTCTACCCGGTGTAACACGTGCTACGATATTTAAACTTAAAGCTCCTGCTCAAACAGGTACTTTCACGCTTGGATACTCCATACATTATGCAGGGTGGAAAGGCAAAGTGCAAAAGTTTGAGGTAGTGGTTGAATAAGGCCACTCTTAGTAATGTTCCCCTATACACCTGAAGCAAAGGGGTAAAGTAAACCCCGCAATCATCGTACACAATTCCCCCTGATTTATCGGAATTATTGCCTTGGATTTATTGGGTTTTTACTACGTGCGCATTTTTAATTCCGAGTTCAGAATGCCCTCCGCCTCGGCGCACCGCCCACTCGCCTCACAATCTGGCAGCCAGCATTTTTGTAGCTAATTTACATGCATAAAAAGCGCAGTTTGTTGGCCCCATCCCGGGCGGCGGCCCAATTATTAACACGGTTACACGGTAGCGGGTAAAGAGGGGCGGAGTAGGGTATTAGCTTTACCGCACTCATCCCTAGGGCAAAAAGCATCTTGAGGTTTAGTTGAGTGGAGGAGTATTATTTTAAGTAAATACGAAGATGGTAAGGCAAAGGACAAAGAAACGCCCTGTAAGGCAGAGAACAAAGAAATGCCCTAACTGTGGACGAGAGACTGTAGTAGTTGACAAATGGTCGTCGTGCCAATGGTGTCATTATGGGCCTCTATTTAAACACCCACCAGAAATAGAACAAAGGGAGTTTGCCTCGTGGCGTTTAACATGGAAATTGCTAGTTGTTTATTTAGTAGTAGCAATCATCTCGACTGCGTTAATTGCACTCCACTCCAGTGGTTGGAAGTTGTCGGTCTTTGAGCAGTTAGTCGTGGGGCACTGGCATATATGGTTGTTGACTATATTTATAGCGTTTATAGTGTTAATTTTCGTTAATTTCGTTGTTTGGTATTTAGGTACTAAGATTCGACCAGAGTTTATAGTTGCTGCTCTGTTCATTATAGGAATATTGTTATTAGCTTTGACGGATAAACAGAGTATTTATTATGAAGACATAAGCAAGTGGATTGGCGCAAGGTGGGATATGAACTTCTTTACAGCGTCTCTCACTGTTTTTTCCCTCGCTTTTGCTTTTGCTGGACTAATACGTATTAGCAAAACAAAGAAATAAAACAGAGCAGGAGACATAGCCTAATTTATTGAGCTTCCACTTTGTCATTGCGAGGAGTGTAGCCACGAAGCAATCTTGGTGGAGGCCAATAGAGATTGCCCCTCCACCCTTGGCCGCCCTTTGAACGGGCGCTTGCCGCAATCCTGCGCCCCTTCGTGGCCAGCACTGTGGGGGTTTGTCTTTGGCTTTGCCATCCTCAAAAAGTTGCGTGGAGTTGCGTGCTGTTGCGTGATAGCTAAATTTTTGGGGCGCTTTTGTTTTGGTCAAAAAGTTTCCCGAGGTTTCCCGCTTTTCGCTCGATAGCTGGTCATGGTGCTTTTAGCTTTGTACATGGTACGGTTTTTGTCCTGGTCAAAATTATTCCCGAGTATTCCCGCTTTTTCCTCGATAGCTAATTTTCTGGAGTTTGGCTTTGTACAGGGTAAGGTTTTGTATTGGCGCAGCCTCATTGCTGGATAACACTGTGGGGGGTTTACTGTTACCGTTAATCTTTATCTTATTATCTATCTCTACAGTTATCTCTCTCTATGCTTAACAGTAGGGTTAACAGTAAGCTTAACACTAGATTTTACACTCCTCAGCCGTTTGCTTTTGCAACTTTGAACATAGCCGCAACAAATTGCAGTAGTTCTTCATGGTGGGCAGGGCCTTGCCATCTTGCCAAAGGTAGAGACTAATGCGGCTAACGCCCAATTCCCCGGCCAACACCGCTTTGCTTAACCCCAATTTGGCGGCAAACCCCAGCATTTCGTCCATTGCCGCCATGACCCGCCCCTGTCTCTCATTCCTTGATACCAGGGCGCTGGGCAGCTTGCCGCCCTGAATTGCAATCTCATCCTCAATAAGGCCCCAATTATGCCCCATTGCCCAACCCCTCCAGCGCTTTCCGGGCATTCTTTTGCCCCCGTTTTTTGGTGTACTGGCGCCTGCTTTCATTGGCGCACTCACGGCATCGGCGGTAGCCCTTGCCGTCAATCAAAGGATTATCCTCATCAAACGGGTGCCCTTTGGGGCACTTTGCATCGGAACGGACGGTATGCAGCCTCTTATGGCTGGCGATTGTGACCATAGCCATGTGGTTGGGGTTAACGCAGAGCGCATTGCCGCACAGGTGGTGAAGGGGGAACTTGACTGTTGACTTTGGCCCGCCGCCCAGCTCCCATGCTATGGCATGAGCATAATCGGTAACTTGTTTGGGTTTTGTGGCCACGGTAAACTCGCCGCACCTTTCATCGGTATAGCCCCGCCATTCCCAGCATCTGCTTGTCATGCCGGGCATTAATTTTCCTTCCTTGTTCACGTAACCCCAAAAACGTTCCTCTCTTAGTCTGTCCATCCTTCACTCCCATGTATTATTTTGCCAGTTTGAAGGCCAAAAATTGCTAAAAATCGAGCGTTAATCCCAGGCCTCCACTAAAACATTGTCCAAGAATTTCACCCGCTTTTCCAACCTTAAAATGGGGGGCATCCGCCAGTTGCACGGCCCGACAGCCGTCCAGAGGGGCGAATGCCCTATTGCAGTTTTACCTCTGGCATTTTTAAAATGGGGAGCGCCACCTGGCGGGAGGACGGGATTGAACCCCCGCCCGTGGCACTCCCCGCCCCGATGTTCCCGCCCGCCGCCAGTCCACCTGCGCTGCGGTTGCGGTGGAAGGAGCAACAGAGAAGGTCTTCAGCCAACATTTGCGCCCTTGGGCGACCCCCCTCGGGCGCTTGCGCCGCCAATCGACCATCGGCGGCGTTTTATTGTTGCAGCACCCCCATTGGGCGGGCCATCAGCCATTATTGCGTATCGGCGTTGACGGCGGCGCTCAGCTCGCCCGCCAAAACGCCTGCGGCAATATCCACCCACACTTCCGTTGCGCTTTTAATCTCGACCACCGTGCCCGCAATAACGCCCTGGGTTGCGGTGCCGGCATCGTTGACCGTGGCATCATCTTCCACATAGCAAAGAATGCCAACATCGGCTTGGGCCAAGTCATCGGTGAGAAGTTTAAAAGCGCCCCCACGGTAAACCCTGCAAGATTTGCCGCCCTGGGAATGCTCCTCCAATGTGTTATCGCATTCCTCGAAGGCCACGCCCAGCAGCACCTTGCCCACGGCGTTGGTTGCGGGTTCGGCGTAGCCCGCATCGTTGGCCACCACCAAAGCGCCCTTAAAAATGTGAACATCATCTTCCACAAGGTAAGCTTGCAGCTCACCCGGTTTGCGTGGTACATCCTTGTTCTTATCTAATGGTGTCATTACTCACACTCCTTTCATTTATTTGTGGGCAACGGGGGCACGGCCCTGCGGCGTTGCCATGCCCCTTGCCCTGGTCATTATTCTTTGTTCACCTTGCTTGTCTATTACGAGCAATCAACCAAGATTGCCGTCCTTGGTTCAAGCAAGCTAACCGCACCACGGTAATTTACGCCGTAATACAGTTGCCTTTTCATAAAAGCGTCCTTGCTGTCCGGCTTATCCAAGCTGGTCAAGGTGGGGTTCTCCCGCATTTGCAGAAGACAAGGTTTCAGAACGTTTGCACTGCAAATCAAAACCCAGTCTTTGTTTGAACCCGATGTTAGGTGCGGGGTTGAAATTATGGTCTTGATGAGGTCGCCATACGGTGAGACTGTGCCTGCGATGCTGGGGAGCAGCGCTTCACGGAAGTAAAGCTCGTACGCAGGGTTGCAAATGATGGTGTCCGGGCTTAAGTCCAGTGGTTCCCCCCGACAGTCTTTGTAGTTTTTCATCAAGGCTATTGCCGCCCTTAAAGCGGTTTTAATCTTGGTCGTGTCTGCGCTGTAATCGCCGGCGAGGATGTTGTCCAGTGTGCCGCTGTCGCCGTCAACACGTGCGTCATTGAAAAACGTGACACCGTCATAGGCTTTGGCGCTTGCCCCCAGGTTAAGCGC
Source organism: uncultured Chloroflexota bacterium (assembly GCA_903884455.1). Classification (GTDB taxonomy): domain Bacteria; phylum Chloroflexota; class Dehalococcoidia; order GIF9; family AB-539-J10; genus RBG-13-51-36. The sequence goes on along the minus strand of CAISEW010000018.1, from coordinate 1,901 downwards.
TTTGTAAATTTGACCGCCTATGTGGGTGGTGGCCCGTGAAGCCAGTTGCTGTATGCGGTACTTAATCATATTGTACTTTTCGTCCGCCAGCGTGTTCCTATCCACGCCGAAGGTTGACTCCCAGTCGAGGTTTGTTACCTCCAAAGCCTGGGGGGTCAAGCCATAGATTTTTCTTTCGTCCACCCACTGGCTCATGGCGGGAACGGCGCCCAGCCACGAATGCACTTCTTTGGCGGCATCGGATTGAACTATAAGGGTAAATGGTTTGTATTGCGCTTGCTTGTCCGCTTCCATGTAGCCCTGTTCAAAAATGGCCTGAAAGTTGGTCAACAGGGCGTCGAGGAAATCAGTGCTTACTAAAGTCAAAGTAAACCTCCTTGTTATTTATTCTTTGGGGTTTACTTCGCAACGAGGTGGGCTTTGGCCCGTTTGTGTGGATATGATAGTTTTAGCTTTGCCAGCATCCCCTTCGGGCACAATCATTAATGCCTTAAAGGAATGCTCGGGTAAGCTGTTTATGTAACGCCAAAACTCAGCTTTTTCTAGCAAGCCGAGCTTGTTATTTACCTCATTACTCATAAATCCCCATTTTGCAACACACCTAGCAACACTTTGCAACACCTGGGCGCAGGGGGCGGGGTGTTGCTCCCGCCCCCATTATCGTCCATGTACACCCTAACTTGGCCGAGGCCGTTCACCCACGTACACGGCCCATCCCCCACCCACGATAACCCCCTGGGGTGGTAATGCGCCCTAGCCATTTAATGGCATCGGCGCTTTCGCTTTCCGCCCTTGTCTCGGGGCATTAGCGGGCACCTCTTGAGGGTCCAGCCAAATTTTTAAAGTGCAACATCATAATAGCATAAGCCCTGTAAAGATGCAACTCCCGCCTGCAAGCAAGGTTTTGCCGCCTTGGCGCCAAAGATTTCAGCCCCCTCCAAACTCTCCCAAGTCTCCTCCACGGCCGAGGTTGCCCCTGTTCGGACTGGAAAAGAAATATTTTCTTGCACAATCATCAAACGTAAAAAGCTCCGTTGGGGCGCAAAACGACAAGCCCATGCAAGTTTGCTACAATACCGGTGACGTGTTTGGAAAATGGGCTAAATGCTGCAATTGCGGTTTTTTGGCTTTGTATATAAGCCCAGTTTTTATGCCAGGAATAACATATGACTTTAAGGAAGGGAAAGAGCTTGGACTTTATGGTATCCAAGAATGCACACAACGGGGACGAGACCAAATAGCCGAGAGCAAGCATTCAGACCCCGACATATTAACTTGCGCAAGGCATGTGTGGGGCCGTTTTGATTTCAAGGACAAGCCAAAGGACGCTTTTTCCCAATTCTTAAACTCAAACCGCAAGTGCCTTTACTTCTTCCCCTACAATCCCGGTTACTCCCCCGTTGAGCACAGGGAACTTCAACGGGATGCCAAAAACCAAAGGCTGCTTATGATAGGTATGCTTTTGGCAGCCTTAATTGGTGCGGCTGCGGCAATAGTTGCCCAGGTTATTGCACGCTGATGTGTGTGCCGCTAAACTCGGCCAAACGGCCCTTTTAAGGGAGGCGAAAAAAATCCATGCCAAAAAATTTTCTTCGTGCCGCATTCGCCCCAAACGCCCATATAAGCTCCCCTGTGGCCTTTGCTTGACGCCCCCCGAGTTTTACCCAAAAAGGAGTTGCGCTTGTTTTTGGGGGTGGTAGAATCATATTGTACAAAGGAGGCAAACAATGAAAACAGGCATTGCACAAAAGAGCGAAATGCGCTATGATGGTGCAAGTAAAGGCAACTTTTTATGCATGAAAGTTGCGGCGTTTTTGGAGTTTATGCCCCAGGCATAAATGTAGCTCAGACGACTTTTTTTGCCCTCTTTGCCTTACAACATCGTGGTCAAGAAAGTGCCG
>CAISEW010000017.1 GCA_903884455.1 uncultured Chloroflexota bacterium | reverse complement strand
GGATACACATGGTTGTGATACACCCTAATTATCGGCATTTGGGCATAGGTCGAAGGCTGGTTGAAGCCTTTTGTGAGGTGTGTGAGCGAAACAAAGTCAATGCACAAGTGCTTTTAAGAGATGATGACGAACAGCTGAAGAGCTTCTTCAAATTCGGGGGTTTCCGAAATAAAGACAAGGTTATTCTTGGGAAAGAGTGTCGAGCCAAGAAATAGAGAAACCAGAATTAACCCTCCTCAGTCAGCATGAAGCACTGGCATGCCCCTACGAAATGTCATTCCCGCGCCAGCGGGAATCCAGGTGTAGCGTCGTGACTACTGTCACGACGGGTAATTCGTTGCCACGGGAGTGGCGACGCTACAGGTAGGGGCTTAAAATTTTGAGCCCCTACATCACTATAATTTGCCTCGTCCTTTTAAATTAACCGAAGTGCCTTTATAGATGCTGTAGGGGCGGTTCGCGAACCGCCCCTACAAAATATCATTCCCGTGCAAGCAGCCGCCAATCCGTTTACCCTGAGCCTGTCGGAGGGCTATTCATGGCTCGACTCACCACGAATGGCATTAGGGTATCAAATTGTATTTCAGTATGCTTCTCATCTGTTACCAAAAATTGCGATGTTTTACTGCGACATGTATACTAACGCAAGAAATTCAATACAGAGAAAATATTAGTACTGATACTTGTCAGAAGATAGGCGATGTCTAAAAAAGAATGGGAAGGTAAAGTACGAATTTATCTCAGGTATAGAGGTGGCCTATACTCATTTTGCTGGATAAACATGCTCAAAGGCGGCTCGTTGTCATTTGGTTTTATGTCAAAAACGCTTAGATTTGTAGAGTATGGTAGTGCAGTAGTTCGCTCTGGTGCTTTTACTGGGCTTGCCCAGACCCTAACCAGGGGAAACATAGGCATAAAAGATGCGAGGACTCCTCATGTTACACTCCATCCGCCAAGGATTGCACAAAACTGTGGCGTTGCTCATATGCTTGATGACAAAGGCAAAGTGGATGAATGGGAGCTAGATTGGTTCCCCGTGAAGAAACCGGTGTCTATTCTATATGCGTACAGCGGTGATATCACCATTCTTGAAAAGAGTGCCAAACCGAAGGGAAATCGTCAAATTGTTGGGGTGCCTTCAGATGTGGAATGTCTTCTTATGACCTTGGTTCTAAATCCTAGGTCATCACAGGTCATCCACTATCCCAATATAATAGCGAATGTTCACGGTTTTTGCCCCGACTTCATTGTTAGCTGTTACTTTGAGAAGATCGGACTAGTGGCCCCTGCTGTTTTTGTAGCGACTGAAGGGCATCTCAAGTGATTTATTGGGTGCTGGCTACAACTCCGTAGAACTTACCACTATCTTCCCCTTGGGCTTTGCCACTATCTCGCCGATGAGGGCAGCGGCTACGATGCCGGCGCGATGCATTTTTTTCAGTAGCGGTTCGGCTTCAGGGGCGGGCACGGCCATCAGCAAGCCGCCTGAGGTCTGGGGGTCGAAGAGGATGTCCACCATAACCTTGGAAACGTTTTTGTCTATCTCCACCATTTTGATGCGGAAATCCCGGTTGCGAGTGGTGCCGCCGGGCACCATGCCCATCTCGGCGTACTCTTTCGCCTCAGGGAAGTAGGGTACCGCATCCGGGTGAATTATCATGCCCACATCAGTGCCCTCTATCATCTCACAGGCATGCCCCAGCAGCCCGAATCCGGTGATATCGGTGCAGGCATGGACATCCACAGTCAGCATCAGCTCAGAAGCTTTTCTGTTTAGGGTGGTCATGCTGCTTACCGACCTGGCCACAGCCTGCTCACTCGCCTCACCGCCCTTGAGAGCGGCGCTGATGATGCCTGTGCCCAGGGGCTTGGTCAGGATG